>NZFW01000031.1 GCA_002690805.1 Flavobacteriaceae bacterium
GCAATATTAAGTGGTGCAGATTACCATCATACAGAAACTCTTTTGAATTCAAGTTTGAGAGCCTACAGTGAAAAATACTGGAATAAAAAAACCTTCGCACCATCCTCGCTGCTCTTTTATATAGGCCTTGATAAAAAAGTGAGTGATGTTGCTCATCACACCTTATTTTTTGATGTAGATTTTGATAAACATGCTTCGGAAATATATGATAATCCAAGGTGGCCAGAAAATCCTTTGTTCTATGCAAATTTTCCATCAAAATCCGATTCAACTATGGCTCCTAAAGGAAAAGAAGCTTGTTTTATTCTAATTCCTATAGCTCCAGGACTGGAAGATAATTTAGATTTAAGAACAAAATATTTTGATATTGTAATAAATCGTTTAGAAGAAAGAACAGGTCAAGAAATTAAAAAACATATTTTATTTAAAGAATCATTTTGTTTAAATGAATTTATTTCCGACTACAACTCATATAAAGGTAATGCTTATGGAATGGCAATGACACTATTTCAAACTGCTTTTTTAAGACCTAAAATAGAAAGCAAAAAAGTAAAAGGATTGTACTTTGCAGGCCAACTGACGGTTCCTGGACCTGGAGTTCCTCCTTCACTGATTTCAGGTAAAATTAGTGCTGGATTAGTTGAAGAGTATTTTAAAAAACCCAATAAACAATAGTAAATTCTGATTCTTTTTGTTCAATTTCTTTTTCAACAATTTCTATACTTGAATCGATGACTTTTAAATAATCTTTAAATTGCCCTGCAGTTTGTCTCCAAAGCTCTAATCTTTTAAAAAGATTATATTTTACGTATTGATCCTTTTTAATGTATTCTCTATTTTTTATCCAGAATTGTGGTGAATCAAAATCTATGTAATCTAGATCAAAAACCCATTTACTGTCAACCCTATCATTAAACTTTTTTGTAAAAACCTCTTCTTCTTTATCTGTATTTATTTTTAAATATTTAAGCTCTAACCCTTCGTAGGTTTTATAAACTGATTGTCCAATTTCAGATCCTAAAAAACGAAATGTACCATCTAATTTGATAGCATCATAAACTACTCTAGGGGGATTAAACGGATTACGATTCGTATATAATTTTAAAGGGAAATCATAATCATTTTTTCCATATATCCATATAAAATTATACTTATCATCCTTGTCCCATTTATCATACAGATCCTGATATTCTGAAATAATATAATCATATTGTTCTTGAAAGCTTATTGTATAAATCTTTATTGAATCCATCTCGGCTTTTAAATTATGAAGGTTTTCAATATTCCATTCTCTATCTTCGAAGTCATCGCCTTTTTGTTCAACTCCGAAGGAAACTAATACTCCAAAAAATACAATTAAAAATTCAACAAAACCTTTTTTGGCACGATCAAAAAAGTCTCCCAGAGAAAAACGATCTCCAAGTGTTATTAATCTTAAAAACCAATTAAGTTTTTCTTTTTCAACACCAGCTGATTTTGATGCTTTAGAAAACTCTTCTTCTGAAATAACACCATCTTTGTTTGTGTCTATTTTATCAAAATCATTTTTTTTTGTCATAATTCTCAGAAACTATACCGCTATTATAAAAAATTATTCTGAATCATTAGCCATGAATGGTATATTTTCATCAAATAAATTTTTAATCTGAATCGCTAATTCTTTTTCAAATTGCTCAAAAGTTTCAGAAGATAAAAGACTTTTAGCTCCATTTCGTTTATAAAATGATGTGGAAACTGGATAAAAATAATCTTTTGGGGATTTTAACGGAATTATTCCTGCTTGAATTGATTTTAATGAGTTTTGCTTAAAATAAACATAAGAATAAAGCAATAGCTGAAAAAGAGAACGATATTCTTTTATTCTTAGATTTTTAAGTTCGTTAAAAGAAAAATTTGATGAAAATCTTAAGCGATCAATATTTACTGATCCAGTTTTATAATCTAATATTCTTAATTGTCCATTCCATTGGTCAATTCTATCAATTGTTCCAATTATCTTGACAGGGCATGTTAGCCCTTCTATCTCTATATTATATTCGATTTTTTTTTCTAATGATAGGATATTTAATTTATTACCTTTTTCAATAAGAGTTCTTTCAGTGATTAAAAACTCATTACATTGTTTTAATAACTCTTCATATATCAAGTAGTTGTATCCTGTTCTTTTTGGATTCCCCCCATATATCAACTTAAATTTTTCTTCCAATATATGAGGTAATTCATTTATAATTAATTGATAGTCAGGAAGTGTGATTTCTTTGTTTAAAAAAGGCTTATATATCTCTTCCATGGTTTCATGAACAATATTTCCTTTATCTTTTGGTTCAATTACTGGGTATAGATTGTCAAAGTCCCTTATTTTAAGAATTCTTTTATAATAGAACTCTAGAGGATTAGTCATAAAGCTAGTTAATGCTGATGGTGAAAGTCCTCTTTTTACAATTAACTTTAATATATCTATAATCTCATTGGACTTGTCAACCTTAAAAATTGAACTCTTTTTGAAAGAAGTCTTTATCTTCAGAAAATTTAATTTATGATTTGGTTTTAAAAAATGTTCTAATTGATAGATAAATCTGCTTTTTTCTGTCCCTCCTAGACCTTTTTCACTAATACTATAAAGTAAATATAGATCATCAACATTTTGAATCAATCTATAAAACTGATAAGCATCTTTATCATCATAATCTAAAAACGTTGGAAGTTGAAAATGTTTTTTTATTTCAAAAGGCAAAAAACTATCATTTGATTTTCCTTTTGGTAAAATACCCTCATTTACATTCGTTATTACCACAGAATCAAAATCTATTAGTCTTGTTTCGGGAAGACTCATTATTTGTAAGGAGGAACTTGAATCTCCTGAAAAATTTAATTTATTTTCTTTAAATGACTCTTTAAATATAGAATGTAAAACCTTAAATGGTATATTTTTTATTTTCTCCGAATAATTAAAAAGTTTTACTATTATATTTTTAATAATATTAATTTCTTTTAAAATAAATGATCCAGCCTCTTTAAAATGATCTGCTTTTTCAAGATATTTAATTACATTATTTAATTTTTTTAATAACTCTGAACTTGATTTTACGCCCTTAAATAAAATGTATTGAAAAGATTCTTTACTATTATATAAGTTACATTGTGGAAATAGACTATAGTTATATTTTTGTATATCACTGATTAAACTTTTTAAATTTATTTTTTCTTTTTTAAGTTGATTTCTGACTATTATATCATTTAAAATTGATAAAACATCATCAAAAGTATATTTCTCTTCAAATGCATTGATGTGCATTTCAAAAATCACATCTATTAAGGAAGATATTGATGAATTGGAAATAGGTAACCCCATAGTTACGTTCCATTTATCTGTATTTAAATTTATTCCAGATAAAACTGAAAAAAGAGTTTTATCATCCCCCAATACTACAGCTTTATTGTATAAATCTTTCTTGTATTTCCAATCATTCAATATTTGCCCAACATATTTTGATTGGCTTATTTTGTTTGACGCCTGAATAATATGAAATGTTTTATTTTTTTTATAGTTGGATGATAATCCTTCTGGCTTTTTTCCTCTAAGACATTTCCATTTTTTATAATATGATCTAATAAAATTTCCTGCAGAATGTTTATTATCTTCAAAAAACTCTTTATCTAAATCCCATAAAACTTTTCCCTTTTTCTGAGAAATAAACTCTTGAATTATATTACTCTCAGCAGTATTTAACATGTTAAACCCAATGAAATAATGAAACTTATTATTTTCGGTCATATATAACTCTAAATGTTTAATTGCCTCCCTAAATTGCATNCCATTTGTTCCAATTTTATTTTTTATGAGATGTGTTCTTAAAGAAGAATATAAAACNGGNACATTTTTCCAAAACTTAAGACCTAACTTGGTTTTTGAATCNAAATTATCATTTTGGGCCCATTCATTAATTTCTTGTGCAGAAATCATTGATGAAAATAGAGAATTAGGATCAACCAGATAGCTATCAATTAAATTAAAATCATTGATTAAAATTGGAGCCCAACCTGTAAACTCATCAAAATTTTGTTGATCTTTTTTTGGAATTATTTTTCGATATATTAAGTATAATTCAAAAACAACAGATGTGTTTTCGATTTTTTTAATTCCTGATAATTCATTTATAAATTCAGATATACTTATTATATCAGGAGATATTACTGGTTTTTTTATTTTGTTTATTAGCTTATTTCTTAAAACAAGTGAGGCTCTATTACTAGGTAAAATGATTTTAATTTTATGAAAATCATAATTTTCATCAATAATATTTTTTGCTACATTATCTAAAAAACTGTTCATTGGCTATTTAATAGATTTTTTATGATTAACTACTTCAACGATTTCTATTTTTTTATTCAAATAAACTAAGAGTGAATAAGTAGGAAGCTCCAAAATTGCCTCTAAATTTTTAGAATAATTAATGATTTGATTTTTATCTTTAGTCTTTGGCTTTCCAGTTTTATAGTCAATCACTGTACAGTATTTATTAGATATAACAATCCTGTCAGGAATTATAATTCCAATCCCAGGCAATAAAATTTCCTTTTCTGTGAAAACTGTATTACCTAACTTAAACAAGTGATTTAAAGATTTATTTTTTATAATTTTTTTTAATAGTTTGGTGAAATTATTCTTCTCATCAGTATTTATCAATCCTTCATTAATTGATAACTCTACAGCTTCTTTTATATCAGACTCAAATTTAACTTTGGATAATAATTTATGCAATACAATACCAGTTAGTCTTTTTTCATTTGTTTTTGAATAAACATCACTTTTAATAAGTTTTTTCCAATCAAAGTTCACATGTGGCTTTAGAATATTATTTTTTGAATTAGTTTCTAATTTATTGATGTTCTGAAAAAATTCAGATCCAAAAACGAAAGGCTTTCTAAAACTTGGTTTAGAGCCTTGACTCAAAACAAAATCAATAAATAATTGTGCATAATTTTTTTGAATTCTTATCTTCTCAAAAAATGTAGTTATTACAACTATTTTATTTGATGCTCTTGTCAAAGCAACATACAAAGTGTTAAATGCGTCTAATTCATTCTCTAGTTTATCATTGTCTGAAATAATTTTACCAATTTCACCATAACTTTCCAATCTTGATGAAAAATTAATTCTTCCATAGTCTATTTTTGAATAATTAAATTCTATTGGATACCAAGTCTGTCTTTTTATCCTTGAATCTGGCTGAAAGTCCGAATAAAAAAATGGTAAAATTACTACTGGAAACTCTAAACCCTTAGCAACATGAATAGTCATAATTCTTACTGCTTGATTATCTTCAGGTAAAGGAATAGTTAGATTCTCAGAATCTTTTTCCCATTTTTTTAAAAAATTATAAACATTACCATTTGATTGAATTGAAAAATCATGACAGTAATCCAAAAAGAATTCAAGATGATTGTCAAACTCATTAAGTAATCCTAAACTAGAAATATATGTTTCGATTAATTCATTAAAATTTGAGTTTCGAATTACTTTTGGATCAAATGATTTCTCAAATTGTTTTTGTAAAAATTTTGAGAAATCATCTAAAGAGCCCACTAAAGATTCTTTGAGAAGCTGATGAGATGATGTTTGATTTGAAAAATTTTTCTCAATGAAGTATCTGCAAATATTTATTCTTTCAATAGAGTTTTCTGGATAAAGATTTAATTTTAATACTGAAAGAATAAGTTTAATTGAGGACGATTTTTTAAGCAATAACGATTCAGATGATACAACTGGAATTTCCGTCTTTGAAATTTCATCAAAAATTGAAATTGCCTGTTTTTTCTTACGAACTAAAATAGCAATAGAACCCCATGAAAAACCCTGTTTTTTTGCTTCTAATATTGCGTTTATACTTTTTTGTAGATGAACTGAGTCCTTTTTATCTTCAGTAAAATGAATTTCTACTTTTCCTCCTGGAGAATTATTCTTTTTTTGATTATAAGATTCTTCATAAAAAGAACGATGATTCAAATCAGTTATTGACTTTAATGCATTTTTGATAAATCGATTATTAAACTCAACTATATTATCTAAACTTCGATAGTTTTTTGACAATTCATCAGTTTTTATCTCTGTTTGATTAAACTTTTTTTTATTTNAAAGATCCNNAAACATACCTACATCTCCTCCTCTCCACCTATAAATNGCCTGTTTTGGATCTCCCACTAAAAAAATTGAGCCAGAATTTCCNTTTATATCCTCACTTTCTAAAGCATGTTTNAGTAACGGTTTTAAATTTGACCATTGAAGTTTGGAAGTATCTTGAAATTCATCAATAAAAAANTGTTTATATTTTTCTCCAATTTTCTCATAAATATATGGAGCTTCATGTTCTTGAACNACCTCAGATATTTTTTCATTAAACTGTCCNATTAACATTTTCTTATTCTCAATTTGGTATTTGTTAAGTGTTTTTTCCATCTCAGACATAAGAGAAAGGGGTATCCATTGTTTATTGATTTCTAATATTAAGTTGTGTTTTAAGATAGATTCTTTAGCTTTTATATAATGTTCATATATTTCTGAAATCATACTTTGAGCAACCTCTATTAACTCTCTGGAATTATTTGTTTTTTTTATAACATTAGTACCGTGCAAGAGGTTTTGTTCTAAATTATTTGAATAAATTCCTTGAAATTTTTTATCAATTATAAAAGAAAAATGTTTAATTACTGTCCCTCTAGAAAAAATTGATTCATCTAACCCTTTTGACTTGATTTTATCTAAAATTTTTATAGATATGTTCTTTGCATTTTCAGCTTCTTTATCTTTTATTTTATTTAATATGTTTTGTGTATCTCTATAGTCTCGAAATGACTTATTTCTTAGTTTTTTAAGAAAATATCTGTCATTTTCTTTCAAAATAAGTCTTGCAACCTGAATCAAACCATCATTTATTGACTCTTTATTATTAACCTCAACTTTATAATGAACGAAATCTACTAATGACTTTGTTATTTCTTTTTTTATACCAACTTGGTCAATTATTATCTGTATTATTTCTTTAAGAATTTCATCTTGTTCAACTATCACTTCAAATGATTTTGGTAATTTAAGCTCTAATGCAAATGTTCTAATAATTCGATGAGTAAAAGTGTCAAGTGTAAGAATATCAAAACCAGCATAATTATATAAGATATTCTTTAGAACTCTTTCAGATTTTTTTCTTATTTGTAATTCATCAATATTAAGTTTTTTTGCAATTTCCTCTCTCATTTCAGAATGATCCACTTTAACAAAACTGGAAAGAGTTTCAACTATTCTAGTTTTCATTTCATTAACTGCCTTATTAGTAAAAGTAAGAGCCAATAAAGATCTATAATGATCATCATTTGAATTTGATAACAACTCCTTTAAATAACTAAAAACTAAAGTGTATGTTTTACCTGATCCAGCAGAAGCATTAATTAAATTAAAAGAGGGTTTTACCATTATGATTAAATAACATATAAATTTAAGAGTTTCTTTATCTCAAAAAATGTAAATACGGAAAAGAAATTATAAATTTGTATAAACATAAAAATTATTATCATGGCTTTTACACTTCCACCTTTACCTTATTCAAACGATGCATTAGAACCCCATATTGATTCGAAAACAATGGGAATTCATCATGGAAAACATCACAGTGGTTATACCACAAAATTAAATGCATGTATTGCAGGGAGTAATATTGAAAATCAATCTATCGAAGAAATTCTAAAAAACCTTGACATGAGTAATTCGGCTTTAAGAAATAATGGAGGAGGATACTTTAATCACTGTCTTTTTTGGGAAAGTATGAGCCCAAATGGAGGAGGGCTTCCATCTGGTAAACTTTTAGATGCTATTAATTCATCTTTTGACTCATATGAATCTTTTAAAAATTCATTTTCAAATGCAGCAGCTACAAGATTTGGTTCTGGATGGGCATGGTTATGTGTTCATGCTGGAGGAAAATTAGAAGTTTGTTCTTCTGCAAATCAAGACAATCCTTTAATGCCAGGAGTCGGATGCGAAGGTTATCCAATTATGGGTATTGATGTATGGGAACATGCATATTATCTAAATTATCAAAACAGAAGACCAGATTATATCAATGCTTTTTTTAGTATTATAAATTGGGAAAATATTTCTAAATTATATGAATTGAAATCTTAAAAAATATAAATTATATTTTTAATAAGCCCTTCCTGATTTTCCCTCATAGAAATTAATAAAGGCTTTATTTACCACTCTATTCCCTCCAGGGGTTGGATAATTTCCGGAAAAATACCAATCACCCAGATGTGAGGGGCATGATAAGTGAAGATTTTCAATTGTTTGGTATATGATTTTGAGCTCTGAGTTAAGTCCATCAAAAGATAATAATTCAGCTATTTTATTAGAAATTTGATCTGCACTAAAAGGTCTGTATAGTTCTTTAACAAAGTTCTTACTTTCTTGAGAATTATTATTAACTGCTTTAATACATTTTTGATAAATAGACTTAAGGGTAATTTCTTTTGATCCTTTATCTTCATGAAGAGCAATTGCTGCATTAAAAGCAATAAAATCACCTAACTTGGCCATATCAATACCATAACAATCTGGATAACGAATTTGAGGAGCACTAGAAACAATAATTATTTTTTTTGGACCAAGGCGATCTAACATTCTTAAGATACTCTTTTTTAAAGTTGTTCCTCTTACAATGCTATCATCTATAATTACAAGATTGTCTGAGGGTTTTATTACTCCATATGTTATATCGTAAACATGGGCAACAAGATCATCTCGACTTGAATCCTCAGTTATGAATGTTCTTAATTTAGCATCTTTAATAGCAATTTTTTCAATTCTAGGCTTAAGAGATACCAGGGATTTAAGAGAATCTGAATTTAAATTAGGTGGTGTTTTTGAAATAGCATTAATCAACTGATTTTTTAAATATTCTTGAGAAGCATCTATCATTCCATAAAATGATGTTTCAGCTGTATTTGGTATAAATGAAAAAACAGTGTTTTTCATATCAAAATCTATATTCTTAAGTACTTCTGGAAAAATTCTTCTGCCAAGTGATTTTCGTTCTTTATAGATTTCAGCATCACTACCTCGAGAAAAATATATTCTTTCAAATGAACATGATTTTTTTGGTAGATCATCTAATATTCTTATAATTTTAGAATTTTCACCTTTTTTTGTTATTATTGCATGCCCTGGATCAAGTTCTTGAACTCTAGAATAAGGAACATTAAATACAGTTTGAATAACAGGCCTTTCGGATGCTACCGTAACTATTTCATCGTCCTCATAAAAATATGCTGGCCTTATACCTGCTGGATCCCTAAGAACAAATGTATCCCCATGCCCCAACATTCCGGCTATCGCATAACCTCCATCCCAATTTTTTGACGCTTTTGATAATATTTTTGACATGTCTAATCTAGATGCTATTAGTGGAGTAGCCTCTGCCTTAGTATAGCCTTCTTTTTTTAACTTTTTATATATTTTAGCAACGGCAGCATCTAAAAAATGTCCTATATTTTCCATCATGGTTATAGTATCCGACCTATCCTTTGGATGTTGACCAAGATCAACAAGGTTATTAAATAATTCAGAAACATTAGTCATATTAAAATTCCCTGCTATAATTAGGTTTCTATGCTTCCAATTATTTTGTCTTAACAGTGGTTGAACACTTTCAATAGTGTTTTTACCAAAAGTCCCGTACCTAACATGCCCAAGCATAATTTCACCAACATATGGAACCTTTGATTTTAACTTTTGTGGATGACTCAAAAGCTCAGGTTTTGACTCTAACTCAAAATTAATTCGCTTATTAATTCTATTAAAAACATCCTGAATAGGTTCATTTTGATTTGATCTAATGCGGCTTATATATCTTTGCCCTGGCGGAAGGTCTAATTTGATACTTGCAAATCCAGCACCATCTTGTCCTCTATTATGCTGTTTCTCCATCATAAGATACATTTTATTTATCCCATATAAAGCAGTTCCATATTTATCTTTGAAGTAGCTTAAAGGCTTTTTTAATTGAATTAAAGCAATTCCACATTCATGTTTAAGAGCATCACTCATAATTCAGATGTATTTATTAGTTCAGGTTTTAATTTTGTTAAATTTTGAATTCCATCAATACGATTTTGTAAAACAAATTTGTCAACTTTTTGTAAATTATGTGTGCCAAATTCTTGAACAGTAAAGGAGGCCATTGCAGATGCATAAACTAATGCAACTTTCATAGATTCAAAAGAAATATTTGATTGTTGAGAAAGATACCCTGAAAATCCACCGACAAAACTGTCTCCAGCCCCTGTAGGATCTTTGACATCTTTCAATGGATATGCTGGAGCTAAGAACATCTTATCTTTATAAAATATCATGGCTCCGTTTTCTCCTCTTTTAATTATAACATATTTCGGTCCCATATTTTGAATTGATTGTGATGCATTATAAATTGAATTTTCATTAGATAATTGAAGTGCTTCCTCATCATTTATACACAAAACATCTATTTTACTAATAACTTTATCTAAAATCGAGCGAAAATTATCCATCCAAAAGTTCATTGAGTCAAGAATAATCAATTCAGGTTTGTTAGCCATTTGATTCAATGCAGATAATTGAACTGCAGGATGAAGATTACCTAAAAGAAGTATTTTTGGATTGGTCCAAAATTTGGGAACTTTTGGTTCAAAATTTTCTAAAACATTAAGTTGAGTTTCAATTGTGTCTCTAAAATTTATGTTACTGTGATATTTACCACTCCAAAAAAATGTTTTACCTCCTTTTATTATTTCCACACCAGAAATATCTACGGACCTATTAATTAATAAGTTTAAATCCTCAGATTTAAAATCTTCTCCAATAACTGAAATAATACCTATTTTGGACTTGAAGTTTGAAGCAGCAAAAGCTATGTATGTAGCTGCACCTCCTAAAATATGTTCAACTTTCCCATATGGAGTCTCAATAGCATCATAAGCCATTGTTCCTACAACTAATAATTTGTTGATCATATTACAAAAATAGAAAACTTACTTCAGTCCAAACTAACTTTAAGCGTGATTTTATAAATTTTCATAAAACTCATCTTCAATCAACTCTTTTCCTAAAGCGGCTTTAACTGCCAAAAAATCACATCTTTCATTTTGTCGGTGGTTATTATGTCCCTTTATCCAACTAAAAATAACATTATGACATCTGAATATTTTAAGAAATCTTTCCCATAAATCAGGATTTTTTTTATTCTTAAAATTGGTTTTTTCCCATTTTAAAACCCACTTTTTTTCAACTGCATCAATAACATATTTTGAATCAGAATATATCATAACATTTGATGGCTTTACTTTTAGTGATTCTAAACCAATTATCACTGCCATTAACTCCATTCTATTATTGGTTGTTTTTTTAAATCCTGCAGATATTTCTTTAGAATAACCCTGTGTCTCTAAAATTACGCCATAGCCCCCTGGTCCAGGGTTCCCCCTTGACGAGCCATCTGTATAAATTTGTATATTTTTCATTAATTTTTTAATAAATATTCCTCTATAACCCTAGGAAAGTATTTTTTTTCTAATACTTGAACTTTTTTAACAAGACTTTGCACATCATCAAAAGAATCAACTTTAGTCTCAGCTTGAAAAATAATTTCACCTTTATCATATTCTCTATTGACTAGGTGAATAGTTATACCTGTTGTTTTTTCTTTATTTTTTAATACAGCATTGTGAACATTATTTCCATACATGCCTTTACCTCCATATTTTGGCAACAATGCTGGATGAATATTAATAATTTTATTAGGGAATTTTTTAATAAGATATTCTGGAACTTTCCATAAAAATCCTGCTAAAATTATTAAATCAGCATTGTATTTTTCGATATTGTTGATAAATTCTTTTTTAAAAAATAATTTATCAACAATTAACGTCTGAATATTATGTGACTTAGCTCTTTCAAACACAAATGCTTTTTTATTATTTCCAGCAATAAGAACAATTTTTATTGAAGGATTGTTTTTAAAGTATTTAATAATATTCTCAACGTTTGAACCATTTCCAGAAGCAAAAAGTATAAGTTTTTTTGTAAGTAAATTCATATTTAAAGTATCTTATATAACTTTAGTTTGTACTAAAGAAAATAACAGCAAAAATACATTTAATCAAAAATTATATTTTTTTAATGAAAACTAAGTATTCGATTAAAGTTTTTTATTTTTGCTAGTACAAATTTAAAATAATAAATTATGTCTGACATTTCTTCTAGAGTTAAAGCAATAATCGTTGACAAATTAGGTGTTGATGAAAATGAAGTTGTAGCTGAAGCCAACTTCACAAATGATTTAGGGGCTGACTCCCTAGATACTGTTGAACTTATAATGGAATTTGAGAAAGAATTTGATATTCAAATTCCTGATGATCAAGCGGAAAAAATTGCTACAGTAGGCCAAGCAATTCAATTTATTGAACAGGTTTAAAGTAAACTAAATGAAACCAAGACGTGTAGTGGTTACTGGATTAGGTGCACTAACTCCTATTGGTAACACACTAAATGATTATTGGAAAGGTTTAATTAACGGTAAAAGTGGAGCCGCTCCAATAACATATTTTGATGCCTCCAAGTTCAAAACTCAGTTTGCATGTGAATTAAAAAATTTTAATCCTATTGATTTTTTTGATAGAAAAGATATTAGAAAATATGATAGGTTTACTCAATATGCTTTAGTCTCAACTGATGAAGCTATCATTGATTCTGGACTTGACCTTGAAAATATTAATACTGATCAAGTCGGTGTTATATGGGGGTCAGGAATTGGAGGGCTTGAAACATTTCAAAATGAAGTTATTGAATTTCAAAAAGGTGATGGAACACCTCGTTTTAATCCATTTTTTATTCCAAAATTTATTCCTGATATAGCATCAGGAATGATTTCAATAAAATATGGTTTTACGGGTCCAAATTTTGCTACAGTTTCAGCATGTGCATCTGCTTCAAATGCAATAATTGATGCTCTTAACTACATTAGGTTAGGGTACGCAGATGTTATGGTTGCTGGAGGATCAGAAGCTGGGGTTACTATTGCTGGCATAGGCGGATTTAATTCATTACATGCACTTTCAAAAAGAAATCAAGATCCCTCAACTGCCTCAAGACCTTTTGATAAAAATAGAGATGGATTTGTTCTTGGTGAGGGAGCTGGCTCTCTAATTTTGGAAGAATATGATCATGCAGTTTCACGGAAAGCAAAAATTTATGCAGAATTGTCAGGTGCAGGTCTGTCTGCAGACGCTTATCACATTACTGCTCCACACCCCGAAGGTCAAGGTGCTGTGAAAGTAATGAAAAACTGTTTAAAAGATTCGAATATACAAATTGAAGATATTGATTTAATAAATGTTCATGGAACATCAACACCTTTGGGAGATATTGCTGAGGTAAAAGCTGTTAAGGAAGTTTTTGGAAATCATGCTTATAATTTAAATATTAATTCAACAAAATCAATGACAGGCCATCTTTTAGGGGCAGCTGGTGCAATAGAAGCAATTGCCTGTCTAATGTCAATTAAAGAAGGTGTGATCCCTCCAACAATTAATCATTTTGAAAATGATGAAAACATCGATTCAAAATTAAATTTCACATTTGGTAAATCACAAAAACGCGAAGTAAATTTTGCTATGTCAAACACATTTGGTTTTGGCGGGCACAATGCTTGTTTACTATTCAAAAAAATTAATTTATAATTAGTGATTTAAGTGATTAAATTGGGGAAGCTTTTTGGTTTAAATAAATCCCCTGATCATATTTTTTCTAGCAAACTAAAAGAAATCTTAGGGTTTAGACCAAACAATACTTTAATTTATAAAACTGCTTTCACCCATAAATCTAAGAAAATTCAAGATAAAAACGGTCTTTACATTAATTATGAAAGACTTGAATTTCTTGGAGATTCAATTTTAAGTGTTGTTATTTCTGATTACCTATATTCAAGTTATCCTGACTTTGATGAGGGAGATTTAACAAAGCTTAGATCAAAAATTGTTAACCGAGAAAGTTTAAATAAAATTGGGTTTTCTCTCAAATTAATTGAATTAATTGATAGCAATCATTTAGTTAAAAATTCAAATGATAATATCCATGGTAATATCCTTGAATCTTTGATTGGAGCTGTATATTTAGATAGTGGCTTTGACACCTGTAAAAAATTTATTTTAAATAAAATAATTAATTATTTTATCAACTTTGAAACTATTAACTCATCAATTTTAAGCTATAAGGGTGCTTTAATTGAATGGTCACAAAAAAATAAGCATAAACTTAATTTTAAAACAACAACTGATAATGGACTTACTGCCAAAATTAATTTTTTATCTTCTGTCTTTTTAAACAATAAATTAATTGCAAAAGCCGCAGAGGTATCAAAGAAAAAAGCAGAGGAAAAAGTTTCAAAAAAAGCATACAAAGTCCTGAAAATAAAATTTATTAGTTCAAAATGAAAAAAAAATATTTTCTTGTTGATGAAATTAAAGAAGAATATTCATTATTTGCCCTTCACACTGCTTTAGATGATTTTTCATTGGCTTTCGCACTTAACAAACACTTAAAAGCAAATTTCACCAGAATTAAAGAAAATTTAAATTATAACAATTCTTCTTTTGAAATTTTTAATTGGGAAAATGTAAAAAACGGTATTCACTGTAGTTTAATTTCAAACAAACAAATTATTGAGTCAAAAAATAAAACTAATTCAAACTCATTATTTAATATTTCAGAAGCAAAAAAAGTATCTTTGATTAAATCTTTACCTGATGTTGATTATTTAATTAAGATTAAACACGGGTTAGATATAAATCATACAGCTAAAGTTTTAAACAAATTACCTCAGGTAGTTTTAACTTATATTGTTGATGACGAAGAAATAAAATCAAAATTTAATTTAATATTTGATTAATGTCAAATTCCAAAAGAACTAAAATTATTGCTACTCTTGGCCCATCTTCAAATTCACCCGAAGTAATGGAAAAGTTGATTTTAGAGGGTGTTGATGTGTTTAGAATTAATTTTTCACATGCCAACTATAAGGATGCCTCTAAAAGAATCTCTTTAATCAGAAAATTAAGTGCTAAGCTTAATATTCATGTTTCAATTCTGGCAGACCTTCAAGGCCCAAAGCTTAGGATTGGAGAAATCAAAGAAAACGCTCAGGTAAAAGAAGGAAGTTTAGTTACTTTTTCTAGTTCCAAGCCATTTATTGGAGATTCAAAAAAAGCCTACATGACATATAAAAAATTTGCATCTGATGTTAAAATAGGAGAAACTATTTTATTAGATGACGGTAAGTTAATTTTTGAAGTAGTTAAATCAGATAAAAAAGAAAATGTAACTGCTAAGGTTATTCAAGGAGGGTCATTTAATTCTAATAAAGGAGTTAACCTTCCTAATACAAAAATTTCACTACCTGCTTTAACAAAAAAAGATATTGAAGATGCGATTTTTGCAATTAAACAAGAGGTTGACTGGATAGCCTTATCCTTTGTAAGAAAAAAAGAAGATCTAATTGAATTAAGAGAGTTAATCGAAAAATATTCTATTCATAAAATTCCTATTATTTCAAAAATTGAAAAGCCTGAAGCTTTAGCTAATCTTTCTGAAATAATCAATAATAGTGATGGTTTAATGGTTGCTAGAGGAGATTTAGGCGTTGAACTTCCTGCAGCTGAAGTGCCCTTAATTCAGAAAAAACTTGTCCTGAAGGCGAAGGAAGCAAGAATTCCAATTATTATTGCCACTCAAATGATGGAAACAATGATTGAGACTAGAACTGCTACTAGAGCAGAGGTTAATGATGTAGCAAATTCGGTTATGGATGGTGCAGATGCTGTAATGTTATCAGCAGAAACCTCAGTTGGAAAGTTCCCCGTTGAAGTAATTAAGACGATGTCCTCGATTCTAGTTAGTGTTGAAGGATCAGACCTTATTAAGGTCCCAAATCTACCTCCAAAAATTAAGACAAAAAGATATATAACAAAATCAATATGTTATCATGCATCAATCATGGCTAATGAAATTGGAGCTAAAGCAATTTGTACTTTGACAAACAGTGGCTATACTGCTTTTCAAATTTCAGCTTGGAGACCCATATCTAATATTTTGGTTTTTACATCTAATAAAAGAATCTTGTCTCAGCTTAATCTACTTTGGGGAGTTAAATCTTTTTTTTATGATGCATATGAAAGTACTGATAAAACCGTTGAGCAAATTAATAGAATTGCAAAAAAATATAATCTTGTTTCCAAAGGAGATTTTTTAATTAATCTAACTTCAATGCCATTAAAATCTAAAGGAATGGTAAATACTTTAAGAATCTCTGAAATTTAAACTATGCCTATTGAGATTGAAAGAAAGTTTTTAGTTAAAAATCTTGATTTTATTAAAGAAAGTTCAAGTAAAAAATTAATTGAGCAAGGCTATTTATCAAAAGATCCAAACAGAATAGTTCGAGTAAGAATTATTGATAATAAAGGAGTTTTAACTTTCAAGGGTAAAAGCTTTGATGGTGGAACAAGTAGAGTTGAAATTGAAAAAGAAATTTCAATCAAAGATGCAAATGAGTTAATGAAACTTTGTATACCTAGTATTATTCGGAAAGTTAGATACATTATAAATAAAAACAATCTTATTTTTGAAGTTGATGTTTTTCAAGAACATAATAAAGGGTTGATAGTTGCCGAGGTTGAACTATACTCAAAAAAAGAAAAGATTATAAAGCCAAATTGGTTAGGAAAAGAAGTTACAGGTAATAAAAAGTATTATAATTCTCAATTATAATACTTTATTCGTCACTATATATTTTTATAGTTTTATTACCTTTTGAATCCATGTGAGCTCTATACATTCCATCGGTATTCATTACCATAGCAACATTTCCTTTATTATCTAACGCTATAACTCCTCCATTCCCTCCTAATTTCCCCATTTTTTCATGAAT
Organism: Flavobacteriaceae bacterium; assembly: GCA_002690805.1. Lineage (GTDB taxonomy): Bacteria > Bacteroidota > Bacteroidia > Flavobacteriales > Flavobacteriaceae > Marivariicella. The sequence continues at coordinate 17,007 of NZFW01000031.1, forward strand.
AACAACTTTTGACGCCTCTTCAACAGAAAGACCTCGATATTCCATTAAAGCTGATATATCATATGCAACAACAGCCCGTATGAAAAATTCACCCCAACCTGTAGCTGAAACTCCACAGGTCTTATTGTTTGCATATGTTCCTGCACCAATAATTGGAGCATCTCCAATTCGATTCCATTTTTTATTTGTCATTCCTCCAGTTGAAGTTCCTGAAGAAATATTACCATCCTTGTCAAGTGCAACACAACCAACAGTTCCATATTTTTGAGCTAAAAAATATTCATTTTCTTTAACCATTACAGAGGCAGAGTTTAATTTTACTTTTTCTAAGGCTTTCACTCTTCTCTCAGTCAAAAAATAACTATTTGGTTTTAATTCTAATTTTTGAATTCGAGCAAATTCATCAGCACCAGAACCAGACAACATCACATGAGGAGAGTTTTTCATTACAGCTATGGCAGCAGATATTGGGTTCTTAATTTTAGATGCGCCCGAAATTGCACCAGCATCAAGTGTTAATCCATTCATAAATGAAGCATCAAGTTCTACTCTCCCATCAAAATTCAAAACAGCTCCTTTTCCTGCATTAAAAAGAGGTGAGTTTTCCATAATATGGATTGTTTTTTCAACGGCCTCTTGACTTGAACCACCATTTTCCAATATCTGATATCCAACCTTTATTGACTCCTCAAGTTTTTTTCTGTAGTTAGCTTCCATTTCTTTAGTCATATTTTTCTTTAGGATTGTTCCAGCTCCACCATGAATAACAATTGAAAATATATTATTAGTATTTTTATCTATTTTTTCGGGAGATTTACATGAAAGAATTAAAAATGAAATAATGGCAAGATTGAATCGCATTGTAATATAATTTTAAGTTATTATCCCAAACGTAATAATTTTTTTTTAATATGAAGTTTTTTTAATTAATGCTACCTTTAAACTAATTAATATAATTAATGATAATGAATAAAGAAATTATAAAAGTTTTGTCCTCGCTAGGTATTAAGGGTAAACAATTAGGATGTAGTACTGGTGAAAAGTGGATGGGTTCAGGTAGTTTGATAAAAACAAACTCACCTGTTAATGGAGATAGTCTTTTTGAGGTAGCATCAACGAGTATTGACGATTATGAGATGACAATTGAATCTGCAGAAAATGCATTTCAAATATTCAGAAAAATTCCAGCTCCCAAACGTGGTGAATTAGTACGACAATTTGGTGACGCTTTAAGAAATCAAAAAGAGAACTTAGGGAAGTTAGTCTCTTATGAAATGGGTAAATCTTACCAAGAAGGGCTTGGAGAAGTTCAAGAAATGATTGATATCTGTGAGTTTGCTGTTGGCTTATCCCGACAATTACATGGATTGACTATGCATTCAGAAAGACCTCTCCACAGAATGTATGAACAATACCATCCCATTGGAATAGTTGGTATCATTTCAGCTTTTAATTTTCCTGTTGCTGTTTGGAGTTGGAATATTGCTTTAGCATTGGTCTGTGGTGATGTTTGTATTTGGAAACCAAGTGAAAAAACTCCTTTGTGCAGCATTGCATGTCAAAATATTATTGAAAAAGTCTTAAAAAAAAATAAAATGCCAGAAGGAATTTCTTGTTTAATTAATGGAGATGCCAGTGTTGGAAAATGGATGTCAGAAGATAAAAGAATTCCTTTAATATCTGCTACTGGTTCAACTAATATGGGAAGAAAGGTTAGTGAAGCTGTGGGAAAACGCTTAGGAAAAACTCTTCTTGAGCTTGGGGGAAATAACGCAATTATAATTACACCAGATGCTAATATTAAAATGACAATTATTGGTGCTGTTTTTGGGGCTGTTGGTACATGTGGACAAAGGTGTACATCTACTCGAAGATTAATCATCCATGAAGATGTGTATTCTGATGTGTTGGCCTCTCTTAAAAAAGCCTACAAACAACTTAAAATAGGGAATCCTTTAAATACTGAAAATCATATTGGACCCTTAATTGATAAAGAGTCCGTAAATCAATATTTGAGTGCGATTAACAAAGCTGATAAGGAAGGGGCTAACTGGATAATAAAGGGGAAATCTTTATCTGGGAAAGGTTATGAAAGTGGATGCTACGTCTCTCCATCCATAGCCGAAATAGATGCAGATGCATCAATAGTTCAAACTGAGACATTTGCCCCACTCCTATATGTAATTAAATACTCAGGAGATGTTGAGAATGCTATTGATATTCAAAATAATGTAAGTCAAGGTTTATCCTCGGCAATTATGACTCAAAATTTACAAGAAGCAGAGACTTTTCTTTCACATTGGGGGAGTGATTGTGGAATTGCAAATGTAAATATAGGTACTTCCGGAGCAGAGATTGGCGGCGCATTTGGAGGAGAGAAAGATACTGGTGGTGGTAGAGAAAGCGGCTCGGATGCATGGAAAATATATATGAGAAGGCAAACTAACACAATTAATTATTCATCAGAACTTCCATTAGCGCAGGGAATTAAATTTGATCTTTAATAAAAGTTAAGATTTTAAAAATGCATTCAATTATAGAGGAGATATTTTATTTTTTTAAAGTCTTTGTCCAAGTTATTTTAGGAATGATTTTAATCTCGTCTTTAATAGGTTTCAAAAAAAAAAAATTTAGCGTTAGTAATCTAAGATATAATACCTTTGGATTAGTTATTTCATTTTTCCAATTTGCAATCAGCATCATGTTTTTCATAACCAACAACTTCTTAAATCTGAGTTTATTTAAAAATATTTTTTTTGGCTTTTTACCTGTTTTATTTATTTTTTTGGGCTGGACAATTCATAATAAGCAATTTGATGATCGAAAAAAGTTTATGAGTATCTTTATCTTTTATGGAATTGGATTATTATTACTAATTATAAGTTAATCTTATCAAGAATTTTAATTTTAACATATCAAATAATAGATTTAAAAGTATAAACTAAATTGATGATTTAAATTGTTTTAAGAATCTAAGATCATTTTCAAAAAACATTCTAATATCACCGATTTGGTATAAAAGCATAGTAATTCTTTCAATTCCCATTCCAAAAGCATATCCTGAATATTTTTCCGGATCAATATTACAATTTATTAAGACATTTGGATCGACCATTCCACATCCCATGATTTCAAGCCAACCAGTACCTTTTGTAATTCTTCGATCGGTTTCGGTTTCTAATCCCCAATAAATATCAACTTCTGCGCTAGGTTCTGTGAAAGGAAAATATGAAGGACGTAAACGAATTATTGATTTTCCAAAAAGTGCTTTAGTGAAAAATTGTAGAGTTTGTTTCAAATCAGCAAATGAAACTTCCCTGTTTATATACAAACCTTCAACCTGATGAAATATACAATGTGATCTTGAGGAAATAGCTTCATTTCTAAAAACGCGTCCAGGAGAAAGTATTCGTATTGGGGGTTTGTTATTTTCCATATACCTTACCTGAACAGATGAAGTGTGAGTTCTTAGTAATTTGTCTGGATTAGTTTGAATAAAAAAGGTATCCTGCATATCTCTTGCAGGGTGATGCTCGGGTAGGTTCAAAGCAGTGAAATTGTGCCAATCATCCTCTATTTCTGGTCCCTCAGATAATTTAAAACCTATTTGTGAGAAAATTGATATTATCCTGTTTTTAACTATAGATAATGGATGTCTTGATCCAGTATCAAATTCAAATCCTGGCCTAAATAAATCTCCATTTTTTCCCATCTCACTAGTTAAACTAATTGAATTTTTTATTGACTGAATTTTATTACTAACTAATTCCTTTAAAATATTTAATTCTTTACCATACTCTTTTTTGTTTTCATTAGGAATATCTCTAAAGGATACAAAAAAATCGTTAAGTATTCCTTTTTTTCCTGAGTATTCGATTCTAAATGATTCCAACTCTGATAAATTTTCTGTATGAAAATCATTTACTTTTTTTAAATGCTTTTTTATTTCTTTAATCATTGTATAAAAGTACAGATTCTAACAATTATATTTACTGTATTTGCAAGACATATTATTTAAATATATCAAATTTAGTTTCTTTTTTTATGAATGCTTAAATTGAGAGAAATTATAGAAATGAATATTAATTGGGTTGACTTAACAATTTCGGGGCTGTTTATATACGGATCAATACTAGGCTTCAAAAGAGGTTTAATTAGAGAAGTTGCTAGCTTTTTAGGACTATTTATTAGTTTGACTAGTGTTTATTATTTTTCTGAAAATCTTTCAAATTTAATTCATTTACTTTTTGGACTATCTAATACTATTTCCTATGTAATTTCATGCTTATTAATTTTTTTCACAAGTATTTATTTAATCTCTAGAATAGCAATTATTATAACAAAGACTTTAAATATAACTATATTAGGTTATTTAAATCGAATTTTTGGTTTGACTTTTGGACTTTTAAAATGGGTTATTATTGTTTCATGTATAATTTTAATTTTAAATAAAGTATTTTTTTTAGATGAAATTAGCAATCAACTAAGATCTGGTCAGACAGAAACTTCATTTATGTATAAGCCTTTATCTGAAATTGGAGAACTGTTATTTCAAATGTTTAATAGCTCAGATGTTAAGGAAGAATGGAAGATCTTATAAAGGTTTGATTTTTTTCTCAACCACCCATCCTTCAGAGCCATTAGCAAGTCTTATTTTTTCCCAACCATTAAGAGAATCTAAAATTTCTACTTTAGTCCCTTCATGTAAAAGAAAAATTTCTTCATTTCTTTTATTAGGCTCAGAATAGACAGATAATTCTTTTGAAAAAATAATTCCTTTTTTTATTTCTTTTAATATTGTTAATTCATTCCAAACTACTGAAGAAGTTAAGACCGATATAAATAGAAAAAATATAGATAATGAAAAAGAAACCCTTTTATATCCGGTATCGTAGGAAAAAAGATAAAATAATGCTGTTATAAAAAAAGCTAGTACAAGCCCTAATGAAATTAAAGCCCAAGTTTTAGTTGAAAAATATGAAATTACAAGATTATACCGTTGTTGAATCTGCGTTTGGGGAAGGTCTTCAATTATATCAAGTGTCATATTTTTTGCAAATGATAAATTATCTAAAATTTCTTTATTATTTGGTGATAACAAAAGTGCTTTTTCATAGTAGTAATTAGATTCTGCGACTTTATTGAGCTTATAGAATGAATTGCCAAGATTAAAATACAATTCACTACTATGAATATTATTATCGATTATTTTATTATACTCATTAATAGCCAATTCATACTTGCCGTTATTATAAAACTCATTCCCTTTTTGGAATAATAATTCTGAGGTTTGTGAAAGCCCAATTTTATATAAAAGGATAAATAAAAAGAAGAAGTTTTTAATTTTTAATTTCATAATCAATTTTTTCAATAATGTCAATTGCTAACTTATAATCTTGTTTCATCTTAACATTTGTTATTGGCGAGTATCTAGCCATATCACAATTATTTAGTATTTCCATAAATTCATTAATTGTAGAATTATTTGCCCCTGACTTAATTAATGATTTGATTATTTTATCCTTTTCTATATCAACAGTCTCAATTTGAAGTTTTGCCTTTAAATAATTATGAAAAGCTTTTTCTAAAGAGTCATAAAACTTTGATTTGTTGTCAATATGTTTTTTCGCATTGCCAAGAAACTTTAAAGCAAGCTTACTCCTTCTTTTTGACTTTAAATACTCATAATCAATGGTTCTAGAAGATAGAAGTTTTTTAATTATAATTATAATTGGTAAAATAATTAATGGGAAAAATAAAATTATCCAAAAAATTGATTTTTTCCAGAACTCAATTTCATCAATAGGAAAGAAAGAAGATGATAATTTAATGAAGTGAAAACTGTTGTTATTTTTAGTTCTTAATCCTGAAATATTTTTAAGATTACTTTGATTAATTGTGGAATTTGATTTATTACCACCACCATACACATCAACAATATGTTCAATTGAATTAAGTGTTTGATATGATTTTTTCTTAGGGTTGAAATAGCTAAATTCAATTGCTGGAATTGGGTATTTTCCTTGAACTTGGGGAACTATGGTATAGTCATTTTGAATAGTNCCTTCCATTCCCGAGATAGTTGTATTAATATCTTCTTTATACTCAGGTTCAAAAATNTCTAANGCTCCAGGAGNNNTAATTTTTGGAAGTTCAAAAAGTTTTAAATTTCCCTTTCCAGTNACTTTAACTATTGATTGAAATGATTCCAATGCTTTNAGGGAACTTTNAGTGATTAAGAAATCTAATTTAAATTCACCTACTGCTCCAGAAAAGTTCTCTGGTTTATTTTCAATTGGCAATTCCTTCACATTTAAAATGCTTTTTCCTGCATTAACAGATCTAGAAACTTGTTTATAAATAGTATTACCAAAAAAATCTCTACGCTTTGTTGGGATTTCAATTACTAAACTTAATGCCAATGGTTCAATAATTAATTTTCCTTTTTTTTGTGGATACAAAACAGTTTTTTTCCAAACTACTTCATTATAAGCTTCACCATTATATGTGCCTGATTTGACCTTTAATTGGGGGATTTTGATTGAACTACTCCAAAAATCTCTAAATTTTGGACTTTGAACTTCTCTAGCATCAGATATTTTAATAGGGTTTCTGAAATATAGTTTATAAATAACTGTTATAGCCTCATTTAAATAAGGATTTTTGTTCGAAATTTCAGCTATTAGATGCATGTTTTCATCTGCTAAGTATTCAACACTCGTTGCTCCAGATGGCTTTTTTACAGCTGATAAAACCTCAATTTTAACTGGGGATGTTTGATATGATTTTCCCTTATAACTTATTTGTGCAGAACCAATTTCAAAAACACCTTTATCTTTTGCTTGTAAGAAATATGTGAATGTTTTTGAAAAAGTTCTTTTGCCATTTATATATGAATTACTTATTGATTGATTAGGACCTCCAACTAAAATAAAATTTTCAAACGAAGGAGGGCTAAAGTCATCACCATTTTGATTCATTACAAAGTCAACTCTTAATCGCTCATTAATACCCAGCTTTTTTTTGCTAACTCTAAGTTCAAAATCAACTTGAGCATTTAAAATGAAACTTGAAAGAATAATATATATGTAACCTACTAGTCGCATTTACCAGTCTTTTTTTGTTTTGACAGGAATTCCTTTTACTTTTTTAGCATTGATTTTATCCTGTACTTTCTTTTCTTGATTGTTCATGGCTTCAAGCAAGCTTTTAACTTGATCTTTGGATAATTGACCCGGTTTTCTTGTATCTGAATTCTTTTTTTTAGAAGATTTATCATCTGTATCATTAGGTTTTTCATCTTGATTTTTATCATCATTGGGTTCTTCCCCTTTATTCTTTTTTTCATCACCATCATCATCTTGTTTTTCTTGATCAGAAGATTTTTCATTTTTATCCTCATTTTTTTTCTGATCTTTATTTTTTTTATCTTGATTATTCTTTTTTTTGGTTTTTATTATCATCTTCCAACAAAGATTTTGCTAAAGCATAATTATATCTCGTTTCATTATCAGAGGGATTATTTCTAAGTGCACTTTTATAAGATTCAACTGCTTTTTGATATTCTTTTTGTTTCATGAATACATTACCCATATTATGCAGTGCAGCATGTTTGTCAGTTTTATTTTCTGAAAATTTATGAGTTCTATAAAATTGCTGAGCTGCTTCGTCAAAAGCTTTGGTCTGATATTGAGTGTTTCCAAGATTAAACAAAGCTTTTGGTGATTCAGACTGTTTTGAAAGAGCAAGTCTGTAATTAACTTCGGCACCTAAAAAATCTTCCTTCTTAACTTTTTCATTTCCATCATACAGGTGATTGTTAATTTTAGGACTTTGAGAAAACATAGAAAAACTAGTCAAGATTAATAGAATATAAAGTATTTTCATTCTGATTTTTTTTCATTAAATAGATTTAATTTCTTTAACCAAATTGTCTCTTTTTCAAAAATAAATAATTCAATTAACAGTAAAATAAATGATATAAAAATAAATATTTGAAACTGATCTTTATAACTAACAAATTTTTTTGCTTCAAACTCTTTTTTTTCTAATTTTTTTAATAAATCAGTTACAAATTCTACAACATTTTTGGTGTTGTTTCCATCAATATACTGTCCATTAGTGTTTTCAGAAATTAATTTTAATATCCCGGGGTTTCTCTTTGTTATTACAACTTCTTCGTTTTCATCTTTTTTATAGCTCTCTAAAACACCATTTTTCTTGATCGGTATGGGGCTTCCTGAGTCTGTACCAATTCCAAAACTGAAAATTTTAATTCCCATATCTGCAGCTTTAAAAGATGCAGTTTCAGCGTTTTCTGAGTGATCTTCTCCATCTGAAATTAAAAAAACAACTCTGTTAGTTTGATCTTCATCATTAAAATATGAAGCTGAAAGATCCAATGCAGAGTTTAAAGCAGTTCCTTGTGAAGAAAGCATATCAGTATTTAAACTTTGTAGAAACATTTTACCTGCATTATAATCTGTTGTTATTGGTAATTGTGGTATAGCTTGATTTGCATAAGCTATTATTCCTATTCTATCTCCTGACAAATTATTGATTATTGCAGAAACGAGTCTTTTTGCTTTCTCAATTCTATTAGGAGCAACATCCTCAGCTAACATACTTTTAGAAACATCTATTGCAAAAACAATATCTACTCCTTCTCTTTTAACTGTTTCTAGTTCAGTTCCCATTTTTGGGTTCATCAAACCAATGATCAAAAAAAACAAAGAAAAAATTAATAAAAGGAATTTTAAAAAAATCTTGAATTTTGAACGATTAGGACTTATTGACTCAATCATCTTTGAACTAATAAATTTTTTTTGAGTGTTCAATTTCCATTTCATCACCCATATAAACAAGACTATTAAAAATGGGATAATTATAAATAAATAAGTAAATGATGGTTCGTCTAAAATATACATGTCCTATACAAAGCTTCTAAAAAATGTGTTACGTAAAATAAATTCTAAAACAATTAAAATAATAGCAACTAAAATAAAAGGTCGATATTTCTCATCATAATTAGTATACTTAAATTCTTCTATTTCTGTTTTTTCTAATTTGTTAATCACCGAATATATTTGAGCTAACTTTTCATTATCTGTCGCTCTAAAATATTGACCTCCTGTAACATCTGCTATAGACTTAAGTAGAGGTTCGTCAATTTCAACTTTGGTCATCCCATACTGAAAATTTCCATTTGGTAAAATTCCAATTGGAGCTTTAGCTGTTCCATTGCTGCCTATTCCTATAGTATATGTTTTTATTTGAAATTCATTTGCGAGTTCTGAAGCAATCTTTGGATCTATAAAGCCCGAGTTATTGACTCCATCTGTAAGAAGAATAATTACTTTACTTTTAGCTTTACTATCTTTTAATCTATTGACTGAAGTGGCCAAACCCATTCCAATAGCTGTACCATCTTCAATTAGTCCCTGATATTGAATTTCTGATAAACTATTTTTAATAATTTTCTTATCACTTGTTATTGGAGTTAAGGTGTAGCTTTCACCAGCATATATAACTAAACCTATGCGATCAGATATTCTATCATCTATAAAATCTGATGCTACTCGTTTAAGAGCTGAGAGACGATTGGGCTTTAGGTCTTGAGCGAGCATGCTTGATGATACGTCAATTGCCATAACAATATCAATTCCTTTATTTGTTTTACTCTTAATGGATGTTTCTGAAGTTTGGGGTCTAGCTAAGGCTGTAATAATAAATGATAAAGCCGCTATTCTTAAAATAAATAATATTGGACGGAAAATTACCCTTAATGTTTTTCTTTTTAAAGCACTTAAATTTGATAATTGTAGGTAAGCTTGTTTGTTTTTATGAGAATAAAACTCCCAGAAAATTAGTGCTGGTAACAATACAAACATCCACAAAAAGTTAGGATTTAAAAAATATATATTTTCAAACATTCTATAGTTCTTCTATTAATTCAATACTATTAATAATTCTTCTATTTATTTCTTTACCATAACGATCATCTTTGTTAAAAATAAAACTCATACTTACTTTTCCTTTGTCATAATCTATAATTAAGGTAGTAAAGGAACACCTTGTGGCCTCTTCATTATTAGTTTTAGGTAAATCAAGTGTTCCAGAAATTTTTAATGTGGGGAGACCTGTTGGTGTTTCATAATTTTCTGTTTCCATCAAAATATTTACTGCTCCTTGATCTTGATATCTTTTTATTGTTTGATCAAGAATTACTTTCGTTTTCTCTTTACTACTCACACTTGTTTCTTCCTGTGAATTAGGTTTTAAATCATTTTTTTTCTTTTTTTCAAAAAGTAGTTCAAAAAAATATTTAGATTGAATACTGTCTAAAACAAATAATGTTGACAAACCAGAGCTTGTTATTTTTCTTTCAAGAATTTTTGGAGTTGATAATTTTATTGGAGGGGATCCATACTGAGAAATAACCCAATTATTATCGATCAATTTTTTTGTTGGATATCCAAATAAAGTATCAATTACAGGGTAATATCCAAATATTGTAATAAATGATGTCAATGATACAGTCATTAAAGTAAAGATTGAAATAAGAAATATTTTTAATAATTGTTTTCTTTTTTTCTTTATTAACATCTCCTCATAAATCTTTTTAGCTTTTAACTCCTCGATAGTTGGTTCAGGTAAAACTTCTTTTGTTTCAACAACGACCTTTTCAACAAGTGTTCTATCCAATTTAACAACTCCTTTTTCGGGTACTGCTCTAGCAAATTTTACCAAATCCGCTGTATTTAAAACTGTTTTTAAATTTTTAATTGTTGATTCTTCAAGACCTAGTTTCCCTGAGTCCTTATAAAGTTCTAATTTTAACAATAGCTGATCTGAAGTGCTTTCTAAGGCATCAATATTTGCTTCTTCTTCCAGATATCTTCTAACTACGTCGGTTAATTCTGAATAGTATTTTTTATATTCTTCTTGAAATATAGGTTCTCTTTTTTCTAATTCTTTAAGTGCTTTTATTGCTTTTTCAAAGGGAGGAATCATTTTATTTCTTTCTGAAATTTTTCTTCTGTAAACAACCAAAGCATAAACAATTCCTACGATAAAAATTATTATCACTAAGTATAATAAAAGTTTATTTATCAAATCATCATAATTTCTATTGACAGGGTTAAAAGGTTTAATTTCAAAAAGATTTTGTTTTATTGTATCTACTTTAATGTCATTGACTCTAATTTTTACAGAGTTTGAGAGTCTAGAAAATCCATTTAATAAAACTCTTTGTGGGGGAATTTGATAAAATCCAGAGTCAAATTGAATAATTGCATATTTTTTAGTTAGTAAATACTTATTTTTAACTTTCTGAGTATCAGTTGGAAAAACTTCCAAAACTTCCATTGGAATAATTTGAATGTCTTCTGGAAATTCAATTTTTTGAACTGTATCAACTTCGACATTTAGAAAATAATTAATCTGCTCACCAATATTAACTGTGTTGGATAAAACTCCAGAATTGATTTCTGGAAGATTTTGACAATATAAATTTCCGGAAATTAAAAAAAAGATTGTACTTATTATGAACTTCATTACCTGGCTCTATTTTTAAAATAACCTAATAGTTTTTTTACATAACTTTGAGAAACCTCACAGCTTAATGAGCCAGCTCCATTTTTACTGAATAGTGCAGAGAAAAATTCTGCATTTTTCCCATAATCTCTTGAATATGCTTCTCGTGTTTTTTTAGAATCAGTATCTACCCATGTAAGCAATTGAGTTTCAGAATCCATCATAGGTACAAGACCCATTTTCGGGATATAAGTTTCAAGTTTATCATAAATTCTAATCCCGGTTAAATCATGTTTTTTAGAGGCAATTTTCAATGTTTTTTCATAATTGGTGTCAATAAAGTCTGATAATATAAAAACTATAGCTTTCTTTTTTAAAACACTTGATAAAAATGCAAGTGCACCACTTATGTTAGTTGTTTTATCAGAAGGTTCAAACTCAAGAAGCTCTCTAATTATTCTTAATACATGTGATTTTCCTTTATTTGGAGGAATATATAACTCAACTTGTCCCGAAAACATTATTACACCAACTTTGTCATTATTTTGAAGAGCAGAAAATGCAAGAGTTGCTGCAATTTCAGTTATAATTTCTCTTTTTGTTTGAGATTTAGATCCAAAAAATTCAGATCCACTAATGTCAACTAATAACATCAATGTAAGCTCCCTTTCTTCTTCGAAAACTTTAATAAAGGGGCTGTTGTATCTAGCAGTTACATTCCAGTCAATAGCCCTTACATCATCCCCAAACTGATATTGCCTAACCTCACTAAAAGTCATTCCTCTTCCTTTAAATGTACTATGATATTCGCCCCCGAATATATGATTACTTAACCTTCGAGTTTTAATTTCTATTTTACGAACTTTCTTGATTAGTGATTTAGTATCCATAAAAAAGTTATTTTTTTATTTAAGGCACTTCAACCTCATTAACTATCTGGCTGATAATATCTTCTGTAATAATATTTTCTGCTTCAGCCTCATAGGTAAGTCCAATTCTATGGCGAAGTACATCATAAATCACTGCCCTAATATCCTCAGGAATTACATATCCTCTATGCTTAATAAATGCATGACATTTAGCAGCAGTTGCCAAATTAATACTTCCTCTTGGAGATGACCCAAAGCTTATTAATGGTTTAAGTTTTTCTAAATTATAATTTTCAGGGTAACGAGTACAAAAAATTAAATTAAGTAAGTATTTCTCAATCTTTTCATCCATATAAACTAATCTTACTGATTCTTGAGCACTCAAAATTTGTTTTGTGGAAACTACAGGCTTAATTTTTTCAAATGCACCTTTCAAATTAGCTCGAACAATTTGTTGCTCATCTTCAATTTTTGGGTAATCAATTATTGTCTTTAACATGAACCTATCTACTTGTGCCTCTGGAAGTGGATATGTACCCTCTTGTTCGACCGGGTTTTGTGTTGCCATTACCAAAAATGGTTCTTTAAGTTTAAAAGAGTTATCGCCGATTGTAACCTGTTTTTCCTGCATAGCCTCAAGTAGGGCAGATTGAACCTTAGCAGGAGCACGATTAATTTCGTCAGCTAACACAAAATT
>NZFW01000032.1 GCA_002690805.1 Flavobacteriaceae bacterium
CGCTCTAAGTAAGTTTTGCTCGAGTGGTGGAATTGGTAGACACGTTGGACTTAAAATCCAATGACCATTGCGGTCGTGCGGGTTCAAGTCCCGCCTCGAGTACAAAAAGAGGAGATATTCGAAAGTTTATCTCCTTTTTTTATATTATTAAATAATAACTAATTATTTATGGAAAATTTTCAAGAAGCATTTAATCATCTTAATAAAGACAAAGTGATGCATTTTTTGATAAATAAATTCTCAAAAAACATTCAAATAAATGATAGAAGAGAGGCTAATGATTCTAAATCAATAGCTAACTTAATTATAGAACAACAAGTAAGTTTTAAAGCAGCAATTACCATCAAAAATAGGTTTCATAATATAACAAAAGGTTTATCGAATAAACAGATTATTGAAATGGATGACAAAAAACTTCAGTCCATAGGAATTTCATTCAAAAAAGCGCAGTATATTAAAAATGTATACAATTACTTCAATGATATTGATTTTGATTTTCAAAAATTAGATGAAAATCAAATTAAAGATGAACTTATAAAAATTAAAGGTATTGGAAAGTGGACGATTGAAATGTATTTAATTTTTATTAAAGGAAGCCAAGATATATTTTCAAAGGGAGATCTTGCACTAATTAATAGTGTTAAAATTAATTATAAAATCAATGATTTAAAGAAAAATTCTTTAGATTACTTGATAGATAGTTGGTCTCCATATAAAACAGTCGCTTCATTACTTTTGTGGAAATCTATTGAGGAAAAAGTTTTTTATGAAGGCTGAAATTTAATATTCAGCATTTAAAATAATGCAAGCATTCAAATTATTTATTGATTAAAAATTAGATCGGTTTCAATTATGATATCATCTAAAATTAGTTTATCTCCCAGATTTTCAAAAAAAGTTCCTGAGCGAAAGCGAACATCATATTTTGATCTATCAAAGATTAAATTAGCTTTCCATTGATTATCATTATTTATCAAATTAAAGGTTACAGGAGGGTGAGTTATTCCTTTTATTGTCAATAATGCTTCAGCTTTATATTCATTTTCGTTTACGGAGGAAGAGTTTGTTAGTTCCAAGGTTGCTTCAGGGAATTTATCTGTTGAAAAGAAATCATCAGACTTTAAATGTCCTTCAAGCCTTCCACGATATGCTTCTGGCACATCTTCATTTTTTAATGTTGTCATATCTACAACAAATATTCCAGAGATAGGCATGCCTTTATTATCTAAATTTAAAAAACCAGATTTAAAATCTAATGAACCATAGTGTTCTTTGGTAGTGATCTCTTTTCCAGTCCACTTTAATTTACTGGATGAAGTATCTAGATTAAGTTTTTGTCCAACTCCTATTGAACAGATTAGAAGAGCTACAAAAGTTAAAATTTTACTTTTAAATCTTAGTGAATTTTTTGAGTGAGATCTATTATAATTTCCATTTAAATCCAAAGTCTGTCCATATTGACAAGGTCTATTCTTTCTATTTTTAAACATAATTTTAAATTTATTTATTCAAATATATATAATCATTAGTTTACTTTTGTTACTAATCTTCTTCCAATAATTAAAAATTAGTAATCATTTGAATTTTAAATGGAATATGTAGAATTATTTATAGACTCGTTTTTAGGAGTATCTAATTGGACTTTTAGACAGATTGTTTTTAGTGTTCCTATTAGTGAAAATTATTTTTGGGGGTTAATTCTAATTTCATTGATAGTATGGATTCTTGAATTGGTTTTTCCTTGGAGAAAAAATCAAAAAATATTTAGACAAGGGTTTTGGCTTGATATACTCTACATGTTTTTCAACTTTTTTGTTTTTTCTATAATTATAGCAGGATTTTATGAAGTTTTTAATAAAATTTTATTTAAATCTTTTATCATCAGACCTGACTCACTTGCTCTTATTAAACTTGATGTATTCTCTCCTTTTTTACAGTTAATCATATTTTTTGTTATACTAGACTTCTTTCAATGGCTTACACATATTTTAATGCATCATATTCCTTTTTTATGGAAATTCCATAAGGTTCATCATTCAGTTAAGGAAATGGGATTTGCTGCTCATTTTAGATATCATTGGATGGAAAACATCTTCTATAAGCCGTTAAAAGTTTTTGCAATTATGTTAATTGGTGGTTTTGAGCCAGAACAAGCATATGTTATTCACTTTTTCACAATTACTATTGGTCATCTAAATCATTCCAACTTAAAATTTAATTATGGTCCATTAAAATATATTTTTAATAATCCAATTTTACATCTTCATCACCATGCCTATTCGGTTCCAAATAAATTTAAAAAAGGAGTGAATTTTGCAATTAGTTTAAGTGTTTGGGACTATATTTTTAAAACTAATTATGTTCCAAATTCAGATGGCGAAACTAAACTAGGATATCAAGGAGATCATTCTATGTCTGAAGGTTTTTTTGGACAATTACTTTATGGATTTAAAAAAGGAGATTAATAATTTATATTAAAAAATTAGTCTAAATTCAATCTCATTCCAATAAAATACCTGATGCCTTGATTCGAAGCATAAACATATGATGGATCAAAAGTTAGCGCATATGGGTTTTCGATAGTTTGAGTTGCATTTCCATTTTGATCAAAGATTACTTTTTTATCAAAAGGATCAAATGAACGAGCAATACTATTTTTGGCAGGTGTAAAATTTAAAAGATTCTTAACACCACTATAAAGTTCATAATTTTTAAGAGACTTTGTGATTTGTAAATTTATTATACTAAAAACTGGAGAAAACTCACCTCTTGGATCTAATGANCCTAANNTAGGAAGTCTCATTTTACCGANTATNTTTCCTGTTAGATCTATTTTATANTTAGATTCAATNAACTNCTTTTCAACTTTCCAAACTCCTTGAAAACTTTCTGTTAAATATGGGGTGAACTCTTNACCATTTTCAATTATNNATGAATCAATATAAGTAGCACCNATNTTAATTCTTAATCCNTTATTGAATAATGAATTAAAATTTANTGAAGCACCTTTAGTAATTGATCTTCCATTTAAATTATCATAAATTATTAGATTAGGATTNGTATCATAATTGGGAACAATTTTATTTGAAAATCTTGTCCAAAATAAGCTTGTATCAAAATCTAGTATATAGCCTTGTTTGGCATATATCTTTTTAACATAATTTAAGTTCGCATTCCATGATCTTTCAGGTTTCAAATCATTTAAAAAAACAACATCTCTTGCGCCAGTTAAAGCTGCATGATCCTCAGTAAAAACTCTAGCAATTCTATAACCTGATCCTACACTAAGCCTTAAAATAGATGATTTCTCTTTATCAGTAATTTTATAATTTATTCTGGGAGTAAATATATTCCCATGAATTGAATTATTATCATACCTTAAACCAATAAGAATTGTATTTAAATCATTAATTTTTATTTCGTCTTGAATAAATAAACCTGGGAGTTTTGTTATCTCTGCATCATTAGATAAAGTAACTTTATTAAATGTTGCTGTGGTATTATCATCATAATAATTCAGTCTGTATGCTAGGCCAAAAAGTAAAGAATTATTTTTTAAATTTTTAGTCCATATTAATTGTCCAAAACTAATTGACTGTTTTGCATTATAAGAGGTGCTTCCGTAAACTGAGTTTTGTTCATGATCATTAAAACTAAATTGAAAAAACAAGTTTTTGTTAAAATTATATTTTCCAAAAACTTCAATCCTACTTGTATAAATACTTTCACCATAAATTTCCTCTCCACCCCTGTACTTATTTGACCAGTTCATTTGTCCACCCCACCTATCTTCATAAATGTATCTTGTGGCGACAGTTAGTTTATCTTTAAAATCTAATTTGTTGAAAATCGAGATTCTATCCGCTAGAGTTAAATCTGTAAATCCATCATTATTATTATCAATAGGATTAGAATAGTTAAAATAATTGACACCTAAAATTCCCTGTATTTTATTTTTTAAATTGTACTTGTATCCTATATCTGAATTTAGTTCTCCCCACCCCGAAGTATAAGAATCAAAAGAAAATTTTGAGGCATTTGAAGGTATTTTAGTTATGAGATTAATTAATCCTCCTATAGCCTCAGATCCATAAAGAGTTGAAGCTGGTCCTTTAACAATTTCAACTTGCTCAACTAAAGATTGTGGAATTCCAGACAATCCATAAACAGTGGATAACCCACTAACAATTGGGAGTCCATCAATTAAAACCATAGTATAACTTCCTTCCTGTCCATTAATATGTATATCACCAGTATTACAAACATTACAGTTTAGTTGCGGTCTTATGCCGTTAATTATACCCATTGACTCAAAAACAGAAGAAGTGGGATTTNNTTTAGGACANAAATCTTTGGTATAAACTTCAACAGGAACTGGACTATTTAGTTTTGAAACAGGNNGTAATGTTCCAGTAATTACTACCTCATTNAATTGATCATCNATCTCTAANTCAATTGATCCAATATTTTTGATAGTATTATTTACTTTTTGACTGAAAGATTTATGTCCTANATATGAAATAATTATTTTGGGATTCTTTATCTTAGANATNTTTAAAGTAAAATTTCCATATNGGTCAGTTATTGTTCCTATTTTNGTTCCNCTAATTANGACAGAAGCCCCTGGAAGGGGAGATCCNTTNGANANTACTCTTCCGTCNAAATTATCAANTTGGGAGTANGATATTTTAATAAAAACAAAAAAGAAACATACAATTCGAAACACNAAAAAAAGTTTTATACTGCAAAACTATTAAAAAGTTTTATACTGCAAAACATATATGAAAAAAACAATTGAAAAAGAAAACTATCTTAAAACTATATACAAGTTTAAAGAAAAAAATAACAAGGTTACAGTAACTGCACTTAGCAACTTTTTCAAAGTAAGTAAGTCTACTGTTTCAAATATGCTAAATAAACTAGTGAAGATGGGTTTTATTGATACAATGCCATATAAGCCGATAGAATTAACATCCAAAGGAAGTAAAAAAGCCATAGAAATTATTTCTAAACACAGACTAATTGAACTTTATTTGGTTAAGGAAATGAATTTCACTGTGGATGAGGTTCATGAGATTGCAGAAGAAATGGAGCATATTACGAATTCTAAGTTTTTTAACAGAATAAGAGAGATTTTGGGTGATGAGTTTGTGGATCCACATGGATCGATTATTCCAAAAAGCGAATATTAGTATTAAATATCAAGCAATTAAAGTGTTAAATTGCATTATATGAAAGAGTATTTTCCAATTTTCGAATGGTTTCCAAAACTTTCAAAAAAATCAGTTCAAAATGATTTAATTGCTGGTTTAACTGTCGGAGTTATGCTGGTGCCTCAAGGAATGGCATATGCATTACTAGCCGGTCTTCCTCCTGTTTTTGGACTCTATGCAGCTTTAGTTCCACAAATCATTTATGCTATGATGGGAACCTCTCGTCAGTTATCAATGGGGCCAGTTGCAATGGATTCATTATTAGTTGCTTCAGGTCTAGCAGCACTTAACCTCTCCGGTATTGATGAATATTTATCAATGGCAATTTTTCTAGCTTTTTTCATGGGATTGATTCAAATTATTCTTGGATTATTAAGAATGGGATTTGTAGTTAATTTTCTTTCAAAGCCGGTTATTTCTGGTTTTACCTCAGCTGCAGCTATTATTATTGGTTTGAGTCAATTAAAACATTTATTAGGTGTTTCTTTTGAATCAAGCAATAAAATTCACTTAATTATACTTGAGTTTTTTGAAAAAGTATCTCAAATACATTTCATAACATTACTGATTGGAATGACAGGAATTATCTTACTGGTTTTTATTAAAAAATTAAATCCATCAATTCCTGGAGCTTTAATAGTAGTTATTGCATCAAGTTTTTCGATAAAATATTTTGGAGATGAATTAGGTGTTTCTATTGTAGGATTAGTCCCAGAAGGACTTCCATCTTTTAGATTTCCAGAAATAGAGATTTCTAATATTTCAAAAATTTTCCCCTTGGCTCTAACATTATCATTAATTGCATTTATGGAGGCTATTTCAGTTGCAAAGGCTATTGAAGAAAAAAAGGATTATGCAATTAAACCGAATCAAGAATTAATCGCTCTGGGAACATCAAACATTATAGGTTCATTATTCCAGTCATATCCAACAACAGGGGGGTTTTCAAGAACTGCAGTAAATGATCAGGCTGGAGCCAAAACAGGATTAGCTTCAATAATTAGCGCATTGGTTGTTGGCCTTACTCTTTTATTTTTAACACCTTTATTTTATTACTTGCCTAATACAATTTTAGCTTCAATAATAATGGTTGCTGTTTTTAATTTAATTGATTTTAAAACACCTAGAAAGTTATTGAAATCGAGTAAAAGTGAGTTTTATGTCCTTTTATTTACTTTTTTTATTACACTTTTTATTGGAATAAAGGAAGGTATAATTTTGGGAGTTTTAATTTCATTATTATTATTGGTTTATAGATCAACTCAGCCTCACGTTGCTGTACTTGGTAAAATTAGGGGAACAAATTATTTTAAGGATGTAGATAGATTCAATGATGAAATTGAAACTTATGAAAACCTCCTTCTAGTTAGGTTTGATGAGCAAATATATTTTGGTAATTGTCAGTTTTTTAAAGAACAGCTTTTTGAAAGAATTGATCAAAAAAAAGGAAAATTAAACGTAGTGATTCTTAGTTCGGGAGGAATTAATTATATTGATTCTAGTGGAATGAAAATTTTAAATGAAATAATATCAACTTTAAAATCTAAAAATATTAGATTCTATATGGCAGGAGCAATTGGTCCTGTAATGGATAGTTTGTTTAAAAGCGGAGTTGCAAAAGCTATTGGAGGTCACCATTTTTTTGCTAATACTCAACAAGCTTTCTTATATTTCCTTAATAAGAATCCTAAAAACAAAATTGAAAAAAAGATAAGTTTACAAGCAAACAAAGAAATATTAGAATAAAATGAAAGTAGAGCAAATTTATACAGGATGTCTTTCTCAGGGATCTTATTACATTGAAAGTAATGGAGAAGCAGTAATTATTGACCCATTGAGGGAAGTTGACCAATATATTGAAAAAGCCAAATCTCAAAATGTGAAAATAAAATATGTATTTGAAACACATTTTCATGCCGATTTCGTAAGTGGTCATTTAACACTATCTAAAAGATCTAATGCTCCTATAATTTTTGGGCCAAATGCTGATCCCGAATTTGATGCCATCATATCCAAAGATGGACAAGTTTTTAAGATTGGAGACTCAACGATTACTGTTATGCATACTCCAGGACACACTATGGAGAGTACAACATACTTGCTAAAGGACTCTAAGGGGAAGGATCATGCAATTTTCACAGGAGACACTTTATTTTTAGGAGATGTTGGTCGCCCAGACCTTTCCCAGATTTCTGATGATATGACTACAGAGGATTTAGCTGGAATCCAGTTTGATAGTTTGAGAAATAAAATTATGCCACTGGCAGATGATGTTATTATTTATCCGGCTCATGGAGCTGGTTCTGCTTGTGGTAAGAATATGATGAAAGAAACCATTGACACTCTGGGTAATCAAAAGAAAATGAATTACGCTTTAAGAGCTGA
>NZFW01000033.1 GCA_002690805.1 Flavobacteriaceae bacterium
AGCTCAGTTGGTTCAGAGCACCTCGTTTACACCGAGGGGGTCGGGGGTTCGAATCCCTCAGCGCCCACATTTTTAACCTCAACAACTTGTTGGGGTTTTTTATTGATAATTTGAAATGTAATAGTCTTCCCTATCTTTTTTTAGCATTCCAATAGTTTCATCCATAAATTTATTTCTATCATCTCGTGTTTTAAAGACCCATATGCAAATAGAATCATGACTATGATAAATTGCCTTTAATTCATCATTAATTTCACATATTTCTTGAGGAATATTTGTTTTTATACAAATCATACTATTTTTTTTAAATTATATACCAAATAATGAAACTTAATATTTATTCATTAAATAGTTCAAATAAATCATCTGGTAAATTTCCAAAACTTGCATTTGATAAATTAGTTGTCATTACAATAATTGTATTTGAATGAGGGGCCATAAAAGCATAAGTTGTTCCTCCTATTGATCCTCCAGTATGTCCAATCAGAGTATTATTATTCTTATCGTAACGTGTTCTCCAGCCTATACCATAGTTGGTAATTTCCCCATCTATATTTTTTTGAGGACTTATCATTTCAGTCAAACTTTCTTGGGTTAGATATCCATTGTGGGAGTGTGCTAAAAGAAATTTTGCCACATCCTCTGTTGTTGATATAAATCCTCCACCAGCCCATTTCCAACTATTATCAACTTCAGGGGCAACAATTATTTGTTTAGTTGAATCTAACATGTAATAATTAACTTTTTCTACATCTGTTAAACTTATCTTTTCTGCATGAGTATTATTCATATTTAGTTTATCAAAAACATCGGTTTGCATATAATTTAGAAATGATTGACCAGATGTGTTTTCAATTATTAAACTAAGTAGTGTCCATGCATGGGTAGAATAATGATATTTTGTATCTGGTTTATGCAAAAGAGAATCCATTTTAAAAACATTTAAGGCATCTTTAACATTTGAAAAGTTTTCATTGATCATCATTTCACCTTCATTATAGCTTCTAATTCCAGATAGATGTCCGGCAATTTGTCTGGATGTAAAATCCCATTTCTTTTTGGGATAATCTGGAACATAATTATAGATACTAGCATCCAAATCAATTTTTCCTTCTTCTACCAATTTCATTAATGCTGAAGCAGCTAATGTTTTTGAAAAACTTCCAATTCTAAATTTAGTTTTTGAAGGTAAAACTTGTATTTGTTTATCAATATCTGCATAACCAAACCCTTTAGAATAAATTTTATTTCCGTCTTTAACAATTGTTAATGATAATCCAGGTAAATTATTTGTTTCAAGAGTATTTGAAACAAGCTTATCTACTTTAATTATTTCTTTAGAATATTGATCGGCTGATGAGCATCCAATAAGTGCTACAAAAATTAAACTATAAAAATATTGTAAAAAGTTTCTCATTATAAATGGTTTTAATAATTAGAATTAATTATAACATTGAAATTGCTTTAACTGTTCTATTTATTTCTTCTTGATTATTATATATGGACACTCCAAGTCTTGTAATGCCTCCTATTTTTTCTAGATTTAACTTTTGAATTGCTTTTAAAGCATAAAAATGTCCATCCCAAGCACAAATATTTTCTTTTGCTAGTTTCTTGCAGATCTCATTTGCTGAATATTTTTTATGAATAAATGAAACTGTCGGTGTTCTATTTTTATCAGAAAAATCTTGGCCAATAATTTTTAGATCATTAAGTGATTTTAGTTTTGAATATAGTTTTGAAGCTAATTCGTACTCATGAACACTAATTTTTTTGTATGCAGAGATTAATTTTTCTCTGTATGAACTTCCTGAGCCTAGTGAAGAAATAAAGTCTATTGCGGCCGAAACCCCATTACATGCAGCATGATTTAAGGTTCCAGTTTCAATTTTATAAGGGGCTATTTGATCTTGAACTAAAAGCCTTTCCGGTTCTAAACTATCAAGAAGTCCAGGTCTAGAATATAAAAGTCCAATATGTGGTCCATAAAACTTGTATGCAGAACAAAGTAAGAAATCACAACCTAACGACTTAACATCAATAGAAAAATGAGGAGCATAGTGAACAGCATCTAATAATAATAGAGAATTAAATTTAGTTGTGATTTTTCTGATTAAATTAAAATCATTGATTGTTCCCAATGCATTGGAAGACATTCCCATGGCAACTAATGCTGTTTTTTGATTAATTTTATTTTTAAAGTCATAATAATCTAGTGTTCCGTCTTCAAGAAGATCTACTTCTACTAATTTAACTCCATAACTCTCAAGGCTTTTCCATGGTCCTCTGTTTGCCTCATGATCAAGCTCAGTTATGATTACCTGGTCACCTTTTTTTAAGATTTTTGATAATGTTCTTGCTAAACTATAGTTTAAGCTAGTCATATTCTGTCCTATAGAAATACATTCTTTACTTTCAGCTCCTAATAACTGGCATACTTTTTCTCGCATAGAATTCATAATCTCATCTGTTCTCTTGCTTGTTTTAAACTCACCATGAGTATTTGAGTTTGAATTTTTATAATAATCAGAAATGGCGTCAATTACGATTTGTGGAACTTGAGTTCCTCCAGGCCCATCTAGATAGGTTATTCGATTTTCATTCTCATCTTTTAATGATAATGATGGGAATTCTTCTCTAACATTTTCCAGATCAATCATTTTTTTTAAATTTTAATTATAACTAATTCAAATAATATTATTTTAAATTTAATATAAACTTGAGTTTTATGAAAATATTAATTACAGGTTCATCAAAAGGTATTGGTTATCAAATAGCTAAAGATTTATTGAAAGGTAATAATACTTTGATTTTACATTGTAACAAAAATCGAAAAAGTCTTGAAAAACTTTTAATTAACAATAAGCATGAGTCATCTATTGTTCAAGCTGACTTGTCTACAAATAAAGGAGTTATAAAATTGTTTAATGAAACAATTGCTAAGATTTCACTTCCAGATGCAATAATTAATAACGCAGCAATTGCTGAGTCCTCTGATATTTCTATTGATTTCAATAAATGGAATGAAATGTTTGAAAAAACAATAAATATAAATCTTAAAGCTCCAGCCTTAATTTTTAAAGAGTTTGTTTCTTATAAGCGGAAAAATAAAATAGTAAAACGATTTAGAGTTATCAATATTTCATCAAGAGCCGCATTTAGGGGTGAAGAAGAAGACTATATTTCATATGCCTGTTCGAAAGGAGGGCTATTATCTTTGACTAAAACTATTGCAAGATCTTTTGGTAAAATAGATAATGTGGTTTCATTCAGTATTGCTCCAGGATTTGTAAATACTGAAATGGCTAAAAGTTTTATTGTTAAACATGGTGAAAAACATGTAAAAAAGGGAATTGTTTTAGATAGGCTAACTAAACCAGAGGATATTTCTCCAATTGTAAGTCTAATGATTTCAGGAAAAATGGATCATTCAACGGGATCAACAGTAGACGTAAATGGTGGTAGTTATTTAAGGTAGTGTATTTATTTTTTTGGGTGTTTAAGATTTTAAAATCATTTTAGGAGCTTGGAATAATTAAATTAAACCTTCATATAAATAACTAGTCAAAACATTAAGTTATCTTAATGTGATTATTTTTTGTAATAAACATGAATAAATATACTGATAAAGAATTATTGATATTATTTAAAGATTACAAGAAAAGAAATTATGCATTTAATTGTTTGGTAAACTTATATCAGGAAAGAATTTATTGGCATATCAGAAAAATTTTAATTTCTCATGAAGATAGTAATGATGTAACTCAAAATACCTTTATTAAGGTTTTTGAAAATTTCACTAAATTCAAAGGAGAGTCAAAAATATACACCTGGATATATAAAATAGCTACAAATGAGTCTTTATCTTTTTTGAAAAGAAAAAAAAGATATTTTTTTGAATCTATTGATAATGTATCATCCAACCTAATGAATAATATTGAATCCGATCAATACTTTGATGGAGATGAGGCTGAAAAAAAGTTTCAAAAGGCAATTCTAACTTTACCATTAAAACAAAGAATAGCTTTCAATATGAGATATTTTGACAAAATGAAGTACGAACAAATTTCCAATATTTTAGGAACATCTGTTGGAGCTTTAAAAGCAAACTATCATCATGCAAAAATTAAAATTGAATTTTTTTTAAAAGAAAATTAAACCTTTTTACTAATTAACAATCATATAATAAATGAAACAAAATACTGAAAAACAGCAAGTTGCCAAAAGAGTGCCATTTAATGTTCCAGACGGATATTTTTTTGATTTAAAAAATAATATTCAGAGCCATACCGAAAATTTAAGTTCAAGAGAGGGTTTTGGTGGTATTTTTACCTCAAAAACAATAGTTTTGACTTTTGTTTACACCGTAATTGCTATCTTATCATTTAATTATATTCTTAATCCTAATTCTAATAATGAAAATAATTTTATTAATGAAGCTTATGAAGAAGTAATTTTATTTGAAATTGAAAATATAAACGAAGAAATTTTCTTAGAATTTCTACCACAAGATGAATATGTCTTTTCAGATGATATTCAATATTTAATTGAAAATAATACTGATTATGATATGATCATAGAGTAAACTAAAATTAATAATATGAAAACTAAACTTTTTTATTTAATAATTCTATTTCCATTATGTTTCTTTGCCCAAGAAAATGATTCAATTATGTTAAAAGAAAGGTATGAAAGAATGAAAAGTAGAAAAATTGCTTTTATCTCAGATAAAGTTTATTTAACACCTAAGCAGGCAGAGGCTTTCTGGCCTCTATATAATTTGTATACATCAAAAAAAAGAGATGTATACATGCGAAATAAAAAAAATTATAAAAAATACCAACTCAATAAATCATTAATGGATAATGATGAGCTTGGACTTACTATAGATGAATTTCTAAAATTAGACCAAGAGGAATTGGATATTAAAGTAGAATATGTCAAAAAATTTACAGAGATAATAACTAATAAGCAATTAATTGAACTATATGATGCAGAGGAAAGTTTTAAAAAAGATTTGTTAAGAAGAATAAAAAAA
Organism: Flavobacteriaceae bacterium; assembly: GCA_002690805.1. Taxonomy (GTDB): domain Bacteria; phylum Bacteroidota; class Bacteroidia; order Flavobacteriales; family Flavobacteriaceae; genus Marivariicella. The sequence continues at coordinate 5,039 of NZFW01000033.1, forward strand.
GGTTCTGACAAAGGAATTTTGAATGAAAAAAAGGAAGAAAAAAAGGATATAAAAAAGAAGAAAAAAAGATAATATGGAATTTTATTCAATACAAAAGAACCCAAAAAATCCAATTAATTAAATTTAATAAAGGTGTAATTTTAAAAAAAGAAACTTATTTAGTTTTTTTGAATACAGACATCATTTTGTCTATTTCTTCTTCTGCAAGTTTTTGATCAACAAGTATTCTTCCGCTATGTTCGTCTTTTATAATTTTTTTTCGTGAAGCAATTTCCATTTGAGTTTGCGGAGGAATTGCAAAATACGATCCTCCTGAAGCTCCTCGTTCAACAGCAACAATTGCAAGGCCGTTACTAACACTTGATCTTATTTTTTTGTATGAGTTAATTAAATTATCTTCAATATTTTTCTCAAATTCTTCAGATTTTTTAATAAGTAATATTTCCTCTTTTTCTGTTTCACTCATTATAGATTTCAATTCTTTATTTTTTGCAGTCAAATGTTCATTTCTTTCATCTAATTTTATTTGAATTTCTTCAATATTTGTTTTTTTTAACTCAGATTTAGACTGAAGCTCTTTAATTTTTTTTTCAGATAATTCAATCTCTAATTTCTGAAATTCTTGCTCTTTTTGAATTGAATTATACTCTCTATTGTTTCTCACATTTTTTAGATTTGCCTCATATTTTTTATCAGTTTCTTTGGCAACTTCAATATTATTTTTTTCAAACGCTATTGATTCTTGGTAGTCTTTTAATTCTTTATTGAAATTTTCTATCCTAGTTTTAAGGCCAGAGATTTCGTTTTCAAGATCTTCGACCTCTAGGGGTAGTTCCCCCCTTACACTTCTTATTTCATCAATTCTTGAATCGATTAATTGTAGATCAAATAAAGATCTTAGTTTGTTTTCAACTGATATTTCTTTTTTTTTGGCCATGCTAAAAGTAGTTAACTGGATTTGTATTTGTGCTTGCTAAAATGATTGCAAAATTAGGAAATTTTTTTCTAAGATAGTCATGTATTAAATTTTTTGTAAACTGTTCACTTTCATAATGACCAATATCAATTAAAACTATTTGTTTATTAGACTCAAAAAAATTATGATATTTAAGGTCAGCTGTTATAAAAGCATCAGCATCTTGGTCTATCGCATTTTTAATTGCAAATGAACCTGAACCGCCCAAAACAGCAACTCTTTTAATTTTTTTATTGAGTAATTTACTGTGTCTTATTGTATTGGTTTTCATTCTAGTTTTAATAAATTTTAAAAACTTCTTTTCTTCCATTACTTCTGTTAATTCACCAATTCTTCCCATCCCTATTTGATCATTTTCTTTATTGGGTATAAGAATTTTAGAATTTTTTAGTTTTAACCTTTCTGATATTTTAAAATTTACACCCTTATTATGATTATCTAAAGAAGTATGTATCGCATAAATACAAATATTATTTTGAATTGCTTTTAACACTGTTTTTTGAACATAACTAAAAGATGTAATTTTTTTTAATCCAGAAAAAATTATGGGGTGGAAACTAATTATAAGATTACACTTTTTTTGAATCGCCTCGTCTATTATTTCTTCAGTAGTATCAAGGCTTATTATGGCTCCACTTATGATTGTATTTAAATTCCCTACTATCAATCCCACATTATCAAACTCTTCAGCTTGACTTGATGGTGCCCATTTTTCAATTTCACAAATAAACTCTTGAATCCGCATTTTTAATCTTACATATACAAATATAGTATTATCTTTCAGGAGATGAAATTGATTAGAAAATTACTGTATCCATTTGGAATGATATATGGTTTAATATTATCAATACGAAATATTTTATTTGATATAAATTTTTTTAGAGGGAGAACTACTCTAATTAATTCTATTGGTGTTGGGAATTTGTCAGTAGGAGGAACAGGTAAGTCAATTGTTGTAGATTATTTAATTTCTAAATTCCAGCTATCTAAATCTTTAGTTGTCCTAAGTCGAGGATATGGACGTAAATCAAAAGGATTTATTATGGCCAATTCATTAAGTGATGCGGAGGAAATTGGTGACGAACCATTTCAATATTTAAAAAAATATTCAAATATCAGAGTTGCTGTAGGTGAAAACAGGGTAAAGTCAGTTAATGAAATTTTAAAAATAGATTCTAATTTAAGCCTACTTATTTTAGATGATATAATGCAACATAGATGGATAATTCCGGATCATCTTATATTAACAACAACATTTTCAAATCCATTTTTCAAAGATTTCCCAATGCCCTATGGAAGTTTAAGAGAATTTTCATGTGGACAAAAAAGATCGCATACAATTATTGTTACAAAATGTCCCACAAATTTAACTGAGCGGGAGATTAGTGAATTTACTGACAAATGCAGGCTTACAGTTAAACAAAAGATATTTTTTACAAAAATAAATTATTCAGATTCAATAATTAATCTAAATAAAAAAATTCAAATTGAAAGTCTTGTAGACCAAAAAATTATCTTAGTAACTGGCATAGCCAATCCTGTTCCATTGGTTAATTTTCTTATATCAAAAAATATTAATTTAAATCATTTGCAATTTAGAGATCACTTCAATTTTAACAGTAAATCAATAAATAAAATAAAAAAGAAAGCAGGAAAATTATTGATTCTAACCACTGAAAAAGATTATGGAAGACTATATCCTAAATTAAACACAAATAAGCTTTTTTATATTCCTGTAACTTTAAAATTTATAAATAATAGTGATGAAAATGAGTTTAATAAAAGAATTAATCCTTTAAAAAATAGATAGATCAATTAAATTGAAACTAATTTATGTGCTTACTTGCCTTATAAGAAGACCTTACAAGGGGACCACTTTCAACATGTTTGAAGCCTAGATTAAGAGCGTATTTTTCATATTTTTTAAAAATATCTGGCGTGATAAATGATGTTACTGGGAGATGTTTTTTACTTGGTTGAAGGTATTGACCTAAAGTAACAATGTCAACATTTACTTTTCTCAGATCATCTAGCGCTTCATAAACTTCATTTTCTTTCTCACCTAGACCAAGCATAATTCCTGATTTGGTTCTTCTAACACCCTTTTCTTTTAAATATGACAAAACAGTTAAGCTTCTATCGTACTTTGCCTGAATTCTAACTTGGCGCGTCAATCTTCGAACAGTCTCTAAATTATGAGAAATAACTTCAGGCGCAACTCTGATAATTCTATCAATTATATTCTGGTTTCCTTGAAAATCTGGTATTAACGTTTCTAATGTAGTTTCAGGATTTAATCTTCTGATTGCATTAACTGTTTCACTCCATATAATTGAGCCCATATCTTTTAAATCATCACGATCTACCGATGTAATTACTGCATGCTTGATTTTCATTTTTTTAATTGATTGAGCAACTTTTTCTGGTTCTTCCCAATCTACATTTTCTGGTCTTCCAGTTTTTACTCCGCAAAAACCACATGATCTAGTACAAATATTTCCAAGAATCATAAATGTAGCCGTTCCTTCCGACCAACACTCTCCAATATTAGGGCAGCTCCCAGATGTACAGATAGTGTTTAAATTATATTTATCTACGAGACTTCTTAATTCAGTGTATTTTTTTCCTGTAGGTAACTTTACTCTTATCCACTTAGGTTTTGTGACTTTAGTTGTATTATTTGAGTTTTGGGGTTTAATAACTCTTTTCGAAAGTGGAATTTTATTCCACTCAGTGTTTAATAATTCAACATCATTTTTTTCTAAAATACTCAATCTAAAATTTTTATCAAATATAAAACTTCTTTACAAGCTAAATAAATATCCAATGGTGAAAGTTGTTAAAAAAATAATACCTAACCAGCTTAATAAAATCATATTTTTATTTGGCCTGTATTTTCTTGGCATATGCGAACTTATTACTAATTTAAAATTAACCCATGAAAAAAATGGAGTAGTCAAAAAAGATAATACTGTTGCTATTTGAATTAAAACGCCCATTTCAGATTGAAAAAAAAGAAATATTAAAATAGTACCTATCGATAAAATAAAAAGAAATTCAAGATAAAAATCTTTATTTTTTTTAAACAATATTTGAATAGTTTTAGAAAAAGCTCTTGGTGAGGCATCAAGAGTTGTAATTGTTGTACTAAACATTGTAGTAAATGCTGCAAGTGATATAATCCCAGCAGTTGTGGTACCTAGATTTTTTGTATACAAGTCTATTAATTGACTTGCAAATGCAAGTCCTTGACTTGAAAATTTAATTCCTGAATCATACATGACTAGTGAACCAAGCCCTATAAAACAAAGTCCTAAAAAAATTGTTGCTCCATATCCAACATTAAAGTCAAATAGACTTTCCTGTAAATTAATATTAGCTGTGTTTTTTTGTTTTTCAACAGACCAAATTGAATGCCAAATAGAAATATCCATTGGTGCAGGCATCCAACCCATAAATGCAATTAGAAATAACAATCCGCTTCCTTTTGGAAATATTTGTTGAAATGGTGGATATGTTGATGATTTAAAGAATGCAATACCTACAGCTAAGACAGTACAAATTGAAAGGATTACAATTATAACTTTCATTAAGCTATCTAGTAATTTGTATTTACCTATTACTAACATTAATGAACATGTTATAATTATCATTGAAGCCCATAATGTTAAGTCAATACTAATACCAAATAAATTTGCAGCAAGACCTGCAGTGACAATTGTTACAGCAGCCTGTATTGTAAACATATTAGCAATATTTATAACCGCATACCCCCATAAATATCCCTTTCCTAGCTTAGCGTATCCGTCTAAAAGAGTTTCTCCTGTTGCTATTGCATATCTGGGCCCAAATTCAAAAAATGGATATTTAAAAAGATTTATAAGTATAAATGCCCAAAGCAAACTCCACCCATAATCTGCTCCTGCTCTTGTTGAATATACCAAATGAGATACTCCAATTGCTGCTCCAGCAAAAAGAAGTCCTGGTCCAATTTTTTTTAACTTATTAATATTCACGTAATCTTTCTGCTAATAATCTTTTTGCTCTGAGTATCTTTACTTTAATAGTGTTAAGCGGCTGCTTTAATTCTTTACTAATTTCTTTGTAACTATAATCCTGAAAAAATCTAAGTTGTAAAATATTTCGATATTCTTTCTTTAAGCTTTTTATTTTTATTAAAATTTCATCTAAATTTTGATCACTAATCATAACCTCTTCTGGGCTAGGAATGGTGCTTACTATATTCAAATTACTTGAATCAAGTAAATTAGAAGAATTTATTTTATTGTGAAATTTTTCTTTTCTGAGCTGATCAACATGTAGGTTTTTAGAAATTGTAATCAACCATGTTTTAAAAGTAAATTTTGAATTAAATGAATTTAATCTATCAAATGCTTTGGTGAAAGTTTGTATTGAAATTTCTTCCGCTATTTGACTGCTTCCAGTTCTTTTTAGTTGGAATTTATATATATAGTCCCAATTTGAATCAAATAAAATTTGAAATGCTTTTTGATCATTTCTTTTTGCTTGAAAAATCAAATCATGTTCTTTCATTTATTTTTTATTAATTTGCTTGTGGATTAATTGAGTTACAATCTTGATCTTTTGGTAGCTTACCACAGATACCACATGGCTCATCACCTTTATTTAGAAATGGGTTTTGACTAGCGCAAGTTCCTGCAAACTTTCCATCTTTTTTACCCCAAATTTTAATAGCTATTCCTGCAAAACACAATCCCAATAAAACCAATGTAATAAAAAACAATTTCATAAAACAAAGATATAAAAACAATTAAGTATAGGCTAAATAATACTTTATAACACATAGACGGTTTTAAATAAAATAATCTTTAATTTTCCATACTTCATAAATATAAATCATTAAAAAAGTACCAGAAACAGTAAGCTTTAAAAAAACACCACTTATTAACCCCAAAATTGCTCCAAATGCTGCTTTAAAAGAATGAAATAAATTATTTCTCCCATTTATTAATTCTCCAAATAAAGCACCCAAAAAGGGGCCTACAATTAGACCAAATGGACCTAAAAATATTATCCCTATTATTAATCCAAGACCAGCTCCAATTATTCCCTTTTTGGATCCACCAAAAACTTTTGCTCCTATTACTGGTATTATGTTGTCTATTATGAAAACTATAAAAGCTATGATAAAAGTTAAAACTAAAAATAGTGTACTTAGTTTTATTTGTTCTATTTGATTTAAGAAAAGAAAACCAAACCATCCTGTTATTGGCCCCGGGATAATTGGAATGAAACATCCAACTAATCCAATTATAATTAGCAAGAAACTTAGTGATAAATAAAAAATATCCATTAATATATTTGATTTTAACAATATAAATTGATGATTAAAATTAACAAAAAGGTTTGGGTAAAAGTTGTAAATTGGAGTTTTAAAATCATTTTTTAAATGCATTTTTTCAAAGTCATCACAATATTTCTAATTGGATTTTTTTTTATTGGTTGCAAATTCATTGATTTAAAAAAAATATCTGCAGAAGAAATTAAACTTGAATCTTCTTGGTCTGAAAAAGATCAACCGCCATCTTTTGAGGAATGTGAAAAGTTTTCAAATCTGATTGATCAAAAATTGTGTTTTGAAAAAAAAATATCAAATCTCATACATTCTGGTCTTAGTTCATCTAGAATTGAATCTAAAGAGCCTTTTGAATCTCAATTAAATATTATTATTCAAGTTGATGAAAATGGATTATTTAGTATAAAAGATATTCAGGATAACGATAAAATATTTGATAATTTACTTAATCTTGAAAATGAAATCACTCAAATTATTAATAATCTTCCAAAAGCATTACCTGCAATTAAAACAAATGTTGGATCATATGTGAATGTAACATTCAATCTCCCCATTAAAATTAAAGCAACTATTTCAAAATGAAAGATAAAGAAATAGTTATACTCGGAATTGACCCAGGAACTACCATCATGGGATTTGGAGTAATTATTGTTAAAGGAGAAAAAATGAACTTATTGGAGTTAAATGAACTAGGATTAAGAAAAGAAAAAGATCAATACACAAAGCTTAAATTGATTTTTGATAGAACAATTCAATTGATTGAAAAATATAATCCTGATGAAATATCTGTCGAGGCACCATTTTTTGGAAAAAATGTTCAGTCAATGTTGAAGCTCGGGAGAGCTCAAGGAGTGGCTATGGCTGCTGGTTTATCGAGAGAAATAATTATCAAGGAGTATTCCCCTAAAAAAATAAAAATGTCAATTACCGGTAATGGAAATGCATCGAAAGAACAAGTTGCTAAAATGTTACAAAATTTATTTAAAATTAAAGAATTACCTAAAAATCTTGATTCAACTGATGGTCTAGCTGCAGCAGTATGCCATTTTTATAATAGAGAAAAGTTTCTAGGTTCTGATAAAAAATATTCTAGCTGGACCTCTTATGTAAATAATAATCCATCTTTAGTTAAAAATAATAAACTTAAAAGTTAATCATGGCAGGAATATATATTCATTTTCCTTTTTGCAAAAAAGCTTGTACCTATTGTAATTTCCATTTTTCAACATCATTAAATTATCAAAAAACAATGGTTGAATCTATGCTAAAGGAAATTGATTTGAGAAAGAGCTATTTAGGTGAAGAGTTAATAGATAGTATATATTTTGGTGGGGGATCTCCTTCTCTTTTGAGTGCTAAATTAATTGGTGAATTTATATTAAAAATCAAGAAAATATTTAATGTTTCTGAAACTGTTGAGATAACTCTTGAGATGAATCCTGATGATTCATCTACAGATTATTTATTAGAATTAAAAGAAAACAAAGTCAATAGGTTGAGCTTAGGAGTTCAATCATTTTTTGATGATGATTTAAAATTAATAAATAGAATACATTCTGCCAATGATGCAATTGAATCTTTAAATAAAATAAAAGATACTTTTAATAATTTTTCTATAGATCTAATATATGGTTTGCCTTACAGTGATATTCAAAAATGGGAGTACAACTTAAAAACAGCTCTTAAATTTGAGCCACCACATATTTCATCTTATGCTCTTACTGTGGAAAACAAAACTGTTTTAAAAAAACAAGTTGATAATGGTAATATTCTACTAATTGATGAATCCTTAGTTGAAGAACAATATTTTTATATGATTGATCTTTTAGAAAAGAAGAATTATGATAATTATGAGTTTTCTAATTTTGCTTTTCCCAAAAAACACTCTGTAAATAATAATGGCTATTGGAAAGGAAATCCGTACTTGGGAATAGGCCCTTCGGCACATAGTTTTAATGGAAAGAATAAACGAAGTTGGAATTTAAAAAATAATAAGTTGTACATCAAATCAATAAAAGAAAACAAGTTACTCTTTGATGAGGAAAAACTTAGCTTAAAAGATAGGTTTAATGAAATAGTTATGACTGGATTAAGAACTTCTTCAGGTATTTCTTTAAAAACTATAAGAGAAAAAATTGGTGATAGGTACGCAGATTTTTTAGAGAAAACTTCAGAAAAGAGAGTTATATCAAATGATTTATACTGGGATGCAGATAGTCTTCATGTTTCAAAAAAATCAAAATTTATATCTGATGGTATTGCATCTGATCTTTTCTTAATTAACCTATAGTATAGTTTTTTTAAATAACTCATTGAAGTTATTGTAGAAATATGGTATGGTCTGAATACCTTTAAAAAAATTAAAAACTCCAAAGTGTTCATTAGGAGAATGTATTGCGTCACTATTTAAACCAAATCCCATTAAAATTGTTTTACAGCCTAATACTTCTTCAAACATTGGAACAATTGGTATACTTCCACCATCTCTAACTGAGAACGGTGGTTTCCCGAAACTTTTTTCATATGCCATATGAGCTGCTTTGTAAGCTATGTTGTCTGTTGGAGTAATATATGCCTGACCGCCATGATGAGTAGTAACTTCCACTTTTACTGAATCTGGAGCAATTTTTTTAAAATGATTTTCAAAAAGAACACTAATTTTTTTCCAATTTTGATTTGGAACTAATCTCATTGATATTTTAGCACAAGCAATACTTGGAATAACAGTTTTTGCCCCTTCACCGGTATATCCTCCCCATATTCCATTGACGTCAAGGGTGGGCCTAATTGATTTTCTTTCAAGAGATGAAAACCCCAATTCACCTGAAGTTTTTTCAATATCTAGTGATTTTTTAAAATCATTCTCATTGAAGGGTATGTTAGACATTTCAATACGTTCAGATTTATTTAATTCATAAACATTTTCATAAAATCCTGGAATACTAATTTTACCATTATCATCTTTCAGTGAGCTAATCATATCACAAAGAGTATTAATGGGGTTTGCAACAGCTCCACCATATAAACCTGAATGTAAATCACGATTTGGTCCTGTAATTTTAACCTCCATATAACTTAAACCTCTCAAACCTGTTGTAATTGAGGGCTGATCATTATTTAAAATTCCAGTATCTGAAATTAATATAACATCAGCTTTTAAAAGATCAACATTATCTCTAATAAAAACTTCTAAATTATCACTTCCAACTTCTTCTTCACCCTCAAACATAAACTTAACATTACATGGTAGCTCATCATTTGAAATCATTAATTCAAGTGCTTTTACATGCATAAACAATTGTCCTTTGTCATCACAAGATCCTCTAGCAAAAATAGCTCCTTTAGGATGAATATCTGTTTTTTTTATGATTGGAGAAAAAGGAGGACTACTCCATAAATTAATTGGATCAGGTGGCTGAACGTCATAATGACCATATACAAGAATTGTAGGAAGTTTTTGGCTGAGTATTTTTTCACCATAAACAATTGGATGTCCTTTTGTTGAAAAAATTTCAACATTTTCACAGCCAGCTTTTGTTATAGATTTTGCCAACCAATCTGCAGCATCTTTTACAGATGTTTTATAATTGGGATCAGCACTTATTGATGGAATTTTAAGAAAATCAAACAACTCTTCTAAATATTTTTCTTTTTTTGTTTTTGATAAGGAATACATAATTTAATTTAATTAGTAAAAATAATAAAAGCATATAATCAATTTAAGAAGAACTAATTCTTTTTATAAAAACTTGATTATATTTGTTCACTTTTAAAAACTACTGCGGGTGTGGTGAAATTGGTAGACACGCTAGACTTAGGATCTAGTGCTTCACGGCTTGGGGGTTCGAGTCCCTTCACCCGCACAATTTAACCTCACTTTTTTTAGTGAGATTTTTAAATTCAATCTTTTAGTTAACTAAAACCTGTCAGATTTAAATTTTTTTAACTGAATGTCATCTAAACCATCGTCATCAAAAGGGTATTCCATTTGATCTTGAATATTGTAAAGAGAAATTAATATAAATTCACTCAAGAGAACAACAAAAGATGTTAAAATCATTGCATCCGAATCATTACCCATCTTGTGAATAATGGTAGGGGTATAAACTAACGGAAAAAGATAAATAAAAATCAAACAATACGCTTTTAAACTAATAGGTGTTCTGTGTAAATAGATGGCAATTAAATTATCTTGACCATCACTAACATCTCTTAAAAAACGAATTGCTTTTTGACGAATACCCCCTGAAATTTCTTCATCATTATTTTTTAAGAAATCAAAAATACCTTGAGTGTTTTTATCAATTTTTTTTAGATCTATTGTTGATTTTGATAATTCATCAAGAAAATCAGTTTCTAATTTAATAATTAAATTAGAAAAATTTTCTAACTTCTCGTCACTCAACTTGCTCATTTTAACATAATGTTCAATAGTTCTTAGGTTACTCCTAAATTGGCTTAGATGTTCTAAAGCTTTTTCTCTTCTTCTAAAGGCTGATCTTATACAAAAGACTAAAGGAAAAATTATTGCAATACTTATAAGAGTTAAATCAATTTCATAATCAATAGAATATTTTTCTGCGATAAACAATACTAATATTGAGATTCCAAGAGCTATTAGTGTTTTGTTATTAATAATAATGAGATATCGGTTTAGCATCTGAATTAAATTTTTTATATTTCATAAAAATATACACTTAATCATGAATAAACAAGTAAACTTAATATTGATATTATTAATTAGTGTTTTCTCCTTTGCACAAAACACTGACGGATACACTCTTCTTTTTCAAGAAGAAGAGCCTTTAAAAATAAAATTAAAATACTCTAATAAAGAGATGAATAAAAAGACCAATGACTCAACATTCATTGAAACTCAATTATCTTATGAAGATGCTGGGGTTTGGAAAGATGTGGATGTTAGGCTAAGAGCTAGGGGTAATTTCAGAAGAAATACTTGTTATTGGCCTCCTGTAAAGGTTAAGATTAAAAAGTCTGCTGCTGCAGGTACTGTATTTGAGGGTAATAAAAGTTTAAAGTTGGTATTACCCTGCATGATGGAACCTGATAAGAATGATAATATTATGAAGGAATATATGGCTTATAAATTATACGAACAAATATCTCCTTACCATTTTAATGCTAGAAGAGTAGATATTGATTTTACAGAAGTTAGAGGTAGAAAAGAAAAAAGTCATCAAATTAAAGGATTTTTGATTGAAGACGATGATATAGTAGCAAAACGATTTGAAGGAAAAGTTGTTGATAGATTTATTCATCCTTTGGCTATGGATGCTGAAACTTCAGTTCAAAATGCATTTTTTAATTTTTTAATTGGTAACACTGATATCTCGGTAGCATATCAACACAATGCTAAATTATTATATGTTGGTAAAAGACTTATTCCACTTTCATATGATTTTGATATGACAGGTTTTGTAAATCCAAGTTATGCTACTGTAAATGAAACGTTGGGAATAAAATCAGTTAGAGATAGAAAATATAGAGGTTTTAAAAGAGATGGTAAAATCATAGAAACGGTTCGTCAACTTTATATTAGTAAAAAAAGCGATTTAATGTCAATTCTTGAGTCTCATGCTTCGCAGTTTGATAGTGAAAGAGAGTATAAAGAGACTTACAAGTTTTTGAACAGCTTTTATGAAATAATTGAAGATGACAAGGATTACAATTCAGAGATTGTTTCTGCTGCAAGAACCAAGTAAGTAATCATATTTTTATTTATTTACCGCAATTTTTAGTTTATTAAAAATTGCGGTATTTTCATATATACCTGTAAATATTTCTGATTTTGAACCATAACTAAATACTGGAACCATAGTTCCGCTATGACCAATAGTTGTAAAATCTCCTATAACAGAATTTTTTTTCAGGTTTCCTTTTTTTATAGCCAACCCACCTGTTTCGTGATCAGCGGTAACAACTATTAATGTGTTTCCATTTAATTTTGCAAAATCTAAAGCATTTGAAATTGCTTTATTAAAATCTTTGAATTCTGAAATTATATAAGGCAGATCGTTTGCATGACCACCCCAATCTATTTGGGAAGCTTCAACCATTAAAAAAAAAGGCTTATCATCACTTTTCAATTTATCTAAAGTTGAATTAACTAATACCTCAAGACTTGGTTTTCTTCCAGTGTTAATGGGTGGAGGTTCATCAGCGTATGTAAAGAATCCTAATTTTTTATTTTTATAGCCATCGTAATTATCTATGTTGTTTACAATTTTATAACCTTCAGTTTCCATTTCAGCAATCAAATCTCTTTTGTCTTCTCTTCGATTAAAATGTTTTCTTCCTCCCCCTATAAAATAATCAACACTGTGATATCTTAGTTGTAATGCAATGTCCTCATATTGTCTTCTTGAATTAACATTTGCATAAAATGAAGCAGGAGTTGCATGGACTATGCTTGATGTAGCTATTAATGCAGTTGTAAAGTTTTTTGATTTACAATATTCTAGTATAGATTCAAGCTGCTTATTTTTAGAATTTATACCAACAACTCCATTATAGGTTTTTTCTCCACAAGCCATGGCAGTTCCACTAGCAGCTGAATCAGTTACCAATTGATTGAATGAATGAGTTTTTTGAAGACCAATATATTGCATTTCTTCTAATGAGCTTGTGTTTTTATTTGATATCGTTCCAGCAGTAATTTGAGAGAGTCCCATTCCATCTCCAATCATAAAAATTATGTTTGGTGGCCTCTCATTTTTTTCTATTGTAAATGATCCAGGATATTTTTGTTCTTGAGAATGTATATTTAATATACTAGATAAAAAAAGTACAATTAAAAAGAAATTAAATTTATTTAAGATATTCATTAGAATTTAATTGAGCCCCTAAAGTTAATATATTGTTGTTGGTCTACCAATATTTTTTTAAACCACTAAAAACTATACTTACTGCTCCTTTATTAGCCTTAATGTAATTGAAGTTTTTTAATCCAAAAAAATTTAATCGATTGGAAATTTTTCTTACGATTTTTTCAAAATCAGACTTATTGGAAACAGAAAAACAACCGCCTTTTTCAATTAAATCAATTGCTTCTGAAAACTTCTCATAATTCTTTCCAATTATAATTGGAAGTTTATGCACTCCTGCTTCAAGAATATTATGTAATCCTAACTTACCCATCCCACCTCCAACATATGCCCAATCACCATATCTATATACATGTTTCAAAATCCCAATTTTATCAAGTATAAGGACTTTTACATCATTTCGACTTTCAAATGAGTAGTTGCTCCAAAGTTCATGTGAAAATTTTAATTTTTTTGTAATTAGCAAAATAGATTTTTCAGAGGTGTCATGAGGAGCAATTATGACTTTAGGACTGATTTTAGCATTAACATAATCCATGAATAGTGAATAGTCTTCATTCCAGGTACTTCCGGCAATCCAACAATTTTCATTATTGATAAAGTGATCAATTTTATCAATCTTCTTTTCTTCATTAAAAATATTTAAAACCCTATCAATTCTTAAATCACCAGACACCGTAACATTATATATTTTATTTTGATTTAATATTTTTTTTGAGCTATAATCAGATGTGTAAAAATGATCTATTGATTTTAACCCATCATAAAACCATCCTGCCCATATTTTCCAGAAGAAATCATTTTTTCTAAATTTACTTGAAATAGAAACTACAGGAATACTTTTATTTTTCAATGAATGAAGAAGATTGGGCCAAAAATCATTTTTAGATAATATTAAAACTTTAGGATTTATAAATTTAATAAGAAGATTTATTTTTCTTGGAGTGTCTAATGGAACATATCCTATCCAATCTATTAAAGTATTTTTTTTTGCAATTAGGAATCCAGATGGAGAGAAGAATGTAACTGCAATTTTATTTTTTGGTAAAAAGTTTTTTATTTTTTTTATTAGTGGTCTGGATTGCTCAAATTCTCCTAATGAAGAGCAATGAAACCAAATAACTGTTGTTTCTTTTGATCGAAATACTTTATAATCATTTTTTTTAATTTCTTGAAAACATTTTTTTCTCCCAAAATAAAAAGCTCTTTTCTTTTCACTAAATAATTGGATATTGAATATTTTGATTGATAAGAATGGCAAACAAAAATCTAAAATTAAAAAAAATAGATTATAACTAACTTTGGTTAAAGTTGAAAATAAAAACTTCAATATTGATTTTTTATTAAAATTAACTTAAATATATGATTTAGATAATTTATTATACTTAGATGTTAATTTTTAAAGTTATGTTTTGCTTATTTTTGGATAAATTTTTCCTCTATGAAAAAAATAAATATGGTTGATTTAGCTAATCAGTACAAACCAATTGCCAACAAAATTCATGATGCTATTAATAATATTATTGAAAATACTTCTTTTATAAACGGCCCTTCAGTTTCTAGCTTTCAAAAAAATCTTGAAAGTTACTTAGAGGTTAAACATGTAATTCCATGTGCTAATGGTACTGATGCTTTACAGGTGGCTTTAATGTCCTTAGATCTTGAACCAGGCGATGAAATAATTACTGTGGATTTTACATTTGCTTCTACTGTCGAAGTTATTGCGCTTCTAAATTTAACCCCGATATTAGTTGATGTTGATCCTGATACTTTTAATATTAACATTAACTCATTAGAATCTGCAATAACAAAAAAGTCTAAAGTAATTATTCCCGTACATTTATTTGGTCAAGTTGCTAATATGGAAGAGGTAATGAGATTGGCAAAGAAACATAACTTATCAATTATTGAAGATACTGCTCAGGCAATTGGAGCAAATTATAAATTTGATGATGGAACCAAAAAGAAGGCTGGGACTATTGGAAATATTGGGACAACATCTTTTTTCCCATCTAAAAACCTCGGAGCATACGGTGATGGGGGTGCAATTTTTACAAATGATGACAGTCTAGCAATAAAAATTAGAGGTATTGTTAATCATGGAATGTATAAAAGATATCACCATGATATTGTTGGAATTAATTCTAGACTAGATTCAATTCAAGCTGCTATTTTAGATATTAAACTAAAATATTTAGATGATTATAATCATTCTCGAAAAAAATCAGCTTTAAAGTATACTAACTTATTAAAAAATCATCCAAATATCATAACCCCTTTTATTGCCGGAGATGAAGATTCCCACGTTTTTCATCAATACACTTTGATTTTAAAAGATTGTGTTAGAGATGATCTTGTTGAATATTTGAATTTAAATAAAATTCCATGTGGTATATATTATCCAATACCTTTACACAAACAAAAAGCATATCAAAACAAAAGATTTAATGAAGATGATTTTACAACAACTAACCTTTTGTCAAAATCTGTGATTTCTTTACCAATGCATACTGAACTTGATGATGATCAAATTGAATTCATATGTAAAAAAATCAACTTTTTTTTTAATGGACTTAAATGATTGATGCCGAGAATGTTTCATAATTTGAACTAATTTTTTTACATAGTCCTTGAAGTACATTTCCTGGTCCAATTTCAGTGAAGTCCTGTGCACCATCTTTTATCATATTTTTAATTATAGATGTCCACCTCACAGGAGCGGTAAGCTGAGAAATAATATTATTTTTTATTGATCGGGGTTCTCTTTCTGGTAATGAGTAGATATTTTGGTAAATGGGACAAATTGGTTTTTTAATCTTAATCAGATTAATTGCTTTTTCCAATTCACTCTTTGCTGAATCCATTAGAGGTGAGTGGAAAGCTCCACCCACAGGAAGCATTAAAGTTCTTTTAGCCCCATTTTTTTTTAAATTTTCACATGCTTTTTCAACGGCAATACTTTGACCTGAAATAACAATCTGACCCGGGCAATTATAGTTTGCGCCAACAACAATACCAGGTGTTTCTGAGCAAATATCCTCAACCAACTTATCTTCCATGCCTAANACAGCTGCCATAGATCCNNGCTCATAANTACATGCATTTTGCATAGCTTTAGCTCGAATATTNACCAACATTAAACCATCTTCGAANGAAATNGATTTAATTGCAGNAAGAGCAGAAAACTCNCCCAAAGAATGACCAGCTACCATGTCTGGCTTGAATGAATTTTTTANAAGNTTACTAAGAANTACAGAATGNATAAAAATTGCAGGCTGGGTAATATTTGTTTTNTTTAGATCTTCTTTTGTTCCNTCAAACATTACTTTNGAAATATCAAATCCCAANATATTATTTGCTTTTTCAAATAATTTTTTACCTTCNTTTGTTTTATAAAGTTCATTTCCCATTCCTGGAAACTGTGAACCTTGGCCTGGAAATAAATATGCTTTCATTAAGTTTTTTTTATATATGTTAAATATGAATAACTAACACTATCACTTTTGGTAGTTAAAAGTTTTTTTTCTTTAATAAGTTTCCATTTGGTTTTTGGAATATTAGGGAAAAAAGTATCGGCATCAAATTCTTTATGAATTCTTGTAAGTTCAATTCGATCAGCAAGGGCCATGCTTTGTCTATAAATTTCTCCTCCACCAATAATAAATGGTTGGGAGTCATTTTTAACAACAGATAAAGCATCCTCAATACTATAAAATATTTCAGCTCCCTTAGCAAAATAATCTTTATTTCTTGTAATAACCATGTTTCGTCTATTGGGAAGAGCATTTGGCATTGATTCAAATGTTTTTCTTCCCATAATAATTGCATGACCAGACGTTAATTGCTTAAATCTTTTTAGATCATCTGATATATGCCATATAAGTTTGTTGTCTTTTCCTAATGCATCATTTGCGGCTGCTGCTGCAATGATTGTAATTCCATTTCTTGAATCTGACAAACCCAAAGACTCAGTCTCATCATCATTTTCCATTAGTAATTTATAATTAGAATTTATGATATCCATTAAAGTTTATTTTTAGGATTAAACAATAAAAGATTTATTTAAATATTTATTTTTACAACGCAAAATTAAGATATATTAATGAATAATAAACTACGTTCGTATTTTCCTGTTTTAAATTCATGTGCATACTTTAATACTGCTTATGTGGGGCCAATGTCAATACAATTATTTGAATTCCGAAATAAACTTGAAAAAGAATACCTAAATGATGGTGATAAATTCAAAATTGATAATATTGAAAGAATTGATGATTTCAGAGAGACAATCTCGGGATTTATTAATTCTAAAAAAGAAAATACTTTTTTTACCTCAAATTTCTCGACAGGATTTAGATACATTTTGGACCTTTTTCCAAAAAAATCAAGAATTTTGACCCTGAAGGATGATTATAATTCACTACTTAGCGGAATTAACGAAAGAGAGTTTATAGTCGATGATTTATCAATAACATTTGATTTTGAAATTCAAATTGAAAATCAGTTAGCAAAAAAAACATATGATATATTAGCTATATCAGTGGTGCAATTTTTATCTGGGATTAAAGTTGATTTTGGTCTATTAAAAAAAATTAAAGAGAAATATCCTAAACTAATCATCATTGGAGATTCAACTCAGTTTATTGGTTCAGATTTATTTAGCTTTAAAGATTCCCCTTTTGATGTAATTATTGGTAGTGGATATAAATGGATGTTAGCAGGTTTTGGAAACGCTTATATGGCGGTTTCTGATAATTTTATTAAACAAACAAGATCAACGTCACAGATTATTTATGAAAAAGTTTATGCTGGTCATATTAACTTTTTAGGATCAGCATCTTTAAATTTTTCAATTAAATTTCTTCAACAAAATAATTTTCATGAATTAATTAAAATAAAAAAAATATTAGGAAACTTTCTAATTGAGGGACTAAAAGATTTGAACCTTATAAATCCAATTATTAAATCAAGAAAAAATCATTCAAATATTTATACAATTATCGGTGATGATAACTTATATAATAAATTACAATCTCATGGAATTAGATGTTCTTTGAGAGGTGAAGGAGTAAGGTTATCTGTCCATTTTTATAATTCAGAATCTGAAATTGACTATTTGCTTAAGGTTTTAAAAAAATCAAACTGAAACCTTTCCTTTTATTAAAGGGTAAGGATCATAGTTTAATATTTCAATGTCATTATAAGTAAAATCTAAAAGATTTTTAATTTTAGGATTTAATTTTATTTTAGGTAGGTTTCTAGGGTGTCTATTTAATTGTTCTATAATTTGATCTTTGTGATTTAAATAAATATGTGCATCTCCAAAAGTGTGAATGAATTCTCCTGGTTCATAACCAGTAACTTGAGCAATCATTAGTGCAAGCAGGGCATATGAAGCTATATTAAACGGAACACCTAAAAAAACATCAGCGCTACGTTGATAAAGTTGAACTGATAGTTTTTGATTTGCAATGTAGCATTGAAAAAAAGCATGACAAGGAGGCAGAGCTGCTTTATTTTTGGAGATATTTTCGGAAAATGAAATGGATGTATCTGGCATTACACTTGGATTCCAAGCTGAAACTAAGATTCTTCTGCTATCAGGATTTGTTTTAATGGTATTAATCATATCATGTATTTGATCAATACCTTCACTGTTCCAATTTCTCCACTGGTGACCATATACCGGACCTAAATCACCTTTTTCATTAGCCCATTCGTTCCAAATTTTTACTCCATTTTTTTGAAGATATTCAATATTGGTTTCTCCCTTTAAAAACCATAACAATTCATGGACAACTGATTTAAAATGAATCTTTTTTGTGGTTAACAATGGAAATCCTCTACTCAAGTCAAACCTCATTTGGTAGCCAAAAATACTTTTTGTTCCGGTTCCAGTTCTATCAGTTTTTTCAACACCATTTTTTTGTATATAGCGAATTAGATCAAGATATTGTTGCATTTATAAAATAAAATTTAATCAAATATACGTTGAATGATCAGCTGTTAAAAATATAAATCAAACAGTTATTAAAAAAAATGAACAAAAATTATTTATGACTTTTTTTTGAAATAAGGTCGCGAATCCTTGCTGCCTTTTCGTATTCTTCGCTAGTAACCAGTTTTTTTAATAATATCTTAAGCTTGGGCATTGATAAGTTTTCCAGATTATTAGGAAGTATATTTTTTTTCGAATTCTTGTCAGTATTAATAATAATATCGTCACAATCATCTGTTTTGGTTATTTTTTTTGAGGAAAACCCTGCGATTTTTAAAATTGATTCATAAGTAAATACTGGAATTTTAAATCTTACAGCTAAAGCAATAGCATCTGATGTTCTAGCATCTAAAGAATTTTCATTATGATTACTCTCGCATATAAGATTAGAAAAAAAAACTCCATCAACTAGTTTATGAATAATTACTTTTTGAATTTTAATTTCAAAAGTATTAGCAAACTCCTCAAATAAGTCGTGAGTTAGAGGTCTAGAGGGTTTAATTTCCTTTTCTAAACCTATTGCAATAGCCTGAGCTTCATAACCTCCTATTATTATTGGAAGTTTTCTATTCCCATTGACCTCACTTAATATTAAAGCATATGCCCCAGAATGAGTCTCACTGTATGAAATTCCTTTTATTTTAAGTTCAACTAATTTCATGGTATTTAAATTACAACAACATTATTTAATAAACTAAATTTAATATGACATATAATTCTTATAAATTTAGTTTTTGTTTGTTAAAAACTATAATTAACTGTAAGTTTTAATCAAAATGAATGTTTAAATTTGTGATCTAATTCTATTAGTCTATATGAAAACAATACAATTTAGACAGGCAATTGCAGAAGCAATGACAGAAGAAATGAGAAGAGATGAAACTATTTATCTCATGGGAGAAGAAGTTGCTGAATACAATGGTGCATATAAAGCATCTAAAGGAATGCTAGACGAATTTGGGAACAAGCGAGTAATTGATACTCCAATTTCGGAAGCTGGTTTTTCTGGAATTGGAGTTGGATCAACAATGACTGGTGCGAGGCCTATTATTGAATACATGACATTTAATTTTGCTTTGGTTGGAATTGATCAAATTATAAATAATGCTGCAAAAATCAGACAAATGTCTGGAGGTCAATTTCCTTGTCCAATAGTTTTTAGGGGACCCACTGGTTCTGCTGGTCAACTTGGGGCCACCCACTCGCAAGCTTTTGATAGCTGGTATGCAAACACCCCTGGGCTAAAAGTTATTGTTCCTTCAAATCCATATGATGCTAAAGGTTTGTTAAAATCAGCAATCAGAGATAATGACCCTGTAATCTTTATGGAATCTGAGCAAATGTATGGTGACAAAGGAGAAGTTCCTGAAAGTGAGTATGTTTTACCTATTGGTGTTGCAGATGTTAAAAGATCTGGTGGTGATGTAACAATTGTCTCTTATGGTAAAATAATCAAGGAAGCATTTAAGGCAGCTGAAATTTTATCTAAGGACAATATTGATTGTGAAATAATTGATTTAAGAACAATACGCCCTATGGATAATAAATTAATTTTTGAATCTGTCAAGAAGACAAACAGACTTGTTATTTTAGAAGAATCTTGGCCTTTTGGAAATGTTTCAACTGAGATTACCTATCAAGTTCAAAATCAAATTTTTGATTATTTAGATGCTCCAATCGAAAAGATTAATACAGCAGATACACCTGCACCTTTCTCACCTGTACTTCTAAAAGAGTGGTTACCTAATTATGAAGATGTTGTAAAAGCTGTAAAAAAAGTAATATATCATAAAACATAATTTAATCATTTATTTCAAAGGAATTGTTACTTTTACGCGAAAATACAAAAACTTAAAACTATTTTATGGAGTCTAACACTATATATCTACCATTAATATTTTCACTTTTAGGATTAATATATATGGTTTACAAAGCCATATGGGTCAGAAAGCAAAACCCTGGGAGTGATAAAATGAAAGAGATTTCAACTTCAATTAAACAAGGGGCTTTAGCTTTTCTTCATGCTGAATATCGTCTTCTTTTAATTTTTGTAATTATTGCATCGATAGCTCTTTATTGTATTTCTATTTTAGTTAGCTCCACAAGTTGGATGATTGTACCTGCATTTATTTTAGGTGCTATTTTTTCTGCACTTGCCGGAAATATTGGCATGCGAATTGCTACAGAGGCTAATGCTAGAACAGCGGAAGCTGCCAAAAGCAGCTTGCCAAAAGCACTTCAAGTCTCTTTTGGAGGAGGGACTGTTATGGGACTGGGTGTTGCTGGATTAGCAGTTTTTGGTCTTACAATATTGTTTTTGTTTTTTATTTCACAGTTTATATTAGGATCTAAATCATTTTATGATGAGATGACTGTTGTTTTAGAAACTTTGGCTGGTTTTTCTCTTGGTGCAGAATCAATTGCTCTTTTTGCTCGTGTTGGAGGAGGAATATACACAAAAGCTGCTGATGTAGGTGCAGACTTAGTAGGTAAAGTTGAGGCTGGTATTCCAGAAGATGATCCAAGAAACCCAGCTACTATAGCAGATAATGTTGGTGACAATGTTGGAGATGTTGCAGGTATGGGTGCTGATTTATTCGGCTCATATGTAGCTACAGTTCTTGCTGCTATGGTTCTCGGTAATTATGTGATTAGAGATATGTCTACTCAGACACAGTATTCAGATGCATTTAACAATATGGGACCCATTTTACTCCCAATTGTAATTGCTGGAATCGGAATTATCGCATCAATTATAGGAACACTTTTTGTCAAAATTTCTAATAATAATGCCAAAGAATCTCAAGTACAAAATGCTTTAGATACTGGTAACTGGGCTTCTATAGGTTTAACATTAGTTACTAGTTACTTTCTAATTGATTGGATGCTTCCTGAGAGAATGAATATGATGTTTTTTGGTGAGGGTTATAAAGAGGTTTCTTCAATGAAAGTATTTGGCGCAGCGTGTATTGGTCTTGCAGTAGGAGCACTTATATCTGTTGTTACGGCATACTATACAAGTCTTGGAAAAAAACCAGTCCTTGATATAGTTAAAAATAGTTCAACAGGAGCTGCTACAAATATTATAGCTGGATTAGCTGTTGGTATGAAATCAACATTTTCCTCTGTTATTCTTTTTTCTATGGCTATATATGGTTCATATGCTCTTGCAGGATTTTATGGAGTGGCTTTAGCTGCTTCAGCAATGATGGCAACTACGGCTATGCAATTAGCAATAGATGCTTTTGGTCCAATAGCAGATAATGCTGGAGGAGTTGCTGAAATGAGTGAGCTTCCTAAGGAAGTTAGAGAAAGAACAGATATTTTAGATTCTGTCGGAAATACAACTGCTGCAGTAGGTAAGGGGTTTGCCATTGCATCAGCTGCTCTAACTGCGTTAGCTTTATTTGCGGCATATGTTACTTTTACAGGAATTGATGGTATTAATATTTTTAAGGCTGATGTTTTAGCTATGTTGTTCGTTGGGGGAATGATTCCTGTTGTTTTTTCTGCTTTAGCTATGCAGTCAGTTGGAAAAGCTGCAATGGAGATGGTCGAAGAAGTAAGACGGCAGTTTAGAGAAATCCCTGGTATAATGGAGGGAACTGGAATTCCTGAATATGCAAAATGTGTTGATATTTCAACCAAAGCAGCATTAAAGGAAATGTTGCTTCCGGGTCTTATTACTATAGTTACACCTGTAATTATCGGATTGACTTTCGGAGCAGAACCTTTAGGTGGTTATATGGCAGGAGTATGCGTTAGTGGTGTTATGTGGGCAATTTTTCAAAACAATGCGGGTGGAGCTTGGGATAATGCAAAAAAATCTTTTGAAGCTGGAGTGGAAATTAATGGAGAAATGACTTATAAAGGTTCTGAAGCTCATAAAGCTGCAGTTACAGGTGATACAGTTGGTGATCCTTTCAAGGACACATCTGGACCGTCAATGAATATTCTAATTAAACTAACATGTTTAGTTGGTCTAGTGATTGCTCCTCTATTGGGTGGTCATGATAATTCTAATTCAATTGCATTAAAAGCAAATATTGAAAATAAAGAACTTAAATTAAATAAAATTGAATCTGATATTAGAGAAACCTTTCATGTAAAAATTTCTGCTATTAACGATGAAAAATCAAAAGTTAAAACAGCTATTGAAGTAGATATATCTGGAAATGAAAACGAAGTATGGGAGACGGTTAAAGAAATTACTACTGAAATAGATGAAATACTTGATTTAAATTGATTTTTTAATATTAAGTAATTTTAGAAATCTTTTTATCAACTTCTTGTATTATATTTTGTAAGTCACTTTGGTTATTGACAAAATCAATATTATCAACATCAATAATTAATAATTCACCTTTGTCATACGTTGATATCCACGCTTCATACCTTTCATTTAATCTATTTAGGTAGTCAATACTTATTGTATTTTCATACTCTCGACCTCTTTTATGAATTTTACTCACAAGGTTTGGAATTGAACTTCTAACATAAATAAGTAGGTCAGGAGGATAAATAGTGCTTTCCATGAGCTCAAAAAGAGATCTGTAGTTTTGAAAATCTCTTTGGTTCATCAAACCCATAGAATGAAGGTTTGGCGCAAAAATAAATGCATCTTCATATATTGTTCTATCTTGAATTATTGTCTTATTTGATTTTTTATTTTGTAAAAGCTGACTAAATCTACTTTTTAAAAAATATATTTGAAGATTAAATGACCATCTTTCCATGTGATTATAAAAATCATCTAAGTAAGGATTATCAATTACATCCTCATAATTTGCTTCCCATTTATAATGACTTGAAAGAAGTTCAGTAAGACTAGTTTTACCGGCACCAATATTTCCAGCTACAGATACTTGCATTATGTTATTGTTTTTGTTAGAATGCAAAATACAGATATTTTTAAAAAATAGTAAATAAATTATATTTAATGTTTAAAATATAATTTGTAATTTTACATTATAACGAGGAAGGATTTGACTGATTGCAAACCTCTATAAAAAAATGCTAAAGCAGTTTTGCTTTTTTTCACTCTGTGAACAAATCCTTCCCTAAAGCAAATAAAAATGTCATATTTTTTTACCTCAGAATCAGTTAGTGAAGGACATCCTGATAAAGTAGCTGATCAAATTTCTGATGCTCTTTTAGACAACTTCCTTGCCTTTGATCAAAATAGTAAGGTGGCCTGCGAAACCTTAGTTACAACTGGTCAAGTAGTTTTGGCTGGTGAAGTAAAAAGTAATACATATATAGATGTACAAGATATAGCTAGAAGAACAATTAATAAAATAGGTTATACAAAAGGAGAATATCAGTTTAGTGGTGATTCATGTGGTGTTATTTCACTTATTCATGAACAATCGAAGGATATAAATCAAGGAGTTGATAAAAAAAATAAATTAAATCAAGGTGCAGGTGATCAGGGAATAATGTTTGGATATGCTTGTAATGAAACTAAAAACTACATGCCACTTGCTCTAGACTTATCCCACAAAATATTACAAGTTTTAGCAGATTTTCGTAGACAAAATAAAGAGATTAAGTATTTAAGACCAGACGCAAAGTCACAAGTTACAATTGAATATGATAATAATAATAGGCCCA
>NZFW01000034.1 GCA_002690805.1 Flavobacteriaceae bacterium
ATTTAATACAGAACCACCTTCAACAGAGGTTTGCAAACTAACTCCTGCTCTTTGAGATAATAGATCTGCAATAGTTTGCGCACCTGAATTATTGATATCATCTTGTGAAATAACCTCGGTTGCTATAGGTACATTATCGTGTAACTTTTGTGTTCTAGTTCCTGTGACAACCAGTTCACTCATTCTAATAAAATCTCTCTTCAAACTGAACTTGATTTCATTAATATTCGTTTTATCAAAAAATTTTGTTTGAGTTTTATATCCTATATGCGATACAGTTATTTCTACTGGGAAAATTAATTTACCTGAAAAAATAAAATTCCCATCTAAATCTGTAGAGGTACCCGTACTATTATTAATAAAAATATTAGCTTGGTACAAACTATTACCTGTATCTGAATCAATGACTAAGCCTGAAATTTTATTATTATCTTGTATTGCAAAAAGGAATGAAAATGAAATTAGAATTATATATAAAATTTTATTGAAAATATCTTTCCCCGCTCGAGATTATAAACTATTTAGTACCGTAGTTTCCAATAAAGGTTGTAATAAAATCTTCCATCGTTTCTCTAGACATAGGCTTTTTTTCGTGCCCTAAAAAGAATAAGCCATGGAATAGACCTCCAATTGCCCTCATCAATAGATCAGAACGCATTTGTGGAAATTCTTTTTTTGAGATCCCTTCTTCAAGAAGACCTTCAAAAACACTATACATCTTTACCTGATATCCTTTCCACTCAGGTTTGCCTTCATTTAATGAACTCGGCATTTTTTGTGGAGCAGTAAAGAGAAATTCAAATAAAATTTGATTTTTTCTTACAAGTGTTCCAATAATATTTAAAGCATCAATGAAAGTATCTTTTGGCTTCCCCGGATTATGAATTACTGGCTCTATTGATTCCCAAATCATTTTCCAACCACGATTTAATATTTCAATAAAAATCTCTTCTTTTGAGCTAAAATAATAATATAAAGTTGCTTTCCCAAAATCAGCTTCTTTTGCAATTTCATCCATTGTGGCTTTCTCAAGTTCATTTGCTTTGAATACTTTAAGCGCAGCATTTAGAATCTGTTCTTTGCGAAGTTCTCTTTCTTTTATTTGTCTATCTGAGGCCATATTATCTATATTTATTTTTATCGAACCTTTAGTCGAAAATTAAAATATATATTTAAGAATACATATATCATAAAAAAAAAATTAAAATGGTTTTAAAACAACTAAGACTACAATAATTAGTAGTAAAAGAAATGGTATCTCATTAATTAATCTAAAAAATTTTGTACTTTTTTTATTAACATCATTTTTAAAATTTATGAGATAACCCCTCAATAAAAAATGGTAAATAGTCATAAAAATAACAAAAATAAATTTGATTGCTATCCAATTATAAAAACCAAGTGCATAAGCCATATATAATCCGGTTATCCAGACAAAAACTGCAGAAGGCGTTGCAATATAATAGTAGAGGCGATACTCCATTATTTTAAATACTTCTGAAGCATCAGATTTGCTTGATTGTTGAGAATGGTAGACAAATAAACGAGGAACATATAATAAACCTGCCATCCAAGCAACCATGAATAGAATATGAAAAATTTTTACCCATAAATATATACTATGCATTTCTATTCCCAGACTGCCAATGGAGGCATAGACATTAAAATTGCATCAGTATTACCACCTGTCTCAAGTCCAAATTTAGTTCCACGGTCATAAAGTAAATTAAATTCAACGTATCTACCTCTCTTCAATAATTGGCGATGTTTATCAGCTTCAGACCATTCAATATCTTTATATTTATTAATTATTCTTTCAATATAGTTATTAAAATAAATACCTACATCTTTAACAAAATTAAAATCGTTATTTAAATTATCAGTATGAAGATTATCAAAAAATATTCCACCTATTCCACGAGCCTCATTCCTATGTTTTAAAAAAAAGTATTCGTCACACCACTTTTTATATTTTTCATAATAGGCTATGTCATGTCTATCACACATTTTTTTGAGACCTGTATGGAAAAACTTAGATTCTTCATCAAATGAATTGGCAGGTGTTATATCCATTCCTCCTCCAAACCAACTTTCACTAGTTGATAAAAACCTAGTATTAAAATGCATTGAAGGTATTAATGGAGATTTTGGATGTAGTACTACACTTATGCCAGTAGCATTATATGCTGGGTTTATGTCAGCACCTGGAATTCTTTTTTGCATTTTTTTAGAAAACTCACCAGAAACTGTAGATACATTTATTCCACCTTTTTCAATAGTTTCACCCTTAATAATTGTCATAAGGCCTCCACCATTTCCTGAATGATCCCATTTTTTAAGTTTAAAAGGTTTGGTTTCAAACTTATTGACAGTTTTAACAAGTGAATCTCTTAACGATTCAAACCATTCTTTTGCTTCAGTTAAAATTCTACCAACCCTTTGTTTGATTAATTATAATATTTTTCATCATTAAAATATGCGAGTCATTATCATTTAAACATGGAATGTAGTGCAATACTTCTCCTCCATATTTAATAAATAATTTTTTGTATTGTATATTTATTTCTTCAAGAGTTTCAAGGCAATCAGCACTAAAACCAGGTGAAATAATATGAACTTTTTTAATGCCTTTCTCAGCATAAGTTTGAATTACGTCATCTAAATAAGGTTGAAGCCATTCTTCTCTGCCAAAACGAGATTGGAAGGCCATTGTATATTCTGAATCTTTCAACTTTAATTCTTCAGAAACTAATCGAGCAGTTTTATGACAAAAACAATAATACGGATCACCCATATCTAAATATCGTTTCGGCATACCATGAAAACTTATAATCGTTTTTTCAGGTCGTCCATTTTCCTCATAACTCTTTTTAATAGTCTTTGAAATTGCTTTTATATAATCACTATTATCATGGTAACCATTAATAAATCTTAGTTCAGGAACCCATGGCCATTCTTTTAAAACTTTTGAAACAAAATCAAATGTTGATGATGTTGTTGGTGACCCTGCTTGTGGATATAGTGGAAAAATTAAAATCTTTGAAATATTATTATCTTTAAAATTATTTAAAGCATCACTAATCGAGGGATTTCCGTATCTCATTCCAATATCAATTATATATTCACAATCTTGATCATCTATTTGAGATTGTAATTTTGTTAATATTTTTTTGGTGATTGATAATAACGGTGAACCGTCTTTAGTCCAAATTGACTTATAAAGTTTTGCAGATTTCTTAGGGCGAATGCGTAGTATTATTAATTTTAATATAGGTATCCATAGTAAACGATTAAGATCTACTACTCTCCTATCCATTAAAAATTGATTTAAATATTTTTTAACATCTTTTTTTGTTGGCGCATCAGGTGTACCTAGATTAGTTAATAAAATTCCAATTTTATTTCGATATTTTTCTTTAAAACCATCCATATTATTTACTAAAGGTAGATCGAATATTATTAATGAAAAATTTTACGTTAGCTTCTGGTGTCTTTGGCAACACTCCATGATCTAAGCTACATATCCAACCCGCTCTTTCTTCCACGGTTAAATTTATCAACTGGCTTTTATAATGTTCAAAATCTTCGAGAAAATCATTAAATGGTTTTCTCAAACTTTCAGATGAAAAGCAACCCTGAATAAATCCCTTATTATTATTTTTAATTCCAGTTATAAAAGTTGAAGGTGAAGCATGAACGTAACCAGCTAATGATAAATTTTCATTAATATTAGTTAAATTATTTAAACTTAGATTTTTTGAAAAATAACCAATTTTATTTCCAAAAGATTTAAATAATTCGTTGTGAAGTTTATTTACATAAGTATTTAAAAAGTAGGTTTCATCAAGTTGTTTAGCATTTGTATCAAACATGTAGACTATTTCAGCCCCACTATCAAATTGCATTTTTATATTAGCATGTAAAACAGGAATAAGTACGTCATATAATAATTCTTCATAAAATTTATTATGAGGTATATCTTTTACTTCAATTTCTTGTTTTATACCCGTTCCAAAAGATAATAATGTCCAAGGTCCCCCTACAAACCCAACAAGGCTTTTTTCATCAGGTAATAATTTTCTGGTCTCCTTCAAAGCTTCTGATTGAAACTTTAGCGTATCGATTATTGAATCAATATCAATTTTTTTATTCAAGTGCTTTGGTTGTAAATATTCTTTAAAAATAGGACCTGGATTATATTCTAAATCAAGCCCTAAAGATTGAAGAGGAAAAAGGATGTCGCTAAAAAGAATAGCTACATCAAAATCAAAATCACGTATGGGTCCAAGTGCAGTTTCAGCTGCTAAAGTAGGTGTTTTGCAAAGTTCTTCAAATGTATGTTCTTTTTTTAAATTTTGGTAATGAGAATGGTATCTTCCAGCTTGTCGCATTAACCAAATTGGTGGCGTCTCTTGAGGAATACAATTTAATGCATTTTCAAACTTTTTATTATTTATCAAACCCAAGCTCCTTTGCATTTCTTGCTGCATATGTTATTATAAATTGCGCACCTGCTCTTTTCAATGTAAACCATGTTTCGAGTAAAGCTTTTTCATAATTGATTAAATTGTCTTTTGCTAATTGAATTAGACTTGCATATTCACCACTTACTTGATAGGCACCAACTTGTTTTTTGGTCTTTTCAATTATTGGTTTGATTAAATCTAGTGAAAGTAAACCTGGTTTAACCATTAAAAGATCTGCTCCTTCATTAGCATATCTAATACTTGAATCAATTGCTTCACTTCTAGATTTAAAATCTAATTGATAATCTGAACGGTCTCCAAATTGTGGAGTCGAATCCGCAGCTTCTCTAAATGGTCCATAAAAGTTACTCGCAAATTTTGTACTATAAGACATTATAGGAACTTGATTAAAGTTATTAAGGTCTAATGTTGATCGAATTTTTGAAACAACTCCTTTAAGCATTGAGCTAGGAGCTATTCCATCAGCTCCAGATTCAACATAAGATAATGCTAGCTCTGACATGACTTTCAAAGATAATTCAAAATCAATTTTCTTATCTTTATATAGACAACAATGTCCAGATCTAGTTCTTGAACAAATACATAGATCAACCCACAATTGAATTTCATCCTTAAATTCATTTTTAATTAATAATAAAATCTCATTAGAAAAACTTTTATCAAAGATCTCATCACTCTTCTTTTCTGGGATAATAAATAAGATAAAATTTCTACAACCTTTATTAATATCATTTTCAAATTGTTTTAAGATATCATCTTTACACAAACTTTTATTTTTACCAAGTCCTGAAATTCTACTTGAGGAAGTTTCTCCTTCTTTAATAAAAACTGGCTGAATAAATTGATCCCTCAAAAATAATTTTGTAGAAACCATATTCTTAACTATTTGATTTGAGCTCAATCTCATATTTTTATTGATTAATATTTTTTTTCCAGTCATCATATGATAGATAACCTTGGATTTTGTTTTTATCTTTTATTTTTTTATTTAAAAAATCAAAGGTTTGACCTAAGCCACTACTATGATAAGCATTTATAATTTCCGGTGAACTTTTAATTGCT
The DNA here is from genome assembly GCA_002690805.1 of Flavobacteriaceae bacterium. Taxonomy (GTDB): domain Bacteria; phylum Bacteroidota; class Bacteroidia; order Flavobacteriales; family Flavobacteriaceae; genus Marivariicella. The sequence continues at coordinate 5,550 of NZFW01000034.1, forward strand.
TCTTCAAAAATTAAAGAGCTCATCCAGAAAAAATGCGTCTTATCTTTTATATGTTTTTTAAAATTTTTAGGTAAAAGTCGATAAACAGGAATTATCTCCATATTAGAAGATTTTGATTGATCATGGGTCAGTTTATAATACTTAAAGTTTTGGTTTATAAAACTATCAATTCTCATAGGTTCATTCTCACCTAAGCTTTCAGATGAGCCATTAATCCAGTATCCTTTTTTAGCAGCATATTCCCAACATTTAATTCCACTAGTCCAAATAATATTAGATCTGTGAATCTTTGGATTATTGGAAACAACATTTTTTCTACTTAAATAAATTACGCTAGACCTAATTTTCTTGATTAGTGATAATTGGTCTATTTGCTCTCGAATAAAGACTTTACTTTTTGATGCAGCTGATGGGAAAGCTTTTGATTTTGAAATATTAACAAAATTGTTATTCAAAAGTTTATTCGCAATTTTAAAAGAAAGTAAATCTTTACCTTCAGTAGTAATTCCTCTTAANGCTTCGAATTCAAAATCATTTTTTCTCCATACAGAAACACCAATTTTTTGGTGACATCCCCCTCCATANTTAAAAAGAGTATTTTTTTCTTTTCCCACCGCATTAAAAACTTCTTTTTTATTAATTGTCTTAATTATCTCTTTAATAAAATTATTATTTTTATTTGCTTCGATTCCTATTGCACCTTGTCCAGGAGCAGTGGGGAAAATAGATAATGGAAGTATCATCCATTTAGAATCACTAATATAATCTTTTATTTTATTGGCTATGATTTTATCACTTTTAAAATTCGAGTTAATTATTCGATCAAATGCAGTTTTAGCGATGATTATACCATCTATATTTGATTCATTATATTTACGAAGTCTAGTTTCAATATTTCCTCTAATTGCTTTAGCTTTTACAACAAAATTTTTAAACGGTAATAATTTAGGAAACACTTCATTTGAATTATATTTTCTTCTTGGTGAAGAAGTAAAAATAGATAATTCTTTTTTATTAAGATTCTTTAATGATTTATTTTTTATAAAAAGTAAATCTCTAATATCTCCACGTTCTATAGTTCCATAAATTTCAGTTTCTTTAGTTGGCTCAAGAGGAACATCTTTCCATGAATGAATCGCAATATCATTTTCACCTTTTTTAATAGAATTACTGATATTGTTTGTAAATAAACCAGGAGTTTCTCCACTTGAAATATCTATATTTTTATCAATATCACCTGTTGATTTAATCGTATTTAACTTTAATGATATATCTGGATACGCTTGTTTAATTTTATTTGCTACTAAACGTGCTTGTATCTGAGCAAGACAACTTGATCGAGAAACAATTTTTATTGTTTTATTCTTCAAATGAAAAAAATATTTAAAAGTTTTTGACTAACTATACTAAAGATTCATAATTTCGACCGGTGAGTCTAAGAAATAAGATTATAATTAATAAAGAGTTTTAATAAAAAAAATGAATTACATAGATTTCTTTAAAAATGAATTATTAAAATTTAAAAACGATGGTTTTTATCGAAAGTTTTTACCGATTAAAAGATCTAGAGATATTTTCCCATTAACTAAAATTAATTTCGATTCTTTTAATAACGATAAAAATATTTCTGATAATGATATAAAAATTTGGTGTACAAATGATTATTTGAATATGAGTCACAATGAGCAAGTAATTGATCGAATGGTTGAAGTTATACGCGAAGTTGGAACAGGTTCTGGTGGAACAAGAAATATTTCAGGAACAACTCAATACCATATAGAACTTGAGTCAAAATTAGCAAAATTTCATAATCGTGAATCTGCTTTAATATTTAATTCAGCTTATTTAGCTAATCAATCTACTTTATGGACATTATGTAAAAAGTTAAAAGATATTCAAGTCTTCTCAGATGAATTGAATCACGCCTCATTAATTCAAGGTATTAAAAACTCAGGTGCTGAGTGTGAAGTGTTTAAACATAATGATTTATCGCATCTTGAGAGCCTATTAAAAAAATATGATCATGATAAGCCAAAATTAATTGTATTTGAATCGCTATATTCAATGGATGGAACACTAACCAATGTATCTGAGTACGTTGATCTTGCTAAAAAATATAATGCTTTAACTTATTTGGATGAAGTTCATGCTGTAGGTCTTTATGGTGATCAAGGAAGTGGCATTGCAAACAAGTATGGAGTTTCTAATGAAATAGATATCATTAATGGAACCCTTGCTAAAGCATTTGGTCAAATAGGTGGTTACATAGCTGGTAATAAGGAACTCATAGATTTTATTCGAAGTTTTACACCAGGTTTTATTTTTACAACATCTATCATGCCTTCTGTTGCAGCTGCATCCAAAAAAAGTATTGAGATTGCTGAACAATCTGATTTTTTAAGAAAAGATATTCATAAAAAAGCAAACTATATGAGGAAAGCTTTAACTGAAGTAGGGATTCCTTTTATAAATGGGCAAAGTCATATTATTCCATTAATTACAAATTCAGCAGATAAAACTCGACTTTATTCAGAAGAACTTTTAAAAAAATACAAAATATATGTTCAACCTATCTTTTATCCAACAGTGCCTAAAGACACTGCTCGCTTGAGGATTACAATCACACCTAAACATACTTACCAAGATATAGATCACCTTATTAGATCTTTATGTAGTGTGTATAATATAAAAAGAAATATTTCTCATAACTCATTTATAGAAAAAACTGAAAATCTAACATCAGTTAATGTAATATAGAATAAAGCCACTCTAAAAAGAGTGGCTTTATCATTTTGGACTGTACCATTTTTGTAGAGAGAGGTATGAGGTAGTCTGATACAATCCTTATAGGGTAGTCAAAATTTATTTAGTTAGTTATTCAATACTATTTCACGCTTAAAGGTTTTAGATATAACAGTCTGAACACCATGATTTAACTGTAAAAAATCATTCAAAGAAATTTTAACTGTTAAATCATCTAAAACTAATCTTAGGGTTACAAAATTAGTATTTGTTTGAATTTTTTTTTCAAGTACATCAAGATAATTATTAAATCTTATAAACTGACATGGTTTCATTTTCATAGTGATGTTACAAAACTCCAAAGTAATTCTACTACTTTGATCACTCATAAAAATTGATATGGGTGTTTCTTCATATAGTTGTATCATTGTAAACCTAAAATTATTTTATATTTATGATATTGAGACTTATTCTCATTAATAAATATAACTAATATAACTAATATTTTAAAAGGATTATTTTAAATATTTTTAATTAATTGATTGGCATGAATAAACAAATTATGTGTGTGCAAGTATTTAAACTCGGCGCTACGACCTAAAAGATTAAGGTTTGTAAAAACGCTTAAATAATTAAATAATTTGTTTAGCTTGTCTTCAATCTCATAATCTAAAATAGGATATGCAAATGGAACTTTTTGTGAAGTTGAATTAATAATATCAGATTCAACAATATGAGTATATTTTAAAAGATTATATTTTATTTTATCTAAAAACTCATCATCAGAACTATTATATATTAAATCTTGTGGTTGACAAGGGACTTCTACCACTATACAAGTTTTATCATTGGGAGCCATTTTTATACTTCTATTTTTTGGCTCATAAATACGTGTGAACGGTATATTACTTTGAGGATAATAAATAGATGCATTATTACTAAAACTTTTCAAATCTAAAGATATAATAGCTAAGCGTAGTCCTCTGTATTTAAGATTGTTTGAAATATTGAGTATATCTTTTGGAGCAGCTGGCCTCAAATATTTAATTAATAAATTTAGAGGCAGTGTGCTAATTAGATTTTTTATTTGAGAGTCTTCATTATTGTCTAGAATAAGATTTTTTATCAGATTATTCTTATGATGAATTTCAACTACATTAGAATTTAAACTTATACTTTCTTTACCAACATAATCACCTAAAGAGTTAAAAATTGAGCCAAATCCATTTTTAGGATAATAAAATGAACCATCTAAATGCTTTTGATCAATATTATTTTTTATAAATAGGGTTTTTAATATTGAATATAAATCCAAACCTTTTAATCTATCTCCTGCTATTTTATTATTAAGATTTTCAGCATCTAATCCCCATAATTTTTCTGTATAATTAATTAAAAAGAGTTCGGCAAGAGTTTTACCATATTTTTTATATGATAATTCTTTAAAGTTCTTATTATTTTTATTGAATGAAAAAATATTTATAATATTTTCTAACACAATATTTATAATAGTAGTTTTATCTAACGTCTTAAGTATATTTGAAAATTCAAGTGGAAAATTAACTAGTCTTTTTTCCCAGAAGATTTTACTTGGGCTATTAACTTTTAATAATTCATCCCCCATCAAAGTTTTTATTATAGCTGTTACATCTTTATTTTTATCATGAAATCTATGTGCACCCGTGTCATACATAAATTCACCAAAAGATATAGTTTTGCAATTCCCACCCAAGTCACTTGAGCCTTCAAGTATTTGAAAAGTTAAATTTTTCTGTTTTGCAAAATAACCAGCGGCTAAACCAGCAGGACCGCCACCAATGATATGAAGATCCATAATTTTAATTTTCTGCTCTATATTCATTTATAATCTTATAAGTCTCTATTTGTGACCACATCCTATTTACATAAGGATTATGGTAAAAAATATTATCTTCAATAATTGTATAATTATCTTTAAACATTGGTTTAAAGTTTCCAATTAAAAGTATCTCTTCATTATTATTTTGATATTTAAATAATTCTAATTCATCTGAATTGTCTATATTTATGAATTTTTTCTTAATTCCATTTGATTTTAAATAATAATTAATAAGAGGAGTGCTAATCACTGTTTTTATTGATTCTTGTTGTTCTAAATCATTCTTTAATTGGGCAATAGCTGAAGGATTTTTATGTTGGCCTACAAGTGTTATTGAAATATTAAATAAGAACAAACAAAAAAGCAGTACTCCAATTTGTACATAAGGATACAGTTTTCTTGATAATGGCTTAAGAGATAATGGGAATATTATAAAAAATGGAATTAATATTGGAAGGATATGTCTACTCTTATAAATGATGTTTTGTGAAAAAAATATCCATATTGAATAGACTAACACACAACCAATTATTATTTTAAAATTTTTATCAATTAATTTATTTATAAATAAAACTCGTAAACTTTGAATAAATAATAAAATTATAAAAATTGAGAGTATAAATGTTTGCCATGAACGTTCTAACCAATAACCTCCAAGCCCATCAGACCAAACGGATTGAATAAAGCGTATAATTCTAAATGACCAATCATTATTTGTAAATGCTGTTCCTCCATAGTCCATAAAATGACCAACAGTATGATTATAGCCTATTGTCCATATATCTTCCAAACCAGTAATTAATATCAAGGGGATTAACCAAATTAAACAACCTGTTAAAAATGAGAATATTGAATATTTTATATTTTTATGGCTTTTTAGTCCCATTAAGAAAGGAATGGCTAATAATGGAAGGTATGAAAGACGTACACCAGCAAGTAGACCTGTTAGAAAATAACCTATATATAAGAATCTGCGATCTTTTATATCAGATATAAATAAATATAAAGCTGAAATAAATATTGATAGACCAAATAAGTCTGGCATATAACGATTACTCATTAACCATACCAATGGATTGAAAAAAATTATAAAGATTAAAAATAAACCTAATTTACTAAGAGGAATTAGGTTGCTTATCCTCAATAAAAAGTAAATAATACTAAAAACAGATATCCCTCCAATTATAGAAAATGAGACACCCATATTTCCCGTAATAAGATATAAGCATTTAACAATAAAAGAGAAGACTGGATATCCAGGAAAATGAGGTTGGAGCTTAATTAGATCATATTCATATAGACTTAACGCAAACCTAAGACTATCAATATCTTCAATATAATAAATACTTGTTAAAATGCGTGAGCCTATACAGCTTAACAATATTATTATTAAAAATATTTGATTCTTATTTAACAAATTATATCCGTCTTATTTTACTCATACTTCTTAAAAACAAAAAGAGGAGCCCTTTAAAATAAAGAGCTCCTCTTATGATTAACTATATTTTAATATAATTTACCAGTTGGCCATATTCCCATCTGAAAAACCATAAGTTTGTTTAAAAATAGCTCTTACTTCACCAGTTAGTGCGGTATGGTAAGCTTGCATGGCTGTGAAATCACCATCTGTAGCATATACAGGGGCAGTTCCCATTACTGCAAGAATTCGATTTAAGTTTGCATCTTCAATCACTTTAAAATCATTATAGAGTAAACCATTGGCATAGCCTCTCATTTCACCCCAATGATTTTCATAATCAGCGGCAGCCGCATCTGTAGGGCTTACTGCACTACCCGCAGCAATTAAAGCTTCGATATCAGCAGCAACATCATTCACATAGTGAATTGAAACAGCAGCTACAACTTTTTCCCACGTATTCATAATGAGATCCCTCTGAACAAGAATCTCAGATAAATCAGCTTGATTAACAATCAATGTTCTACCTTCCAAATATGCATCAAATATAGTTTTTGTAAAATCATAGTTGGTATCGCAGCCAGAACATACATCTCTTTTAGCAGCTGTAATTGCCCATCCTACATTAAACTCTGATTTGAAATCAATTTTACCATCATTATTAGAATCAAAATATGGGTCTGACTTTCTATCACTATCATCAGTGTAGGCTGTATTATAATCAAGAGCTGCACCAAAATAACCAAATGACTCATCCCAATGATGTTCCATAGATGTATAAGTTTTTCCATCTACAGCTACTGTATTATCATCAGTTGGAATTTTAGACATATACTTTGATGTTGCTTGCCAATAAGAAACTGCGCCCCAAAGTGTCTTTTGAGTAATTTGATCTAATCGAATACCAGATGCTCTTGTTTTTCCAGCTTGCGCAAGTTCATTTACCCAACCGTTTATTAAGGCAGTTGCATTTGCATCATAACCGGGTATGATATATGAATCAACAGCAGTTAAACGATCATTTAATTGACTTGAAGAAATATCTTGATACTTTGTCTGAACAGTAGTCAATCCACTTCCAGCTAAAATAGAACGATCAGCATTATCATTTGCCATCATACTAAGTAGTGTTGCGGGATTTCCTGAACCAGCATCAGTACCCATTTGTGTTTTTATATCATTAATTAAGAGGTTCCTAACGACTTGCCCAGAATATGAAACAGAGCTTTCACCTTCAACAAATCGACTATTAAAAGTATAAGTAGTTGGAGTAGTTATCTTCACTTCTTCTTCATGAGCGTGATCATCGTGATCGTCATCTTCACACGCACTGCTTAAAAAAAGCATCGAAGAGCTTAGTAAAAATAGTAGTTTTCTTTTGAGATTCATTATGTATCCTTTATTTTAATTGATTTTTTATTATATTATGATTTTGCGACGCATTATCATTATTAATAGTTATTATTCTAGAACTGTGAAATTTCATTTATTATTTATTTAAAATAAATATTCTAAACCAAGATTGATTTGTCTTCTAGGGCCAGGTAAAATTCCTGAACTTAGACTAGCTTGTTTTTGGCCAGGATTAGAGTGTAAACGTGACCCTATATAAATTTCATCTGTAATATTTTTTCCAGATAGAAAAATTCTAATTTTTTCATTGATGCTATAGTTCGCACTTAAATTTATATGTGAATAAGATGGAACAGTCCCTGTTATTCCTAGATTATCAGTTTTTTCAATATTTTCAAAATCTGTGTACACTTCACTTACATACCTATAATCAACTCTTAGAGCTAAACTATTAAAATAATTGCCTTCAAGACCAATGGTCAGTGTATTATTTGGAGAATATGGTAGTTCTTTACCAGCAATTGAAACTTCCGAACCAACAGAACCCGAAACATTGGATTTGATTTTTCCATCCTTCACTTCAGTTTTAAGAAATGTATATGAAATATTTATTTGAGGCAAAAAACGCATCAATTTAGAAGTGTGAATTTTAGTTCTTAATTCCAATCCTGAGCTAACTACTTTACCTAAATTATTGAAAGCTGTTCCTCTGCCAGCAGCGACGAGATTCTCTATATCTACATGAAATCCTGAAACTTCAAAATCTATTAAAGATATATTTCCTCGTATGCCAATTTCTTTGTTCCAGCTTTTTTCAGCGTCAAGATCTAAACCTGTTTCTGAGGCATTTTTGCCAAAATTAAGAATTTTAAGGGCGCCACTTGACGGAGGCGTAAAACCACGGTGAACACCACCAAATATGTTTATTCCAAAGATATTTTTTATAAAACCAACACCAGGGAGAACAACAACAAGATTCTTATCTTGATATAATGAACCAGCTAATCGATCAACTCTTTCTTGCTCAAAAACTTCTAACC
>NZFW01000035.1 GCA_002690805.1 Flavobacteriaceae bacterium
CATAAGTAAGCAGACAACACAAGTACAGATTTTGATTGTAGTTTTTTAGTTTTAGTAATAACTGTTTTACGTCTTTTATTGGACTGTGAAGCACTTCTTCTTGCTTACGTGTTTTAAGTGTAGAGAGTTTTATAGGAAAGTCTCTTTGATGCAGAAAATTAACTAACACATTTACGTGTCTTCTAGTAGTATTGTAGCTAGTGTTGTTATTGTATTTTAACGGAATAGAATCTATAAAAGAAGTAGTAATTGTTCCTTTTTTAATTAGTTGCTGTCTCAACAAAGTAGATAATCTTTTTAGAGTTTTATTATACTCACTAGATAGAGGTTCTGCTAGTTTATCACTTATGATACTGTCGTACTTTTCTACTGTAGAGAGTTTGCGATACAGAGAATAATCATTAGAGACAATATAATTATAAACTTCTTTAGCAAGATGTAAGGTAATAGACCTACGCTGCTTTGCAGGATATGAGTTAGGATACAAAGAAGCACCTATTATTCTACCACTAAACAACCTGTAGCGTTTATTGTCAAGTTTAAAATCTATGTAATATTTTCCGTCTTTGCGTTTGCAGACTTTTGGGTAAGAAAGGTTTTTATTTGGCACTTATATGGCAATTTAAAGATTAAACATTTAGTCTGTTTTCTTTAAACTCCTATAAATAAGGGTTTGAATAAATTAAATTTTACCCACTACCTCTTGACTGCCAGTCAAGCGCTCTAGCCAGCTGAGCTACATCCCCATTTTAATTTTCATTTTCTTTAACAAGAAGTTTATGAATTGTTTCAAAAACTTCAATATCACGTCTGAGCCATGATAGTTCAATCAATGTTGTCTCTATTTTAAAATTAACAATATTCCAAAATTTTAAATCATTTGAAAGTTTTTCAAAATCAGTCTTAGGCCCTCCAAGAACTAATTCATTATTTCTACCTCCTAAAACAATTTCTTTATAATTAATGTTTTCATTAATATATGGTTCAATTCTATCATTATATTGTGCTTCATTATAGTCAGCCATTCCTTTTGATCTTTCAATATGCCTTACATACTTTTTAAGCATATTTTTTAATGAATCATTATTTACTTTATTTATATAGTCTAAAGCAATAAATTCTTGAGTAATTGGCATTGTATAATTTACTGGCCATGTAGTAGCTAAAGTTCCGAGTAAATTTTTTAAAACAGGAATAGAGTCTTTATTTTTTGATTTTATAATATCCAACGATCTAATCATCGAGTTTTTGAGATATTTTAATGTTTTTTGATGACGTATTTGATAGTCAATCGTTTCATTGAATTCTATCTCAATATCTTCATAATAATCTTTTATCTCTTGTTGTTCAACTCTTTTATTATTCCAATTATCTATAGCTAGTGCGATTAGTATTCCACCAGTTACTAAAGCTATTTCTATAAGTATATGTTTAAAAGAAAGAGTTTTTTCATTTCCATTATTATCAATAATTCTTTTTAAATTAATCATTTTAGAACCCTATTAATTGAACATTTATTCACAATCTATATTAACTATTTCTATTGCTTTCGATATAATAGCTAGTCCTTAATCCATTTCATTTTTATTAACTCTCTTCTAGTTTGTTTTATCATATACCTTTATATTTTGTGAGTTATTATTTAAAAATAAGGAAATTTAGCTTTAGTTTCGAAATTATACCTTAACATAGTTAGAATTTAAAGTATAAGAATATATTTCAAAATTATGTTGCGAACATATGTATTAATAGCTTTAATCTTTTCCTTCAATTTTTCTTATTCTCAGGGAGATAAAAACCTTTATAAACAATACCGAACTGGTCCAGATCCTGATAATTTTTATCATGTATGGAATTATTCTTTTTATGGAAAACTAAACATATTAAATTCTGATCAAGACTACACAAAACATTCAATTGGAAAGGGAGGTGGATTTTTAGTTCAAAGACTAAATTCTAAAACATTTGGATGGTCGACTGGTATTGAATTTAATGAAATTAATTATAGATATGAAGGGGTTCTAGAAAATTCTATTGATAAAACAAATTGGCTTGGCATTCCAATATCAATTAGGCTTTATCCGTCTAGAAGATATTTTATTGAACTAGGCTTTAAATTTCACTATTTTTTAAATGCCAAAAATTCTATAATTAGTAATTCAGAAACCAAATCTCTAAAATATCCTAAAGAAGCTTTTAAAAACACATTTGGAGCGTTTATAACTGCACAATATCAAATATGGAAAAGATTGAACATAGGCTTTCAATATCAATACTTAAAAGGCAGAAATGTAAATCCATCAGAAATCCAGCCAAGTATATTTAATGGTTTGTCATTTAAGGTTGGGGCTTTTATTAAAAACCCCAGTAAACGCCCAAATTAGAAGTTATTCTTAATGATTGTATCATTAGCAATTATGATTCTCTTCAAAGAATCTTTAGCTAAACTATCAGCTATAACCAGAAATCCCTTTGGAGTAATATCATCAGAAAAATAAATTTCTTGTTTTCTGTTATTTAATTCAACAAACTTTCCTGAACCTCTTAATATTTTATCATTTTTTTTATTTTCTTCATTGGTATTTTTAGAAGGTGTTTTATAAAAATTATTTACAATTAAACAAGATTGAAAAAAAATTAAAAAAATAGCTGAATAGAATATATTTACTGATCGTTTCATCATTATTAAATTTACAAAAATTTTAAAATTTATTTCTGATAGTTATGTTTAGGACTTGATGTCTATTTAATCTTTGACCTGGAGTATCTTTACTCATAGATTGATATAACATTAAAAATGTCCATTTATTTTTTTGAGAAAAAAAACCAAACTCAAAATTATTTCTATAAACATTATTTTTATATGTTTTTTCTCTTGGAGCAAAATCATATAAGTTGCCACTTAAAGCAAAATCATGTGGAATGTACTGTTGTCTTGTTCCAAAATAAATTCCTCCTGAAGATTCATGCTTTGAAAAAGAAACCTTTTGAAAAGGCATTTTATTCCCTACTCCTATTAAAACACCAATTCTTCCTGTAAATAGAATTCTATAGCTTGATATCTTAGAATATAATTGAGAAGTAATATGGAAATAATCTGATAAACTTTTCCCTTTGTTTATTTGTCCAAACACACCAAATTGAAGGCTTTGAGGTTGGGCGCCTACCCAACTCAGTTCAGGTAAATTTAAAAATGTTTTATGGTAAAAATTTTGAAAAGTTTGGGCTAGTGAAGCATCTCCAGTAACTCCTATTTCTAACCCCCAACTGTAGCTTGAATTTTCACTTAAAAACACTTCCCTTTCATTTTGAAGAAATAGCCATCCACTGTAAGGATAGTCCATTTTTGAAATATCGCTAGTGTATCGTCGTGATGGATGGTATATATCTTGACCTAGTCTCCAGTGATTAACTTTGTTCTCAATTTTTTTTCCATAAGAAATAAGTATTCCACTTGAATAATATTGATCTGTTTGAAAATATAAATCATTATCAACAGAAAGCTCATAATATGACTGAGAATAATTTTTCAAAGCCAAAAGAGCAAAAAAGACAAATAAATAAATTGACTTTTTTTTCAATTTTAATTTATAGTTGTATTACACTAATTTAACAGAATTATAAATTTACAAACTATAATACCATAAATAAATTGTAAAATTATAGCTCAAAAATGCTAAAAACTTTATTTTGGTAAAAAAATTGTAATGATTAGACTCGCTTATTTTTCTGATTTAAATAGGGTTAAAAAAATAACTGAAGCTTGTGCAGAAGATATGATCTCTAAGAATATTTATCAGTGGAACGAACATTATCCGTCTAAAGAAGTTTTTAAAAATGATATAGAAAATAAAGAGTTATATGTTACTGAAATAAATGAATTGATTGTGGGATGTGTAATGTTTTCAAAAAAGAAAGATGAGCTTTACAATAAAATTGATTGGCTTACTTCAGATCCTGACAATCTGTATATTCATAGATTAGCTGTACATCCTAAAAGTCAAAATATGGGAATCGCAAGATCAATGATGGATTTTGCTGAGGCAGAAGCAGTTAAACTAAATTGTGAGTCAGTAAGACTTGATACATTTAGTAAAAATCCAAGAAACTCTAGGTTTTATAAAGCCAGGGGATATGTAAAATTAGGTAATGTTTATTTTCCTAAGCAAAGTGAATTTCCATTTTTCTGTTTTGAAAAAATTTTAAAAAATAAAAGATCATGATTAATAAAATACGAATAACAAAAGAGTTTAGTCTTGAAACTGGTCATGCGCTATATGGACATGATGGGTTATGTAAAAATGTTCACGGTCACAGCTATAAATTATATGTTACTGTAATAGGTGACCCAATCGAAAACAAAAGTGATGTAAAGCTTGGAATGGTTATTGACTTTGGAGATTTAAAAAAAATTGTTAAAGAAGAAATAATAATTCCGTTTGATCATGCTACAGTTTTAAATTGTAATTCTCCTCATAAAGAATTGGCTAATGACATGGAAGAAAAAGGAAATAAAATAATAAGAGTTAATTATCAACCTACTTGTGAAATGTTAGTCATTGATTTTGCTAAAAAAATTAAAAAAAGACTTCCACAAAACTTAAAACTCTATTCTTTAAAACTTAGAGAAACAGCAACTGCATTTGCAGAGTGGTATGCCGAGGATAATAATTGATGTATTTTAAAATCCAAACCCATCTAAATCATCTTCAGGCATTTCTTGAATATATTTATCACAATCTAGCGGAATTGTAAGGATTTCAGGTTCAATAAAATCCTCTGAAGAAATTCCAAGCTCAGGCTTAAGATATACTTCTTTCATAAATTGTCCCCATATAGGCAGAGCCATTGTTGCTCCTTGACCATAGGCTATATCTTTAAAATGAATGGAACGATCTTCACCTCCTACCCAAACTCCAGTTACTAGGTTAGGCACTATTCCCATAAACCAACCATCACTCTGATTTTGAGTAGTTCCTGTTTTTCCTGCAATTGGATTTTCAAAAATATAAGGATATCCTGAAACAACATTTTTATAAATATAATTTTCTTTCTCTAATCCTGCATGTCTTAGCCTGGCTCCAGATCCGTGCTCTGTGACTCCTTTCATCAAACTAATGGTAACATACGCTGCTTCCTCTGAAATAACATCTTGAGTTTCTGGAACAGATTCGTAAATAACAGTTCCATTTTTATCCTCTATTCTAGATATCATTACTGGTTTGACATATATACCCTTATTTGCGAATGTTCCATATGCTCCCACCATTTCAAAAAGACTAATATCTGGTGTGCCCAGTGCAATGGAGGGGACTGCAGGGATTCTGGAACTTATCCCCATTTTTCTTGCTAAATCAATAACTGGTCTTGGACCTACTTTATCCATCAATCTCGCACTAACAGTATTAACTGAATTGGCTAATGCATTTTTTAAAGTCCTGTTTTTTCCATATTTATCCCCAGAATTCTTTGGACACCAGGCGTCGATATTTCCGTGTTTCATGGGCTCTATACAAAACAAAGCGTCTGGAAGTATATCACAGGGTGAAAGCTTTAATTGGTCAATTGCTGTAGCATACAAAAAAGGCTTAAATGTAGATCCAATTTGTCGTCTTCCCTGTTTTACTTGATCATATTGAAAATGTTTGTAGTTATATCCTCCAACCCAAACTTTTACATGTCCAGTTTGAGGCTCAATAGACATCATCGATGATCTTAAAAAATACTTGTAATATTTTATCGAATCAAGAGGAGTCATTATTGTATCGATTTCACCTTTCCATGAAAAAACAGTCATTGGAGCAGGTTCATTAAAATTTTTTAAAATCTTATCTTTTGACCATCCAGCATTAGTTTTATTTCTCCAACGCTCAGACCTATATGCAGTCCTTTCAAGTAAGGTGTCTATTTGACCCGTTCTTAAGTCTAGAAAAGGTGCTGTTTCATTAATTTGTTTTGTGTTTTGTCTAAAAAATTCTTTTTGTAAGTTTTTCATATGGCTACTGACTGAATGTTCCCCTATTTTTTGAAGTTCAGAATCAATAGTTGTATATATTTTTAAACCATCCCTGTAAAGATTATAAGTTTCACCGTTTTCTTTAGGATTTTGTTTTATCCATTTTTTCATAAAATCTTGAAGGTAGGCCCTAAAATATGTAGCTAATCCCTCTCTATGGGATTCGGGAGTATAATCAATTTCTAAATTCATTTTGGTTAAAGAATCTGATTCTTGAGAAGTTAAAAAGCCATTTCTTTTCATTTGTTTAAAAACAATGTTTCGTCTTCTTTTAACTAATTCGGGTCTTCTTAACGGATTATAATATGAAGAGTTTTTTAACATTCCTACTAGGGTAGCAGATTGTTCAATTTTTAAGTTTTTTGGGGTTGTATTAAAAAATATTTTTGATGCTGATCTTATACCATCAGCATTATAACCAAAATCATATATGTTTAAATACATAGCTATTATTTCCTTTTTGGTATATCTTCTTTCTAGCTGAACAGACAAAACCCATTCTTTTACTTTTTGAATTACCGCCTCATATAAATTTCGAGACCTGACTCCAACAAAAAGTTGTCTTGCTAGCTGTTGAGTTATCGTACTCGCTCCTCCTCTTTTTCCTAAAAAAATGAAAGCACTAATTGTCCTTCGCCAATCTATTCCTGAATGTAAAAAAAACCTTTCGTCTTCAGTTGCTATAAGACCATTTACAATGTTTTCTGGAAGATCATCAAACTCAATAGGAGTTCTATTATCCTCATAATAATATTTACCTAATACAACTCCATCGGTTGAAAATATTTGAGTAGCCAAATTAGTTTTAGGGTTTTCAAGTTGTTGGAGGTCGGGCATTGGCCCATAATATCCATTTGCAGCTTTATAAAAAATTATTACAACAATTATAATTCCAGAAAAAATAATTCCCCAAAGTATATTAATTAATCGTTTAAAAGACTTCGAATAATTCATATTTTAATTGCTTAGCTTCAAGGTGATACCAACACTAATTATACCAGGTAAATTTTGTAATCCAAACTCATTTTGATTTTCTCTCATTGCATGTTTTAAAACCACTGAATATTTTGATTCACTTGAAAAATTAATATTTTTCTTCCATGATAATAAGCTTTCTTTTACATTCCCAAACCCTTTTCCTAAATATTTACCTGAGCTATCTGCCATTAAATATTCAAGTGTGTCAGTACTAACCTCAACACCATCCTTCAGAAAGGTAGTGATCAAGTAAATATTAGAAAATGGGTAATTATTGTCATTCCTAATATTGATAAAAATATTTCCATTAGAATTTGGAGTTTTATTAAGTTTAAATGTAACAGGCTCCGATAGTTCCCATCCATTTGAAAAATCTTTAAAATCACTATACCATATATCACTGGAACAACTACAAAAATTTATTAGAATAAAAATCAGTAATGCTTTACAATTAAATTTTGTGTTCATATTAATAATTGTCTAATTTTTATATTTTATATACTTTGATCTTCCTTTTTTAAAAATTTTATTGCTGTTATGCGTGCCTTTTCTGAGATGTTTTTGAGCTTCAAGAGGCATATTAGTAATATCTTGACATTCTTTAGAACAGCATCCATTATTTTTTTCTAAACATGATTGACATTGAATAAAAAGCAAATGACAAGCTGAGTTCTCACAGTTAACATGGGTGTCACAGGGCAAGCCACATTGATGACATTTAGAGATAATTTCATCAGAAATCCTTTCTCCTCTTCGCTCATCAAAAACAAAGTTTTTACCTCTGAATTTATTTTCAATATTTGAATTACTTACCTGTCTTGAATATTCAATTATTCCTCCTTCTAATTGAAAAACATTTTTAAATCCTTTGTGCTTGAAATATGCACTTGCCTTTTCACATCTAATCCCTCCTGTACAATACATCAAAATGTTTTTTTCTTTTTTATCTTGAAGAATGGTGTTTTCAATAAATGGTAATGAATCTCTAAAAGTATCTACATCGGGAGTAATGGCACCTTTAAAATGGCCTATTTCACTTTCGTAATGATTACGAACATCTAAGCAAACAGTATTTGCGTCTTCCAAAAGAATATTAAATTCTTTTGCATTAACGTGTTTCCCTCTATTTGTTACGTCAAATGAGCTATCATTCAGGCCATCAGCCACTATTTTATCTCTTACCTTGATAGTAAGCTTTAAAAATGATTTATTATTATGCTCAACAGCAATATTTAATCTAACATTTTTTAAAAAAGATATTTTATCTAAGTGTATCTTAAATTTCTTAAAATTTTCTGCAGGTAAAGAAAGTTGAGCGTTGATTCCTTCGTTTGCAACATATATCCTACCCAATACGTCTAATTGATCCCAGTTCAGAAAAAGATAATCTCTAAAAATAAATGGATTTCCAATTTTGGCATATTTGTAAAATGAAAGGGTGAGTCGCTCGTTTCCAGCAGATTCAATAATTGCTGAGCGCTCCTTAGCGCTTAATTTGTTGTACAGTTGCATGCTATACTATTTTAAAAATATCGTATAAAGATAATATTATTCTATGGCTTTATCCTTTTGACCAATCAAAATAAGGTTTGTTTGTCTTCCATTTACATATTTAAATCCTTCAGAACTGAAATATCCAGCCTCCTCAAGCATAACTCGAATTTCTTTTTTCCATTTTTTAATATAAACTTTTGTATTCAATTCGATAGCATATACAGTTTCATGCTGAAGCTGATGTTCTCCTGAACCTGGAATACCATCTTGAGCATCCCACATGCCAAATGTTGTTCCAGCAGAGTGACCAAAAACCCCCAAAGGATGTGTATAAATTTGAGGCTTGTAACCTGCTTGTTTTGCTTCATTTAATGCCTTTCTAAGAATTACATTCCCTGTTTGTCCCTTGACAAAATTATTTGTCAGAATATCCTGAACATTGTTTCCTTCTTTTAGAGCTTTTTCTAATTCCTCAGGTGCTCTAGTTTCACCTCTCTTTAAAACATATGCGAGTTCCTGACAGTCAGTATTGAGAGTTAAATAGCTTATACCAAAGTCACAGTGAACTAAGTCGCCTGGGAGAATTATATCAAATTTAGACTTCCCGTCAAATGCATACATATCACTTGACTCATTTCTTTGGACATCTACGGTAGGATGAAACCAAGTATTTAATCCCAGGCTTCTTACCTTTTCTCTAAGCCACCAAACAACATCTTCTGTAGTTGTTACTCCGGGAGTAATTACCTTGTTTGAAAAGGCTTCCCTAATAATATTATGAGTAATTGAAACAAGTTGATTGTAAATTACCATTTCTTTTTTTGTTCTTGTTTCAATCCATGATACAGCTAATGGCTCCGAAGAAATGATTTTAGATTTAAACTTCCTTGGAAGAGATTCCATTAAATTATCAAAATCAGTTCTAACAATACCGTCCGCTAATGCAAAATTTTCAGAAGTATTTACTGCAATTTTATTAGGGTCTTGAGAAATTATATAGTTAGATAATGCTTTCCATTGATCAGGCTCTTTATCCTTGTCCCACAAAGATGGAATAAGTTTTCCAAAAGGGTATCTTGTAATAGCTGCTGATTTTAATTTTCCATTTTTCAAAGAAAAAACTATGATTGTTCTTCTTCTGGCATTTAACCATGTTGGAGGTAGAAGTGTCTTAACCACAGGGTCTTCATTATACTCTCTTGTAATTAAAACCCACATATCAATATCATGAGCTTTCATAAGTTTTGGCAACAGATTTTCAAGCCTATCTTTTTGAATCTTTTCTATAATTACTGCTTGACTTTTTAAGTCTAATATGTTCTGAGACTTTAATACGGTTGTAAAAAATAAAAATATCGTATATATATATAAATTTTTCATAGCATTAAACTAATTAAAATTTTGTTAATAATCACTTTTAGTGCAACTTGACCTAGAATAAAAGAAATATTACATTAGCTAAAAACAAAAAGTAATGGCAGAAGATAACAAAGCAAAAATAAAAGCTTTACAACTAACCCTTGATAAACTAGACAAAACATACGGAAAAGGGACAGTAATGAAGTTAGGGGATGAGGTTGTAGTAGAGACTGAGTCAATTTCATCTGGTTCTTTAGGTCTCGACATTGCTCTTGGTGTTGGAGGGTATCCTAGAGGTAGAGTAATAGAAATTTATGGTCCCGAATCTTCAGGGAAAACAACATTAACACTTCACGCAATTGCTGAATGTCAAAAAAAGGGGGGTATAGCTGCTTTTATTGATGCGGAGCATGCTTTTGATCGTATATATGCAGAAAAACTTGGAGTTGATATAAAAGAATTAATTATTTCACAACCAGATCATGGCGAACAAGCACTTGAAATAGCAGATAATTTAATTCGGTCAGGTGCAGTTGATATAGTTGTAATTGACTCTGTCGCAGCTCTAACTCCAAAAAGTGAAATTGAAGGAGAAATGGGAGACTCTAAAATGGGGCTTCATGCTAGATTAATGTCACAGGCACTCAGAAAATTAACTGCTTCAATCAGTAAGACAAACTGTACTGTTTTTTTTATAAATCAACTGAGAGAGAAAATCGGGGTCATGTTCGGAAACCCAGAAACAACAACAGGAGGAAATGCTTTAAAGTTTTATGCTTCAGTAAGATTAGATATTAGAAGATCTACTCAAATAAAAAATGGAGATGCTCAAGTAATGGGAAATAAAACAAGAGTTAAAGTTGTCAAAAACAAGGTTGCTCCACCTTTCAAAATAACTGAATTTGACATTCTTTATGGAGAAGGGATTTCTAAAGTGGGTGAAATAATTGACCTTGGAGTTAGTTATGAGATAATAGATAAAAGTGGTTCATGGTTCAGTTATGGTGATACAAGGCTTGGGCAAGGAAGAGATGCAGTTAAAAATCTTTTAATAGATAATCCAGAATTGATGGAGGAGCTTGAAAGTAAAATAATGAAATCTATTGACGCCTTGAATAGTTAGCTATTTACTTAATAGCTTTTTGCCAGACTTTAATTGCTTCAATAGCTGATTTCTTAGGATCATTAATTAATTTTTCTTCAATAAAACTTCTTGTTTTATCCATTATTTTTTTAAAATCTCTTTCCTTTAATTTTGTTGTAGAAATAGGTTTATAAATAGACGCTCGAAGCTCTCCAGGGAATCCATGTGTTGTGTACCAAGGAAATTTTCTTTTACAATCAAAAAATACAATTGGAAGTACTGGAAGTTTGTGTTCAATAGCTAGTTTGAATGCTCCATGCTTAAATTCATTAAGTAAATTTGTTTCAACAGTATATTGTTTTTCTGGAAAAATACAAACACTATACCCTTTATTTAACTTTTCAGTTGCTTGGCTATAAACTGCATATCTACTTGCTTTATCACTTCTATCAACCATTATCGCTGCTCGTCTATATAAAAACCCGAAAATTGGTATACTATTTAGCTCTTTTTTTCCAACAAATACAAATGGCTTCTTGAATAGCCTTAACATAATCATTGGATCAATATAACTAGTGTGATTAGCTACTAATAAGTATGACTTGTCTTCTTCAAGGGTTGTATTAACACTTTTTTTTATATAAAATCCCATTCCAAACAAAACAAAAGGCGCCCATATATTTCTAGCATACCAATAAACAATATTATAACCTCTGGGAAGAATAAAAATAAAAGGAGATATAGGAAAGATTATAAGTACAGGTACTGAACATAGGCAATAAAACCATATTCTCCAGAAAACTAGCAGAATTCTTCTTATTAATCTCACAAAAAAAATTTACTCAATCGAATATACAAACCCTAGGTTAAAATTAGCTAACCCTCTTAATAAAAAAATTACCTTTGCTATATTATTTAAAAATATGTCGAGAATATTAACAGGAGTTCAATCAACAGGAACACCTCATTTAGGAAATCTTCTAGGTGCAGTAATTCCAGCTATAGATCTTGCCAATAAAAAAGATAATGAGTCTTTTTTATTTATTGCTGACTTACACTCCTTAACACAGATAAAAAAAGAAAATGAACTTAGAGACAATACCCTATCAACAGCTTCGGCTTGGCTTGCCTGTGGTCTTAATCCAAATAAAACTGTTTTTTATCGTCAAAGTGATGTAAGTCAAGTTACAGAGTTATCATGGTATTTATCATGTTTTTATCCTTATCAAAGATTAACCTTAGCACATTCATTCAAGGATAAATCCGACAACTTATCTGATATAAATGCAGGTTTGTTTGGTTATCCAATCCTAATGGCAGCAGATATTCTACTTTATGATGCAGAGTTTGTCCCTGTTGGAAAAGATCAATTACAACATTTAGAGATGACAAAAAATGTTGCGTCAAGATTTAATAATAAAATGGGGGAAACATTTATTTTACCTAAACCAATTATACAAGAAAATGCTCATTATGTGCCTGGAATTGATGGTCAAAAAATGAGTAAATCAAAACAAAATACAATCAATATATTTTTACCAGATAATAAATTACGAAAACAAATCATGAGTATAGCTACTGACAGTATTCCTGTGGAAAGTCCAAAAAATCCTGAAAAATGTACTGTTTTTAAACTTTATTCTTTAATAGCATCCAAAGTTGAAATTGATCTTCTGAGAAAAAGATATTTATCTGGAGGAGTTGGTTACGGTGAGGTTAAAAAATTACTTTTTGATTTAATCATTACAAAGTTTAGTTCAGAAAGAAAAAAATTTGAATATTATAATTCTAATCCTGAAGAAGTTAATATCGCTCTTGTTAAAGGTGCGGAAAAGGCCAGAAAAGTAGCTAATTCAGTTTTACTTAGAGTGAGAGATAAAATAGGTTACTAAATCCTTATTCAAAAGCTAGGACGACAAAATAAATTTATTATTTTTGAATGATGACTCTAGAACAATATATAAAAGAACTATTATTCGAATATGAATGTGTAACTATTCCGAATTTTGGAGCTTTTTTAACTCGATCTTATGATTTCATTATTAATAAAGAAACAGGTGAATTTACCCCGTCAAGAAAAGAATTAACTTTTAATAGCTTATTGACTAGTAATGACGGTGTTTTAGCTAACTATTTTGCTCTTAAACAAAAGATTAGTTATGAAAAAGCTTTGAGAATAATTGAAAAAGAATCTTCTGTTTGGAAAAAAAAATTAAAAACCCAGTGCTTATTTATTGGAGAGCTTGGTAAAATAAGCCTTAACGAAAATAAAAAAATTCAATTTGAACCGTATGGCAAAATAAATTTTGATGGCTCTGCTTTCGGTTTATCTAGTTTTTCAAGAGTTCCTTTAACAGTGAATAATCATGCTAAAATTAATTTGCCTTTTACAAAAAAAGAGGAATTGGATTTTTCTGTTGATATCAAGAAAAACTTTTTCAATAAAAAATATCTAAGATATGCTGCTGTACTATTAATCAGTCTTTTAATTTCATCATCATCTTACTACTTTATTGAAAAATATATAAATAATCAAATAATAATTAATCAACAAATCGCTCAAAATAAAATTAAGGAAAACATTCAATCCGCTACGTTTAATTTGGGAAACTTAAATAGTGTAATAGTATCTGTTGATGTAGTTAAAAATGAAACAAAGATAAGTACTACAATGTATTCTGTAATAGCAGGAACATTCAGAAATAAATCATATGCAAACAGAAAAATTAAAAACTTAAAACAACAAGGGTATAATGCAGCTATTGCTGAGCTAAATCCCAAAGGAATGTTTAGGGTTGCATATGGTCGTTTTTACTCTAGAGATGAAGCAATTAAACTTCTTTATCATTTAAAGTATAAGCTAAATAAAGATGCTTGGTATTTAGTTGAAAAATAGGTCAGTTAATTTATTGTAATAACCAAAAAGCTGGATTTTCAGGCTTCATACCATTAAAAACACTAAACTGTAATATTGTTTTTCCTGTATCTTTGTTTGTAAATATTTCTCCTAGAACTTCCTTGGAGTCAACTTTTTGTCCCTTTTTTACATATACTTTTGAAAGATTTTTATATGCAGTAATATAATTCCCATGTTTAATTAATACAGTAGGGTTACTGTTTTTAAAAGATAAAATAGACATTACTTCACCTTCAAAAACTACTCTTGCTTTTATGTTTGATTCAGTTGCTATACTTATACCGCTACTTTTAATTTTTGTAGTCTTAACAATAGGATGAGTTTGAGTTCCATAATTCTGTATAACAACTCCTTTGATAACTGGCCAAGGAAGCTGTCCTTTATTTGATTTAAAGTTTTCTGCAAGAATTTTAGTTTCTGGAGTCAATGAAAAAAAATTTGAAACCTTTTCTCCTGCCTCTTTATTTGACAATGCAATCGCTTCTCTAATCAATTTTTCAATTTTAGAGTCAATCAAGGAAGCTAAGGCTTGTTTTTGACTTATTTCTTTTTGAAAATTTTTAGTTTTATTCTTCAATGACTTTAGTAAGTTTTCTTGTTCCAACTGTTCAGCTATTAGATTTTTTGAAATATTTCTATTTTCCTCAACTAAACTCTTCTTAATATTTTTTTTTAAAATCATCTCTTTATTTAATTCTTGAAGGTTTAGAGTTTGATTTTTAATTTTTATTGCCTGTTTTTTTCTGTAACTATTATACTGTTTTAAATAGTCTAGTCGTTTGTATGCTTGAAGAAAATTATCAGATGAAAAAATAAACATGAGTCTGTTTTGCATTGATTTGCTTTTATATGATTTTTGAAGTATTAAAGCATATTCATTTTTTATCTCTTTTAATTCATTTCTAAACTGATCAATATTTCTTTGATTTACATTTATTAAGTTATCTAATAAGTTTGCTTGTTGATTATTAACTTTTATTAGTTGCTTTCTAACAGATATCCTTAACTGGATGTCCTCTACATCCGAAATAGTTGTATTTTTTTTTCTCTTATTTTCAAATAATAGACTATTAATTTGCTTGATCTCCTTCCTTAACTTTATTCTTTGACTTTCGAGTTTCATTTGTTCGGCAGTTAATTTATTTTGCGCAAATAAACTAAAGCCATGTAATATGAATAATAAAAAAATTAGGTTTTTCATTCAGGAATAATTGAAGAATATCCAGGTGGAATTGAAAATGGGAAAGTTAGATTATTTGGTATCTCAACCCTAGTATATTCTATTTCTAATTTAATATTATTATTGTTATTTGTTAAATTTAAAGTTATTTTACTTGGAACCATTTCCCCTTCAACTTTTTGAAATTCATTGTAATAAATTATTAATGAGTTTCTTACATTATTAAAAATAAATCTTTGCTCTTTCAACATTAAATTAGCAGGATCAAAGAAAAAAATGGGTCTAAATTTTTCATTAGAAAATTTTGGTGAAATGATATAAAAATTAGGGTTTTTAATTTGCTCCCATTTACCCTTTCTTATGTCAATTATTGGTCTTCCCGTAAGTAAGTTTTCTATATTCTTATATTCGAAATCAATTCCCAAATAATTTTTTAAAAAAGAAAGATTGCCATTGTATGAGGTTTTTTGGAACTTTTCATAAAAAGATGCTTCTTTTGGAGTCAATAATAGTTTTGCAATAGGTATAAACATTGTAGCACTAAGCCATATAGCTACGTCTTTTTTCATTCTTAAATTAACAACTACGGGTTGAGATCGTTTTCCGTCATCATAATTTACTTTTAATCTAGACCTTAACAAAGAAAGTTTAGGGGCAGATAAATAAATAGCTTTTGTTAGTTCTCTTGTTTTAATATTCTTAATTGGCGCTTTATTTGGGAGAACTTTTAGTGATTTGCAACCATTAAATATTATACCAAATAAAAAAATATATATAGTCAGTTGTCTTCTCATATTAAATTAATTGGGAAAAATCTCCGATAGAAATTGATTTATAATTTTTATCAAAAAAAACATTGTTTCCTATCATTGACTGGGATAAATCAGCATTTTTAATTATGGTATTATTTTGAATTAGAGAATTATTAATTTTACTATTTTCAACCTTTGTATTTTCACCAATTGAAACATAAGGTCCAATTTCTGAATTAATAATTTCACATCCCTTTCCTATAAAACAAGGGGGAATAACTTTTGAATTAATCTGTTTAAACTCAGAGGTAATTAAACAAACATCTTCTTCATTCAAAATTTTTAACATTTTAGTATTCGTTTCAATTGTAATTTTGGAATTGCCACAATCCATCCACTCTGAAACACTTCCTGGATTTATTTTATATCCATCTTGAATCATTGATGTTATTCCTTCATTAATTTGATACTCTTCACCCAGGTTTTTATTAAGTTTTAATATAGTTTCTAATTTATTTTTTAGGATCTCGATATTTTTAAAATAATAAACTCCTATCGCTGCAAGATTTGAAATGTAATTCGATGGCTTTTCTACAAGATTAATAACTTCATTATTTTTATTTATTTCTATAACTCCATATGCTTCTGGATTTTTAACTTTCTTGGCCCAAATTATCCCATCAACTTTAGGATTGATATCTAAATCAGCCCTTATAAGGGTATCAGCAAAAGCAACAATAGCTGGGCCACGAAGTGATGGTGAGGCACACATTAAAGCATGGCCTGTTCCAAGAGGGACTAGCTGTCTATAAATTTTAGCTTTAGCACCAATTGAAGTGGCTAATTTTATTAAACTCTTTTCTAAATTATTATCAAAAAAGGCTGGGTCTCCCAAAATAAAAGCAACTTCATCTATTGGAGTTTTAATTGCTTTTGCAATTGTATAAATCAATTGATTTACAATTGGAGAACCAGCAACAGGAATTAAAGGCTTAGGAACTGTTAAGGTGTGAGGTCTTAATCTTGAACCTCTTCCTGCCATAGGTACTATGATTTTCAATTTATTTTATTTTTAAAATAGTTAATTTTTACCTGTACTTCCAAAACCTCCCTCACCTCTAGTGGTGGATTCTAAATTTTCTTCTATTTTCCATTCAACTTGATCTACTTTAGAAAAAACTAATTGTGCAATTCTTTCTCCTGGATTGAGAGTATAACTTTCAGAAGATAAGTTAACTAATATAACTCCGATTTCTCCTCGATAATCTGCGTCAATAGTCCCAGGGGAATTTAAAACTGTTACTCCATATTTTGCTGACAAACCACTTCTAGGTCTTATCTGAGCTTCATACCCCTGAGGAATGGCAATTTTAATTCCAGTTCCAACAACTTTTCGTTCCAGGGGTGCTAATGTTATCTCAGAAGAAATTGCTGCCCTTAAATCAACACCTGCTGAAGAAGAAGTAGCGTATTCGGGAAGGTCATAGGGGCTTTCATTTACAATAGGAACTTTTTGCATATTTAGATATTTTTATAAAATTACAAAAAGCAATAATTAAGGAACCCTAATTAAAAACTAATTTTAAAAAACAATAAAAAAAGAAAAATTTTAGTTGTTTAAAGCCTCAGCTCCACCAACAATTTCTAAAATTTCATTTGTTATTGATGCTTGACGAGCTTTGTTGTAAGTAAGCTTTAATTGGTCTCTAAGCTCTCCAGCATTATCGGTAGCTTTATGCATTGCGGTCATTCTAGCCCCATGTTCACTGGCAAAAGAATCTTTTAACACTTTTAGAAGCTGAGTTTTTAAAGCTTTTGGAAGTAACTCATTAATGATTTTTTCTTGAGAGGGTTCATAGATATAATCGATAGAATTAGATGTTTCAGGGTTTAATTTAGGAACTATCGGTAAAAACGTTTCAGTTGTAACTATTTGACTAGCAGCATTTTTAAATCTATTATATACTATATCAATACAATCAAATTCTTCTTCTATAAAAGATTTCATAATTAAATCTGCTATGTGTGAAGTGTTTTCATAATTTAAATTATTAAAAACTTCATCATGAGAACTAGTAACTTCATATTTCTTCGAAAAGATGTCTGTACCTTTTTTACCAATAGATAAAATTTTAATTTGTTTATCCTGATTCTGAGCTATAATTTGATCAGTTTCTTTAATAATATTTGAATTAAATCCACCACACAGACCTCTGTTTGAGGTTACAGCAATTAAAAGTAATTTCTTTTTTTCTCTGATTTTTACATAGGGATTCTCATTACTGCTATCAAAAGACGAACTTAGATTTTGAATAAGCTCGGTTAGTTTATCAGAATAAGGTCTCATTTGATGAATAGCATCAGTAGCTTTTTTTAATTTAGCTGCTGAAACCATTTTCATTGCACTTGTTATTTGCATCGTAGAAGATACTGATGCAATTCTATTTCTAATTTCTTTTAAATTAGCCATTATATATTGTTAATATTGTCCAGAGATTATCTGAGCAGATTCGTTCAAAATATCAACGACGTCATCCGAAAGCTTTCCTAATTTTAATTGAGCAAGTGCATCAGGATGATTTTTATTCAAATGTTCAAGAAAACTTATTTCAAAATCTTTAACTTTTTCAACTGGAACACTTCTTAATAGGTTTTTAGAACCAGCATAAATTATTGCAACTTGATCTTCGACCTTAAATGGGTCATTTTGAGACTGTTTCAATATTTCAACATTTCTGCGCCCTTTTTCAATAACATTTAGAGTAGCGGCATCAAGATCAGATCCAAACTTTGCAAAAGCTTCCAATTCTCGAAATTGTGCCTGATCTAATTTAAGCGTACCCGCTACTTTTTTCATGGACTTTATTTGAGCTGAACCTCCAACTCTAGATACAGAAATTCCTACATTAATTGCAGGTCTAACTCCAGAATTAAACAGATCAGATTCTAAAAAAATCTGCCCGTCTGTAATTGAAATTACATTAGTCGGAATATATGCAGAAACATCTCCTGCCTGAGTTTCAATTATGGGCAATGCTGTTAAAGATCCTCCCCCCTTGACCTTGTTTTTCAAAGACTCTGGTAAATCGTTCATTTCAGAAGCAATATTGTCATCAGAAATTACCTTAGCTGCTCGTTCAAGTAATCGTGAATGCAAATAAAAGACGTCTCCAGGATATGCCTCACGACCAGGAGGTCTTCGGAGTAATAAAGATACTTCTCTATATGCAACAGCTTGTTTAGATAAATCATCATAAATTATTAATGCAGGTCTTCCCGTATCTCTAAAATATTCACCTATTGCCGCTCCTGAAAAAGGAGCATAAACTTGCATTGGAGCAGGATCAGAGGCATTTGCGGCTACTATTGTTGTGTAGGCTAATGCTCCTTTTTCTTCAAGTATTCTAGCTATTGCTGCTACAGTTGAAGCTTTTTGTCCAACTGCAACATAAATACAATAAACTGGTTCTCCAGCATCGTAAAACTCTTTTTGATTAAGTATTGTGTCTATACAAACAGTTGTTTTACCCGTTTGCCTGTCACCAATAACTAGTTCTCTTTGGCCTCTTCCAACAGGAATCATTGCATCTATTGATTTTATACCTGTTTGAAGTGGTTCATTAACTGGTTGGCGAAAAATAACACCTGGAGCTTTTCTCTCAAGAGGCATCTCAAATAATTCACCTTTAATGTTACCTTTTCCATCTATTGGAAATCCTAAAGTGTTTACAACTCTCCCAACAATTCCTTCCCCAACATTGATAGAAGCAATTCTTCGAGTCCTCTTAACGGTATCACCTTCTTTAATTTCTTTTGATGGTCCCAAGAGAACAATACCAACATTATCTTCTTCAAGGTTAAGTACCATTCCTTCAAGGCCACTATCAAATGAAACTAATTCCCCATATTGAGCATTTGTTAATCCAAATACTCTTGCAATACCATCTCCAACCTCTAAAACAGTTCCTATCTCATTAAGTTCAAGAGAGGAGTTATATCCTGCTAATTGATTTTTTAAAATTGCTGATACTTCAGCTGGTTTGACTTCTGCCATAATATTTTATTTTAAGCAATATGATTTGTTTTTGTTAATGTGCTACCTAAATTTTCTAGTTGATTTGCAACGCTTGCATTAATTTGAAGATCTCCAACATTCAAAATAAATCCTCCAATTATTTTTGGATCAATATTGTTCTTTAATTCAACTTGAAGATCAGTCATTTTTTTTGCTATATCTAAGATTTCATTTATTACTTGAGTACTCAAAGGAATTGCTGACGTAACTGTAGCTGTTATTTTACCTTTAATCTTTTGGTAACTATCTATGAAGTTTTTAGCGACCATAGATAGTAAATCAAGTCTTCTGTTTTCTGAAAGAAGAGAAATAACAGATTTTGTTTCCGAATTAAGATTAGGAAAAACTTTCATTAATGTTTTTAATTTTAATTGTGAGGGAAGAACAGGATTAAATAAAAAGTCCTTTAAATCTTTTGAGCCCATAATAACGGAGAGAACTTGTCTAAAATCAGATTCTACTTTATCTGCAACTTTGTTTTCTATTGAATTTGCCAAAGAGGCTTTTGAATATCTAATTGCTGCTCTGCTTACTCTCATTTTACTTTAAAGTTTTGTCTCTTTGATAAGCTGCTTAATCAACTTATTTTGCTTTTCCTTGTTTTCTAACTCGTTATGAAGGACCTTTTCAGCTATTTGAATGGCTATACCAGCTACTTGATTTTTAAGTTCTTGAATTGCAGCTCTTTTCTCACTCTCAATAGATTCCTGTGCTTGTTTGATTAATTGATTAGCAGAATCTTTTGCTTCTTGTTTTGCATCCTCAATAATTTTAGAACCTGTATTTCTAGCTTCTTTTAAAAGTGCTTCCCTTTCCGATCTTGCAGATTTAATTATTCTTTGATTCTCTTCATTTAAAGATTCTATTTCTTTTCTCGCTATATCTGCAGAAGAAAGAGCATCTTTAATTGAAGATTCTCTTTCATTTATAGCATCTAGGATTGGTTTCCATGCAAACTTTTTTAACAAAAGGACTAGTCCTATGAATATAAGCAGTTGCCAAAAAAACAATCCAAAAGAAAACTCATTTATTAATTTATCCATTTTGGTGCTTTAAAATAATTGCCCTTAAGGCAAAATTATTATTTAATACAATCTTTATTATACTGCAAACAATGCTGCAAAACCTATCCCCTCAACAAGGGCTGCGGCAATAAGCATTACTGTTTGAATTTTTCCTGTAGCATCTGGTTGACGTCCGATAGCTTCCATCGCTCCTTTACCTATATTTCCAATACCTATACCTACTCCTATTACTACTAAACCTGCTCCTACTATTGCTGGAATTTCCATATTTACTATTTTTTTAAATTACACATTAATTAAACAAAATTTAATGATCATCTTCATGATCATGTTCTTCTACGGCAAAACCAAAATATAAAGCTGATAATACCGTAAAAATATAAGCTTGTAATACTGCCACTAATATCTCTATAATAGAGATTGAAAATGCTAAGATAAATGACAAACTTGATCCAAGCCAATTTCTGAAAATAAATATTAAAGAAATCAGGCTCATTAAAACAATGTGACCTGCGGAGATATTTGCATATAGACGAATCATTAAAGCAAATGGCTTTATAATTACACCCAAAAGCTCTATCGGTGCAAGTGCAATTTTCATTGGTAATGGGACTCCTGGCATCCAAAAAATATGTTTCCAGTAAACTTTTTTTGCTGTAAAGTTAGTTATTAAAAACGTTATTAATGCTAAACAAAACGTAACAGCAATATTTCCTGTAACATTAATTCCTAGGGGTGTTAAACCTAAAATATTTAGAAACCATATGAAGAAAAATAAAGTCAATAAATAACTCATATATTTTTTGTAATGTTTTTCACCAATATTTGGTATAGCAATCTCATCTCTAACATACAAAACTATTGGTTCAAAGTACCTGCCAATTCCTTTGGCAATCTTATTATTTTTTTTGTATGAATCTGCAAGACTTTTAAACAGGAAAAACATTATTATAGAAGTGAAAATTATGCTTACCACTCCTTTAGTTAATGAAAAATCAATAGGAGTCACATTCGTTGGATGAGAAGATTCGTCATAAAATATCTCACCTTTTGAATTAGTTTTATAAATCTTATTGTGATGCAGTTTGTAATAATCTTTTCCAATTTGCGCAACAGTTTCTCCATGATGAAATTTTTCCGAAGAGAATATTTTTAATCCATTATCCCATAAAATTACAGGTAAAGGGATCCCAAAGTGAACTTTTTTTCCTTTATCATTTGTATAAGACAATAAATTAAAATCATGAGAATCTTGAAGGTGATGTAATATATACTCCTTAATATCTTCTTTGTTGTTTTTTGTAGATCCTTTAAAATCATTGGCACTAACCACTCCTATTCCTAGAAAAATTAGAATCAGTGTTTTTAAATGTATTTTTTTTAACATACTAAGCAATAAAAATTTTATTTTTTACGCTTTGCAAATGTAAGTCATTCGCAAAAAATATTAAAGTACTTTTTGTATATAATTTTTTTATTTCGTTTAGAATTAATCTTTAAAATTTAAAAAAGTTATAAGCTCTCTTATTTCAACAAATAAACATGAAGAATATGGGATGATAAAAGTAAAAAATTCAGTTTTTTGAATTACTCCATCCAAATAAAATTTGGGATATAAAAAGATAAAAAATATAAAAATCTTTAAGAAGGTGGTGATGAGATAAAATATTATTGAATTTGCATTACTGGATAATGAAAAAAAATATGTTCCATAATAAATTACTGTTGCAAAAACAATATTAAAAATATATGTAGTTAAGATATATTCCGGCCACTCTAAATTAAAAATAAAGTGGTTAGTAAGTATATGGATAGAAAAAATAAAAAATAAAAACGTACAAATTTTGATTAAAAAATTGGAAAAAACTTTAAACATAAGGTCCCAATTAATAAAAATTTTTACTTTTCTTTCGAATCATATAGATTATTATAAGCATTCCAATTACTAAGCATATAATTGTAGGGAGCTTATTCTTTAATGAAATTTGTGACTCAATCCATAGTCCTAAATGAATCATTATATAAATCAAAATACCAATTTGAAATACTAAACCGGAAAATAAAAGCCATTTATTAGGCTGTTTTTTCATGAGATTTGGACAATTTAGAAAGAGGCTTAATTTGATTTGCCTCGTGATTTTTCATCGAGCATTTAGCATTGAATGTTGCTCCTGACTCAACAATAAGTTTTCCAATAAAAACTTCTCCCTCGATATTGCTAGTTGATTTAAGAAAAAGTGCATTTCTAACTTTAAGTGATCCATTAATCATTCCCTCGACATCAGCAGTTTCACATTCGAGACTTCCTTGAACCTTACCGTCCTTTCCTATAATAACTTTTCCTTTTGTTTTTATTGTTCCATTTAAAACCCCGTCGATTCTAAAGTCAGCCTCGGAAATAATATCTCCTTTGAACTTTGTGCTTTTTTCTATTCTACTATATTGTCCATTGATTTCAGTATTTTTCATAATGTTTTATTTTTCCATAAACCAAGTTTTTTCGACAAACATCTCTCGGAATTGGGCCGATAAAGCTACAAAATTATTTGTATTAATTAATTTAAATGTAGTTTTTGGAAGCTTCTGCTTAACACTATCAACCTGAAGTTTTGATTTTATGCCATGAATTATAATAAATTGATAGTCAGTATTGTAATAATCTTTTGTTAATTTCCATTGATTTGTTTGCAGTTGAATTATGTTCATATTCAAACTGTCAATTAAACGATTGGCTTCTAAATTTGATTCATTTTTATAAGGGAAAACCCACTTAAACTGAGCTAGTGTTTTTGTCTTTTCTTTATGCTTTTTATTAATTATTTCTAAATTTTTCTTGGCAATCATTGCTGCATCTGAGTTAGGGTATTCTTCAATAAATGTAGTAAGCTCTTTTTTGTATGTGCCTCTTCCGTTTAACCTGCCAAGAACTTGAGCTTTTATAAATTTCATTTTAGGCTCCCATTTCGAAGCTGCTAATAAAACATCAGAAGCCTCCATCATTGAAATAACTTCATTATAATTTTCATCAAAAAATTGATTTAATATTTTTAAATATGTTGATTCAGGTGTTATCAATTCCCCTTGCTCATAATTATTGGGGCTTTTTAATACTTTTGCATAAATTGATTCAGGATAATTTTTAATTAATTGGTTTTTATAATTTAAGGCAAGCTCAATTGAATCATTTTGTAAAACCTTGTAAATGTGATATAATGCTGGTATCAAATAAATTGAGTCTGCTTGATTTTCTATGATATATTTCAAGTTTTTTATTGCTAAAGGCTTGTCATAATATTTTTCCTTATAAATCAATCCAAGTTTGAGAGCTGAATTATAATTTTTTTGTTTGAGACTATCAATTATACCAATGGATGTTGGAATCTGATTCATATAAAAATCTACTGATTCAATTTCTATATTTGCAACTTTTTTATCAGTATTAATTTGATTTTTAGTTGATATACTATTTTTAAATTGTGATTGGGTTTTATTTCTCCAATTATCAATATTTGGTCTCTTTCCCCAAGTAGATGCAAAATACTGCTTGCCCTTCAAAACTAAACTTGGATTATAAAAATAAAACGATGCTTGCGGTTTGTTTTTAAAAAGACTTTTTTTCTTCGTTTCCTCAATTTTAATTAGCTTATCATACTCGATCTTTCTTTTATTTATTAAATAATTTTCAAAAAAAATTATTTGCTCGGATTCATTCAATTTTAATAAGCTCAATAAGCTATCTGTCTTTTGAAATTGATTTTCATAAAAAATAACATCAGATAAATTTTCACGCTCTCTTATAGTTCTGTTTTTAACTACTTGTACTGAAATTAGAGGTATTAAACTATCAAGATAGGCTCCAGTCAATAAATATTTTTTATTTTTAAAACTAAGGCTTGCTAAATCCCTAAAATTTGCCTTTTGTGTTGGTCTATCAATATCAGGACTGTTTAAAGATTTTAAAAGGTAAATTTCTACAAGAGAATCTTTATCTTTTTTAGAATAATACATCCCTAAAGCTCTGTTTAAGGTGTGTGAAAATCTTTTATTTTCATATACATCCAATTGATCTTTAATTGGTTGAATAAATGGAGTTCCATTTTTTTGATGAGAAAGTCTTAATAAATTTATCTTGGCATTAACCCAAAAACTCCTTGATGCTTGCCAATTCATTTCTACAATTGAGTTATAATAATAGATTGCTTGATCTGTTGATTTAATTTTTTCACAGAGTTGGCCAGCTATATAAGAATACCTAACTTTTTTAATTAGATTTTTCTCATGATTTGCAGCTCTTATCATATAGTATTTTGCTGAATCAATTTCTTTGAGATTAATAAACGCTTGAGCTAATGTAGCATTTGCTTGACCGTAAAATGGGTTTTTATTAATTAACTGCCTTGCCAATGGTCTCAAGTTGTTTATTGCTATTTTATTATTTTGTAATCTAATGTTTGTTTTCTCTCGCCATATTCTACCTTCTATATAGACTGATTCGTCCACGTTGTTTTCTAAAAGAAAATTAAATGCTTCAATGGCGGGAAAAAACCTTCTGTCATAATACCTTGCTTTTCCTAAAAGTAAATATGCATCATCTATGTTGGCATTCCTTTGAATTCCTTTTATGTCCATGGAGTGTTTTTGAATAGCCTTTACAGCTTTTTCCTCTGCCTTATCAAACCCTGGAACAATAGTGTTTTCATCAAACCTTTCACCTGATAATAGAATAGGGTCAACTTTAATAATTTCAAAAAAATCATCCTCAATCGTTGCAATTAAAATTTCTTCTCCTACTGAAAGTGCTTCTTTTCCATTAAAAATAACATTGTATTTAGTGTTAAGACCATGATATTGTCGATTTAAGAATTTATTTTTTTGGGGGGAACAAGATGCAATAACCACCCAAAAAATGAATAAATAAAAGAATGTCTTAGAATAAGATTTCAAATTTGCTTTTTTATAATAACTATAAAAGCAACTTTTTATTATAAATTATTAGGTAGTAAAATACCCCTCAAGTTCTTTTAATGTGGTTTTATTAGTTTCGATATCCTTAATAACTTCTCCCTTTTCAAGTAAAACTATCCTATTGCAAACTTCTGTAACGTGAGTTAAATCATGACTAGAAATAAGAAAGGTTGTATTGTGGTTTTTAGAAAAATCTTCAATTAATTTTTTTAAAAGAATTTGGGAACTGGGGTCTAAGTTTGAAAATGGCTCGTCAAGTATAATTAAATCCGGTGAGCCAATAAAAGATGATGTTATTCCAACTTTCTTTTGATTTCCCTTTGATAAATCTCTAATATATTTTTTCTGATTTAAAATTTCTTCATTAAAAAAACTTGAGAATTTTTTAATCCATTGATATAAATTTTCTTTTTCAACGCCTCTTAATTCGGCAATAAATTCAAAATACTCTTCTGGGGTTAAATAACCTATAATAAAAGTGCTATCGATAAAAGCACTAGTTTTTTCTTTCCATGATTCATCTTTTGAAACTTTAATTCCTTGATTTAGCACTTCCCCTGAAGTGGGTTCAACCAAATCTAGGAGCAAACTAAAAAGAGTTGTTTTCCCAGCTCCGTTGTTTCCCACTAGTCCAAAACATGATCCTTTAAAGATTTCAAGATTTGATACATTAAGGACTTGTTTGTCCGAATAGGTTTTTGTTAAATTTTCAATTTTAATCATTTTAGTTATTTGTGTTATATGCTTCTAATGTTTTATATTTTTGACTCTTATATACTTTTTCAATTTGTCTAATTAAAAAGCTGTGCAAGATAAGACCTATTAGGCCAGATAATCCCACTAGTAAAATCCCTATTTGTTCATTAAATAAGAAGTTCCCTAACCAAAATATTAAAATCGGTAACCCCATCTTAGGAAGAACAAACAAAAACTGTGTAAGACTAAAAGCTTGAGTATTTTCAAAAGCCTTTGCTTTTACATTTAACTTCATTGGGCTTTTGTTCAATACTCCAGAGATAAGTGTGATATATCCCCCAAGGCCTAAATTAAAAAAAGCTGCTGCTATTACTAATGAGTATATTTTTAATCCATAATATAGATAGGGAGTTGCAAGAATTGATGAGATAATTGTTGCTGCTATCATAAGTATTAACTTAGATTCTAAATATTTTCTGTAAGAAAGGTTTTGAACCATCAAAAGAGAATAATATTCACTATCCCATGAGGGCACATATTGACCAAATGTCATCATGAAGCCACCTGTTATAAAAACAGAAGCAAACACCAATAACGTACTCATGTCTTTATAAATATCAGGAGTAAAAAAGATTATTCCATAAAATAGAAATAAAAATGACATCAAAACAACTTGTCTTGCCCTTACATTTCTAATTATAAGTCTAATATCATTTTTAATTAACATTCCTAATGTTCCAAAACGATTTAAAAAAAATAAGTTTTGACCTATTATTTTTTCTTTACCCTTTGAAAGAGCTTTGTCCAAATAGCACTGTTTAACTAAAAAATTAAATAACTGGTAGTAAGTTGATATAAGAATTAAAATAATAACAAATAACCAAATTGGATTTTTATATATATTGTCAAGAATCGAACCGAAAAAAGTGAAAAAATCAAAGTATTCAAATTTTTGAAATCCATACAGCAAAATTGTTGTGAGTAAAACTATTTTTAGAATTCTACTGTTTTTATTAACAAGAAAAACTAAATTATTCAACATCCAAGTAATCATCAAGAGACAAACCCACCAGGAAAAAATTCCAAAAATGCTTCTTCTTGAAAATTCGAATTCATCTCCTGGACCTCCTGAATAAATAAAAACAATTGCAAATGGTAAAAAATAAAATATAGGAGAGGAGTTATAAATTGAGAAAGTAGACTTTAACATTGTATTTATAACAATTCTTTTTTTTGATATGGGTGTTATTAATAGTTGTTGTATTTCAGTTGCGGGAAGTGTTTGAAAAAAGTATCTAAAAATAAATCCAAAAATAAAATAATATAAGAGGTATTTGTTTAATACAGTAAGAGGCGATTGATCAGGAAAATTGTCTTCTAAAAGAAAAACAGCAATTCCACTGAAAAAAATTGCAGCAAGTGAAAAATATATTATAAAAAATCCAATCAAAACCTTAACCGCTAGCTTAGCTCCAAACTGTGGAGCTCTGGAAAATTGCTTCCATTTGAGGTCGATAAATTTTGATGTCATTTCAAAAATTTAGTGGGTTGAAGATACAAACATAATTGCTAAAAACAATTATATTAAAAAAGTCCTATAATTTAACTTATTTTCAAAAAAATGTAATTTTGAAAAAAATTATTTTTTAAACGTATGTCAAAATTTAATTTATTGAAAATAATTAGTGTTGATAAAATAACAGCAGAATCGGTATCATTATCTTTTGAAGTCCCTAAACAAATTAAAAATAATTATAATTTTATTCCTGGTCAATATTTGACGTTAGAATTGGAAATTAATAATCTTAAGGTTAGAAGGTCATATTCTATATGCTCTGGACCTGATGAAATTCTTAAAGTTGGAATTAAAAAAGTTCCCAAAGGAATTTTTTCAAGTTACGTATTAGAAAATGTTAAAGCTGGAGATTTAATTCACGTTGGTGTACCCGAAGGAAAGTTTACATATCATCCAACAGTTAATAATCAAATTGTAACCGGAATTGCAGCTGGAAGTGGCATTACTCCCATTTTATCGATAGCTAAATCGGTTATAAGTGCAAATAAAAAAAATGAATTTAGATTAGTCTATGGAAATAAATCTGTCAAAGATGAGATGTTTTCCCTTGAAATTAAAAAATTAAAAAACCTTTATCCAGATCAATTAAAGGTTATTAATATTTATAGCCAGTCTAACGAAAAAGAAAGCTTATTTGGAAGAATTGATGAGTCAATTATTAATCATTATGAAGCTCTTTATGGTCTTGCTGATAAATATTTCATTTGTGGGCCTGAAAAGATGATACATTCTGTTTCAGATGTTTTATTTAAAAAAAATATTTCAAAAGAGAATATTTTATTTGAGTTATTTAAGACTAATACTCAAAAGGTTTCAAAGAGTAATAATACCGAAAACTCAAAACTTGATATTGTATATGAGGGTGTAAAGCATGAATTAAACAAAATTAGCGGAAAAACTGTTTTAGAAGCAGCAATCGAATCAGATATTGATGTTCCTTATTCTTGTAAAGGTGGAGTATGTAGCAGTTGTATTGCAAAGGTTGTTGAAGGAAGCGTTACAATGAAAGCTAATCAAATACTTACTGATGAAGAGGTGTCAGAAGGTCTCATACTTACTTGTCAAGCTGAATCCTCAGGTAAATATCTCAAGGTTGATTTTGATAACGTTTAGATCTTCTTGTTTTCTAGAACTTCTAAAACTTTTTCAATGATATCTTTTGGAGAAATTGTTCTAAATGCGTCCTCATATCCTCTAGGGATATGTTTTCCATATATAGAAGTTGGTATCCCTGGATACTTATTTCGGTCTGCACAAATTGAATACTCTTCTGGTTGATCAAATGGAGCAAAACCAGCATATGGGTGAGTTTGACCCCAGAGCGTAATCACTGGTATGCCTGCGTTTGCAGCTAAATGACCGTTTAAACTATCCATGCTAATCATCAAGTCTAGAAAAGGAAGTGTTTTTATCTGGTCTTTGAAGCTTAACTCCTTAGCTGCATTCCAGCAATTTGAATAGGCATTTGTCCAAATCTCTAATAAGCTAATTTCTTTTTTTCCAGCACCTAACAAAAATATTTTATGATCTCTTTGAAGAAAAACAATAACCTGTTGCATTAAATCAAGTGGATAGGTCTTACCTTCATATGATGCAAAAGGTGCAATTCCTATCCATTTTTTTTTGTCAGCATAAAAGAATTCTTTAAGATTTTTTGGAATTGAATTATAATATAACTTTTCATTTTTGGTAATATCAATAGGAAAGCCCAAATTTGAAAAAACTTTTGAATACCTAAAAACTGTGGGAGTTAAAGGTTCAAAATGTTTGTTTTTAATTCTTATTAAAGCATTTTTTTGTCTCCTTCCTTTATTAATACTTTTTACCTTATATCCTGTAAGCTTAAAACATAAATTAATAACTCGCGTTCTGATAACAAAATGTAAATCAGCTATATGTGTTGGTCTAATTTTTTTTAGTTTTTTGAATAACTTTAATATTCCTGTAAAACCTGCATACTCATTTTCAATATCAATGGAGAGAAAGTTTACATTTTCAAATTCATCAAAAATTGGACTCATTTTAGGTCTACTAGCGACAACAAACTCTACCTCAGGATATGATTTAGTCAAGGCTCTTAAAACTGGAATCATAATTGCTACGTCTCCAAAAGAAGAAAAACGAAGTATTAATACTTTTTGAGCCCTTTGCATTAATTTATTTTTTTTTCATGTAAAGAATTGGGTTTAATTCATCATCATTGTACATTTTCATTTGCTTATAAACCTTCATATACTTTTTGCCTTTTGAAATATTTTCCAACAATAAATCAATAGCATTTGAAAGATCTGTTTTTTGCTCAAGTAAAATATTAAGCTTGTTATTACATGCCACTTTGTGGTCTTCATTGGCATTGGTTCGATTGGCTTCTTCCTTCATATGATATATTTTTAATGCTAAAATTGATAGCCTATCGATAGCCCAAGCAGGGCTTTCAGAATTGACTTCTGCATTTTTTAAAACCCTAATATTTTTATATTTATTAAGAAAGTAGCTGTCAATATACTCTACCATATCTGTTCTATCTTGATTGGATGAATCAATTTTTCTTTTAAGTTCCATTCCTTTCACAGGATCTATTTTTGGATCTCTTATTAAGTCTTCATAATGCCATTGAACGGTGTCAATCCAATTTTTTCTGTATAATAAGTGTTGAAATGTATTATCAGGAAACGGGTTTTTAAATTCTTGATTAACAGTATTTAAAACATGGTATTCTTCAATTACGCGTTCAAATACATCAATAGCTAAATTACTTATCTTATTTATATCCACAGATTTAAATGTTATTTATGAGTTTTTACGTAAAGATAATATTTGCTAGATGGATTCAAAAGAAAGGTATAAATTGAATAGTGAAAAAAGAAAAAGAGTAATTAAACTTAGCTCTAAAATAATTTTATTTTTTATGGTCCTGCTGAATAGGCTTAACCCATAACTTACTGGATATATTAAAAGAATTAAAGCTTCCATAGATTTTAAAAAGCTAATTAGTGCTAGATGAGTAATAAAAAAAGCAATTCTATTATAGCGTGTTCTTCTTTCTAGTATATAGAAATATCTTTTATTTATAAATACTAATGTTGTAAATGAAACTAATGTAATTATTATAAACATTATAGAAGTAATGTCAATAGTTAATAGTTGATAAAAATTTTCGTTTTGGATAATGGGTTTGTAAAAAGGAAAACTAATTGAAGAAAAAGTTTTTATCGTCAAAGTTAAAAACCAAGTTATTAAAGACGGAAGTCCAATAGCTAAGATTTTACTGATTCTATAATTATCTGCAGGAAGAATTTTTATTGTCAACAAAAAAAAGATGTAAATAAAAAAATATGGAACTATCATAGAAGAAATACTCAATAATATTCCAATTTTAACTAGTGTCTTTTCTCTCACTTCTGGGAGTGATGAGATATGTTTTAACATTGCAAAATTCATAAAACAAATAGCAGTTATCCATTCTAGATTAATAATGTTACTTGGTAAAAAAGAAAAAATAACTGGGAATAAAAATAAATGAATACTCGATCTATCAGTGATAGAAATTCCGTCATCTTTTGCTTGTCTTTTTACCCAAGTGTTATAGAGGTTAAATAAAATAAAGAATAGTATTATGTAAATTAAATATTCTGATAATGAAATATTGATTTT
Source organism: Flavobacteriaceae bacterium (assembly GCA_002690805.1). GTDB lineage: Bacteria > Bacteroidota > Bacteroidia > Flavobacteriales > Flavobacteriaceae > Marivariicella. Next base: position 31,772 of record NZFW01000035.1, read on the forward strand.
AAGTCGATTGCTATTTTCAATTGTTTTGAAAATAATTAAAATGATAAGGTACAGATAAGACAAAAAAATTGATGAATATGAGGATTTGCTATATAACTTTGTAAGCATATTCTGTTTTTATTATCTTTGTAAGATAAATATTCTAACTATGATGAAAAACTTTTTTAAAGGAATTGCCTATTTATTTGAAGAGGTTTTATTTGTGCCGTTTAATTTTCTAAGGCAGTTAGAGTTAGATAATTGGTGGCTGGCAAACTTAATTACTTGGGTGTTCTTTTTTGTTGGGATTTGCGCAGCAACATACTGGATTAATCAACTAAGAATTTTTGATAAAAAAGGTGAAGAGAATAAAGATCCTTCTGCTCATTCTTTTTTATAGATCAAAGCCTATATCTTTTCGATAGTAAATGCCTTTAAAATCTATTTTTTCTAATCCATTATAAGACTTATTTAGTGCCCCCTCCATATTTTCTCCAAGGCCTGTGATGGTTAGAACTCTCCCTCCGGAAGTTATCGTTTTTGAATTTTTGTCAATAATTGTTCCTGAGTGAAAAACTATAGCGTCTGTCACATCTTTTATACCTTCTATTACATATCCTTTTTTATACTTTTCTGGATATCCTTCGGAAACTGCCATTACGGTTGATGCGTACCTTCAATCTATGTCTAATATCTTTTCTTTAAGGCTTTGATTTGATGTTGCTTCGAATAAAGAAACTAAATCATTTTTAATTCTTGGAATAACAACTTCTGTTTCAGGGTCACCCATTCTGACATTATACTCAATCACTTTAGGTTCGCCACCAACATTAATTAGACCAATAAAAATAAATCCTTGATAATTTAGATTTTCATTTTCAAGACCTAATAAAGTAGGTTTAATTATTCTGTCGTTAATTTTTTTTATAAAATCTTTACTTGCAAAAGGAACGGGAGAAACCGCACCCATTCCTCCTGTATTTAAACCTTTATCTTCTTCTCCTATTCTTTTATAATCTTTTGCCATTGGAAAAGTAATTCCTGTTTTTCCATCAGTTAAAACAAAACATGAAAGTTCAACGCCCTCTAAAAATTCTTCAATTACAACTTTATCGGAGGCCTCACCAAACTTTTTATCTATCAACATGGATTTAAGTTCTAGCTTAGCCTGATCAATATCATTAATAATTAAAACTCCTTTACCTGCAGCTAAGCCGTCTGCTTTAAGGACATAGGGGGGGGGCATTGTTTTTAAAAAATCATAGGCTTGTTCTATTGAAGAAGATGTAAACTCAGAGTGTTTAGCGGTTGGAATATTATGACGATTCATGAATTCTTTTGCAAATGACTTGCTTCCTTCAAGTTTAGCAGAATTTCTTCCAGGACCAATAATACTTACTTTTGATAACTCTTGATCAGACTGAAAAAAATCTTTAATTCCATTAACCAATGGTGCTTCTGGTCCCACAATAACCATTTTGATTTTATGATTTATTACTACTTTTCTAATAGCTTTAAAATCATTTATGTCAATCTGAAGATTAGTTGCTGTTTGAGCGGTTCCAGCATTTCCAGGCGCGGCATATAAATTTTCACATTTTGGACTTTGAGCTATTTTCCAACAAAATGTATGCTCTCTACCTCCTGATCCAATAACTAAAATATTCATTAATAAAATTTATTTAAATATAGGTTATTACTTGTCACTGTCGAAGAATTTTTTGACCTTTTCCTTGAGGCTAAGGGAAATTGTAGTGTGGTTTTTTTTAGGTCTAATTTTATTTATATCAATATTTTTTAGATCATTAGTATTACAGCAATAAAAATAATCTGAAAGACCTTCAAGTCTGCTCTTTTGATTTATATGGTCAAGTCCATCTGTTAAAAAAATTACTTTTACCCCCAATGATATTGCGGGAAGTGCTGTATGAATTCTTGATGTGATAACAAGTCTAGATTTTGAAATTAAGTCTAATTGTTTTTCTGCAAGAGAAAATTTTTCTTGCTCAGAATATGCATTTGATTTAACAATTTGAGAGCTGTATATAATCTTGGAATCTCCCAGCCTTTTAATAAAAGAGTTTAGTCTAATTCTCGACGTTTTATATTTTTTATATTTTTTTGGAAACTTTAAAATATCCAAAATAAAACTTTTTAAATTAATTTTTGGTTTAATTCTGTCTATTGCCCCCAAAACAAGAATTCCTTCACCTGTTTTATTTTTGTTTTTATTTTTTAAAGTTAGCGTCAAACATCCTGAAAAATATGACTCAACTCCATGTTGGGTTAAAACATTTTGGGTATATAAGTCTCTACATCCTATAGGTTCGTGTTTTTTAAAAAATGCAACACCAATGGGCTTAAGCATGTTTTTTACAGCAATTGGGTTGATATGAAAAGAAATCATTAAAGGTTTGATATTGTCTGTTGGTGGCCAATTTTTTGAATTTTCCATAAACCATCCATTCATTATTAATTTAGTAATTGGACCATTGTATGAATTTAATGCTTCCCTATCTATTGGAACTGCTCTTTCATCAATTAGTTTTTTTGCAGCTATGCTTTGAATATAGTCGCCTAAATTATTAGATTCTCGATAAAACAAAAAACCCTTTGACTTTGACTTCATTTCATATCTGTTTAAATTTTTTGATTCTTTTTTCTTCACTAAAAAGTGATATTATTCTTTTTCGGGCTTGTTTTCCAATCTTGTCATTATTTTTTAAAAAGCTAATCACTTTTTTTATTTCTGATGGACCTTCAAANAACATCCCCGTATTTCCAATTGCACTAGGTATTCCAAAAACAGAATTACCAATTGGTATACACTCACATAACATCGCTTCGCAAAGAGCATTAGGTAGTCCTTCAAGTCGAGATGCCTGAATATAAAATTGACTAGTTGAAAAATATTTTCTTAATTGAACTTTATTTTTTTGTTTAATAATCCTAACGTTAGGGTATCTTAAATTTTCAGGAATTAATTCTTCACTATTGACTCCCAAAATTATGAAGTTAAATTCTGGTAACTCTTTTGCTAGTCTTAATACAAAAGGAATTCCTTTAATTTTTATAACTCTTTGATCACTAAAATTAGCAACAGTTAAAACAGTATTTGATTCTTTTGTTTTGACCTTTCTCCAAAATAATGATGAATAGCCTGTTGGAACTATGCTAATCTTTTTTTTTAGTTTAGGCATCCAATTCAAAATACCTGAATTAATTTTATTTTGTTTAAAGGCCTGATTACATCCCTCAGATAATGTTTTATCAACAACCCAGATATTGGTTGCCAACCACATATTAAATTTTGATAATACTTGTCTAAAGTTAGTTTTAGAGAAGACTCCATGATTAAGTTTTTTATCTGAAATCGCATCATACCCTCCAATAATTAAAATACTTTTCACAAAAAATATTTTAGAAATCAACAAAGGAATCGTCGAATGATAGTCACTGAACCATATTACAAGATTATCTGATCTGGAAATAAAAATTATACTCTTAAAAATCTCATTAAATCTATTAATTAAAAAAAGAAAAAGATTTTTAAATGGAGGTGATTTAATTGTAAAAACTTTCTTTGCTATTAAGTTTAGAGATTTCAGGTCTTTTTCTACAAAAGATGTAAGTGAAGAATAGACAAAGCATACTTTACTTGTTTTATCCATTTTCAGTTTTTTAGTTTGAGGTTGTCGGCTATTTTTCTATCATTACTTAATCTTGGAACTTTATTCTGTCCCCCAAGTTTTCCTATCTTTTTCATGTAATTTTCAAATCCGTGACTTTCAACAATTGAAACAACAAGGTTTTGTAGAACTTTACCTTTTATTAAGTCATCATAATAAATATTTTGCTTTCTCATTTCAATATCTAAACTCTTTGAGAATATATTCATATCAGGAGGAGGGGTTTTAAAATCAATAAACCATTCATGAAATGGAAGTCCAGATTTTGGTTTTACTTGAGGAGCGACAGTAAATTCACGAACTTCGATTGAAGTTTCATTAATTATACTTTTAATTGCTGTTTCAACCTCCTTTCCAATAACGTGTTCCCCAAAAGCTGAAATAAAATGCTTTATTCTTCCTGTAACCAATATCCTGTAGGGCTGGATTGAAACAAAGGAAACTGTATCTCCAATATTATATGACCAAAGCCCAGCATTTGATGATAATATGAGAACGTAGTTTGTGTTTAATTTTACATCTTTTAATGATATTCTATCATGATTTTTATCAAAAAACTTATCCGCTTCAACAAATTCATAGAAGATTCCATTATCGACAAGTAAAAGAAGCCCCTCACTAGGAAACCTGTCTTGGTAAGCAAAAAATCCTTCAGAGGCTGGAAAAAGCTCAATAGAATCTATCTTTCTTCCTATTAGGCTTTGAAACAAACTTTTATAGGGTTCAAAATTAACACCCCCATAAATAAACAAGGAAAATCTTGAAAATTGCTTTCCCACTTTATTATCCGTTTTTGAAATTATTTTTTCAAAATACATTTGAACCCAAGATGGTATTCCACCAATAACGGTCATGTTTTGATCAATAGTTTCATTCACAATTTCATCAACTTTTTCCTCCCAGTCTTCAATACAGTTTGTTTTCCAACTTGGCATTCTATTATTTTGTAAATACGAAGGAACATAATGTGCAACAATTCCTGATAAGCGTCCAATTGATATTCCATTGAGGTTATCCAAAATTGGACTTCCTTGAATAAATATCTGCTTTCCAGTAACAAAATCAACATTTCCTGTTTGATAAATGTAATTTAAAATAGCATCTCTAGCAGAATTTATATGTGAAGGCATCGATTCTTTGGTTATTGGAATATATTTTGCTCCTGATGTGGTGCCACTTGTTTTAGCAAAATATATTGGTCGGCCCGGCCATAAAACATCTTTATCTCCTCTGATTATTTGATCTACATATGGCTTGATTTGTTCATAATCGTTAATTGAAACACTTGATTTGTAATCATCGTAATTAATTATTGAAGAAAAATCGTGATCTTTACCAAATCTAGTTTTTACTGCATTATTTATTAAGGATTTGAATATTTTATCCTGGGCCCTAATTGGATTGTTAATCCAACTTTTGCTTTTCCAATTAATATATTTTGCAAAAATTTTTGCTACTATTTTTTTCATTAATTATTTTGAAAAGTCAATGAATTTTTCCGGATCTAAAGGGTACCCATCAGTCCAAAGTTCAAAATGAAGATGGTACCCTGAAGAGTACTCCCCAGTGTTTCCAGCTAAAGCAATAACTTCTCCAGAATCTACATTATCTCCTTGTTGTTTGGTTAAAGAAGAGTTGTGTTTATAAACAGAAATTAATCCAGATGAGTGTTCGATTATAATTACATACCCTGTTTCTGCAGTCCATTCTGAAAAAATTACAGTTCCCTCTGATACTGATTTAATTGGTTCATTTTCTTGTAAAGCTATGTCTACAGCATAGTGCTTGTTCTGAACGTTAAATTTTTCAGAAATTATTCCTTTAGCAGGTGTAAACAATAGTAAGATTCGCTTATCATCACTGTCTATTTTTACATTATATTTATCCTCTTCAGAAACTTTTGCCCTTAGAATTGAATCTTCTTTTGAAGTTGCTGGCTGACTTTTTAACTGATTTACTGATTCCTCTGTCGACAGGTTTGTAATTTCCTCAATTTGTATCTCACCCGAAAGAGCACTTTTAATAGAAGATAAATATCTCTGCTGCTTTTTTATATTTTGAGTAATTGAGTCAATTTTGATAGCATTAGAAATTGCTTTAATTCTCATTTTAGTTGATGTATACCCCGGTATGAATTCTCTGATTGGAGAATATGCTATGGTTATATAAGTGATTGAAGAAATAAATATAATCGATATAATCGTACCCAGTATGATTGTAATTGGCGATAATTTAAAAATAAACTTTTCTTCAAATGTCTCCTCGTTAATAACTACAATCCTAAATTGATTAAATAGTTTTTTTACCCCTGAAGATTTAATTTGTTTTGGATCTTTCATCATTTACAAATATACAACTTCAACTATGATAATGGAGTCCTATCTTATACTTCAAATAATTCTTTACCTTTGTACTAAATATTTATTTTATGTTATTTAATATTATAAACGGAATGATTGGTGGGCCTCAAGTTATCCTAATAATTGCTGTTATTCTTCTATTATTTGGTGGGCGAAAAATTCCTGAACTAATGAGAGGTTTAGGAAGTGGCATCAAGGAGTTTAAAAATGCTACTAAGGAAGATGGGGCTAAAAAAGATGATGAAGTAAAAAAATAGGGGTTAATTTTTTAATTAAACGAAGTGCTTTTAATTATTGTTTCTAATTCAAACATGTAATTTCTTTTACTAGTTGATGGAGAAAATGTAAATCCTTCTATACAAATCCATCTTTTATTTAACGTGTCAGAAATTAAATAATTAATAAATGGCCCGGCCATATAATCATTTGCAACTTCCCATGTTCCCTTTGTTAAATATGTCTTTCTTCCTTGATGCAAAGTTTTGAAAAAGTATGGTCTGTAAGCTTTTTCGGTAATCATGTAAGATCCTTTTAGTCTCCCTGGGATATATAATTTTCCTATTGAATCTCTTATTTTTAAAATCGAATTACTAATATTTTTAGTAATGGCTTTATTAGGAATGGAATAAACAATCAAATTTAGATGGCCTTTTGATACTGGTTTTTGAACCCAAATAAAATTAAAAGTATCTTTAACTGTTTTGTATGCAGAAGGGTATTTTATTTTTACTCCAAATCTGGAATCAATTGTTTTTTCTGTACTCAAAGACTTTGCAATTCGTCTTGATTTTTCTATAAATTCATTTTCAACAAAAACCCCAAGCATCAAATTAGCATTTTGATTTAAAAAAAATTCCATTTCATCACTGTCATTTCCTTGAATTCTTGCAAGAACTTGGGGCTTTGCATACATATCTGAATATAAGTTAAATCCTCCAATGGTGTCTTTTATGAACTCAATAATATTTCTTGATTGCCTTGTAAAGCCATTAAAAATTTTAGGTTCCAGGTATTTAATTGAAAACTTTGGCTCGTCAACAGGAAGCCCTTCATAAACTTGCTCAAAAATATCTCTTGTTTTAGAGCCCAAATTACCATTCCAGTTACTTTTAGACATAACTACACTAATAGTATTAATCTTACCACTAGAATCAGAAACATACCTTTTGGGTTTTTGATTATCACATGAAGTGATAAACAGGTAAATAAATAAGTAGTATATGTTTCTTGCCATTTTATTTTGGAAATTTATAAATTTATTTTTGTAGGGCTTTTAATCCTGGTAAAACTTTTCCCTCTAAACTTTCTAGCATAGCACCACCGCCAGTAGATACATAGCTCATTTTATTAAAAAAACCAAACTTTTTTACAGCTGCAACAGAATCACCTCCTCCAACTAAAGAAAATGTTCCATTTGATGTAGCCTTAGTTATAAATTCCCCTAGAGCAATTGTTCCTTTAGAAAAAGCATCTAATTCAAAAACCCCTAATGGGCCATTCCATAAAATTGTTTTTGAATTTAAAATCAAAGGTTTAATCTTTTGAATACTTTCTGGCCCAAAATCGAGACCCTGCCAGCCTTTTGGAATACATTCAATTTTAGACACGTGTGTTTTTGCGTTATTGCTAAATGAGTTAGCAATAACAACATCTGTTGGAAGATGCATTCTTACTCCTATACTTTTTGACTTTTTTATTAACTCAAGAGCATAATCACAAAAATCAAGCTCACATATTGAATCGCCAATCAACCCTCCTTGAGCTTTAATAAAAGTATAAGCCATTCCTCCTCCAATAAGAATATCATCTACTGATCTCATTAAACTTTCAATTATTGTGATTTTTGATGATATCTTTGCTCCTCCTAAAATAGCAAGTTTTGGTTTTTTACCATCCTCAATTACTTTGTTAATTGAATTAACCTCTTTTTCTAAAAGTTTTCCATAATATTTTTGTTTAAAAAACTTAGCAATTAATGTTGTAGAAGAATGGGCTCTATGTGCCGTTCCAAAAGCATCATTTATAAAAACAGTGCCAAGTTTTGATAGACTCTTTGCAAAAGCTAGATCTCCTTTTGTTTCCTCTTTGAAAAACCTAACATTTTCCATAAGCATTATTTGACCTGGTTTAAGTTTTGCAGCGGCATCCTCGGCCAAATCTCCAACTGTTTCATCACAAAAAATAACATTCTGACCCATTACTTTTGATACTGAGTTTAAAATTACTGAACACGATAACCTTCTATCTATACCTTTTGGTCTGCCAATATGAGTCAATAAAACAACGGAACCACCATTTTTTAAAACCATTTGAATTGTTTCCTTAGAGGATTTTATTCTGGTTAAATCTGTAACTTTATTATTTTCATCAATAGGAACATTATAATCTACTCTAATTACTGCTCTTTCACCTTTAAAATTAATATTGTCAATTTTATTCATAAATTCATTTATTGGAGTAAAAATAAATTAAATTTTGTGCTTATAAGTTTTTTAAATTGATAAATAGTGGAAATATGTTTAAGTAAATTTATATGTATTTTTGATATCGCCTTAGACCACAAATGATGATAAATTTTTGGGGGAATGAAAGCCTTGCTGATAAAATTAATACTGAGCTTAAGAAAAATGAAGTTCCGCACAGTCAATTAATTTCCGATATATATGGTAATGGAGGGCTCTTTTTGGCTTTTACTATAGCAAAAGAACTTCTTGGGCGTGATCCTTTTAAACATCCTGATTTTTTTCTGTGCTTTCCTGTTATTAAAATTGATAGAAAAACTGAGGTTTCAAATGATCTAATGGAATTGTTTAAGATATTTTATGATAAAAACAATTACTGTACCACAGTGGATTGGCTTCAAAGTCTCGGGTCAGTAAACAAACAAGGGTCTATTGGTGTTGAGGAGATTAATCAATTACATCAAAAAATAAATCTAAAAGCTTTTGAAGGAAAAAACAAGGTTTGTGTTATATGGGCGCCTGAGCTTTTAAACATCTCTGCTGCAAATAAAATTTTAAAATTATTAGAGGAGCCTCCACATAATACTTTTTTTCTGTTGGTTAGTGAAAGGCCAGAACAAATACTACCCACTATATTTTCACGAACTGTTGTTTTAAATATTAATCAAATTCCAGAATTAGAAATTGAAAGAAAACTTAATCTACTTGAAGTTAGTATGGCTTCAAGTATTTCAAAAGCATCCTCAGGGAGCTGGAGTTCAGCATTAGAACACACTAGTAATTCGGGTAAAAGAAAAAAACTCGAGTTGCTTTGGATAAAAGGATTTAGAGGGGCATTTAAATCTACAGGGAATAAATCAATAGTAATAGATCTTATGGATTGGGCTGAAGAAGCTGCATCATTGACTAGAGATGAACAAAAAACATTTTTTGAGCTTGGATCTGTTATAATACGATCAGCATTTATATCAAATTATGTAGCCACTGATGTGGTAAATTATTTTTCTTTAAATGATTTTAAAATAGAAAAACTTTCTCCTTTTATTAATAGTAAAAATATCTTTGAGATAAAGCAAATAATGGATAATAGTCATTATCAAATTCTAAGAAACGCCAATTCAAAAATTTTATATTCAAATTTAATACTTAAGATTGCTAAACTTCTTAACATAAAAGAGGATTAAACATTTTTTCTAAAAACAAAGATATTTGAAGAATAGTTTCCGTTAAAGAGCCCAATAATGTTTGATAATGTCGCTACACAAAACGCAATAATCCATGGAAAAAACATTCTTTTTCGTTTAGCTGATAATAATGAAATATAATAAGCGTCCAGAAATAATGGTCTTTTTTTTACTAAGACAAAGCCCTGTTTATTTAAAAGTTTAATTAAACCATCTGGAGTAAAATGCCAAAGATGTCTCGGCACATCGAGGGCAGCCCATTCCTCCTTAAACACTTGAGAATCAGTACTTTCTATATTTGGAACAGCTATAACCAATGTGCCTTTACTTACAAGTATAGTGGAAAGTGTACTGATACATTTTGATGGATTTGCCACATGTTCAAGTACATGCCACATTGTAATAGTTGTGAATTTTAGAGTATTAATACTCTTTACAGAAGAAAAAACACTTAGACCTTTAGATTTACACTCTGTCTGTGACTCAATACTTTTTTCAACACCTAAAGCCTTAATATTTCTTTTTTTTAGATAACTTAAAAAGTGTCCATTTCCACAACCATAATCAAGGACAGAAACATTACTAAAGTTTTTGTTGATAAACCCGAGCTTATACCTAAACATAAGTTTCCTGCAAATGAAATATACTTTATCAATAAAATAATTTGCTTTTTTTTGATGAGAATGATATTGATCTGACTTATAATAACTGTACATATCTATATTGTCATTCACTTTAGTTTTCGCAATAGATTTATTATGATTAAAGTAGATAGAAAATAGACGGCCTGAGACTAGCCTGTCTTTTGCAGTACAATAAAATTTGTTAAAATTTTTCATATGCTTCACGTGGAACATTATCTTCCTAAAGCCACAAGTAGGACACTTATGTCGCTTGGCTTAATTCCACTGATCCTATTTGCCTGTGAAAGTGTTTGTGGTTGAATGGAGTTTAATTTTTCCTTTGCCTCGCTGGACAGCGATGATAATTTATTAAAGTTGAAGTTTAAAGGTATCAAAATATTTTCTAGCCTTTGAATTTTATCAGCCATTAATTTTTCTTTTGTTATATAACCAGAATATTTGATTTGAATCTCTGCTTGTTCCAGTGCAGAAGTTGAAATATTATGCTTTTTGACATAGCTACAAACTGAGTCTATTTTTAAAAGATCATGGGTGTAAATATTAGGTCTTGCTAAAATTTTTGAAAATTTGCCCGACTGCTTCACAGAGGAAGATTTTTTAGATTCTAATATTAGATTTAATTGATCAGGGTCAAAACTAGTTTTACTATAAAAGGAGATCATCTTATTAGTAGAGTTAATCTTCGACTCCAAAACATCCATTCGAGCCTTGTCAGCTAGGCCAAGCTCATAAGATTTAGGCGTAAGACGCTCATCAGCATTATCTTGCCTTAATAATGTTCTGTATTCAGCTCTAGAAGTAAACATTCTGTAAGGCTCATCTGTACCTTTAAGAACTAAATCATCAATTAAAACGCCTATATAAGCTTCATCTCTTCTTAAAACAAAAGGGTTAATATCATTTAATTTATTCGTGGCGTTAATTCCTGCAATGAGTCCTTGAGCCGCGGCTTCTTCATAACCAGTAGTTCCGTTAATTTGACCAGCAAAAAATAAATTTTTAAGAATTTTAGTTTCTAACGTTGGCTTTAATTGTGTTGGTTGAAAAAAATCATATTCAATAGCATAACCAGGTCTAAAAAACTTTACATGCTCAAAACCCTTTACTTTTTTTAAAGCATTGTACTGTATTTCCTGTGGAAGAGAAGTGGAAAAACCGTTTACATAAACTTCAATTGTATTCCAACCCTCCGGCTCAACGAAAATTTGGTGTCTAGACCTGTCAGAAAATCGATTTATTTTGTCCTCAATTGAGGGGCAGTATCTAGGGCCAATACTTTCAATACTACCATTAAACATTGGCGATCTGTCGAAACCTTTTCTTAACAAATCATGAACCTCATCACTAGTGTGTGTAATATAACAACTCTTTTGTTTCTCTAGGACATTAGTATCTTTTAAAAAGCTGAATGAGCCAGGATTTTCATCACCCGGCTGCTCTGACATTAAAGTATAGTTCAAGGTTCTTCCATCAACCCTAGGAGGAGTCCCAGTTTTCATTCGTCCTGAAATAAAACCATATGACTCTAAACATTCAGTTAATCCAGTTGATGATTTCTCACCAGCCCTGCCACCCCCAAAGTTTTTTTCACCAATATGTATTAGACCATTTAAGAATGTTCCATTTGTAAGAATAACAGCCTTCGAATATATAGACACCCCAAGTGAAGTTTTAACACCAACAACCTTTTCTTTTTCTACGACTAGACTCGTAATCATGTCCTGATAGAAATCTAAATTTTTAGTGTTCTCTAAGAGCTCCCTCCAGCGCTGAGAAAACATTACTCTATCAGATTGCACTCTGGGAGACCACATAGCCGGGCCCTTAGACTTATTGAGCATCTTATACTGAATTGCACTATGATCAGACACACGACCACTGTAACCTCCTAATGCATCAATTTCTCTAATAATTTGACCTTTAGCAATACCTCCCATTGCAGGGTTACAAGACATCTGGCCAAGTGTTTGAAGATTCATTGTTATTAGCAGAGTTTTGGAACCTAGATTGGCTGAGGCAGCAGCTGCCTCACAACCAGCATGACCTCCACCAACAACCAAAACATCATATTTATTATTGAACATACTTAAACTATTTATTGTTCCACGTGAAACATATCGATCATTTTGTTTTCCTCATTAATCATAACTTTTTTTTCCAGATCACTTTTGTCGTTAAACCCTACGGAATGTAGAAACCCATGTGACAAAACCCTAACTAGTTCATTTTCAATTGTTTGAGAGTTTTCTTTTGCGTTTTCAGTAATTTGAAAAATTGATAAATAAACTTCTGAATTAATTACTTTACCTTCTCCATAACAGAAAGAAATGATGTCTGTATCAGTGTTATGATTTAGGTATTTAGTATTCAACTTAAACATTTGATCTTTTGAAATAAATGAATACACTAATTTATATATGGTTACTCCATAAAAAGATTCTGCAGTATAAAGCATCTTAGTTGCTTTAGACTGATCTAGAACGATGGGTGTGTTAATAAATTTTATCATTTACATTACAAATATACATCAAAGTAAATGCAGTTGAAAGCTGGCTATTCTTTATCTTTACCAGATGAATAAAGAAAGAGTTCGTTTTGCGCCCAGCCCAACAGGGGCTCTTCATATTGGAGGCCTAAGAACAGCACTTTTTAATTATTTATATACTAAAAACAAAAAAGGAACCTTTATATTAAGGCTTGAAGATACTGATCGAAAAAGATTTGTTAAGGGCAGTGAAAATTATATAGATAATGCACTNNATTGGCTTGGAATAANTCCTAACGAAGGGCCAGTGGTTGGTGGGAAGTTTGGCCCTTACAGGCAAAGTGAAAGAATTGAAATCTATCAAGAAAAAATTGAGGAGTTATTAAAATCAAAAAAAGCATATTATGCTTTTGATACTAATGAAAGCTTAGCAAAGTTAAGATCATATAAAGAGAGCGAAGGGAAAGTTTTTAAATATGATTATACAACACGGAGAGGTTTAGACAACTCTTTGTCAATGGAAGAAGAGGAGTTAAAGGTACGAATTGAAAAAGAACCTTTTGTTGTTCGACTTAGAGTTGATCCCGGAGAAACAAATACAAAAGATCTTTTAAGAGGGGATGTTAAGGTTAACAATTCTGTTCTTGATGATAAAGTTTTGATTAAGGCTGATGGATTTCCGACTTATCATTTTGCTAATGTTGTAGATGACTATTTGATGGAGATAACAACAGTTATTAGAGGGGAGGAATGGTTGCCATCTCTTGCAATTCACAATCTAATATATGAAGCATTCGAATGGAAAAAACCACTTTTTATTCACTTACCATTAATATTAAAAACAAAAGGAAAAGGAAAGTTATCAAAAAGAGATGGTTTGGTTGGTAATTTTCCCGTTTATCCATTAGTTTGGGATGAAATTCCCGGTTTTAAAGAATTGGGGTTTTTAAATTCTGGATTAGCTAACTACCTAGCGATGCTGGGTTGGAATTCTGGTTTAGAAAAAGAAATATATGATTTAAGTGAATTAATTAAACTATTTAGCTTGAATGGTCTGCAAAAAGGTGGAGCGAAATTTGATTTTGAGAAAGCGAAATGGGTAAACCAACAACATATTTCAAAATTAGATTTTAGTGAATTTGATGCTGTTTTTTATAACTATACATCTAATCTTAAAGACAAGTATGGTTCTAGATCAAAGGAAGTATACAATTTAATTAGAGAACGTCTCAAAACAGGAAATGAGTTAGAAAAGGAAATATCATTTTTTATACATCCACCAATTGAATACAATAATAAAATTTTAAATAAGCTATCCAAAAATAATATCTCTGAATTATTAGATGAGATGGAGATACTAATAAAAAAAAGAGGTTTGTTTAATTTTAAAGAAAATCTTAGTCGTTTAGCTGAAAAGAAAAAAATGAACTTTGGTGTAGTAATGCAGACAATTAGACTTTCCATAGTTGGAAATCTTTCGGGGCCTGATATCATAAAAACTTGTCACATACTTGGTAAATCACTAACTTTAGATCGAGTAGTTAATTTAAAAAAATTTCTTAAAAACAATTCATTATGAGCATCTTTTCAACTGTAGTTACAATATTTACAATTTTATTGGTTTTATCTGGACTTTTCATAGTTAAGCAGCAGAGCGCTGCAATAGTAGAAAGATTTGGAAGATTCTTGGTTGTACGTTCTCCAGGCCTTCATATTAAGATCCCTGTAGTAGACAGAATTGCAGGAAGATTAAGTTTAAGAATTCTTCAACTTGATGTAATTGTTGAAACTAAAACAAAAGATGATGTATTTGTTAAGCTTAAGGTTTCTGTTCAGTATAAAGTCATTGAAGACAAGGTATTTGACGCATTTTATAAATTAGACTATCCGCAAGATCAAATTACATCTTATGTGTTTGATGTTGTACGAGCTGAGGTGCCCAAAATGATTTTAGATGATGTATTTGAAAAAAAAGATGAAATAGCAAATGCTGTGAAAAGCGAACTTAATGATGCCATGAGTAACTATGGCTATGATATAATAAAGGCACTAGTAACAGATATTGACCCTGATGCAGAAGTCAAAACTGCTATGAATAAAATTAACGCTGCGGAAAGACAAAAAGTTGCCGCACAATACGAGGGTGATGCAGCAAGAATTTTGATAGTAGAAAAAGCAAAAGCTGAAGCGGAGAGTAAAAGGCTTCAAGGTCAAGGGATTGCAGATCAAAGAAGAGAAATTGCTAGAGGTCTTGAAGAGTCAGTGGATGTATTAAACAATGTAGGAATTAACTCCCAGGAAGCATCTGCATTAATCGTAGTGACTCAACATTACGATACATTACAATCAATCGGAGAAGAAACAAATAGCAATCTAATACTACTTCCCAACTCTCCTCAAGCAGGAAGTGATATGCTAAATAATATGGTTGCATCATTCACTGCTAGTAATCAAATAGGGGAAGCGATGAAGGAGCAAAACAACAAACTAAAAAGTGATAAAAAGAAGTAGTTTTATTATTTAGACCAGTTGTCTCTGAGGCCTACTGTTTTATTAAAAACAAGATCCAGCATTTTACTTTCTTTATCAACATTAAAGTATCCCAATCTCTGAAACTGGAAACATTGACCGGGCTTTGCATCAGAAACACATGGTTCAACATATGCAGTCGTTACTTTTAGTGAGTTTGGATTGACAAAGTCTAAAAAATCTTTTTCCTTGTGATGATCTGGAGATGGATCAAAAAATAATCTATCATAAATATTTACCCTTATTTTAAGTGCATGTTTTTGACTAACCCAATGTAAGGTGCCTTTTACTTTTCTTTTACTTGCCTCTGAACCTGAACCACTTTTAGAATCTTTATCATAAGTACAAAACACCTCCGTTATATTACCATTTTTATCCCTTTCAAAAGATTCTCCCTTAATAATATATCCATTTTTTAACCTTACCTCCTTACCGATTGTAAGACGAAAAAACTTCTTACTTGCTTCTTCTTTAAAATCTTCTCTTTCAATATATAGGTTTTTAGAAAAAGGTATTTTTCTGTATCCTAAGTCAGGTTTCTCAGGGTTAATTTCACCCTCAAGCCACTCTTCACTTTTATTGTAATTAATTATTGTAAGCTTAATAGGGTTTAGGACGGCGTTTACTCTTGGAGCAATCTTATTTAGGTGGTCTCGCAAACAAAACTCTAAAAGTGAGAGTTCTATTACATTTTCTCTTTTGGCTATACCAGCTGTCTTTACAAACTGCTTTAGAGACTCAGGTGTATATCCTCTTCTTCTTAATCCCGAAATTGTTGGCATTCTAGGATCATCCCATCCGCTAACATAGTTTTCGTCCACTAGTTTTTTAAGCTTCCTTTTGGATGTTACAGTAAATGATAAATTTAAACGAGCAAATTCTGTCTGTTTTGGAACTATATCTTTAGTGGGTATTGCCTCGAGAAACCAATTATATAACTCTCTATGAGGCTTAAACTCTAAAGTGCATAAAGAATGGGATATCTGTTCTATATAGTCTGATTCACCATGTGTCCAATCATACATGGGATAGACTTTCCATTTAGTTCCAGTTCTATGATGAGGCTTGTTTAAAACTCTATAAATAATAGGGTCTCTCATAAGCATATTTGGGGAACTCATATCAATTTTTGCTCTCAATACATGCGCTCCTTCCGGATGAACTCCTTTTGACATTTCAATAAATAATCGGTGGTTATCTTCACGCGAACGGCTTCTATTTGGGCTTAATATTCCCTGTTTTGTTGGTGTTCCCTTTTGCTGTGCTATTACATCAGAGCTCTGTGAATCCACATAGGCCATATCTTTATCAATAAGAAATAGAGCCCATTGAAATAATTGTTCAAAATAATCTGACGCATAGCATTCTTTATCCCAATCATACCCTAACCATTTTAAATCTTTTTTAATGGCCTGTACATACTTAATCTCTTCATTTTGAGGATTTGTATCATCAAATCTTAAATTCACAGGAGCATTATATCTTTGACCTAAATTAAAATTTAAACAAGCAGCTTTAACGTGTCCGATGTGTAAATACCCGTTTGGTTCTGGTGGAAACCTAAAGCGAAGCCTTTTTTTTTCAATTCTTTCCACTATATCTTTATCTATAATTTGTTCAATAAAATTTAAAGACTTTGATTTCTCCTCCATGATTAATTTTTTGTAAATATATGAAAAGAGTAGAGTAGTATTAATTTGAAAAGTAGTTTATATATTTGGAAAATTATGAATAAAATAAGATTAAAAAATATAAAAATATATTCTAATCATGGTTGCCTTGAAGAAGAAAAATCAATAGGAAGCGATTATCTTTTTCAGCTTGAAGTTACATCAAACTTATACAATTCTTCAAAATCAGACAATCTAGAAGATACAATTGACTATGTTTCTCTTCATAATATTATTAGTGAAGAGGCACTAAAACGATCAAAGTTACTTGAAAATATAGCGAAAAGAATTATTGACAGAATTTTTAAAGAACATCCTAATATTATAAAAGCCAAAATTGAAGTTGAAAAATTAAACCCTCCAATCGATGGAGAAATTAAAGCTGTTTCTGTGGTGTTTAAGAAATCAAATAAATAGTATTATTTTTGCCCCTATGGCATCGTGGCCGAGTGGCTAGGCAGAGCTCTGCAAAAGCTTGTACAGCGGTTCGAATCCGCTCGATGCCTCAAACTAAAACCCGTATATATTGCGGGTTTTTTTATTCTATTGATTTTATTTTACCCCCCAATGTTGTTTTGGTTATAAGTTTTTTTGGATTACCATAAACTCTAATTATTGATCCCGTTGTAGATATAACATCCATTATAAGGGAAGAATTTACATAAGCAATTGAGCCTATACTTGCTTTAACATTAGATTGGGTTGCTTTAAAGTTTTCTGCTAAACATATTCCTCCTGTTGAAGTTTTAATTTCTGATACTGATGTTACACCTGAAATATTTGCTGAACCTCCTGAGAAAACTTCTAAAGTGAATTTATCCGTATTTAAATTACCTTCAAACATAGATCCCTCCTGTACTTTTATTTTTATGTTTGTTTGGATCAATGTATCTATTAGTTTTGCCTTAGAGGCTTGAAATAATTTAATTTCATCAAGTTCATCTTTATAAAAAAGTGTAACACTAATATTGCCAAGAGAAAGGTTTTTATCTATTCCAACTCTTAACTTTAATACTTTATTTTTTATTTTATAGCCAAAAGTAGTATTGTCTAGGTCATTTTTTGAATTAAGTATAATTTTATTTTCTTCACCCTTAATAATATCAACTTCAACTCCTGAATATACTGATATAACATTAAATTCGCCTAACATTGAGAACGTATCATTCTGTGCTTTTAGTGAAGATGATATTACAAGAAATATAATTATATATTTTATCTTTTTCATTTATCTAAACTTAGGAATAAAATTAATTTTAATTTATCAATTGAGTATTGAAAAATCTAAATATCTGTTTATTATATCTGCTTTTTTAACAATTATATTTATAGTGTCTCCAAGTTTATACTTATTTCCAAAAGTATATCCTTCCAATTGATGTTTTCTTTGATCAAAAAAATATTGATCGTCGTTAATATCCTTAATTGAAATCATGCCTTCACACTTATTTTCAATTATTTCAACATAAATACCTCTATCTGTTACACCAGAAATAACCCCCTTAAACTTTTTACCTATTTTATCCTCCATATATTTAATCTGCATATATTTAATGGAGGCTCTTTCTGCTTTTGTTGATAATTGTTCTTTGTAAGATGAATGAACACATGCTTCCTCTAATATATTTTGATCTAGGTTTTTTTTTCCATCAATATAATGCTGTAAAAGACGATGAGTTAGTATGTCAGGATATCTCCTTATTGGTGATGTAAAATGCGTGTAATTATCAAAAGCTAATCCATAATGTCCAATATTGTTTGTGGTATAAATAGCTTTAGACATACACCTTAATACAAGTGTATCTATCATATTTTGTTCTGCTTTCCCTTTAATATTTTTCAACAATGTATTTAATGATTTAGTTAATTTTTTTCCACTTATATCTAATTCATAACCAAACGTATTCACTACTTCTTTTAAATTTTTAATTTTATCATCATCTGGATAATCATGTACTCTATATAAAAATGATTTCTTTGGTTTTTGCTTTTCTACAAAGGTTGCAACTTTTTTGTTTGCTAACAACATAAACTCTTCAACTAGTTTGTTAGCTTCTTTTGATGATTTAAACTCAACGTTTAAAGGTTCTTTTTTTTTATTTAGCTTAAATCCTATTTCTACCCTATCAAAAGATAATGCTCCTTTTGATAGTCTTTCCCTTCTATAAAGCTTTGCTTTTTTATTAAGATCTAGTATTGCTTGTAATATCTCGTTAGAAATATTATACGATTCATTTGTTAAAGAAGTATTACTATCAATATAATTATTTTTTGTTTCTATTATTTTTTGTACTTCTGCATATGTAAATCTTTTATTTGAATTTATCACTGTTCTACCGAACCATTCCGATAATATCTTACCTTTTTCATCTATATTAAATACTGCTGAAAATGTATATTTATCTTCTTTTGGTTTCAATGAACATAAGTTATTTGATAAAATTTCTGGTAACATAGGCACAACTCTATCAACTAAATAAACTGATGTTGCTCTCTTATATGCTTCATTATCTAAAAGAGAATTTTCTTTAACATAGTAAGAAACATCTGCTATATGAATTCCTACCTCAATAATTCCATCATCTAATAATTTATATGATATTGCATCGTCAAAATCTTTTGCTGAAAAAGGGTCTATCGTGAAAGTAAGTGTTTGTCTAAAGTCTCTTCTTTTTTTTATTTCACTTTTTAATATTCTTTTATCAATAGATTGAGCTGAACTAATAATTTCATTACTAAATTTATTTGGAAGGTTATAATCATACAAGATTTCATCCATTTCTACATTTATATCTCCTGGTTTACCTAAAACCTTTATAATTTTTCCGAAAGGTGATTGGGCTCTTTCTGGCCATTCTGTTATTTTTACAACAACTTTTTCTCCTTCTTTTGCTTTTTTTATTTCATTTTCAGAAACAAAAATATCTGTATACATTTTTGGACCCCTAGTCAACACAAATCCAAATTCCTTTCTCTTACTTAAAATACCAACATATTCTTGTTTACTTCTTTTTAAAATTTCTACTACTTCTCCTGAAATATTCTCTTTTTTATCTCTCCTTTTAAAAATATAAACTTTTACAACATCATTATTTAAAGCTTTATTTATATTCTGTTTTGAAATGAATATATCTTTTCCACTCATAAGAAGATAGCCATTTCCAGAATTGGTTATTTCAATTGTCCCTTCCTCATAATTTTTTACCACTTCAAGGTATTTATATTTCCCCTCCTTCTCTTTAAATATTCTATTGGATGAATGTAAAATATTGAGGATTTTAATCACTTCATTTTTTTCATTAGAATCCTTTATTCCTATTTTAGAAGAAATCTGCTTGAAATTGAATAATTTATTTTTGTTGTTTTTAAAAAGATTCAGTATTAATCTTTGATTCTTTTTACTAATCTTTTTCTTCCTCATATTTATATTAATCATATAAAATTATGAATAAGAATTTTAGGATAACACATAATTATTAACATATATAAACATTATAACTATTATATTAAAATAAATTTTAAAATATATTATTATTATTATAGCGTGTTTATAACTACAATAATTTTTTTTAAATATTAAAACTTAATTTAAAAATTGTTTTTTTTTGGTTGTTATCAACTATTAATTTTATATTAAAGTGTTGAAAATCAATTATATTAATTTATAATTAACAACTGTTTATATATATAAATAGTTAATAAAAAGTATTATAAATGAAAAAAAAATTGTTCAAAAACTACAAAAAAAACTTAATAACCAAATAATATATAACTATAAAAGAATTTGTAATAAACAATATTTTTTATAAACGTTTTAATTATTATTTTAAACAAAAATACTTATTAATTATATTAACATGTTATCAATTAGTTATGATAAAAGAAATGAACCAAATAAAAGAAAAAGATGAAAATAGCAATAGGAAATGATCACGCAGGTGTTGAATATAAAAAAGAAATAATAAAGTATCTGAAGCTTGAAAATATTGAAGTGAAAAATTTTGGGACAAACTCCGAGGAAAGTGTTGATTATCCTGATCATATACATCCAGTATCTAATTTTGTAAAAAAAAACAAAAACAGTTTTGGTATTATAATTTGTGGTAGTGGAAATGGTGCTGCTATGACGGCAAATAAAAGATCAAAAATTAGAGCTGCCCTCTGTTGGAATGAGGAACTTTCAATATTAGCGAGACGGCACAACGATGCTAACATAATAAGTATACCTGCAAGGTTTGTTACCTTAGATTCAGCTTTAAAAATGGTTAAGTTATTTTTAAAAACAAAATTTGATGGAGGAAGACATCAAAAAAGGGTAGATAAGATATCTTCAAGCTTATGATTAAATTAAGTTATTTTGATTTCAGTTCGCTTTCTAATGAACAATTATATAAAATACTCCGTCTTAGATCTAAAATATTTGTTTTAGAGCAAAAATGTTTATATCAAGACATAGACAAGCTAGACTATAAAGCACATCATATACTTGCCGAAAAACATAATAAATTGATTGGATATTCAAGAATATTGGAAAAAGGTAATTTTTATTCAAATTATTCTTCAATTGGAAGGGTTTTAGTCGCCAATAAAGAAAGAGGACACAAAGTAGGAGAAAAAATAGTTAAATTCTCAATTAAAATAATAAAACAAAAATATAAAGAAGCTCCAATTAAAATTTCTGCACAGACTTACTTATTAGATTTTTATAAAAAACTCGGGTTTCATCATAAAGGAAGAGATTATTTAGAGGACGGAATACCACACAGCTCTATGTATCTCGAGTAAATTTTTCTGTAACAGCCAAAATATCTGTAGATATGCTTTTTGAACTAGGTATATTTCTCCCTAAATAAATAAACAAATATGACCCAGAAAAACAATTTTTAAGAATAATATCACTTAGCTTATGTACTTCTGATCGCATTCTTCTTTTAATAAGATTTCTGTCAACAGCTTTATTAAAAAGTTTTTTTGAGATAGTATAACCTACGTAATATTTATCATTCTCTTTATAGAACCTAAGCCCAATATTATTTTTTTTATGATAAGAGCCTTTATTAAAAATTGAATTAAAAGAGTTTTTAGACTTTAATGAAAGCAATTTATTTATTTTCATTTTTGGCATCTTCTAACATTTTGAAATATTCGTTGTTGTTTCTGTTAACATCAGCCATATACCCAGTTGGATCAACCACAATAGCTGTTATGTCTTTTTTCTCTCTCTCAATTTGTAATGTATATTCTGGTCTTGACCAAGCCCAATCTTTATTGATGTTCCAAGGTAAATTATATGGATTTTTTTTCTCTCCCCTCATTAAAGAAATCGGAATATATTGAATTTCATAACTCCCATCATTATAGTTAATTAAAATATCCAAAGGCATAGGCATAGAACCAATTCTTTCAAGAGTTATGGTTGTATTTTTATTTGTTTCTTTTACTGATTTAATTCCATAGTCTATTTGGTTAGTAGTCTGAGTCCAGTCGGTTAAATACCATTTTAATTGAATACCCGAAACTCTTTCCGCTATTCTTCTGAAATCATTAGGGGTTGGATGAGTAAACTTATGTGAATCATAATAATCTTTGATTGTTTTTGATAAGTTTTCTTGACCAATGATATAACCAAGTTGAGCTAAAAAAACAGCTCCTTTGCTATATGCAGTACTCTCATAAGCCATATTATAATCGTATCTATTAGCATTAGTAGATTGTGGTTGCTCATGACCAGATAAAGCTAAATTTAGATAACTTTTGTAAGAGCCACTCAAAGGAAAAGGATTATTTTCCTCTAAAATTTTATCAACTGCAAGTTTAGAAATATAAGAAGTAAAACCTTCATCCATCCATTCATGTTTCATTTCATTTGTAGCTAAAACGTGTTGAAACCATGAATGAGCTAGCTCGTGTGCGGTAACACCGACTAAACTACCAAACTTTCTATTACCAGTGATAAGCGTAAGCATAGCATATTCCATTCCACCATCGCCCCCATGGACAACATTATATTCTTTGTAAGGATATTTTCCAATAGTATTATTAAAAAACCTCATTAATTCTGCAGTTTTAGGCTGAAGCTTTTTCCAGTTATCAATAATTTCTGGGTTGTTTTTATAAAAAAAATGTAAAGCGACCCCATTAGGTCCTGGGTAAGTATCATGAATAAAATCTGGATCAGCTGCCCAAGTAAAATCATGCACCATAGGGGCTTTAAATCTCCAAGATGTTTTTCCTTTTCGAGATTTTGATTTTTTTCCACCATAACCATGGCCGTAATTTTTGGGGTTTTGCAAGTATCCACTAGCAGCTACAACATAATTCTTATCAATGTTAATGGTAACATCAAAATCACCCCAAACACCATGAAACTCTCTTCCTATATATGGTTCAGCATTCCATCCGTCGTAATCATATTCAGCGATTTTTGGAAACCACTGAGCTACAGAGAGAGCCACACCCTCTTTGGAATCTCTTCCTGCACGACGAATAATTTTTGGGATTTGCCCCTCAAAATCCAGAGATATAGTTGTTTTATCTCCCGGCATTAAAATAGAATTTAATGAAACCTCTAGTATTGTTTCTGAATATTCAATGTTTAATCCAACTCCATTTTGTTTAACATTAGAGACATTCAACATCCCTTCTTCATCTTTAGGAATATTATTTATGTCAATTTTAAATCGTTTATTAGGATCTTTACCACTAAGAATTCTTGTTGCCATTTCACTTCCAGGCTTAAATGCGTTATAAAATAAATGATAAAACACCTTGCTTATTGTATCTGGAGAGTTGTTGGTATAAACTAACGTTTGTTGTCCGTTATACTTAAAAGTTTCAACATCAACATCAACCGTCATTTTATAATCAACCGATTGTTGCCAATATTTTTGTGATTTAACTGAAATACAATAAAAAAAAAGTAAAAAAAGCAAATAACGTTGTCGCATAATTTAAAAATTAAAAACTGCACTAAAATAAACAAATCGTTATTAAAAAACCTGTTTTAGAGTATAGCTTTTGTCTATACAAACTCCTTTA
>NZFW01000036.1 GCA_002690805.1 Flavobacteriaceae bacterium
CAATTATTACTCAGTCTTTCAATACTAATTATTTTACATGAATTGGGGCATTTTATACCTGCAAAATTATTTAAAACTCGAGTAGAAAAGTTTTATTTATTTTTTGATGTTAAATTCTCATTATTTAAGAAAAAAATTGGCGAAACAGTATATGGTATAGGCTGGCTTCCTTTAGGAGGGTATGTCAAAATATCAGGAATGATAGATGAAAGCATGGATACTGAACATTTAGCAAAAGAACCAGAGCCATGGGAATTCAGATCAAAACCAGCATGGCAAAGATTAATTATAATGTTGGGTGGAGTTACAGTTAATCTAATACTTGGATTCCTCATATACATGATGATAGCTTTTATTTGGGGTAAAACAATTATTACAAATGATAGTCTATCTGGGGGATATGAAGTCGCTGAAATGATGAAGCCCTATGGTTTTAAAGACGGTGATAAAATTTTAGAAGTAGACGGTAAACCCTTGGAAAACATACTTGACATATCTAAGTTTTTATTTCTAAGAAATGTTTCAAATGTTAAAGTTGAGCATTACGATGGTCGAAAAGAAATATTGAATATTCCTGAATCAATCGGTGTTCAAATGTTTGAAACAGGTAATCTAGTGCCTTTTACTGCTTTAGTCCAACCCATAATCGACTCGATTGAACCGAATTCTCCTGCAGAAAAAGCAGGCTTAATTTCAGAAGACTTAATATTGTCTGTAAATGGGAAATCAATTTTAAAATGGCAAGAATTTACCGAACTAGTTAAGGAAAGTCCAAAAAAAATAATAAATATTAATATAAAAAGGAACAATAGTGTTTTATCAAAAGAAATTAGTTTAAGAGATAATAATACTATAGGTGTTTCACTAAAGGTCCCTGTTATTACACCAACAAAATTAAATTTTACAATTTTAGAAAGTATTACCAGAGGATATAACAAGGCTTATTGGACACTTTTAGATTATATTTCACAATTTAAATATGTGTTTTCAAAAAAAGGAGCATCTCAACTCGGAGGTTTTGGTGCAATTGGAGGTCTTTTTCCTCCAACTTGGGATTGGGAAGGCTTTTGGGAAAGTACAGCGTTAATATCAATAATATTAGCCTTTATGAATTTATTACCAATTCCAGCTTTAGATGGAGGTCATGTAATGTTTTTACTATATGAAATAGCTTCAGGAAGAAAACCAAATGATAAGTTTATGGAATACGCACAAATATTCGGATTTTTTCTCTTAATGTCCCTTGTTCTTTTTGCAAACGGAAATGATATATACAGAGCGATATTTGGATAAAAAATTAATTAATTATTATTTAGTCATAAACTTTAAATTTAAAAAAATTTAAAGAGTTTTAATTCCAAACAGAATGCTGGCTAGGTCCAACAAGCGTTTCTCTAAATTAATTTATAGCTGAAGTTAAAAATAAATCTTCTCCAAAAACTTTTCTGCCTCCCCTAAGATATTGGATTTTTTTTCATTATTCATTTTATCAAATGTGTTAATTAACATTCTCATTCTTGGATTTTTTGAAAAAAACTCTCTTTGTTTATCCATGAATCTCCAAAATAAACCATCCCATATCATTTGCCAGTCTCCCTTTTTATAATTACTCATTTTTAGTATGTAATTACTACTTGAAATATATGGTTTAGTTGACATAAGGCCACCATCACTAAACTGACTCATGCCATAAACATTTGGAACCATCACCCAGTCGTATGAATCAATGAACATTTCCATAAACCATTTATAAACCTCATCAGGATTAAATTCACACAAAACCATAAAATTACCTAAAACCATTAATCTCTCGATATGATGGCAATATCCAGATT
This sequence comes from Flavobacteriaceae bacterium, assembly GCA_002690805.1. Lineage (GTDB taxonomy): Bacteria > Bacteroidota > Bacteroidia > Flavobacteriales > Flavobacteriaceae > Marivariicella. Next base: position 1,836 of record NZFW01000036.1, read on the forward strand.
TATTTATTTTTTTTATTGTTTGATCTATCGGTTCAATTCCTGTGTTTGCACTGTAAAAGCTATCTGGAATTTTATTATTAAAATTCCAAAAGTTTGTTGTCCTTTCTTGATTACCTTTTGAAATGTAAACTCCTCTTATAAACTCTCGCCAACCAATAATTTGTCTAATAAAACCTTCTATAGAATTTAAAGGAATGTCATTATTTTCATAATACAAAACTGCTTTTTTTACTACAAATTCTGGAGAAAGCAATCCACTATTAATTAATGGACTTAATAAACTATGATTAAGTATGATCTCTTCAGAAACAATAGCATCTTCATAAGATCCAAAATCGTAAAATCTATTTTTTAAAAAATCTTGAAACCAATTTTCGGCTTCAATGTGGTTATTAGGGTAAATAAAATTTTGACTAATAATCCCATAATTTTTAGGAAATTTATTTTTAACATATTCAATCCCTTCTAATAAATTTTTATTTTTTTCAGGAAATTTTATGGTCGGTGGATTTATTTTTTTAGGATATTTTTTTCTGTTTTCTGTATCAAATGACCACTTACCTCCTTCAGGATTGTCATTTTTATCAATTAAAATATTTAATTTTTTTCTCTGACTTATATAAAAGGTTGTTTGAAAAAATTTCTTTTTCTCTGGCTTAAAAAAGTTTTCTAAATCTTTAGAACTTGAGATAAATAGAGGTGAATCAATTTTTATGAGGTCTAATTTATTTAATAAGCCTGATTTAACTATTCGTCTATCTAAAAGGTAATCTACTGGATCAATATATTCTATAGATTTAAATCCTTTTAAAGAAATAAATGGTATTAGATTCCTAATATCTGATAAGTCACTTGAAGAATCTATGTAATTTACATTAAACCCATTTTTAGTTAGATACTCCTCGTAATATTTCATTGATGATCTATGAAATAAAATTTTTTGTTTATGAAACTTATATTGTTTAAAAAAAAGAATTTCTTCTATCAAAAACACTTCACTATCTTTATTAATGATTGAATGGTCTTTAAACAACTGGTTAGGAAACAATAAACTACAAGTCAATTTCATACTGTTTATTTAGCCATAAGTTTTGAAAAGTTTTTCTAGGATCATATCTCTCCGCTTGAATTTTTGGATTGAATTTTCGATCCTTAATAGGATCATTTCCAACTCCTGAATTATAAATCCAATTTCCATAGTTACTATGAACATCGTAATCAATGAGCATTGATTCAAAATATGAAGCACCTACGCGCCAATCTATTAAAAGATTTTTAGTTAAATATGAAGCAACGTTTTGTCTGCCTCTATTGCTCATCCATCCTGTTTCTTTTAATTCAATCATGTTAGCATTAATAAATGAATCTTTTGTTTTTCCATTAATCCAATTATTAATTATGTCTGTATGATTTTTCCATACTTTTATATCAGAATCTAACCCCTTTAGTTGGAAAATTTTATTTCCATATTTAAGTGATATGTACTTAAAGTAGTCTCTCCATATTAATTCAAAAATCAACCAATAAGTAGATTGATTTTTTAAAATTTCATTTTCAAACTTTTTTACCTCCCAATATATTTGTCTTGCAGAAATTGATCCATTAGCTAACCAGCTCGATAATTTTGAGCTGTAGTCTGTTTTAATTAATCCATTTCTTGTTTTTTTATAAAATCCTATTTTTTTTGTTTTCCAAAAATAAAAATCAATTCTATTGAATGCTTCTGATGCCCCCCCTTTAAATGGAAATGCACTATTTATATTGACTTCAAATCCCTCAAGTTTTAAAGATTCTAGCGTTGGGATTTTAAAATCCTCATTTAAAAGATTTGATTTGTCAAGTTTTGAAGGTTGAGTAAAACAATCTCTTACTTTGATTTTTTTTTCAATTCTTTTTCTAAAAATAGAAAAAACATCAGGAATTTCTTTTGGTTTGATCATTATATCCTCAGGATGATATAAAAATTGATCATAATATGATTTTAAATTAAAATCATTCGGGAGTTTATTTATCAAGTTTCGCTCTACTTTTTGTTCTTCATCAGTCCACTCTTTTTGATAATAAAGAGAATTGATACCATACTTTTTAATTACATCAATTAAACCATCAGATGATGAACATTGATCAATTATAAGTGATATATTAAGAGTCTTCAGAGATTTTTTCAAATCCTCTATTGTTTCAATTAAAAACTTAGCTCTAAACTTTTCTGTTTTATTAAAACCCCATCTATCTCTCTTAAAGGATTTAGAATCAAAATTATAGTACGCAATAATATTTTCATTAGACTGAAGTGCTTTATTAAGAATATTATTGTCAAGAATTCTTAAGTTATTTCTAAACCAAATTAATGCCTTTTGATTCTGCATTTTTTACTACAATAAACTATTTGATTCCAATTCTTTTCCCATTTCTTTCTCCATTTAAAATTCAAATTACATACAGGACATTTTTTTTCTGGTAAATTAATTTTTAAAATTCTTTTCAAAAGAAATTTTTATTGCTCTAATTACAAATATAAATGAAACTGTTATAAGTTAATTTTAATTTATTTAAAACAATTAAGTATTTTACATAGAATTTAAAAAATCAAATTTTTAAATAAAAAATGAAATACTATTTTATAATCTTTATTATTTCTTTTAAATCATTTGCTCAACAAAAAAATGACATTAAGAATAATACTAGTCTCTATGGCAATGAAATTGATAAATCAAAAGTTGAGCTTATAGGGGTAGAATTTTCAAAAGGATTGATAAAAAAAAAGATAAAAATAATTGATGTTAGGACTCCAAAGGAATTCAATCATGGGCATATTGAAAACGCAATAAATATTAATTTTAAATCCTCAAATTTTATTAAAAATATTTCTAAACTAAATAAGGATACTTCATTTTTAATTTATTGTAAATCAGGAAATAGAAGTGGAAAAGCTGCAAAAATAATGGATTCGATTGGGTTTTATAAAATCTATGATCTCAAAGGAGGATTCATAAATTGGAATAATGAAGCTAATCAATAAACCAAAAAAAATTATTTGATTAAAACCTCTTTAGCCATTTTATATGTATTAACATGAGCCTCAACAATCTTATTTATGTTTTGTGAATAACCGCCACCCATACTGCACTGCACTGAAATATTATTCTTCAAACATTCTGAAAACACAAATCTATCTCGCTCTTTACATCCCTCAAGNCTTAATGATAATCTTCCAAGTTTATCNGAGTTTAATACATCAACACCTGACAAATAAAAAACAAAGTTTGGCTTNAACTTTTTNATTAATNATGGNAATGTNTTTTTCAAAAGAGTAAGGTANTCGTAATCCGAACAATTATCTTTTAGNCCAATATCTAAATCACTTTTCTCTTTTTTNAATGGGTAGTTTTTTTCTCCGTGCATTGAAAAAGTAAAAACTTTTTCATTTGATTTAAAAATAGAAGCAGTCCCATTTCCTTGATGCACATCCAAGTCAATAATCATTATTTTTTCAATATCATGGTTTTTTAATAAATAATTAGCTGCTATTGCTTGATCATTTAAAAGACAAAAGCCTTCTCCTCTGTTTGAAAATGAATGATGAGTACCTCCTGCAATATTCATTGAAATTTTTGTTCTAATAGCTTTTTCTGCACCCATAATTGTTCCTCCTGTAATTATAAACTCTCTATTTATTAATTCTTTTGAAAGAGGAAATCCAATTTTTCTAATTTCACTATTTGTTAATTTTAAATTTTTTAGTTTTAAAATATAACTTTCTTCATGAACTTCAATAATAGTTGACCATTCAGGAGATGAAGGAGAAAAAAAATCACTTTTATTTGAAATTTTTTGATTAACTAATTCCTTGGGTAATAATTCATATTTTTCCATGGGAAATCGATGTTCTTTTGGAACATCTAATTTATATGATCTATGATATGCTATTGGGATAAATTTGTTCATTATCACAAAAATTAATAAAAACTATTTAACTTTTATAAAAGTTTATACGTTCTAAGACCTCTGGTAAATTCTCCATTTTGAATTGAAGACAATTTTATTTTATTAATTGATTTAGAAACAGGAATTGTAATAATATTTTTGTGTAGTTTTTCGTATGTAGAAACGTCTACTTCTTTTCTTTTCTCTAGAGCATCAAATAGTCCTGAATTTTTTATTTTATTTTTCCATGTACTTTCAATGGTTCCCTCAAAAATCTTAGCTTTTGAACCGCTACCATAGCTGATAAACCCAATTCTTTCATTAGTTATTTCAATTTTAGATATTAGTGCATTATTCAACATACTCAGTAATGACATGAAAATTGATGCCGTATACATGTTACCGATATTTGAGGAGGCAAATTCTCCTGGAGCAATTCTAGTCTCAATAAAATCTTTGTAAATTTTTGATTTGCTGGCTAATTTAATCCAATCTTCTTCATTATTTTTTTTGCCAATTTCGTTTATTAATTGATCCAGACGTCCATTTTCATCAAGCCATGAGATCCATTTTTTTAATATCATTCTTCGGCCGTGAAAAGCATAAGGGAGATGAAAAATAAAATGCTTCCAGTCTTTCAGAATATTTACTTTTTCCTGCTCAAGAAAATGGTCAATAGCCTCAAAAATTCTTTCTTGATAACACTCGTTGGAAAATTGTCCTTCAAAAATTGGTTCTTCCATATGTAGTTCAAAGTTTGCATTGGAAGGTGACCAAAATTCTGTCAGATTTTTATTTAAAATATTATCTAATTCTTTATCAGAAATTTTATTTTCAAAAAGGTCTGCAGCATCTCTTAGAGCTTGCTTTTTTGTAAAAACCCTCCTAGGTTTGTAAAAATCTCCTACACTTTTAGAAGCTACTCCCCAACTATTTTTAATAGAAATTATACTTGGGTTTTCTGAGATTAATAAAGCAACCGCTCCCGCTCCTTGAGTATATTCACCAGTAGATTTTAATTGATATTTAGCTAGGTCAGAGGATAAAACCACAGCTTTTCTATCATTTCCATTAATTATCCAATCATTACAGTTTTGTAGAGCATCAACTGCACCTATACATGCAAATGTAATGTCAACGATATCACAGTTTTTAAAACATCTCGAGCCATATTTTTCACTTAAAATTTCTTCTAAAATTTCTATGACATATGTTGAGGTTGGCTTTGAAGCATCTAATGCGCTTTCTGTACCCAAATATATTCTTCCAATTTCTCTTGGATCAAGATTATTAGATTTAATAAGGTTTAACAATGCGTTTGCAGCAAAAGAGGCAGTATCTTCATCACAATCAGGAATTGACATCTTATTTAACCCTAGACCATTTTTTAATTTTTCGTGAGAAATCTTTCTTTTCTCTGCTAATTTTTCCATGTCCACAAAAAGCTCCGGAACATAAAAAGATATGGCATCAATACCTGTTTTTTTCATTTTTAATATTTCTTATATACGTCTAGGATATAATTTCGCAAACATAGAAATAAAAACAAGCTAATGCAAAACTTTACTTGCTTTCTTGATGTAATAATTTGATTAATTTAGTTATAAATAATATTCATCTAAGTTACAATTCATTGTTTGCAAATATTTACATATAAATAAAATTATAAAGAATGTAATAATCCCCCATCAATTGGGATTGCAGTTCCATTAATATACGCGGCATTATCTGAAGATAAAAAAGCAACTAAATAAGCGTATTCTTTCGGGTTTCCTAAACGATTTAATGGTACCTTTTTTAACATTTCTGAAAGAACTTTTGATTTGGGAATGTTTAAACTTTTTGCTTTTGCATTATTTAATTGTTCTATCCTTTCTGTATCGAAATATCCAGTTAAAATACTATTAACAGTTATACCGTCTGCAGCAACATCTTTAGATAAACTTTTACCCCATGTTATAACTGCAGCTCTAATTGTGTTAGACAAAACGAGGTAGCTCAAAGGTTCTTTAGCAGAAACAGAAGCAATATTTATTATTCTTCCCCATCCTTTTTTTACCATGTTTTTTAATGCAAGAGATGTTGTATAAACTATATTTTTAAATAAAAGATCAAATGTATTTTGATAATCTTCAATTGATTTTGATAAACTATTTCCTCCAGGAGGACCTTGAGTGTTATTAACTAGTATATCAATACTATTTTGAATGAAGAAATTATCAATTTTTATTTTAAAGCTATTAAAATCTGTGAAATCTACTTCGAGAAAACTGTGGTTTTGTCCACTATCAGTTGGTAGTATTTCTATAATTTCTTTCATTTTTATTTTATCTCTCGCCATAAGACAAATAGATGCTCCAGATTTTGCTAATTGTTTGGCAACTGCAAGACCAATTCCTTTTGAACTCCCTCCTACAAGAACCTTTTTTCCAATTAATGATACATTCATATTTAACGATATTCTTCTCTTATTGGACTGAAAACATCCATTAATTTACAATCTGTTAATGCTCTTCCCGAGTGAAAAAGGTTAGAAGAAATATGAACTACTGATCCTGGTCCGTAAATACATGTGTTTCCATTTAATGTGAATTCAAATCTTCCTTCAATAACATGCATAATCTGTTCATGAAAATGATTATGATTAGGAACTAAAGCTCCTTTCTTCACATCCCAAAACGCTAAACTAATTGTGTTACCATGAATAAATTTACCGTGTAAACCCGGGATTACTTCTTTCGAATTAATTTCTTTTAAATTCATTTTATTTATTGTTTTTT
>NZFW01000037.1 GCA_002690805.1 Flavobacteriaceae bacterium
ATCATCAATTGAGCTCAACAAGCCAGAAGATTGCATATTTTTGAAAGTTGAATTATCCATAAATAAAGTTCCATATGCTGGAAGTGGTTCAAGAGTTTTTATTTCTTTCTTCATTTTTTTCCATCCGATATTTTCTTTGTGATATCTATATAATAAATCATTTAACTTAACTAAGCTTTGAAAACTTTTGGACTCATCTCTTGATAAGATTATCGACATATTAATAGAGTCTTGTTTCAAATCATTAATTAGAGATTCAAAATTTTTATTTAGATCTCTTTTTATTGAATAGTTTTCTCTAAAATTATCAGCTAAAAACCCTAAAGAGATAGCCAGGAAAACCATAAAAAAGTCTGATAAATATTTAATTATATTTTTCATGAATATAAATTTATATTTGCTTTTTGAAATTAATACTTTTTCTAATGAAAAAAATAATTTATTTTATAATAGTAATCTGTTTCTCAAGCTGCGCAATGACTTTTAATATTGGCTCTGACAAACAAATAAAGTCAATTTTAAAAAATCGAAAGGACGAAGTCAAGTCTAAAATTGATGAAGCAAATAATCTCTATGAGCTATATTATAATACTGGAAATGCGAAAGGTGTTGCGTCCCTTCACACAAATGATGCTGTGGTAATGCCACCCAATTCAGATTTTAGAGTTGGTAAACAACAAATTGAAGAAGCAATTGCATCTGAAATATCCATGGGTTCTACTAACTTAAATTTTATTCAAACAGATTTAATGGTCAGTGGTAATATTGCATATGAATCTGGAACTTATTCTTTAGAGATCAAACCAAAAGATCAAGAGACTGTTAAGGATTATGGTAAATATATAGTAATCTGGGAAAAGCAAGAAAATGGCAAATGGTTGATGAAAAAAGATATTTGGAACACTAGTGTTCCTCTCTTAGTTCAATAGAGTAATTAAAAAATTATTTTTTAATTATCTTAAATGATTTACTAACTGTTGGTCCTTCAACGTGAATAATATATACCCCATTATTAAAAGAAGACAGGTCCAAATCAACTTTTCTTGAACTAGATACGGCTACTGATCGATCGGAATAACAATAACCGTTAACACCATTAATGCTAAGATTTACCTGTGTGTCTTCTCCAGAGACAAATACCTGAACAGATCCACTAGTTGGGTTTGGATAGTATTGAACTTCTTCACTAACAAAAATTTCTTCAGTATAAACTCCTTGACATTCCTGGTCGGTGTATACCTCAAGCAGGTTGATCCCCGATTTTAATTGAAGTTCAGAAAAGTTAGATTCAATTACTGATATTTTACCATTTAGTCTTATCGTATATCTACTTGATCCACCCATATTAAGCGATAATGATTTTTTGGAAGGATCTACTCTAGAATAAACTGATAATGGTTGTGGCTGGGTAACATTTAATGTAAAGCATCTGTTAAAGTTAGGTTTTATATCTATCGTAAAACACAATTGATATGACCCTGCACTTAAGTTTTCAAATGCTTGACTATACCCATTTGAAGTATTAAATACAATTGATTCGTTTGCATTTAAAGTGGCTGTGTAGTTTATTGATTCATCCTGTATTGCAATCTCTATTTTACCATTATTTTCATCAACACAAGAAGCTCCAAGTACTCCAACAATAAAGTTATTATTGGATACAATAACCGAAGATGGACAATACCCCCAAAATGGTTTATTTTCTTGTGTTAACAATGAGTTTGTTGAAAAAGATTCTGGCTCAGAGGTAATATTTGTGACACACCAGTTTGCTAGGTCTTGATTAAAAACAGAAGCCCCACTAAACATTCCATACATATAAGTGACTTTTGAAGTGTCCCATCCTCCTATATCTTGGTCAAATGAAGTTGCATCATAAAACATCCCAAGCATATTAGTTACATTTGAGGTATCCCAATTACCTATGTTTTGATTGAAGGAAGTAGATTCAAACATAAAAGACATATCTGTTACATTTGAGGTGTTCCACTCACTAATGTCTTGATTAAAACTTGAGGCCATACTGAACATTGAACTCATATTGTTGACATTTGAAATATTCCAACTTCCTATATCTTGATTAAATAAAGTTGCTTCAACAAACATAGCATACATATCAGTGACATTAGAAGTGTCCCAAAAGTTTATATTTGAATTAAAGGAAATATTTTCTTTAAAAAGCTCACTCATATTAGTAACTAGTGTGGTACATAGATTAACATTTCCATTTGCTATTTGTTCAGATATGGTTGAATTATCAACTACGGTGTATGTTATCCCCTCAATTTCAGCTGTTTCACCAACAAATCCATTAGGACATTTACATGTATTATTTTCAAAATAAATATTCGCAGGTTGAAGAATATCAAGAATTGCATCTCTGTTTAAGTCTGAACAAGAAGCATCCGATGAATTAATATCTTCATACAATGTGTATGGGTATAGAGTAAGTTCTGATTGATCAATCTGAGTAATAGCTGAAGAAAAAGACATATTTGTTGAGCTAATTAGATCATTCATCGGATAAAGATCTGGGGAAATACCAACAGATGCAGCCCAATTTTCTGACCATAAATATCCATCACCAATAGCTATAGTCTTTTTGGAAGGATCAGAAATAAAACTCTTTAATTTCTCCATCTCATTAACAGAAATATTATTTCTTATGTCAATAATCATAACATCATAAATCGAAAGGTCAGAAGGAAGCCATTCTAAATCATTACTTGTAAAGGTTGACTTGTAATCAATTTCAGCGCCTCTTGATTCAATATTTTCCCAAAAATAACCACGATATTGATCAAATAAATCAGAATTAGCACCCGCTGCTAAAACTTTTATGTTATTTAATGTTTTAGATTTTAAATCACAATCCCTTAAAACTATGTGACCTTCTGATGGTCCCCCCGAAATGGAATAGACTTCATATTTATTATATAAAATTTTAAATCCAACTTCATAATTATATTCACCAGGAATATAAGAAAGAGAAACTTGATTTGCAGACTCAGGAACTGAAAAAGAAACCATATCAAGACCCCCAGACACCAATTCAATTCTTGATTCCTCTCCATCTACAACTAGTTTAATATACCCACCATTCCATCCATCTCCGTAATCATCATGCATAATAATTGTATAATCCCCTGGCAGAGGATTTCCTTCAGGGCTAACTAAACCGCTCTGGCAAACGATAGAGGATTCATTCGCTATATAATTTGAAATAAAAGCAATGTTTTCAGAATCTAATATGTTATATGAAATGAAAAACTTACTATCTGATAATGCCATAGTTTGACTCTCCAGATCTAGACCTATCAAAGTGTTTTTATTTATTCCATTAACCAATGGTAATGGAGAGCATTCATCAATTAAAATATGACTAGACAACGCGAAATCAAACTTAAGATCATCCACCTTATCTAAGTATGTATTGGTTAATTTTTTTTCAATAGTAAAAGCTTTTTCAATAACAGGTCCCTCCTGTTTGGTTCCATTTTTTAGATGTATTATTAATTGAAAGTCTATTTCCTTAGTATTTTGATTTACGGGAAATGTTATTTCGAGTGGATTAAGAGCATCATTAATTGTAATCAGATAATTGTTTGATATTATTGAGTGCTCGCCATCTAAAACCCACTCATAATAATCTATTTTATCTTTTTCAACATTGGTGTAGCTTGAGAGATTAATTAAATCTTCGGATGAATACGATTCTTTTTGTACTAGTGGATATGCAAAATATTCCTTTGGCGAAACAACACCATTTTGTTCCCAAACTCCTGCATTAGATGAAAAATAAACTTTATTTGTTCCATAAAAAATACCCATTTCCATAATATCAATATAAGGGGGGAGTAATCCTTCAGTGATATCAGTAACCGATTCTTTTTCTACAAGATATATTGCGTCAGGAATATATCCTTCTCCCTCTCCACGCTCAAGTAGTAATGCTGAATCTGTCCCATCTACAGCAATTAATTCTCTTGTAGTATATTCATTTGGTATATCAGATATTTCACTAAATGAAATTCCGTTATCATCAGAAAAATATGATTTTTTAGTTGTGCTACTGGATAAAAATAATCTTCCTTTATCATTTGTATCAATATTTAAATACCCTAATTGACCAGTAGAGGATGGACTCTGAGAACAATCACCAAGTATGATATTTCCAGGTTGAGGGCCTATTGTACTGTAGATCTCTGTATTATTATAATAAATTGTAAATCCAATTTCATAATCATAACCTCCAGGAATCCATTCAAAATAAGTCTGATTTGCTGACTCAGGAATTGAAAAAGAAAAGTCGGATCCTGCTCCCTCTGCAAGAGATATTTGTTGATATACACTTCCATCCACAACTAGTTTTATATATCCACCATTCCACCCATCTCCATAAGAATCTGACATGGTCACAAAATAATTTCCAGGCAAAGGATTCCCCTCTGGACTAAATAGAGGTTCTCCCTCAGAACTTATATTATTTGGACAGCCAAAACTAAGTGATATTTTTTCCCATGTTATCCCAGAGTCTATTGATTTGTATAAAAAAGAAGTTCCTGCATCTACTTGAGAAGTATTGTAATTATTTCTTTTGACAGCATAAATTATATTCGGATTGGTTCTTGAATATTTTACATCAGTAATAATATTACCCTCTGACACATTAAACATAGAAACTGAACCATCATTATCCTCTTCATCTCCGAAGGAAAATAAAAGAGAAGAAGTCGATCCAAAGTCATTTGATAAATATATCTTGTTGTGTCTTCCAAAGATAACACGATCATAAAATATAGGGTGAGTCTCAAAGTCTGATTTATCTACTGAATAATAGGCCTCATTTGGTGCCATGGCCCATGGCGATAGCTCCTTTGGTCTTACATCTAATGAGTCTGAAATTCTACTCTTCACATACGAATCATCTCCATAACTCATACTAGTACCAATAATATTATTATCTCCCATATTAACATATCCGGTACACTCTTCTACCCCACGTACAGATTGATATTTACCATCTGGATAAGTAGAATTCATCCCTTTATTTCCATTATGCCAAGTCCCTCCAACAATTATTAATTTAGAGGTTCCTATTCCAAATCCATGAAAATCCGTGTCATGAATTCCATCATTTAGAGATGAACTATTTTTTATTGAAGAATTGGATAATTCTCCTGGTAAAGCATCGAATTTTTGGTTAGTAATTATTTCGAAATTTAAAAGTTCACCAACAGAATTTTCAGGATCTCCTTTATTTGTTATTTCAATTGTCCAGTCGCCATTTGCTGGATTATTGTTCAAATCAGGTATGGTGCTCCATTGATCAGGAATATAAGTTCCATTATAAGGTTCAGATGCGCTGTCGCTGTAAATCCAAACAACGTCTTGTGGCGGATATGGGTTTGAAGTAAAGGATCCATTAAAGCTGGTTCCACTAAAATTTCCATAATTAATAGCATCTTTTCCCAATACTAAAGTGTACTTTTCACCTGATGGGGAAACTAGCCTAATCTCTAAAAGACCAATATTTGGATTTGTAAAATTCAATCTTATTTCCATTTCATCTATTGGAGTCGTATCTTCAATAGAGATAGTAGCGTTAGTGATTGATGGATTTTGAAATCCTCCTCCCTCTTGAATTTGCATTGGAAAAATACTGTTATTTGAAAAAGTATTTGTTGCCGAGTTTTGAAGTAGATGTAAGTTTATTCCTCCATCCGAGGCAATATACAATTGATTATCAACAGTTATTAAATCCTGAATATCAACATGACCTATTGAAGGTCTAGTCCAAGTAGCTCCTCCATCTATTGATTCACTAACTGCTATCCCACCAACCCATACTAGATCTGGGTTATAGTCCGAAACCTCAAGGTCGAAATCATACCATCCTTGAAAATAATTATTCTCATTTTCACCCCCATATTCATTTCCACATACTAAGCAGGGATTCCCCTCTATGTAGGGCCCTCCAATTTCTCCGGATGGATTAGTATTGTTCCATGTTTCTCCTCCATCAGTACTTTTTAAAACACCCAGCCAACCTAAATCTGAAATTGCCTCAGATTCTTGAACATCTCCCAGTAAGGCAACATAAACAGTTTCGGGGTTACTTTTTGAGAAAGCTATTTTTGATTTATCAGACATAATGGGGTCTCCATTATCAGAAGTTGGCCAGCCATTACTTTTTTTTGACCATGTTAATCCCGAATCAATACTTTTATAAAATTTTGTATATTCTAAATCATCTTTATTAGTTAAATAAATTAATCCCGTTGATTCTTCAACTTGAAAATCATAAATATTTCCACTAATTAATAAATTATGTTCGCCACTTTCATCCATATAATACAACCCTTTTTCTAACATTGAATAATAAAGCCTGTTATTGACAAAATCAATCTTAACAATTTCATTTTGAAACTCAGTTTCAATAAAACTCCAAGTGGAGCCATAATCACTTGAGGAATAAATTCCTCCTCCAAAGGAAAAATATATAATATTATTTAGTTGATCTGCAGTTGTTGTTATATTGCTTGCATCACCTTTATTACTTATTTTATCCGGTGGAGTAATGTTATTCCAAAATGATCCGCCATTTGAACTAAAATAAACTCCCCCTCCTTCAGTGTAACAAAACATTCTAGTTTTATCTTCAAATACATAAAGACTATAAATATTTCCCTGATATGATCTAGTTGGATTTTCAATTGTTGACCAATCACCTGTCATACTAATTGGCCATTTTGGAGTAAAAGAAGCAACATTTTTAGATGTTTTAATTTTTTTTGAAAGTCTCTTTGTATTGTTAGGTTTAAAAAAATTGTTTTGAAAAGGATTATTAATTTTTCCTTGGCTATCAACTTTATACCTTAACCTAGTAATCTGTCTAAGAAAATACTTATAGTTCTGTGTAAAAATATTTTTTTTAAAATCTTGTGTTGAATAAAACTTTTGAAAAGCTAAATTAATATCTTCCAAATCGGGCTCTTCACTATACAATAATTTTACCCACTGAGGATGTTTTTTTTCCTTCAATGGGATAGTTTTAAATAGTTCAGGATATTTGGGAGTATATCTCCCCTGAGAAATAACAAAAAATGATGAAAAAAGTATTATTAGTGTGAGAAAATTTTTCATTTTTAAGATAAGCTCTTTACTAAAATACGAATTATAAAGACAGGAAACTATGTTTTTTTCAAGCCAAATCTTTAATTATATTTATTGCTTATGAAAAAGTATCTAAAAAAATTCTTTCTCTTCTTTTTATTAATTGTAACTGTGGCTTGTATTTTTATAGGTTTCCATTTTTTAAAATTTAAATCTAATGTTCTAGATTTTGAAGATGATTTTATAACTGACGAGAATATTCCCACAATTATAAAAAATGATGAAATAACATTTATAGATAGAAATAATAATCAATCGCTAGACATTTACGAAGATGAAAGAGAAGATATTGAAAGAAGAACAATTGATTTATTATCAAGACTAAGTATTGATGAAAAAATTCATTTATTAAAAGGATCTGGAATGAGATCAGGATTAGGACTTGCTGAAAAGGGAGTCCCTGGGGCAGTTGGAACAATTGTTTCAACCCCTAGGCTTGGAATTCCGAGCCTATATCTATCTGATGGCCCAGCTGGCTTAAGAATTTCTCCAAAAAGAGAGGGTGAAGAAAAAACATATTATTGTACTGCTTTTCCAATTGGTACCCTCCTATCCTCAACATGGAACACTGATCTTGTTTTTGAGGTTGGTAATGCAATGGGTAAAGAGGCTTTAAGTTATGGAATTGACGTAATTTTAGGTCCTGCTGCAAATATTCATCGAAACCCATTATGTGGAAGAAATTTTGAGTACTATTCAGAAGATCCAATATTAAGTGGATATATTGGAGCGGCAATGGTAAATGGTATCGAATCAAACCAAGTAGGAACATCAGTTAAACATTTCATAGCAAATAATCAAGAAACTTCAAGAAATTCAAATAATGCGATTATATCCGAAAGAGCTCTTCGTGAAATCTATTTGAAGAGTTTTGAAATAATTGTAAAAAAATCTCAGCCATGGACCATAATGTCCTCTTATAATAAAGTCAATGGAGAAGATGTGTCTGAAAGCAAAAGACTATTAACATCGATTTTAAGAAATGAATGGGGTTTTGATGGTGTTGTAATGACTGATTGGTTCGGAGGACATAATGCTAAAAATCAAATTAGTTCTGGAAATGACCTTCTTGAGCCAGGGACAAAAGCACAGTGGGATGAATTAAAAAAAGCTTATAAAGACAAAAGCTTAACAATCAAGGAAATAGATACTGCAGCAAAAAGAATTTTGAAATTAATATTAAAATCAAACAAATTTAAAAATTACAATTTTGACAATAATCCTGACCTTTTAGGACATGCAGAAATAAGTAGAAAGTCTGCATCAGAAGGAATGGTTCTTTTGAAAAATGAAAACTTGCTTCCTTTAAAAGAAATCAAAAATATTGCATTAATCGGATCTACATCATTTGATTTTATTTCCGGGGGAACTGGTTCAGGTGATGTTGAAGAAGCTTATAGTGTATCATTAAAAGAAGCTCTTATAAACTCTAATTATAAAATAAACGATACTAGTTTAAAAATTTTTCAAAATCATTTTTTAGAAAATGAATCTTCCTTTAAAAAGTATGAAGGTGCATTAGGAACTATTATGGGTATGATAAACCCTTATACCCCACCTGAAATTGACTATCCTTTGGTCTCTATAAAAGAAATGGCAAAATCATCAGATATAGCAATTGTAACTATTGGAAGAAATAGTGGTGAAGGAGTAGATCGTGTCGAAGCTGATGACTTTTTATTATCAAAGACAGAGCTAGAAATGATTAAAACAACTAGTGAACAGTTCAGATCAACGGGAAAAAAAGTAATTGTTGTATTAAATATTGGTGGTGTTATAGAAACAAATTCATGGAAAAAATATGCTGATTCAATCATCATTGCATGGCAAGGTGGACAGGAGGGAGGAAATGCAGTAGTTGATATTTTAACTGGAAAAGTAAATCCCAGCGGGAAGCTTCCAATGACATTTCCTGTTAAATTGAATGACCACTACTCCTCTTTAAATTTTCCAATGGATGGTGACCCTCTTGACTTGAGTTCATTATTTATTAGAAATGAGGAAAAAACAAAAAGTAAACAAGAAAAAAATAAAGATTTCACAATATACGAAGAGGGAATCTATGTAGGCTATAGGCACTTTGATAAAAAAGATCTTGATGTCTCCTATCCTTTTGGCTTTGGCCTCTCATACACTAATTTTGATTACTCAGACTTAAAAGTATTCAAAGATGATGAGTCAAAATCTATTAATGTTTCATTGAAAATTACAAATACTGGAAACTATTCAGGTAAAGAAATTGTACAACTCTATATCTCAAAAATTAATAGTAAGATTGACAGACCAAAAAAAGAATTGAAAGGTTTTGCTAAAACACCTATTCTGGTGCAAAAAGAATCGAAAATTATTGATTTTAATATTCCTGTATCTGAGCTCTCATATTGGAATGAAAGTACTAATAGCTGGAAATTAGAGTCGGGTAGTTATGTCATAAAAATAGGTTCCTCATCAAGAAATATTAAACTTAATCATTATATAGATTTGTAGACAACAATGGATAAAAAACAATTAGTTGATTGCCACAACAGAATAAAACCTCATATTCACAACACCCCAGTGATTAAATCATCTTTGATAAACTCTATAACTGGTGCTGATATATATTTTAAGTGTGATAATTTTCAAAAAATGGGTGCTTTTAAAATGAGAGGGGCTACCAATGCAATTTTACAGCTTCATGATAGTCAAAAAAGTAAAGGAGTTGTGACACACTCATCAGGTAATTTTGCACAAGCACTGTCACTAGCAGCAAAAAGTATTGGTGTAAAAGCATACATTATTATGCCTTCAACTGCAACAGAAATTAAAAAAATTGCAGTTAAGGGATATGGAGGTATATTAATTGAATGCGAACCAAATCTTAGGGCTAGAGAGAAAGCTGCTCAAAAAATTGTAGAAACAAAAGGTGCAACTTTCATTCATCCATCAAATGATGATCAAGTCATTTTAGGACAAGGTACAGCGTGTAAAGAACTTATTGAGAAGTATAATAATTTAGATTATATACTTGCTCCTGTTGGTGGAGGCGGGCTGATAGCTGGAAGTGCATTAGCAGCAAAGTACTTTGGGCAAAACTGTAAAGTAATCGGTGCAGAACCATATGAGGTAGACGATGCTTACCGATCAATAATTAGTGGTAAAATTGAAACAAATAAAACCACTAACACAATTGCAGATGGATTAAAAACCCAATTAGGTGATAAAAACTTTCCAATAATAAAAAAAGAGGTTCATTCAATAATTAGGATTACAGAAAAAGAGATAATTGAATCAATGAAGATTATTTGGGAAAGATTAAAAATTGTTTGTGAGCCTTCTTGTTCACTTCCGTTAGCAGCAGTTATAAAAAATAATACATTTTTTAAAGGTAAAAAAGTAGGAATAATTATTTCAGGAGGTAATGTTGACTTAAAAAACCTTCCTTTTTAATAATATCATTTTTAAGTGTTTTTGAGTGTTTTTTGACTAAAATTGATCAAAAATGATCAAAAATGATCAATTTTAGGTCATTTTAATTGATTTTTATCAATTTTAAAATAACTGTAAGTTAAAAGTTTTCAAAATTTTCACTATTTATATTTGTTCTAAATAATAATAATTTCTATATTTAGAATCAATTTAAATAAGCATCATTAATAAATTTTATAACTCCAGAATAATAGGCTTTTCAAAATCATTGGTAGTTATGAATTAGGTCGTAAACATTTAATTTAGACTTAAAAATTATTTCTTGGTTGTTGAGCCACGGTTCTCATATCTTTTTGAGGCTGTGGCTCTCTTTAAATAAATTTTAATTTACAGATATCATTAATTGATTTTTATGATATTTGTACTTTAAAATTAAATAATGAAAAACTACGTCTTCATATTCGTTTTTGTGATGAGTTCCATCTCTGTCTGGGGTCAAAATCTCGACTCTATATTTAATACATTAAAGTTCAGGAACATTGGACCTTTCCGGGGTGGAAGATCAAATTCTGGCTCTGGGGTAAATGGAGATCCATTAACTTATTATATGACCACAACAGGTGGAGGGGTATGGAAAACAACTGATGCAGGTCAACACTGGAGAAATATCTCAGATGGTTTTTTTAAATCAGGCTCTGTTGGGGCTATATCTGTTTCTAATAGTAACCCAAACATATTATATGTAGGAATGGGCGAGCATGCTCCTAGAGGAGTCATGACTGCTCATGGAGATGGAGTATATAAATCAATTGATGCCGGAGAAACATGGGTTCATCTTGGACTAGAAAAAACACAACATATTTCTAGAATTCAAATTCATCCAGAAAACCCTGATATTTTATGGGTAGCAGCCCAGGGAGCGTTACATGGAAAATCAAACGAACGGGGCATCTATAAATCAACTAATGGTGGTAAATCATGGAAAAAAGTATTATATGTAAATTCATCTACAGGGGCTAGTGAATTATCAATAGATGTAAATCATCCCAATATTCTATATGCAGCTATGTGGGACCACATGAGAACTCCATGGAAAGTAATTAGTGGTGGACCAGGAAGTGGCTTATATAAATCTATTGATTTCGGTGAAACTTGGAAAAAAATTGAAAATGGTATTCCAAAAGAAAAAGGAAAAATGGCAATAGCTGTATCACCTGCAAATTCTAATTGGGTTTATTCTCTTGTCGAAAGTGATTCTAAGAAAGAAAAAGGAGGTCTTTTTCTTTCAAAAAATGGGGGAGATTCATGGAAAAGAATTAGTAATGATCATAGGTTATTACAAAGAGCTTGGTATTATATTGAATTGACTCTTGATCCAAATAATGAAAATGTAGTTTATGTGTTGAGTGCTTCGGCCTATAAATCTATAAATGGTGGAAGTGACTGGGAGGAAATTGACACTCATCATGGGGATTACCACGATTTATGGATTAACCCTAACAATTCGAAAAATATGCTGATTTCAAATGATGGTGGGTCTGAAATAACTTTTGATGCTGGAGAAAATTGGTCTAGAATTGATAATATGCCTACTGGACAATTTTACAGAGTTATAACTGATAACCTATTTCCCTATAATATATATGGAGGACAACAAGATAATAGTTCAATAAAAATTGCTAGTATAGGCATTGGATCTGGTGGTATAGGAAGAGAAGATTGGTCAGCTTCAGCTGGAGGTGAAAGTGCCTTTATAGCTTTTGATCCAGACAATCCAACAAAAGCAGTTGGAGGTAGTTATCTAGGTTCTATTGTCATGTTGGATGTGAATTCAAGACAGAGTACTAAAATAATGATTGAACCAAATTTATATTTGGGACTGGCTGCCAGAGATATGAAATACTTATTTAATTGGAATGCTCCAATAATAAAATCACAACATGAGACTAATACTTATTATCATGGCTCCCAATATTTACTTAAAACAATAGATGATGGAATGTCATGGGATGTTGTATCACCTGATCTTACAAGGAATATTGATGCAAAGCAGGGAAAAGGTGGTGGACCTTACACTGTTGAAGCTGTGGGAGCAGAAAACTATGGTACTTTAAGCTATGTTACCGAATCTCAACATGAAGCTGGATTGATTTATACAGGAAGTGATGATGGTCTAGTTCATATCACTAAAAACAACGGTAAAACTTGGAATAATATTACTCCCAAGGGGTTAGACGAGACTCTTATCAATTCAATTGAAGTATCTCCACATGATCCAGCCACAGTTTATATCGCAACAACTAAATATAAATTTAATGATCATACTCCTGCTATTTATAAATCTTCTGACTATGGAAAATCATGGAAAAATATTTCAAAAGGAATAAAAGAAGTTGATTTTACTAGAGTAATTAGGGAAGATCCAACAAAAAAAGATTTAATATACACAGGTACACAAAATGGGGTTTATCTTTCTTGGAACGGTGGGAATAATTGGTCAAAATTAAATTTGAATCTTCCTGTTGTTCCAATTACCGATATGACAATTAAAGGAAGTGACCTAGTTCTTGCAACTCAAGGAAGGGCATTCTGGATTCTTGATGATTTAAATTTAATCCGACAATATGATCCTAAAAACAAAAATGGAAAACTTTTTCAAACAAAAAAAACAGTTATTGCTAACTGGTATAGTTCTATGAATAGTAATTTTTCAACTGGAACAAATTTATTACAAGGAGTTAATCCAGCAAGTGGAATGGTTTTTTATTATCAACTACCCAAACTAAAGGCCACTGATAATGTAGTTTTATCAATCTTGGACTCCGAGGGAAATCTAGTAAATTCTTTTAGTTCAATAACGAATGAAAATTATATAGATTATGAAGGAGCTCCACCTAAAAAACCAACTATAACAGCAAATAAAGGAGTTAATCGGTTTGTTTGGAATATGCGACATTCAATTTTAGAGGGTGTTCCTGAAGTATATATAGAAGGTCGTTTCAACGGACATAAAGCAATTCCTGGAAAATATAAAGTGAAATTATCATATTTAGATAAGAATTTTGAAATTACCTCAGAAATTATTCCAAATCCAATGATGAGTGTCTCTAATAATGATTTTGAAACATACGAGGTATTTATGAAAGATGCTGAAAATATATATAACCAAATGACAACCATGACCAATGATTTTCAAAAGATTAAAAACGAAATAGAGGTTTTAAAAATTGATTTGAAAAAAAATGATGAAGATGAATTATACAATAAAGCTGAAGATTTGATAGTGGAATTGACTAATTGGGATAATATTATGGTTCAAAGACTTTCAAAGGCTTATGACGATGTTGAGAATTTTGAAAATGGGTTTACGGCTCATTATTTAACTCTAATAAATGCCGCAGATAGTTCATTGCCTATGATCACAAATGGTGCTAAAAATAAATTCATTGAATTAAATAAAAAATGGAATCAATACAAAAATCAAGCAGTTAATGTTATTAGGCCAAAAATAATTCAATTTAATCAGGATTGTCAAAAAAATGGAATTGGTGCAATTTTTATTAAATAAGTATCAATGGAAATTTTACTATCCACTATAACCATATCTTTTAAAGTTAACTGATCAAAGCTTAGAGACAATAGCACCCCTATTAGTCAGTAAAAATAAATCATTTTATACTGCTCTAAATTAGTCTTATAGAATACAGAATATGGGGTCATTGCAGTCTCAAAAGTTTTAAGTGATGTTAATGATACTATTTTAATAGCTGGAAATACATTTGGTTATGCATCAGGAACTATTCTTAGGCATTATTTAGAAAATATAATGGGTATGATGTTTTTGTTATAGGAGTTTTCGCATCTGTACTCTATCCTTAAGTAGTTAAAGCATTTAGAAAAAAGGAGTGCCTAGTTACAATAACTATATTGAGAAGGAAGATACATATAAGGTAGAGTTTGCTTATGTATTGTTCCAAGAAAAAAATAAAAAATGTAATTCAAATAATAGAAGAGTTAAATCCAAAGACATATTTTAAATCTGATCTATCAAACCCAATTTATTTAAAAAAATAAATTAAACTATTTCGCATTTTAATCATATAAATTATTATATTAGTTTATAAGACACTATAATCATTACGAATGAAAAAGCTTGCCTTTTGTTTTTTTATATCAATTTTTACTTTTGGTTTTACCTTTGCTCAAAAATCAAACAATAAAAAATCTGATAAATTCTACTCCAAAAATTGGAAAGTAGTTGAAACTGATAATAGTTCAAAATGGGAAAAAACTAAACCTAAAAAGGACCTATCTACTAATTCCTCTTTATACTCAACAAAATCCAGATCAATCAATAGCTCAAGATCTCTTTCATCAAAATCTAAAAAACAAAAAGGATTTAGATATCCTACAAGTGCCTCTAATGCTTCAAAAAAGGATGTTGTTCCAATAAAATTAAATGCTCCCGTAGTAAAAAAATCAACAGTAAATAAGTCAGTAAGAGTCTCTTCTCAAAAACCAAAACTTTTCTCTAACAAAAAGAAAAATTAAACCTTATTTTTATTGAAAATAAGTCCTTTAATTTTTATTATTTAAAGTCTAAACTTTACCTTTGTGCGAATTTTATATTTGATCGTATGAAAGCACTGGGAAGAAAAAGTAGAATGAGATATATAACACATAATCCGTCAGGAGAGCTTGTTAAATCTATAACCTTTTTTCTAAAAAAATTAAAAAAATAAACTAGTTATACTCAAGATTAATAACAGATTTTAAGTTATTTAATGATTCAATATATTTACTTATACTCATAACTCTCAAGGTTAAAAAATAGTTTCGGTCGTTTAATAAGTTTTTTAGCTCTAGATCAATTAGGTTTGTAAAAATAAATTCTCTACTTGTAATATCTAATTGATTGTTTCTTTTATTATCAATCCACATAAATATTTTGTCTGAATTTTGTTTTAAAAGCTTAAGGTTGACAAAATTTCTTTCTTTTCTTGTTGTGTAAACTGATTCAATTTCTTTTCTAACCTTAGTATTATTAATCAAAACTAACTTTCCAGAATTTATTAGGCTTTTAAAATAAATTTCTTCTGGAGAAAAAGTATTCCACCAGGTTATCATCCATTGATAAATATTGTTGTAATTACTTTCCTCGTTCCAATATAAAATATTTCCATTTATATCGTAACTATGACCGTAAGGATATTTTTGATGCAAATTAATTAGACTATCTTTTCTAAGATAATTATAATCCGAGGTAATCAATTTATTTACAATTACCATGTTTTGTAATTGTTTTAAGTGTTCTTCGCAATATTCAATATTAGATTCAATTTCATTAACTAAAGTAAGAACAGACTGAGTAATATTTTCTTTTTCAATTCTTTCATCATTATACCTGTCTACACTAAAAGACAATAAAATTCCAACAAAAATTGCTGTAGATTCAAAGATGTATTTTCTCATTTTGTAAATATATTTATTATTTAAACCTGAATTAAACAATTTAACGTATTAAATTTTATGCGTTAAAGAACAGCAACTTGTTAAAAGCAATTACATTTGTATTTAATTTAAAAAAGATGATATGAAAAAAATTATACTAACATTAACATTATTTATTACATTTCAACTGTCAGCTCAAGAGGATATTTTCTCATATAATTACAGAAGTGTTCCAGCTGAAGAGTTAGAATCTTTTTTTGAAAATGAGGTTGTCTACTGGACTGGTATACATTCTATTTTAGTTAAAAAAGGTCAATCAACTGGCTGGGCAATGCTTCAAAGAGTTGGGGGGAAATCAAGTGATCCAAATATATATTTTTATATGGGACATGGATCTTATGAAAACCTTGATAACCTTAACAAAAATTGGCAAGCAGCTGAGGCAGAATATAGAAAGTCTATGGATTCTGAAAAACTAGCATTAATTGATAAACAATTAAACATCCACAAGAGAATTGTTGGAGAAGTACTTTTAAACAGGGTGACATCCGCAAATTTAGACGGTGGAATGAGTGATTGGAATTATCTTGTGCACAATTATGCAAAAGCAAAAAATGCTTGGAGCTGGGTTCAACTTCAAGATAAATATTTTAAACCTTTTTTTGAAAAACATATTAAAGCAAAAAATACAAAACAAAAATATTGGAATGCTGCATATGTTTTGAATCCAACTGGAGACTCATACAACTGGAATGCATATACCGCTGATGCTTATAAAAAATTATCAGATATTTTTAATCCTTGGAATATTGAAATTACATGGCCAGAAATTTCTGAAGATGATATAGATACCTTTGGAGATAATGGATTCTATAAAACTGTAATCTGGGAAAAGTTATTATGGCTTGATACCAATGGCAATTTAAAATCCAGATATTAAAATTATATTTAAACCCTCTATTTCAATTAGGGGGTTTTTTATATTTTTCAAATGAAATACCTAAAATTAATATTAGTGTTTTTCTTGATATTCTCATGCTCTACGAAGGAGAACCCGATCAATTATGTTTATTCAGAAAAAATTGATTTAGCTCTAAATAAACTTATAATCAATAAAAAAAAATGGATTGAATCTAACATTACCTCGTATTCTATGAATATTCAGTTTAGCTGTTTTTGTCTGGCCTATGATCCATATTTTGTTGTAATTGAAGAAAATTCTCTATCCTCAGTCTCAGGTAATGAAGAATGGGGCTATGAAGGCAGACCCATGACGATAAATGATTTGTTTGATGTAATCGAAGATAAAATAATTGAAGACCCTTTTTTTTATGAAATAACTTATAACACAGAATATGGGTACCCTGAGTATTCGTATTTTGATATGGTAGAAATGATAGCAGATGAGGAAATAGGCTATATTTTGACGAATTTTAAACGATTATAATTCATTGCAAAATGAAGGAACTTGGGCTGAAAAAAAATCTATCTCAATTTATTTTACTAGTAATAGTAAATGCATTTGTTGGGGGAATGGTTGGTATAGAAAGAACAATAATCCCTCAATTTGCATCTGAAAATTTTAATCTTTCCTCTAAATCTGCAATACTTACATTTATAGTTGCATTTGGAATTACAAAAGCTCTTACAAATTTTGCTTTTGGAAAATTAGCAAATTCTTTTGGACGTAAAAATTTACTGATTATTGGATGGATTTTTGCAATTCCAATACCAATAATTTTAATAAATGCAAATTTATGGGGCTGGGTTATTTTTGCTAACATTTTATTGGGGATTAATCAGGGGCTTACATGGAGTAGTACTGTTAATATGAAGATAGATTTAGTGGGGGAAAAAGATAGAGGATTTGCGATGGGTTTAAATGAATTTTCAGGATATTTAGCTGTTGGTGTAACGGCATATTTGAGTGGGTTACTTGCAAACAAATATGGGGTAACTCCCTATCCCTTTTATCTAGGATTATTAGTAGCTTTTATAGGACTTATATTGACCGTATTTTTTGTTAAAGAAACTGAGTCTTTTGTCAAAATTGAATCAAAAACAGACAACTCGAAGTCTATAGAAAACATCTTTATTGAGACAACATTTAAAAACAAAACACTTAGCTCTGTTACACAGGCTGGGCTAATAAATAATTTAAATGATGGAATGATATGGGGATTACTTCCAATTCTTTTATTTTCTATGAATCTTGACAATGAACAAATAGGGATTATTGCAGCAGCGTATCCAACATTTTGGGGTATTGGTCAATTATTTACAGGTAAAATGTCTGATTTTTATGCCAAAAAAAAAATGTTATTTTGGGGAATGTTTATTCAAGGTATTTCGATTTTAATAATACCTTTTACCAATAGTTTTATTTTACTTCTATCACTGAGTATTTTGTTAGGGATAGGAACCGCAATAGTTTATCCAACTTTTTTAACTTCAATTGCAGAGGAGTCATCACCAATTCAGAGAGCTGAAACTATTGGTTCTTTTAGGCTATGGCGAGATTTAGGTTATGCAATTGGAGCATTACTTTCAGGAATTACAGCTGATTTTTTTGGAATTAGTTTTTCAATACTATTAATTGGATTTATAACTATTTTATCATCTATTGTAATACAAATAAGAATGCCTTAAAAGTTGTAAATTACCAACCTGACTTGTTTTCATATGTGTTATCCCATCTTGTTAATGTCACTTTTTGTCTTGTATAAAACTGAACCCCTTCAGCTCCCTGCATATGAAGGTCTCCATAAAAAGAATCATTCCATCCAGCAAATGGGAACATTGACATTGGAGCTGGAACACCAACATTTACTCCAATCATTCCACAATTAACATTTGATCTAAATTTTTTAGCTGCAGAACCACTTTGAGTAAAAATACTTGATCCATTTCCATAATTTAATTCATTTATCCATGAAATTGCTTGATCAAGATTCTTCGAGTTCATCATTGATAATACAGGCCCAAAAACTTCATGACTAAATATTGATGCGTTTGGAGTTACACCTGAAAAAAGTGTAGGGCCAACAAAAAATCCTTTTTTGTTAGAAAGATTTCTTCCGTCTCTTTCAAGTTTAACCTCGTTAGAAACTTTATCAATTATTTCAATAATTCTTTGCTTTGAATTAAAATCAATGACTGGACCCATATTAATATCTTTCTCATCAAGAGGGGCCCCAATTTTCATATCATCAATTTCTTGTAAAATTTTATCTTTTAAAGAGTTGGCTATCTCTCCAACACCTATTAAAAGTGATCCAGCCATACACCTTTGTCCAGCACATCCATAAGAAGCGCTCAGTACAGCCCTAAGAGTTGAATCAGGGTCAGCATCAGGCATGACAACTAGAGCATTTTTAGCAGCACCCCCTGCTTGAACTCTTTTTCCATTTTTACAAGCATAGGAATATACATACTTAGCTATTATAGATGATCCTACAAAGCTAATTGCTGCAATATCAGGATGAGTACAAAAGGTATCTACCACCTGTTTCCCCCCGTGAACCAGGCTCATAACTCCTTCAGGTAATCCTGCTTCTAATAGAAGCTCAACTAATTTAACCGCGGTTAAAGGAACTTTTTCACTTGGTTTTAAAATAAATGTATTTCCGCATGCTAATGCAATAGGAAACATCCACATTGGAACCATTGCAGGGAAATTAAAAGGACTTATTCCAGCACAAACACCCAAAGGCTCCCTCATAGTTAGAGCATCAATATTCTCAGCTACTTGAGATAGAGATTCACCTTTTTGAAGTTCTGCAATTCCACAAGCGTAATTAACAACCTCGAGACCTCTTTGAATATCTCCCCTTGATTCAGTTATGGTTTTCCCATTTTCAGTAGAAATTAGCTTAGCTATATCTTCAAAGTTTTCTTTCAAAAGTCTTCTATAATTGTACATAACATTAGCTCGCTTGGTGGCAGGCTCGTTTGACCAATTTGGAAATGCTTTTTTTGATGATTCAATTGCTTTAACAATTATTTGTTTATCACACATAGGTGTTTTAGCAATTATATTTCCTTTTGCAGGATTATAAACATTAGTGTATGTTTCAGTTTTAATTTCTTCCCAAGATTTTCCAATAAGAATGGGAACGATTGGTATTGAGGATGACATATTGTTTTTTTTAAATACAGTATTGAGTTAATAAACCCTAAAATATTTATAACTCAAATTAATTTCATTGAGGGTATTAATCAGGAGCTCTTCTTATTTGTTTTAAGAAATTTGTTTGAGCCTCTTTAATTAGATCACCGCTTTTTGAATATAACTCTGCTTTATAAACATTTCTTTCTGAATCCATTAAAATTATATATAAGGGTTCAGAGTATTCTATCTTTTTATAAATAATTTTATCTAATTTGTAATACGATATAGATTGAATCCCATTTTCATATTTTGAAATGTAATCTGATAATGTTCCATCACTATTTTCAGGATTTTCATTTAAAAATGATTTACTAAATGTAAAATAATCTCCTTTATACGGGATGTTGATATTAACTAATGAATCCTTAAGATCTCTCCACTCTCCCTTATTATCCTTGTAGAAATAAATTGTTTTAGCGTATTCCTCTGGAGAAAGAATAGTGTCAAAATTTTCAAATAGTTCATTAGCAACCCTATAATTTAAGTTATTAGATTGACATCCTATAAAAAATAATATAATACCTAGTCTTTTCAAAATCCAAATTTATTTAACTCTTATTTAACCGTCTTTTGATGTTTTCTTAACACTTTGAAATTTATCTTTGTAATATTAATAAGCTTTATCATTTAATGTTTAATTGGTTTTGTTAATCCGTGTACTTTCCTAAAAGTGTAAGTGCACGGATTTTATTATTGAGAAATCTCATAATCATATTCCCAATTAGGATTATCTAAAATATTAATTATGTATTCAACAGTTAATTCATCTCCAGCACTAATTTGTTTTATGGTTTTTAGTCTAATATGCTTAATCTCTCCAACTTCAGGATCTAATTTACTAATAACAGCTTTACAATTTGGTATATCATGATGATTAATAAATGCTCCAAGAGACAGGCGAATATATCCATCTGGAAACCGCGAGTCAAAAATATGAGACATTCCTAAATCAGTTCCAACGGGAATAATTGATTTTGCAAATACACCAACTCCTTCAATTCTACTTTTAGAAATAGTTAAAAAATTGGGTAAAGGCCTATATGAGCGTGATTTTTTATTCAAAAAGAAAAATATTAGCTATTTAAATTAAAAAAAATTGATCAAAATTCATAAAATTTTATGTACTAAATTATCTTTTAAATCTGATTAAACCCTCCTGAGTTACCGATGCAACCAAAGTTCCAGATTTTGAAAAAATACTTCCCCTCGTGAACCCTCTTGCTGATGAGGCACTTGGACTATCCATTGCATATAATAACCAATCATCAATTTCAAAATCTCTATGAAACCACATTGCATGATCAATACTTGCTATAAAAACAGGTTTTTGATTAATTTTTTCTCTGTGAGGTTTTGTTGCTGTAGCTATTAAATTTATATCAGAGGAAAACGCTAACAACTGTTGTTTTTCTGGCAAACTTATTTTGCTTTTTTCTTTGGTTTTTAACCAAACATGACTGTAAGGAATAGCATTTTTTGTCTCTAAATGCGACATTATTTCTACTGGCTTAATATCAAACATTTTGAGCTGTGCCTTTTTTAAACTTTTATAATAATTTGGATTTTTATGTTTTATTCTCTCTACCTGTTGCATATCGCTTCTAAGAACCTCAGGAGGTAAAATATTTGGTGCGTCAATTTGATGATCAACACCATTTTCATCTTTTTGAAAAGATGCTGCCATATTGAAAATTGCTTTTCCATTTTGATAGGCAACAACCCTTCTAGTTGTAAAACTATTTCCATCACGAATTTTATCAACTTCGTATTCTACAGGTAAATTAATATCTCCCATCAAAATAAAATAGCCATGTAATGAATGAGCAATTCTGTTATTTGGAATAGTTTGGTATGCAGCATGAAGGGATTGAGCCAAAATTTGGCCACCAAAAATTCTGCCCCATGAAGCAGGGTAATTTTGGCCTAAAAATTTTGTTTCACTTTTTTTTTCAAGCCTTATAAGACTTAAAAGGTCATCAACTGATTCCATCTATTTTGTAATTCTCAAAGTCCAAATTTCATGTAATGGTTTACCTTTACTACTAAACCCATTATGATACCAATCATTTCCATTTTTTTTATAGTTGAATTTTAAAGTTTTTCCTGACCGACTATTGTCTCGTGAAAAATAAACTATTGATTCCTTATACTCCCCTTCTGAAGCAGAATATTGTCCTCCACCACATCCATAAAACTGAAATGTTTCAGTATTAAAAGCTGTCCATTGAAAAAAACCATCAACTAAAAATTTTAGGGTTTTTCTGGATCGACTAGTGTCTCTTCTCATTTCCTTTCCATCTGGATTAACTCTACCAGCCATGAGCCATTTTCCATCAAGTTCTAATTGTGAATTTGAAACGTTTTTGGCTTTTTCTGGAATAGTATATTTAATCTCGACTATGCTATCATTACTATAATTTGAATTAAACTCAAATTTAATATTTAAAACATCATTATTAGACTCATAAAAACCGCCTCGAGTACTTACGAACTGAGTTGGATTATTTTTATATACAGTCTCGATTATATAATTCGAATCCATTTGAATCTTGTATGTTAGTCCAAATTCATTATTTTTCCATTCATAAACTTGTCCAAATACATTTTGAAATAATATTAATAATAACAGAATTGAATATTTATTTTTCATTAGTTTCTATAATTTAATGCAGGTTTTCTTTCTCCAATCAGAGGTATATACTTAAAATCTTTTCCTCTTTTTAAAATAAATTCCTCTTTTGCTTTCTGAATGAGTTTAGGATTATCTAGAAGCTGCATTCCAGTAAGAGCTATTGTTTTAGCGGCAATAAACATTCCTTTCATTCCAATAGTTGTTCCTCCTGCAGCGACAGCTTGCCAACTATGTGCAGGAGTTCCTGGAACCCAAGTAGCAGTGCTAAATCCAACAGTTGGAAGAGCAAAACTAACGTCTCCAACGTCTGTGGAACCTGATCCTTTTGCTAAAATTGATGAATTATATGGCTGAATATTTCTAACATATTCTGTATCTAATTTTAATCCTAAAGTTTTAGAAATTTTTTCTGCAAATTGTTTCTCGGTCAAAGAGTAATCATATCCTCCTATTTTTTCTAAATTACTATGTACTAAAGTTTGTAGAGATTCTATATGAAGTAATTCGTGAGTGCCTCCGATCATTTCATAATCCATAGTTGTGCCTGTTCCAAGAGCAGCTCCTTTAGCGGCATTAACAATTCGATCAAAAACTTTTATAACCTCATCTCTATTTGTGTGTCTTGCATAATAGTATACTTCAGCGAATGCAGGAACTACATTTGGCGCTTCTCCTCCTTTTGTAATTACATAGTGTATTCTAGTGCTTTGATCTACGTGCTCTCGCATCATATTTACCATAGTATTCATGGCTTCAACAGCATCAAGAGCTGATCTACCCATTTCTGGTGCTGCTGCAGCGTGAGCTGAAACTCCGTAAAATCTAAATTTGGCAGATTTATTAGCTAAAGCGGGTTTTGGGCTTGCCCCATTTATCGATGAGGGATGCCAATGAAGTGCCACATCTGAATTATTAAATAATCCAGCCTTAGTCATATAAACTTTTCCAGATCCACCTTCTTCAGCTGGGCAGCCAAAAAACTTAATCGTACCGCTTTTTTTACTTTTAACTAAAAAATTTTTTAAGGCTATAGCAGCAGCGGCTGATGCAGTTCCAAACAGATGGTGACCACAAGCATGACCAGCCTTTCCATTATTAGATATTTTGTATGGGGTAGATTTTTGAGATAAGCCTGGTAGCGCATCATATTCACCTAAAATCGCAATTTCAGGTGAGCCAGATCCATAAGAAGCTATAAAAGCTGTTGGTATTTCAGCAACACCTTTTTCAATAAAAAACCCTTCTTCCTCCAAAAGTATTTGAAGAATCTCACTGCTCTCATATTCTTGATAGCCAAGCTCTGCAAGATCCCAAATAGACATTGCAGTATCTTGATATCTATCTTTATTATCATTAATTGAAGATATAATTTCACTGTACATTTCTTGTGAAAAGATATTAAAACAAGAAAAAAAAATTAAAATTAACTTAAGTGTTTTCATTGTTATACTTTAATATAAATGTAGTCAGAAATTATTAAACATCTTTATTAAAATTCATTCTCCCATTCCAAAGTCTCAACCAATTTAATAATATCTCTTTCAATGTATTTTACTGCTGGAAGCAATGAATCATAATTTGGTTTTACATAAAAGTAAAGAGATCCTATTAAAAAATTATAACTGCTGTCTGTCAAGAAAAATTGAATTTGTGATGCTGCATTTCCTACGACATTAAACATTGTTCCATAAACTTTTTTTTTCTGATTAATAAAGATTCTCTCTGGGATTTCTTGAGCTTTTCTAATGTGTTTAGTAGGAAGTTTGTATGCATCATTTAATAAAGAATCTAAATTGTTATTAATCTGGGTGTAAGAAAGGTAAAGGGTTGCCTTAAGCTCAGGATAAAAAATATTTTCACCTCTTGAAACCTTTTTGACTTGGGCAAATGAATTGTATTGATATTTATAATTTTTTTTTGAATAATTTATTTGATATTTAGGCTCTGGATAACTCAGGCTAAGTGCTCCCTTTGGCTTAGGTTGTTGTACGTCAGAACATCCAACGTAAAAAAATATCAGCAAAATAAAATTCAATCTCATTAGTTTTTAGGGATTGTGACTTTTACTCTTTGAATTCTTTTATTTTCAACAGTTTCTATTGTAAATAGATATCCTTCCAGAGCATATTCTTGTCCTGGCTTAGGAATTTCCTGTGTTGCTTCTAACAAAAACCCTGCTAATGTTTCAGCTTCA
Organism: Flavobacteriaceae bacterium; assembly: GCA_002690805.1. Lineage (GTDB taxonomy): Bacteria > Bacteroidota > Bacteroidia > Flavobacteriales > Flavobacteriaceae > Marivariicella. Next base: position 25,033 of record NZFW01000037.1, read on the forward strand.
GCACGAATTTTATCAAACGAAGAGCTATCTTCTAATTCAATAGTTTTATAAAAATCTTTTAGGCTAGTTTTTCCTTCAAAGATAAAGTTAAACTTATCTAACTGGGAATATCTCAATGAAGACTCGTCGAACTCATCGCTAATATCTCCGACTATTTCCTCAAGTATATCTTCTAAAGTTATAAGACCCGATGTTCCTCCATACTCATCAACAACAATAGCTAAGTGAATTTTTTTTTGTTTAAACTCAGTCAAAAGATCGTCTAATTTTTTATTCTCAGGGACATAAAATGGGCTTCTTAATAATTTTGTCCAATCAAAATCAAAATTTGTAAAATGAGGTAAAAGATCTTTAACATATAGAATTCCGTCTACTTTGTCTAAATGATCAGAATATACAGGAATTCTTGAAAAACCATTTTCAATTATTTTAGGAATTATATCTTTTAAAGTCTCACTTTTAGCTAAGGCAAAAACATCAATTCTAGGACACATAACTTCTTTTGTATCTGTATTACCAAAATTTACAATCTCCTGAAGAATTTTTTGTTCTTCTTTTGTTGTTTCTTTATCTGATGTCAACTCTAATGCTTGAGATAGTTGATCTACAGAAAAATCGCTTTGTCCACCGAGCTTATTCTCTAAAAAATATGTCATACGACTCATTGGAGAAGTCAAGAAAAAAAGAACATATGAGTCAAGAATTTTAATTGGTTTGGACATTAAATTTGCAAAACCAATAGCATTTCTATTTGCATATACTTTAGGTAAAATCTCACCAAAAAGAAGAATTATAAGTGTGATAATCCCAATTTCTATTATAATGGTAAGTGTAGGATTATAAATGGTTTTAAAAAAAACTCTACTCAAGTTTGCAAAAATTAAAACTATAGCAATATTAATAAAGTTATTAGTAATTAAAATAGTTGCTAAAAGTCTTTTAGGCTTCTTTAAAAGAGATTTAATTCTGTTAATTTTTTCTACTTGTTCTTTATTATTGTTTTCAATTTCAGAATTACTTAATGAAAAAAAAGCAATTTCAGATCCAGAAACTAATGCTGAAACTAAAAGTAAAAACACTAATAAAATTATTTGAAAAATTATTAATAAATCCATGAATTATTAAAAGGGCAAATCTTCGTCGCTATCAGAGTTTTTATTTACATCTGATCCATTATTTATTTTTTGTGGCTTTATTGGGCTTTCGTCTCCTTTTCCTGATAAAAAAGTAAACTCATTAACAATAACTTCAGTACTATATCTGTCTTTTCCTTCTTGATCTTGCCATTTCCTTGTTTTTAACTTTCCTTCAATAAAAATTTTATCTCCCTTACCTATATATTTTTCACAAACTTCAGCCGCTTTATTTTTTACTATTATGTTATGCCACTCAGTTTGGGTAATTTTCTCTCCTGAAGACTTATTAGTATAGCTTTCGTTTGTAGCTAAAGGGAATCTTCCGACACACCCCCCACCATCAAAGTAATGCATTTTAATATCATCTCCTAAATGACCAATTAACATAACTTTATTTAAAGTTCCACTCATATGAATTGTTTGTTTAGTTATTTCAATACTCAAATATAAAAAATCATGTTAGTGTGTTGTAAAATTGTGTTAGAAATTTTTCAATTACAATTGGAACTGGCAGTGAAAAGATTTTATTCTTTTTAACAGGTAAACTATAAATTTCGTCTAATTTTACACCCCAAAATTGAATTATCAATTTTTGATGACTCAACTTGTGTGTAATAAGTTTTTTATTGATTAGTGTGATCTGTAATGACTGTTCATTTGAAAATTTTTGTATAATTTCTTGAAATTTATTATCAGGGTGATTAATTATTTTATCAGATTCAATTAAAGGAAACTGATATAATTTATTCCAAATTCCTTTACGATTAATTTTTTCCAAAACTATTTGTTTTTTAGAATTATAAATAACCAAATAATTAAAAAATCGAGTTTTTAATTCTAGATTATTTTTTTTTTGAGGATAATATTCAACTTTTTTATTTTTTAAAGCGAAGCATTTAGTTGAAAAAATACATGCTTTACAATTAGGATTTTTTGGTTTACATTGTATTGATCCAAAATCCATTATAGCTTGATTAAAATCTCCTGGTGAATTACCCTTAATTAATTTATTAGCTTTTTCCTTGAAAATTTTAAATCCTAGATTTGTATTTATTGGAGTATCGATTCCAAAAAAGCGACTAAGAAATCTATAAACATTTCCGTCAATAACCGCTTCTGAAATATCAAAGCATATTGATGCTATAGCACTTGCTGTATAGTCTCCAATCCCTTTAAGTTTCTTTAATTCTACAAAAGATTTTGGAAATTCTCCATTGTATTTATTAACAATAAATTTAGCTGTAAAATGTAAATTTGATGCCCTTGAGTAATACCCAAGCCCTTGCCAAAGTTTAAAAATTACTTCTTCCTTTGATTTTGCTAAATGAAAAATTGTTGGAAATCTTTTAATAAATTTTATATAATATGGCATCCCTTGTTCTATCCTAGTTTGTTGTAAAATGATTTCAGAAAGCCATATTTTATATGGATCTTTTGTTCGTCTCCATGGGAAATCTCGGGAATTTATTTTATACCAATTCAATAATATTTTAGAAAACATCATAATTTCAAATATACCTTACTAACTTAAATATAAAAACATGCTAAAGAGATTGTTAATAATTTATATATTTGCTTGCCTTTAAAAATTTAATCAAATCAAAAGACAAAAGGATGACTAAATCAGATATAGTAAATAATATTTCAGATAAGCTTGGAATTGATAAAATAGATATTCAGTCTACAATCGAAAAATTCATGGAAGAAGTGAAAGATTCTTTAGAGAAAGGGGAAAATGTTTACTTACGTGGTTTTGGGAGTTTTATCATAAAAACACGTGCAGAAAAAATTGGACGTAACATTTCCAAAAATATTGCTGTTAAAATACCATCACACAATATTCCTGCTTTCAAGCCTGCAAAAGTTTTTATTCATAAAGTAAAAACAAAGGTTTCTATATCTAACTGAATTAATAATAATTAAAAGCTAGCATGTATGCCCAGCGGTAAAAAAAGAAAAAGACATAAAGTAGCCACTCACAAGAGAAAAAAGCGAAGAAGAGCTAATCGTCATAAAAAAAATTAAGTGCAATAGGTAGTGCACTCAAAATATAAAACCCATGTTCATTGAAATGCTTTAGCAAAAGCTAAAGCCCAGGTTAATACCTGAAAATTTATTGTTTAATCAACTATAATAGATATTTATAGTTATAAAATTTATCAGAGTGAAGAAAGAACTGATTATCCGATCCAATTCCTCTGCTGTTGATTTTGCCCTGCTCAAGGATGGAAAATTAATTGAGCTTAATAAAGAAGTTGAAGATAATAATTTTTCTGTTGGCGATATTTTTATTGCCAAAGTCAGAAAACCTATTCCAGGACTAAATGCTGCTTTTGTAAATGTTGGTCATAAAAAAGATGGCTTTTTACATTATCACGATTTAGGTCCTAAATTACCTTCTCTATTGAAATTTATAAAACAGATAACAACAGGTAAACATAAAGATTATTTTCTTAAAAGATTTAGATTTGAAAATGAGATTTCCAAAGACGGTAATATTGATGAAATCTTAAAAAGTCAAGATTCTACTCTAGTACAAGTGGTAAAAGAGCCTATTTCAACTAAAGGTCCTCGAATTAGTTCTGAGCTTTCTTTAGCGGGACGATTTATGGTTCTTATGCCTTTTTCTGATCGAGTTTCCATCTCTCAAAAGATAGAAGCAAATGAAGAAAAAAGTCGTTTAAAACGATTAGTTCAAAGTATAAAGCCTAAAGGTTTTGGAATAATTATTCGTACTGTTGCCCAAGGACAAAAAGTTGCTGAGCTAGATTCAGATTTACAACAACTTCTTGAGCGATGGAAAAATCTTTGTAACAAGTTGCAAAAAATTGACAAATTTCCAACTAAAATTTTAAGTGAAATAAACAGATCTTCCTCAATTCTTAGAGATATTTTTGACGATAGTTTTACTGGAATTCATATTGATGATCCAGAAATATTTAATGAAGTTAAAGACTATGTCCAAAGTATCGCTCCAAAGAAGAAAGATATTGTAAAAGCATATACACAATCAACTCCAATATTTGAAAAATATGGGATTGAAAGACAAATTAAAACTGCTTTTGGAAAAACAGTGTCAATGCAAAAAGGAGCATATTTAGTTATTGAGCATACTGAAGCTTTGCATGTTATAGATGTTAATAGTGGAAATCGCTCTAACAAATCTAGAGATCAAGAAGATACTGCATTAGAAGTAAATATTATTGCTGCTACTGAAATTGCACGACAATTACGACTCCGTGATATGGGAGGTATTATTGTGGTAGATTTTATAGATATGACTTCTAATACTAATCGTAAAAAGTTATTTGAGCATCTAAAAGATGAGATGAATCAAGACAGGACGAAGCATAAGATTTTACCGCCTAGTCGATTTGGACTTATTCAAATTACTCGTCAAAGAGTGCGACCAGAAATGAAAATTAAAACGAAAGAAGCAAATCCTAACCCAAACGGAGAGGTAGAAGCTCCAATCGTTTTAATTGATAAAATCAACACAGAACTTAACAACATAGTTAAGAAAAAGCAATATAAAAGTGAGCAAGTTTATTTACATGTTCATCCATTTGTTGCTTCCTATTTGAAAGAAGGGTTTCCATCCATCCAAGTCAAATGGTATTTTGAATATAAAAAATGGGTACGTATTGTACCTCGAGATGCATTTCTCTACTTGAAGTACAGTTTTGTGGATAAAAACCAAAAAAAACTTCAAGCTTAATTTTAAACCACTGTAGACATTTTGTTTACAGTGGTTTTTTTAATTTAAATTTGTACTGTGAAATACAAATCATTCTCAATAAAAGAAGCTCAAAATAAATTAGAAAAGTATTGTGCTTACCAAGAAAGGTCTCACAAAGAAGTTGTTGAAAAACTGAAAAAAATTAATATGGCATCTATTGATATTGATCAAATAGTTGGCTCACTAATTCAAAGAAATTATTTAAATGAAAATCGTTTTGCTAAATCTTTTACTAGAGGTAAATTTAAATTAAAAAGCTGGGGTAAAAAAAGAATAAAATTTGAGTTAAAGCATCATAATGTGAGTGAATATAACATTAAAGATGCCCTTGATCAAATTGATGATGATGAATATATAAAAGTATTAAATTCTTTAGGTGAAAAAATATGGAAATCGTCAAAAGGAAAAGATTTTTATAAAAGAAAATCCAGATTTATTTCGTCCCTTGAATATCGTGGCTGGGAGAGAAATTTAATTTTTAATCAATTAGATAAGATTCAAACAAAGAAAAAATAGTTTGTTATAAATCTGAGAGTAAAATAAGCTTATTTTTACTCATTTCTATAGTTCCAGATTTAATTTTAAAAATTGTTTTTCCTTGTATTTGCTCAAACTTGCTTTTGAATTCATCAAGAATTTCAAGCTTTCCTAAAATTACTACATTTCCTTTTTTAAGACTAGAAACAATTGGAGCATGGTTGTTCAACATTTGGAAATTTCCACTTATACCTGGAACGGATACAGAATCAACTTCACCAGTAAATAGTGTTGCTTCGGGAGATATAATTTCTAAATACATTATGATTCTTCTGATAACATTCTTTCTCCAGCTTCTATGGCATCCTCGATTGATCCTTTAAGGTTAAATGCAGCTTCAGGAAGGTGATCTAACTCTCCATCCATAATCATGTTAAAGCCTTTTATGGTTTCTTTAATATCTACTAGCACACCTGGGATACCTGTAAATTGCTCTGCAACATGGAATGGTTGCGATAAGAATCGTTGAACTCTCCTTGCTCGAGAAACTGCTAATTTATCTTCTTCTGAAAGCTCTTCCATTCCAAGAATTGCAATTATATCTTGAAGTTCTTTATAGCGTTGAAGTAATTCTTTTACTCGTTGTGCACAATTATAATGCTCTTCTCCCAAAATATCAGCAGTAAGAATTCTTGATGTTGAATCTAAAGGATCAACAGCAGGATAAATACCGAGCTCCGAAATCTTTCTCGACAATACGGTTGTTGCATCTAAATGTGCGAAAGTTGTTGCAGGTGCTGGATCTGTAAGGTCATCAGCAGGAACATAAACTGCCTGTACCGAAGTAATTGATCCTTTATTTGTTGAGGTAATCCGTTCTTGCATTGCTCCCATCTCAGTGGCTAATGTAGGTTGGTAACCTACTGCCGAAGGCATACGCCCTAAAAGAGCAGAAACTTCAGATCCTGCTTGAGTAAATCTAAAAATATTATCAACAAAAAATAAAACATCTTTACCCTTACCATCACCTGCACCATCTCTAAAATATTCAGCAATTGTAAGTCCTGATAATGCAACTCTAGCTCTCGCTCCAGGAGGTTCATTCATTTGACCAAAAACAAATGTAGCTTTAGACTCTTTCATCGCAGACTTGTCAACTTTTTTAAGATCCCATCCTCCTTCTTCCATTGATTTCATAAAGTCATCTCCATATTTAATAATTCCTGATTCAAGCATCTCTCTGAGTAAATCGTTTCCTTCTCTTGTCCTTTCTCCAACTCCTGCAAAAACTGAAAGACCTCCGTGACCCTTGGCAATATTATTAATTAATTCTTGAATTAAAACTGTTTTACCAACCCCAGCACCACCAAACAATCCAATTTTACCGCCTTTCGCATATGGCTCAATTAAATCAATTACTTTAATCCCTGTGAACAATACTTCAGTAGCAGTTGAAAGTTCATCAAATGCAGGAGCCTCTCTATGAATAGGTAATCCATCATCACCTACTTTGGGCAAATTCCCTAAACCATCAATTGCGTCTCCTATTACATTAAACAATCTTCCATAAACTTCCTCACCAACTGGCATTTGGATTGGATTTCCAGTGGCAATTGCTGTAGTACCTCTGCTTAATCCATCAGTAGAATCCATAGAAACTGTCCTAACTGTATCTTCACCTATGTGAGATTGAACTTCTAGAACTAAAATACTCCCATCAGAATTTTTTATTTCCAAAGAATCATAGATTTTAGGAAGTATGTTTTCTTTTCCAGAAAACTCAACATCAACAACAGGGCCTATGATTTGTGAAACTTTTCCAGTACTAATTGCCATATTTAATCTTTAAGATATTATTAAACTTGAATAAATTTGATTGCAAATATAGGGATGATTAACAAAAATTATATTCTTATTCTATTAAAATAAAACTAGTTTTTTATATTATTTCAAAATTAAAATCCTTTTTGCTTAGCTATGCAACTTAAATGATAATTAGTATCTCCTAAAAGGCGCTGAATAACTCTCGCTCTTTTTAAATAAAACCCAATATTAACATCATCAGTGACCCCAATTCCACCATGCATTTGAATTGCTTCATTTGAGATTAATTTTAAAACCTCACCTAATTTCGCTTTTGCTAAATGAGCATAGTAAGAAAGATTCTCATTTTTTTGATCAATTACCTGTAGAGCTTTAATAACAACAGACTTGGACAATTCAATCTCACAAAAAAGTTTAGCTGCTCTATGCTGTAAGCCCTGATAAGAACCTATTTTTGTTCCAAATTGCTGTCTTTCTTTTATATATTCCATTGTTTGACTAAATGCAGCTTGGACACTACCTAACATTTCACATGAGAGTCCAATTGCCCCTATTTCAATTATGGACTTGAGCATTTCTTCACCTTTAACTTTTAGATTAAGTTGGTTTTTAGCAGGAACAGTTACATTCTTAAAAATCACAGAGGAGTAACTACCTGCATCCATTAAAATATCTGTTTTAATTTCCACTCCTTCAGATTTAGTATCAACTAAAAAAAGACTTGTAGAATTGTTTAGGTTTGCAACAACAATTATTAAATCAGAATTACATGCATCAATTACCATATTTTTTGCTCCATTTATTATAAAATTATCATCTGATAAAATAGCTGTTGATTCAATTGTATTGGGATCAAAATAAGATCTTTCATCCAGAGCAAAACTCATTAATGTATTTCCATTCATTAATTTAGGTAGCCATTTAGCTTTTATAAATTCATTATCTGATAATCTGATTGCTGTGGCTGACAATAAAATTGACGAAATTAGTGGAGATTTAGTTAAAGTTTTTCCTGTTTCTTCTAATATCTGTCCAAGCCCTGTATAGCCAAATTCAAGCCCGCCATATTTTTCAGGTATTGTTAGGGCTGTCCATCCCATTTCAATAAAACCTTTCCAAACCTCTGGATCAAAAGATTTATAATTATTGTCTCTAAGTTTTCTAAAGCTCTCCAAAGGAGAGTTTGCTTCTAAAAACTCAGCAGCTGCCTCCTTGAGCATATTTTGTTCCTCTGTTAAAATTAATGCCATGATATTTAATTTGGTAAGTTAAGTAGACGCTTAGCTATTATATTTAATTGAATTTCTGAAGTTCCTCCCTCAATTGTATTTCCTTTTGATCGACAAAATTTTCTTGCTGCATCAGCATCATTTCTGTCATTGGGAACCCATAGAAGTGATTCATCACCACCTATTTGAATTAAAAGTTCTTCGCGTTTAACATTTAACTCTGTTCCGTAATACTTAAAAAAAGATGATAGTGCTGCTGCCTTTTTTCCAGTTTTGTCTTCATCTAGTATTCTTTGAATTGTTAATTCAAAGATACTTTCATCCATTTCAAATTTAGATACTTGTGTTCTTAATAGACTATCTTCTAATTGACCTGAAATCATTTTTGTTTTCTCTTTTGCAATTTCACTTATATCTCTCTTAATATCAGTTTGTCCAACTCCACCTATCATTTGTCTTTCATGTGATAATAGATATTTTGCTATAGTCCATCCTTCATTTAATGTTCCTATTAAATTTGATTTTGGGACCTTTACATTATCAAAAAATGTTTCACAAAAAGGAGACTTACCACTAATAAGTTTTATAGGTCTTACACTTACTCCTGGAGTTGCCATATCAATTAACAAAAAACTTATCCCACTATGTTTTGCAACGTCTGTATTTGTTCTAACTAAGCAAAAAATCCAATCTGCTTTATCTGCATAAGTAGTCCAAACCTTTGAGCCATTTATTAAATAGTGGTCTTCTCGATCTTGAGCTTTCATTTGAAGTCCCGCCAAATCACTTCCAGCATTTGGCTCACTATATCCTTGACACCACCATATTTTACCTTTAACAATTTCAGGTAAATACCTTAATTTTTGTTCCTCAGTTGCAAACTTTAAAAGAGCGGGGCCTAACATTGCGATTCCAAAGCTAAAAAGAGGCTTTCTACAACCTAGTTTTGCCATTTCTTGAGTTAAAATATTATTTTCTTCGGGTGTCAAATCGCCTCCTCCGTATTTACCTTCCCAATAAGGAACAATCCATTTTTTTTCTAACATTTTTTCAAACCAAATCTTTTGATCTTCACTACTAAATTTTGCATTTCTACCTCCCCAATACATATCACTTGTGCTTTTGACTGGTTGTCTCATGCTTATTGGACAATTCTTCTCTAACCAAGCTCTAGTCTCTGTTCTAAAATTTCCTAAATCTACTTTTGTTGTTGTTTCCATTTTTTTTAAAATAAATAATCAATTTTTCTTTTTTGAATAGCCTGAAGTGCCATTTTACCAAGTAGTTCAACCCCTTTATCAAGCTCTTTAAACCTTGGATCATTTGTGAATCCTTTCTTGTATCTAAAGTATATTTGTTGAACAATTCCAGCGATTTTGAATAGTCCAAAAATAAAATAAAATAGTATGTTTTGTACAGATCTGCCAGATTTTTCACCGTATAAATGAACCAATTCCTCTCTTGAAGGCATCCCTTTTAAGTACGTAATGTTCAGCTTAAGTTGTTGTATGATTTCTGGATCTGATTCGTGAATCCAGTATCCTAAGCTAGTTCCTAAATCCATCAAAGGATCTCCTAGAGTTGCCATTTCCCAATCTAATACAGCGTTAACACTCACACCTTCGTTAAAATCAAACATTAAGTTGTCAAATTTAAAATCATTGTGAATTAGACAAGATTCCATATTATTTGGAATATTATCAGACAACCATGTCATTATTTTATCTATCTCCTTAAAATCATTAGTTTTTGCATTGTTATATCTCTTTATCCATCCTTTGACTTGTCTATTTGCATAACCTTCAGGGTTACCAAACTTATCAAGTTTCAATTTATTAATATTTAAAGAGTGTATTTCAGAAAAAGTATTTACAAAAGAATCGATTAAATCAGGAATTAGTTTGATTTTTGGTAAATCAGTTTGAGATTGTGTCCCTCTAAAGATTGTACCGTTAATTTTCTCCATTATGTAAAACTCATCACCAATAATAGACTTGTCATCACAAAAAATAATTGGATTGGGAATTTTATTAAAGTGTCCTTTTAATGAACTAATGATTTTAAATTCTCGATGCATATCATGTCCAGATTTAATATTTGCTCCATAAGGCGGTCGTCTCAGAACCATTCCTTGAGTTCCCATATTGAGTAAATAGGTAAGATTTGAATACCCAGATGGATACTGCAAAACTTTAAGGGGTAAAGAAATATTTAATTCTCTATGTAAATAATTTTCTAAAGCATTTACATTAAAAGCCTCTTCTTTTCTAATTTCTGTAGCCTGATCTAATTTATACACAACTGTTATCAATTAACTGATTTATTGAGGGCATATTCTTTTAGAATTTGTCTAGCTAATCTACTTTTATGTACTTCATCTGCCCCATCATAAATTCTAGCAGCTCTTTCATGTCTATAGTAACTAGCTAAAATAGTATCATCAGTAACTCCTTTAGCTCCATGAACTTGAATAGCACAGTCCACAACTTTTTGAAGAACATTTGCACAATAAAATTTAATTATTGAAATTTCATTTCTAGTTTTATATGCCCCATGCTCATCAATTTTATTTGCAGCATCCTGAACCAATAAACGAGCAGCATTAATTTCAGCTCTACATTCAGATATCCAGTTTTGAATTGTTTGCTTATCTGCAAGTTTTTTTCCAAAAGCAAGTTCGCGAGATAGAGCTCTACCACACATTAAATCAAAAGATCTTTCACATATTCCTATCCACCTCATACAATGATGAATTCTACCTGGACCCAATCTTTTTTGAGCAATTGAGAAACCTTCTCCATCAGATCCTAAAACATTTGACAAGGGAACTTTGACATCATGAAATTTAATTTCTGAATGACTCTCCCATCCTCCTCCCGAATGTCCCATTATTTGAACATTTCTCACAAACTCTACTCCCTTATTTTTTGTAGGCACAATAATTTGACTAGCTCTTTTATGAGGATTTTCAGAATCAGGATTTGAAATAAGCATTACGATTGCAAAATCAGCACCATCAAATCCAGAAGTAAACCATTTATGACCATTAATTAAATAACTTTCACCCTTTTTTATCGCAATAGTGCCCATGTTAACTGGATTGGATCCTGCAAAATCTGGTTCAGTCATTGCAAAACAACTACGAATTTCACCCTTTAATAATGGATCTAAGTATTTTTTCTTTTGTTCTTTAGTTCCAAATTCAATAAGAATTTCCATATTTCCGGCATCAGGAGCTTGACAATTAAAAACATAGTGTCCATAAGGACTTGCCCCTAATATTTCACTTATCTCACCATGCTGAGAGTTTGTCAAACCAAGACCACCATAAGCCTTTGGAATTTGAGGCAGCCATAAATCTTGTGCCTTTACCTTATCTCTTAGTTCATTTAGCTTTGGAAGCTTTTCATCCCATTTACAATTTAAAATCCATGGCTCCAAAGTATATAATTCATCCTGGACAAACTTGGTTATTTTTAATTTTATCTCTTCGAAATTCATTGTTGTTTATGATTAATTTCCTTTGAAATTTGGTTTTCTTTTTTCAATAAAAGCAGTCACTCCTTCTTTTAAATCATGACTTTTAAAAGCTAACACTTGACGCTCAGCTTCATACGCAATAGTACTATATAAATCATTATTCATTGAGTGAACCAAATCCTGCTTTGTTATTCCAATAGCCAAAGTAGGTCTATTGGCTAATTCTTTTGCCCAATTAATTGCATTCTCTAAAATTAGCTCATTTTCAACTATTCTATTGGTTAATCCAAGATCAAAGCATTGCTGACCTAAAACTTTCTTACCACTTATTGCTATTTCAAATGCCTTACTGTACCCAACTTGTCTGGAGAGAAGCCAACTTGCTCCTCCATCTGGGCCTAGGCCTATATTGATAAAAGCATATAAAATTGCGCTTTTTTCACTCATAACTCTTAAATCACAAGCTAGAGCAAAAGCAGCTCCAACTCCAGCTGCAGTTCCATTAATTGCTCCAATTATTGGCTTATTTAGATTAAAAAATTGTCGCATCAAAGGTTGGTATTGATTGATTATATAATCTCTTCTTTGTTCTGGAGTTACTTCTCCTCCAAAAACCATCATATCTGCCCCTGCACAAAACCCTTTTCCTGCTCCAGTTAGAACTATCGCCCTTATCGACTTGTCATCTTTTGCTTTAGTGAGAGATTCTGAAATTCCATCAACTAAATCCTGATTCACAGCGTTGTACCTCTCTGGTCGATTTAATGTGATTAATGCAACCCCTGCATCAACTTCAAATAATACTGCCTTTCCCATAACCTATTTTTTATAAGCAAGAGCCAAAAACTCAGCAATACAAGCTGGCTTCTCCTTTCCATCTAGTTCTATTATAACCTTAATTTTATATTTAGCTCCTGTCGGATTTTTATTAAACTCCATTAATGAAACCCTTCCTCTATATTTTGATCCTGAAGGAGTTGCATTAGTAAATCTTACTTTATCCAAGCCATAATTAATGACCATTCCAATGTTATTAAGCTCATAACTATCAAACATTATTTTGGAACACATCGATAACATCAAAAAACCATGAGCTATTGGAGTTTTGTAGGGAGATTCTTTTTCACACCTTTCTTTGTCAATATGAATCCATTGATGATCTTGAGTTACATCTGCAAAAGTATTTATTTGATCCTGACTCATTGTATACCAATTAGTAAGACCTATTTCTTTTCCTAAAGAATTTTCTAATTCATCAACAGAGTTAAATTTTGATTTATAAGCATTATGATTTATTTTATCCATAACATGTTTTTTAAATTAGCATATGACCTCCATCAGCAGTAAAAATTCCTCCAGTAGTATAGCTTCCTGCTGATGAAGCTAAATAAACTGCTAAGCCGCTCATTTCAATTGGTTCAGCAACTCTCCCGGCAGGAAGTTGATTTTTAACCTGTGCTAATAATGCTTCATTTTTCCACAAAGCAGAACTAAATTTTGTTTTTATAAAGCCGGGGCAAATTGCATTTGAACGAATTCCATGTTTTCCCCATTCCTTTGCTTGTACTTGAGTTAACATTATTAAAGCTGCTTTTGTGATACTGTAAATACCAAGACCAAGACTAGGTTTCAAGCCTTCAACACTTGAAATATTGATAATCGATCCATTTTTTTCTGCTTTAAGGTATGGAAAACACAAATTACTTAAATCAAATGCAGCTTTAAGATTGACATTCATCATCTTCTCATAAACTTCACTACTCATATTTTCTAATGAGTCATAAACAGGGTTTATAGCTGCATTGTTAACTAGTATATCTATTTTTCCAAAAGATTCAATCGTTTTTTTAATTAAATCTTTTCTTTGATTTTCATCTCCAACGTGACAAGAATGAGCTACAGCATTCAAACCATCTTTTTTGAGTTGATTTACTTGTACATCTAATACTTCTTGATTTCTACTACTTAGGACTATATTTGCACCATGTTCTGCCAAGCCGCGGGCAATTGCAAGGCCAATTCCTTTGCTAGAACCAGTTATTATGGCGACTTTTCCATCTAATTTGAATAGTTTTTTTGTGCTCATATTATATTATTTGATTACATGGGCATTGCTCCACCATTAGCATGAAGAGTAATTCCACTAATAAAACTGGCTTCCTTTGATGCTAAAAACAAATAGGAGTAACCCATGTCTTCTGGTGTGCCAATTCGTCCGACTGGAATTTGTGCTACTCCAGCTTTAATAATCTCCTCTGGCATGGAATCAGACATTAGAGATTTGATAAACCCAGGAGCAACAGCATTTACGGTAACTCCAAATCTACCAACTTCTTTACATAAGGCTCTGGTAAAGCCTGAAACTCCTGCTTTAGTTGCAGCATAATTAGTCTGCCCAAAAGCTCCTTGAAAACCATTAATAGATGATGCCGAAATAATTCTTCCATAACCTGCTTCTCTCATGTGTGGCAGAACAGCTTGGGTTGTAATAAAAAGAGCATTAAGATTGATATTAATAACTGTATTCCATTCTTCAGAGGACATTTTTAAAAATGATCTATCTCTAATAACTCCAGCATTATTAATTAGAATATCTATTTTCCCATATTTAGAGATTATTTTTGTTACAGCATCACCGACACTATCTTTATTTGTAATATCTACTTTTTGAAAAAATATTGATCCTCCATTTGAGGAGATTCGACTTGCAGTTTCTTCACCAGAATCAAGAACATCCCATAGAGCAACAGTTGCTCCAGCTTTACAAAAAATTTCACAAACTCCCTCTCCAATTCCTCTAGCTCCCCCCGTTATGATAGCAATTTGATTTTTTAAATTAAACATTTTTTTAAATTAAGGTTAGATTTTATTTTTAATGATGAATTTATAAGATTAAACTCTTAAGAAATTTAGTTTTTTTTTATTAAAAAATTATTATTCATTAAAATAATTTTATTCACTAAAAACATAAAAGCTCCTATGACAAAAAAGAAAGAGCAACTGCTGTTGCTCTTTCTTTAAAACTCTATAATGTATCAAACAACTTATATTGTAATAAATAAGTTATTGGTAATTTAGAAATTAAATCCTGCCTTTAAAATTACTGTTCTTTCAATTATTGGCATACTTGGAAAAGCTCTGTATTTTTGATCAAACAAATTTGTTGCAGCAAGGTCAAGTTGAATTTTTCCAAACTTTCTTCCTATGCTAAAATCAACAAGATTCTTTTCATCAGTGATACCATCAAATATTCCTTGATTTGACTCAAAAGAATCATCATGTTGGAATGAAAGACTTGCTCTAAATCCATTATCTCCAACAAGTCTAGCTCCTAGTCTGTATTTCCATAAAGGAGCATTTAGCATAGATTCAAAAGCCAGTCCATTATCTCCATAATCACCTGGAGTCCAAACATTTTGACTTAACCAAGATGCATTACCCCATAAAGTTAAATTTTTTGTTGCATAAAAATCAACCGAAAGATCAGCTCCGTAGTGAGTTCTTTCTGAATCGTAAAAGTCACGGTATCCAGCAGAGATGTGAGTTACACCATCATTTTGTGGAACACGATCAGATTCAACAGCACCTAAAGCTGGAAATAAGTATGTACCATCCGCTTGAGTAACTGCTCCTCCAAGAGCAGCTAATCCATCACCTCCTTGTTGATATGCACCACCAGCAAAGGCAGCTAGACCTCCAACAACAGTTGCAACCTGTCCCGGTAATTCACCAGCAACACCAGCTGCAAGATTGGCATCTAATGCAGGGCCGATACTTTGGGCATATGTTCCATCAATTGAAGTTTGAAGTGGAGGAAGAGCATCAGCCCCTAAACCAAATTGTACCATCTCCGCAGCAGAAAGACCATTTGTAGAGATTCCTTCAAAAGTATATCCAAATCCAGCTAAACCGTCTGCAATTTGTTGATATGTTGCATTGACTCCTTGTTCAACAGCAGCAAGAGTTTGTTGTTCAATAGCTGCTGTTACTCCTGCAGTTACAAGAGGAGTTAGTGCAGCTGTAACTGGAGCAGTAACTCCAGCAGCAACATCAGCTGCAACAGCAGCTCCATATGCTGCAGAATCAAAACCAGTTAATCTGAATGTTGGTCCAACAGCAGTAAATCTTGTAAATCCTTTCTGAGTATAACTGTAGACATCAAGCCCTACAGCCCATCTATCTTCTATTAGTCCCTTATATCCAAATTCCCAAGTAGTAGTTGTTCCAATTTGTGCAGCAGCAGCAGTTGTACCAGCAGCCATTGCAGTATTGTCTAAAGCATTATATCCACTAAATACTCCATTAAATCCAGCTGGACCTCCAGAAGCATTATACCCTGATAAAAACCCTTCAAGAATAGGGGCGAACGGTGCTAAAGCAGAACCATCATATCCTAAAGCAGCATTTGGAACAAATAATGCTCCTACGGCACCTGCTGCAGATAAACCACCAACTGCTCCAGTTGTAACTGCGTTAGGCAATCCAGGTGTTGATATAGGTAAAGTTAGTCCTAACCCTGCAAGTTCCATTACTTGTTGATCTGCAGGAGCAAAACTTTGAGGAGTGATTGATCCCGATAACCAAACATCAAGAACTCCTGGTGCCACGGTATTAACCGGGAAGTCAATGTATGCATTTAATGCTGCTGGAGCAAAAGTTGCTATACTATAGGAAACTCTGAATGTATTTCTAGGATTAGCCTCATAAACCATCGCTACCCTTGGAGCAAATTTTCCTTTATCAATAAAATTTATTTTATCATATCTACCAGTATAAGTTATAGATAGTTGATCTGTGAGAGATGATTTACCTTGAAGGTATACTCCAAAAATCTCAAAATCATCATCTTGCTCATTTCTTCCATAAAGCGTATTTCCTGAATCAGAACCATTATTACGATAATCAAATCCAGCGGTAAAATCTGAATTCAAAGAAGGCATTTCAAAATTATATTGAACTTGGGTTTCTAAAGCAGTTCTTTTTGCAATTTGACGAAAACCAGAATTATATAAAAAGGTTGGATTTTTTTCATCACCTCCGTCATTCGAACTATAGTATGCGTTCATAAACCACCTCCCTGTATTTATACGAGCTTGAGCCCAATAATCATTTCCCTGTGTTTGTCCATACCCTTGAGTATTAAAAAATAATCCTCTTCCATTTGCTAAACCTGCAGCAATATGACCAGTAGTATTGGAGTTAGGTCGAAATTCCATGTGAATATTTGCTGAATAATTTTCGTAATCGTTCATAAGTGGATTTCCGTCTCCATCAGGATCTAAGTCTGATTCAGTCAATAAAACTGTTCCAGGTTGACTGGCATCTACTGCACCGTTAGATCCGATTGCAGGCTGAGAAACAGTTTTAAATAACTTACCTATTTCTTCACTATCAGCAACTGGATCTAATTTAAATTCATCACCTTGTGCAAATCTTGCATTTATTTTCCACCCGAAAGTTCCACTTGAATTTGATTGTGCGTGTCGTACAGCGCCTCCCATTCTAGCTTGAGTTCCAGCAAATACCTCTGCTGAAGTTCCAGGATGATCAATTGCACTTTTTGAAATAAAGTGAACAATTCCAGAAGTTACATTCGGACCATAAAGAGCTCCAGCAGGACCTCTTACTACCTCAATTTGTTGAATATCAAGATTTGAAAGTCCTGTTTGATAAGATTGAAATAACCCAGCTGATGGAGTTACTAAAAATCTATAATCTAACATTGCAAATGTACTTGTACCAAAAACACCAGATCCAGCACGCATTTCTATATTAAGAGAATTTGCTGATTGCTGTTGAATCTGAACTCCAGGAACATTTACAAGCTGAGAAACTGGATCCTGTACGTAAGGAGAGTTTTCTATGTCTGCAGAACTAATAATTGTAACCGATGCAGGTGAATCCTGAACACTTTCGGGTCTTCTTGATGCTGAGACAACAATTTCATCTAATCTTGTTCCTGAGGCTAAAGTTACATTAACTGGTTGATCTGTACTTGAAATTTCAATAACTTGAGTACCAAATCCTACTGAGCTAACCGATATATTAAATGGTAGAGCTTGATTGGTTGTAATTGAATAGTTTCCATCAAAGTCTGAAACTACTCCTTGAGAAGTTCCTTCAATTACTATGTTAACACCTGGAACAGGGTCATTATTTTCATCCACTACTGTTCCACTAATTGTATTTTGAGCAATTGCAAAAGGAGCAATTAATGAAAAAGTAAAGGCTAATAAAGTCTTAATTAAAGTTGTTTTCATGATTAATTATTATAAAGTTTGTTATTTAATTACTATAAAAATTAAGTATTTTATATTATCATTTGGTTTTAAAATGGACACGATGTAGCATGGCCATTCGGTGAATATAATATATTTTAACGTTCCAATGAAATTTTAACTGTTTTTTTAAAAAGAAATAGGATCTGTAAAATCATTTATTTGATTGATTTACAATAACTTAAAATTTATTGTTTGTCATCATTAACCAAAAGAAAAAAGATTGCTCTCTCAAAATTTAAAACCATTATTTTTAATGACTATTCCCATATAATTGATCCAGGGCTTTCATGCCACTTCATGTAGTTAACGCTATATTTTTTATCAATCATAGGTCGCTTCACTTTCAGTGTTGGGGTAACTAGTCCATTTTCTGTTGTCCATGCCTCATTAACTAAAACAATGGTTGATATTTTTTTGTATGGTTCAAGTTTGGAATTTATATTAATTAACTCTTCACTGAATTTTTTCTTGAATATTTCTTTATCCATATTAAGTCCAATTTCTGATAAAAATACTAACAATATTGGCTGTGGATTCCCCAATCCGACAATACATATTTGTTCAAATTCATTGTATTTGCCAAAATAGTACTCCAATGTTAATGGCTCAATAAATTTGCCTTTTGATGTTTTAAAATTATCCTTGACTCTACCTGTTATGTATAAAAAGCCATCTTTATCAATATATCCCTGATCTCCTGTATATAGCCAACCGTCTACGAGAGTCAATTTGGTAGCTTTAGGATCCTTATAATAACCCTCCATTAAAAAAGTGCCTTTCATCATAATTTCATCATTCTTAGAATCAATCTTTATTGAAACTCCCTCTTGAGGAATCCCAACTGAACCAGGTCTATCCCAAATGTTATCTCCTAGTTGATTGCTTATTGCACAGTTTTCGGTCATTCCGTAGCCATTAACAATATTGATTTCCAGCTTTCTAAACCATTCTCTTTGATCTGTAAGCATAGGGGCAGCTCCTGAAACTTTTGCCCTTGCTTTACTTAATCCAAGTTTTTTTGTTAGAGCTTTTTTTAATAAAGAATTAACAATTGGAATACTTAAAAAAAAGTCTAATTTTTTTTGGGAAAATTTACTTAAAATTCCCATTTGAAACTTGGTCCATATTCTTGGAACTGCAAAAAATACTGTAGGTTGAACGGAAGCCAAATTTGCTCCAAATGTATCTAATGTCTCAACAAATGATATTGTTCCTCCAAACCTAAATGCAGTGAACTCTACAACTATTCTCTCTGCTATATGATTCATTGGTAAATATGAAAAAAAATGATTATTACCATCATAATCAATTTTTAATGGATTTGTATTTAAAGAAATTAACTCGGTTGCTTCATTTGCCCTATATGATAAAACAACTCCCTTAGGGTTACCCGTTGTGCCTGATGTAAATATTATTGTCCATGTATCTTTAAGCTTGGGTACATGTGGATTGGTTAATGGTTCAAATTTATCAATGAAATCAAACCATGAGTGTCCTCTGTCTATATTTGAGTGTCCTTTATAGGTGGGAAATCCAATAATTGGAATTTTAGGTATATAAGATTTAATCTCATTCCAATGTTCAATTTTTCCAACAAATAAAGCATCAACATCTCCAAATTCTAATAGATTTTCTAACTCCTTTCCAGTTAATGTTGCAAAAAAAGGAACAGAAATATAACCAGCCATCATAATTGCTAAATCAGCGATAACCCACTCTCTACAATTTTTGGAGATCAAACCAATATGAGAATTTGGTTTCAATCCAAGAGTCTTTAAGCCGCTAGCTAACTTTCTTGCCATCTGACCAGTTTCTCCCCAAGTATACTCTTCCCATTTGTCGCCAAAGGGTTGTCTTAAGAAGGGCTTATTTTTATGCTTTTTTTCAAACTCATAAAATTTAAAATCAAATTCACTTTGTGTACTCATTTTATCACTAGTTATGTTATCTATAAAATAAATATAAATTATTATTTTAAACCAAAGTTTTTAAAGAGTATAATTTTTAAACTCTGATATTTTAAATATGTTATTAACATATTGTATACAATATTTTATTAATATATTAGTATTATTAATACAAAAAAAATTAAAATTAAAAAGACAAAAACAAAGATTGTACTTAATTCAATAAAGCTCTTTAACAAAAAAGGCATATTTAATGTAATGAATCATGAAATAGCCAAATATTCTGGGATTAGCCTTAGCAACTTTAATTATCATTTTCCAACAAAACGGAAGCTTGTTTTATCGATTTTTTGCTATATGAAAGTGAATTTAAGTGGACGGATTAATCAAAACATAAATCTTAAAAGGGAATCATCTCCTTTAAATCTTGTTAAAATTTACATAGAATTTGAAAACGAGTTTAAATTTTTTTACCTAGACACCTACAATGTCATTAGTCATTACGATTTTTTTGGGAAAGAGCTATTAATTCAAGTTGATGAAGCTATTTTATTAATTAAAAATCTTATTTACGTTGATGTAGGAAAGGGATATATAAAACATGGACCAGGAATAACTGAAAGAACATATGATGATCTATCAAATCAAATATGGTTAAATTGTCATTTTTGGTTTGCGCAATCTTATATTAGAAATAAAAATGATAATATATTGATAAAATGTATAATTGCATGCTTCAATCTTTTGAAACCATATCTGACCGAAGAAGGGCACATAAAGTACATGAGTTTTGTTAATGGATTAAAATAGTGTATGAAAAATGCAATATATATTGGAATTAGGACGCTAATGCAAATAGGGTTCAACTTTTATTTTAAAAAAATTACAGTTTATGGTAAAAAAAATATTCCAAAAAAAGGAGGCGTAATACTTTCACCAAATCATCAAAATGGAGTAATTGATCCATTTATCGTGGGAGTAGACTATGGGGGAATTATAACTTCATTAACTCGAGCAGATGTTTTTGGAGGTATTATGCATTGGATATTCACTCAAATGAACATGATACCAGTCTACAGGATAAGAGACGGATACTCTAATTTAAAAAATAATGATTTGATTTTTCAAAAGTGTAACTCAATTTTGGGAAAAGGTAATCCTGTTCAGGTTTTCTCAGAAGGAAAACAACATGAAAATTATTATTTAATTCCAATTTCAAAAGGAAGCAGTAGAATGGCGATTTCTGCTCAAAAAAAATATCCAGATCAAAATATGTATATTTTACCAATAGGTATTAATTATAGTAATCGAAGGAATCCACTTTCATTCATTCATCTGGTTTACGGTAAACCAATTTTTGTTAAAGATTATATTAAAAAGAATATACCAGAAGTGAATCAAATAAATAATCTTAGGAGTATTTTAACTAAAAGAATGAGGGAATGCCTTTGGATTCCTGAAAAAAACAAAAATTATACAAAACAATATTCTCTAATTAATACTTTAAAAGGAAATGAATCCTTTGAAGAAATAAAAAAGATGATACAAGAAATTGATTATTATAAAAAACCGAGAACATTAAAATTATATGAAATAGCAATAGGAGGAATAGGTTATATATTAAATGCACCTGTATTAATTGCAACAAAATTTTGTCTTTCAAGATTTAATGACATTGTATATTATAGTACAGTCAAATTTTATTGTGCATTACTTTTACTTCCACTGTGGTGGGTTTCAATACTATTGTTAGGGTACTATATAGGTTTCATTTATTCAGTGCCTGCATTATTTATATCTATTATTAGTTTATATATAAGACAAAACAATCAAAATATAATATTTAATAAGTAAATTCTATATATAATTAAATAAAAGCTATAAAAAAATAAATTATACAAATTAAATTTATTAGAATAGTTTTTTATTATACATAATAATTAAATGATAGTTATTATCTATGTATTTATTTTATTATAAGTATTTTGTAGTTTTACATAATGATTGATGTAATAATTATTGGCGCTGGACCTATTGGTATGGCCTGCGCTATTTCAGCAAAAGAAAACGGACTTAACTACGTAGTAATTGAAAAAGGAACATTGGTTAATTCGTTATTTAATTATCCGTTAAATATGAGCTTCTTTTCCACGTCTGACAGGCTTGAGATTGGTAATATTCCATTTATTTCACAGCAACCAAAGCCTACAAGAGCTGAAGCATTAGAGTATTACAGAAGAGTCGCATCAAGTAAAAAACTTAAGATAAAATTATACGAAGAAATAATAAGTATCTCAAAACTTAAAAAGGGATTTAAATTAAAAACAATTAAAAGTGACTACTCAACAAAAACTATTATAATTGCAACAGGATTCTACGATTTTCCATATTTACTAAATATACCTGGAGAAAAATTATCAAAAGTTAAACACTACTATTCAGAGCCCCATCCATATTTTGGAATGGATTTAGCGATTGTTGGTTCAGCAAATTCAGCTGTAGACGCTGCATTAGAAACTTACAGAAAAGGAGCTAAGAGTGTTACAATGATTATTCGAGAAAAAGAGATTGGAGACAATGTTAAGTATTGGGCGCGTCCAGATATAATAAATAGAATTAAAGAGGGCAGTATTATTGCGTATTTTGAATCAAATCTAAAGAAAATTAATACTGATTCAATACTAATTAAATCACCAAATAAAGAGTTTTCAATCAAAAATGATTTTGTTCTTGCAATGACTGGATATCAACCAAACTTTGCACTAGTTGAAAGTCTCGGTGTCAAATTCAAAAATGACATCTATAAAACCCCAGTCTACAATTTACAAAACATGGAATCAAATATTAAAGGAGTTTATCTTGCCGGAGTAGTCTGTGGTGGTCTAAAAACAAATAAATGGTTTATTGAGAATTCCAGAGAACATGCCCCTAAAATTATTAATAACATAGTTAGTGAATTAGACAAATTTTCTCAAGGCTAAAATACTCCCAAGATGGATTCCGTCATGAAAAATTGTGAATGTAAAAGCTGTTTCAAAACTATCTATTGTCTGATTAGTTGATGTAGTAAAAGAAGAAAATTTATCAAAGATTGAGTTGTCTATGTCTTTGTCAAGTAAGTCAATAGTTGAAAAAAGAAGAGCTTTGATTATTTCTAGATCTTCTTGAGAGGCAGGTTTTTTGGGAAAAGTTCCCTTATCATAGTTTTTTACCCATTTTTGATCAATATGAATTTTATTTCCAGATAACATATACATAAGTCTTTGTTGAACAACAATGCAATGCGCTACATTCCAGAAAATTGAGTTATTAAAACCTTCTGGAACTTTATTAAGTTGGCCTAAGGAATAATGACTTAGTATTTTATAAAATAGTTTTCTGTTATGCTTTAAAATTGATCTTTTTGAATCCATAATTTAATATTGTAATTAAATTTATAATTTTAATTAATTCAACAGCCTAAATGTTTCTGGAAATTTCATTTATTACAATTACTATAGCTTGGATCATTTTTGGCACCTCATTTTTAAAGTGGAATCCAATAATTGTACTTTTAACAGGTTCATTGCTTTTAGGAATTTCTCTTCAGATAGGTCTTATAGATGTTTTATTTCAAATGTTTGAGGGATTTATAAATCTGACCAAAAATATTGGAGTTCTTATTTTATTTGGCGTTATAATTGGCTTAAATTTAGAGAGAAATGGAGCAACATCAGTAATTTCACTAGGAATTTTAAAGACCTTTTCAAAACTACCATTAACTTACATTATTAGTCTTATTGGTTTTATTGTCTCAATTCCAGTTTTTTGTGATGCAGCTTTTATAATACTTTCTACATTAAATAAAAAGTTATCTGAATTAACTAAAACCTCAAAAAAGACACTAACGATTGCTCTTTCTACAGGACTTTTTGCTCCTCATGTTCTAGTTCCGCCCACCCCTGGTCCATTAGCTGCGGCATCAGCCTTAAATTTGGATAATATTTTTTTGCTTTTTATTTGCGGGGGGAGCTTAGCTCTATTTCTTGCTTTAGTTGGCGCTTTTTATTCTCATAATTTCATAAAAAAAAGCTCGGTGATTTCTAAAACAACTATTCAATCACTTATCGATGATTTAAAATTAGAAAATAACTTAAACTTTAGATTAGCCAGCGCTCCAATTTGGCTTCCAATCTTATTAATGTCAATTAGACCATTAGTTCCATCAAATTTAATATACCTAACCACTCCAGTATTTTCATTATTTATTGGAGTAGTTATTTCACTTTATATTTCGTTTAGAAAAGTTCAAATTCAGCCATTATTAATTAAATCCTTAAAACATTCTATCCCAATAATTGCAATCACTGGAGCTGGCGGCGCTTTGGGTAAAATAATTCAAAACATTGATGTAATATCATGGTTTGATGATGTAAGCTACTTTGATTCTTTGGGAATTATTATCCCTTTTCTAATTGCAGCAACATTAAAAACAGCTCAAGGATCTTCTACTGTGGCAATGATAACTGCTGCCTCAATTATTTACCCAATCCTTTTTATTTTTGGTCTAGAAAACGATACTGGAAAAATCTTTACAATTTTAGCGATTGGGGTTGGATCAATGACTGTCTCTCATGCTAACGATTCATACTTTTGGATAGTGTCTCAAATGAGTGGCTTAGATATAAAGACTGCATATCAAACCCACACAATTGCAACTTTTATTCAGGGGGTATCAGGAATTATATTTTTACTAATAACCTATAATTTATATAAGCTTTTTTAAAATTAATATTCAGTATAAAAAATTTCTAATTCGACTTTTAGAGCCTTATTTTCCTCATCAGGATGTGAGCCAATAAGCTTTACACCAAAGGGGTTTAAAACCCCCGTGGCAGGATATTTTATTTCTTTGTCTGTAGAGTTTATCGCCTTTTTAATTGATAAAGCCGAAATATTTGCTCCAGAAATAAGTCCAAGGGAAGAATTGATAGAATCTTTTCTGATTATCTTATTGACATGATCTGTTATTCTAAACTTATATCGCCATGGCTTGTTTTCAGAATCATGTTCTAACATTCCACCAAATACTTTTTTTCCAGCATTAGTTGATAAAGTATTTATCGTGTTATCAATAAGAAAGTCATTTATTGGTAATCCTGAATTTAAGTTGTAGAGGTAAAGTCTTTCAGGATATATATTATTTGGGTGGTTTAATAGTTGAGATGGGTCAACATAAAAAATAAGATTGGCCTCATTAATCAGCCAATTATTATTTCTTAATTGTAATATTTCATCATTGTCATTTAAGTTTGAAGAGTCAAATAAGTCAATTTTTGAATAAAATTGACCTCCTTGAATTGTTATATTTTTTTGAGGTATTCCTGTTTCACTTTGATTTATAGCATCAGTTATTATTGGATCGGAGCCTGATTTTTCAAGTGAATTTATAATAATTCCTCCCAAAGCTATATCATAGCTGCTAGGTTTTTTAATCACTTCATCATCAGAAGTATCTGAGGTTCCATAACCTTCATAATAATCATAATTGTAATTAATCTTAATCCCTGCACCATTAAAATTTAAAAGCAAGTAAAGATCATCTGAAAAATTTTCAGTCGTAATTATAATTCCTTTAATATGATCTTGAAAGTTATCTAAATTTTTAAGTCTAAAACTTCCTTCTGCATTTATTATGTTTTTTTGAAAAAAAGAAGGCTCTAATTCTAATCTAATTCTTGGTGAATATCTGAATTGAACAGTGGTCGAGTCCTCTATCTCTTCGGTGGATGGATCATCTTCAGTATAATTAAATCGTAATTCGTCATAATTTAACTGAACTTCATTGTTGAATAACTCAGTGGAATAAAAGCCTTGTTCATAATAATTTGTGTTTGAAAAAAACTGTTGAGTTGTTTCAAAATTGTTATTGGGATCTAATGATGATAGATAATATGTTAATTCATGAACCTTTAAGGTGAATTTTGAGTTGAGATTTCCATAAACAGAATCAATATCATAAATTCTATTACCGCTATCATAACTTGAACTGTCTGTATCTTCATTGTCCAAAATTCCATCATTATCGCTATCAACACTCAAGGGATTTGTACCAACTGCATTTTCAGAAAAATCAGATAATCCATCTCCATCAGTATCACTTGAGGAATCAAGAGGGTCGATATCCAACGGGTCTATGACTCCATCATTATCTTTATCATTTTGATTACTATAAAATGGTATTTCTAAAAAAACAGAAGTAACAGTTTCATTTTCAGGTATAATTGTTAAATCATTAGTTTCTGAGTTCTCTTGCTCTTGACTATAGATTCCAAAAGAAGGATTAGCGCTTATAATTAGTTGTGATGTAATGTTTGCCTTAGACTTTCCAAAATAAGGGTTGTTTATTATGCCTATTTGGCCTAATGGCAGGCCATCAGTTTGAACTCTTTTTAACTTTTGTTGATATGTAAAAACTGGTGCTTTGTATATGTCTGTTTTGAATTCCTGATCAACTAAAAGGAAAGATCCAATATTATGATATTCTTGGTTACAAGAGGATAGTATGATTAAAGTTCCTAATAAAAAAGAATGAAGATATCTAAAATGCATTATGATTAAATGTTAACTAAAATATTTTGTATAGAAATCAACATAAGGAATTTCTTCATCACCATTTTCATTTGACACAAAAGGCTTATTACTGTTTTCAATTTCTTTAATAACTTCCTTTTCCATAGATGCTTTTCCATGTAATACAAATCCATCTGCATGAGCAATACATAATTTTGAAAGATTTACAAAATCTGATTTTACTAAATCTGAAATTAAATTTTCTGGAATACCATCAAATTCAACTTTTTGTTTAAATTTTTTTGATAAAACGCCTTCAAAATCTTTTGGATAAATAGAACTTACAATTTTACTATCAGAAAAAATAGGATCATCATTAAAATAAGTTTTTAAGTAAAGGGGAAATAAGTATGTAAACCAGCCTTGAAGATGAATTATATCTGGAGACCAATTTAATTTTTTAACTGTTTCAATTACCCCTTTAGTAAAAAAAATCATTCTCTCATCATTATCTTTGAAAAGTTTTCCCTTTCCGTCCCTGAGTACTGCACGCCTTTTAAAATAATCTTCATTATCAATAAAATAAACTTGCATACGTTCCTTGGGAATAGAGGCGACTTTAATTATAAGTGGGGTATCCATGTCGTTAATTACAAGATTCATCCCCGATAGCCTGATAACTTCATGAAGCTGATGACGTCTTTCGTTGATAAGGCCATATCTTGGCATAAAAATTCTTATCTGCCCTCCACTGTCATTGATGCTTTTTGGAATTTTAAATGAGTTTATCGCAAGTTCTGATTGAGGGAGATATGGAACAACTTCTGGAGAAATAATAAGTACGCGCTTGTCTTTCATAAAAATAGGATAGACCAAATATTAAAAGTCTTGCGAAATTACAAAAATTATAACGAATGAATTAAAATATTACTACTTTGCGTCGATAATATTTTCCTAAAATGAATTTTTTTAGCCAATATTCGGTATTGAATTCTTGTTTAAACAAAAATAAAACTATAGGTTTAGTACCGACAATGGGTGCTTTACACGAAGGGCATATTTCTTTAATAGAGAGAGCTACTATCGAAAATGAACAAGTTATAGTTACTATTTTTGTTAACCCCACTCAGTTCGAAAACTCTGAGGAAGTTAAATCATATCCACAAAACTTGAATCTCGATATTCAAATGATTAAAAAAGCTTCTCCTAAATCAATGATTTATGCACCAAAATCAAATGATTTATATGACTCAAAAATGAAAACTTACAGATACGAATTTGGTATTCTTGAAAAAATAATGGAGGGTAAATTTAGAAATGGTCATTTTCAAGGTGTAGCAACTATTGTTGAGAAATTATTAAATAATTTCTCTCCAACAAAAGCTTATTTTGGGGAAAAAGATTTTCAACAATTATTAATTATCAAATCTCTAGTAAATCAAAAAAAAATTTCTACCTCAATAGTTGGATGCTCTACATATAGAGATAGTCAGGGACTTGCTTTAAGCTCAAGAAATAAACTTTTAAACACAAAAGAGCTTAAAAATGCAATCTTTCTAATTGAACAATTAAAATTAGCCAAATCTCTATGGAAAAAGGAAAACTCTTTAAGGATTACAAAAATAATCGAAGAAAACTTTTTAAATAATATTTGGCTTAAACTGGACTACTTTGACATAAGATTTGAAAACAACTTATTAAAAGCTAAAGAAAAATCTGATCAAAAAACGAGAGCTTTTATTGCCGCAAGAATTGGGAAAACACGACTGATAGATAATTTATTACTCAATGAATATTAAAACTTTTCTTAAATATGTTTTACCTATTTCTTTGGGTGCATTTTTTATTTATTTATCAATTAGTATAACAACTCCTGATGAGAGAAAAATAATAATTCAATCTGTTAAAAAGGCTGACTTAAGGTATGTTTTTTTGGGATTATTTTTTGCAATATCAAGTCATTTTTCAAGGGCCTACCGCTGGAGATTTTTACTTTCACCTATGGGATATCACCCTAGACTAATAAATTCTTTTTTATGTGTTCTAATTGCTTATTTAGCCAANATGGGAGTTCCCAGATCAGGTGAGGTAATTAGAGCAAGTTTTATTTCTACCTACGAAGATATCCCTTTTGAAAAAGCATTTGGATCAATTGTTACAGAAAGAATTGTGGATGCCATAATGTTATTTATAATAATTTTAATTGCTCTTTTCCTGCAATTCAATACGGTATCAAATTTTATCCTTGGACAAAATATTAATTTTTTTCAATTGATATTTTTCGGTGTATCAATTATTTTTTTATTTGTTCTTATTTTTATTTATGTTAAAAACTCAAAAAGCATCTACTCTTCAAAAATTAAATTATTTTTTAACGGATTGTGGGAGGGAATGATATCAATAAAAAGTATGAAAAATAAGTTTCCTTTTATTCTTCATACTATTTTCATATGGATCATGTATTTGTTAATGTTTTATGTTATTAAATGGTCTATTCCAGGTACTTTTAATCTCACTATTCAAATGATAATACCTGTATTTGTTGTTGGGGGATTATCCATAGCGACAACAAACGGTGGGATTGGAATTTTTCCATTAAGCATAGCTTTAGTTCTAAATGCTTATGAAATCAATACCGAAATTGGTTTGGCATTTGGATGGATAATGTGGACCTCTCAAACTTTACTAATTATACTATCTGGAACAATCTCTTTAATCGCTCTACCTATGGTTAATAGAAAACAGTATCTTTAAACTGTATGCTAGTAAAAACTTCTTTTTTTTGCAATAATTGTGGGGCCCAACATTCCAAATGGCAAGGTCAATGTAACTCATGTAAAGAATGGAACACTCTAGAAGAAGAGGTTATTAATACGAAAAAAGAGAAAGAATGGAATGTAAAATCAAATCATAAAAAATCAAATAAATCAATACAGCTAAAAAAAATTGATATTGAAGATGAATCCAGAATTTTAACATTCGACAAAGAAATTAATCGAGTACTTGGTGGAGGAATAGTTCCTGGATCTTTAATATTAATTGGGGGAGAACCCGGAGTAGGAAAATCGACACTTCTTCTTCAAACTGCAACAGGCCTTCCTTTTAAAACCCTCTATGTTTCGGGAGAAGAAAGTCAAAAACAAATTAAAATTCGGGCAACAAGAATGGGTCTTTTAGAGGATAACAGTTATATTTTAAGCGAAACTAGTCTAAAAAATATTTTTTATGAAATAAATAAATTAAATCCTAGGTTAGTAATAATTGATTCTATCCAAACTCTTCAAAGTGATTTAATTGATGGTTCAGCTGGAACTGTGTCACAAATTAAGCAAACAACTAATGAACTAATTGAGTTTGCAAAAGAAACTAATATACCTGTTATATTGGTTGGCCACATAACAAAAGATGGGCAAATTGCTGGCCCTAAGATTTTAGAACACATGGTTGATACTGTTTTGAGTTTTGAAGGGGATAGAAATCATATCTACAGAATATTGCGAGCTCAAAAAAATAGATTTGGAGCAACTGACGAGATTGGTATTTACGAAATGAACTCAAATGGTATAAATCCAGTTTCTAATCCAAGTGCTTTTCTTATGAATGTTAATGAAACTAATTTAAGTGGTCAAGCAATTGGAGTCACAGTTGAAGGGATAAGGCCTTTATTACTTGAAGTTCAAGCACTTGTTAGCTCAGCAGTATACGGTACTCCACAACGAAGCAGTACAGGGTTCAATGCAAAACGTTTAAATATGTTACTCGCTGTATTAGAAAAAAGAGCTGGTTTTTCATTAGGCGCAAAAGATGTTTTTATAAATTTTACAGGAGGAATTTCTGTAAATGATCCTGCACTTGATTTAGCTGTTGTAGCCTCTATTCTTTCGAGCTATTTTGAAATTTCAATAGATAAAAATATTTGTTTTGCTGCAGAAGTAGGCTTGTCTGGTGAGCTAAGGGCTGTATCAAAAATAAATACTAGAATTAAAGAAGCTGCTAAATTAGGTTTTAAATCCATATTAATTTCTAAATTCAATAAAGTTGACAGTAATAATTCTAAAATAAAAATAACGTTTATAGAAAAAATTGAGGATATTATATCAATACTTTTCAAATAATGATTAAAAATCATAAATTTAAATGACAAACAAAAGACATGGAAAAAATTATTAATCAGTTCTTAACTGAAGTAAACGAAAGAAATAAAAATGAGCCCGAATTTATGCAGGCTGTCACAGAAGTTGCTGAAACTGTTATTCCTTATATAGTGACCAAAGACATATATTACGGTCAAAATGTTTTACTCAGAATGGCTGAGCCCGAAAGAGTGATTTCTTTTAGGGTTGCATGGGTTGATGATAATGAAGAAATTCAAGTAAACAGAGGTTATAGGGTTCAAATGAATTCAGCTATTGGACCCTACAAAGGAGGGCTAAGATTCCATCCAAGTGTAAATTTAAGTATATTAAAATTTTTAGCTTTTGAACAAATTTTCAAGAACAGTTTAACAACTTTACCTATGGGAGGCGGAAAAGGAGGGGCAGATTTTAATCCTAAAGGACGATCAGATACTGAAATTATGAGGTTTTGTCAAAGTTTTATGTCTGAATTATTTAGACATATTGGTCCTAATAATGATGTTCCTGCTGGTGATATTGGTGTTGGAGGACGTGAAATAGGATATCTATTCGGACAATACAAGAAATTAAGAAATGAGTTTTCAGGAGTTTTAACAGGAAAAGGAGTTTCCTGGGGAGGCTCGCTTATAAGACCAGAGGCAACTGGTTATGGAGTTGTGTATTTTACAAGCCAAATGTTA
The DNA here is from genome assembly GCA_002690805.1 of Flavobacteriaceae bacterium. Classification (GTDB taxonomy): domain Bacteria; phylum Bacteroidota; class Bacteroidia; order Flavobacteriales; family Flavobacteriaceae; genus Marivariicella. The sequence goes on from NZFW01000037.1 coordinate 56,474, forward strand.
AATCATATCAATGAATCAATTGAAGGTAAGTCAATTGTTATTTCAGGATCAGGAAATGTTGCCCAATATGCTGCAGAGAAATGTATTAATTTGGGTGCTAAAGTCCTCACTCTCTCTGATTCTTCTGGTTATATCTTTGATAAGGACGGTCTTAACCCAGAAAAATTAGATCATATAATGTATATTAAAAATGTTAAAAGAGAAAGGATTAGTGAATATGTGAAAAAATATCCAAAAGCAGTTTTTTATTCCAATCAAAAACCATGGGGTATTAAATGTTCCATCGCTCTTCCTTGTGCTACACAAAACGAATTAAATTTAGCTGATGCTAAAAAATTAAAAGAAAACGCTTGTTTGTGTGTATGTGAAGGAGCTAATATGCCCGTTACACCTGAAGCAATTCGATTTTTTAACGAAAGTGGTGTTTTATTTGCTCCAGGAAAGGCATCAAATGCTGGAGGTGTTGCAGTATCAGGACTTGAGATGGCTCAAAATTCTCTACGCTATAATTGGACAAGAAAAGAAGTAGACTCTAAGCTAAAAGGAATAATGAATGACATTCACAATTCATGCCTAGAGTTTGGAACCGATAAAAAAAACATTAATTATGTAAAAGGAGCTAATATAGCAGGTTTTGTTAAAGTTGCAGATGCTATGTTAGCTCAAGGAGTAGTATAATTTTCAAATTTTGATCAAAACTTCTGCAATAGTTATTTGGGTTCTCAAATATGGAGATTCAAGTTTAATAGTTAATTGCTACACCAAAAGTGACGGTCTCAAAAGCTATTTTTTAAATGGTATTTTAAAAGCAAAAAAGAGTAATTCTAGTAAGGGGCTTTTTCAAACATTCAACTTGATAAATATTGTTTCCAATCACAGAAAAAAGGAAGGACTCAACTACATTAAGGAGGCAAATGTCTATGCCCCAATAAATTCAATTCATACATCGATTGTGAAAACAAGCGTTATTCTATTTCTTTCTGAAGTTTTAAAAAGTGTTTTAAAAGAAGAAGGGGGGGAGAATGAAAACCTTTTTAGTTTTCTTGAAACAACCATTTTATGGTTGGAAAATAATGATCCAACTCCTAACTTTCATATTAAATTCTTAATTGAATTGACAAAGTACATTGGTTTTTATCCAAATAAATCAAATATTAATTATATATATTTTGATTTAACTTCCGGCTGTTTTACCAGGCAAAATAAATCAAAACATATACTTTCTATTGAAAATACTAAAAGCTTTAAAGATATTTTAGGCATGACTTTTGATCAAATTTATATGTTAAAGTGGAATACTAATACTCGAAATAGTTTGTTAGATGGAATCATTTGCTATTATCGTTTACATTTACAAAGTTTTAAAACACCAAAATCATTATCTGTTCTTCATGAAGTTTTTAAGTGAAAAAAAAATAATTTACTTTTTCTTCCTTTTTTTTAGCATGTTAAATTCTTTTGCTCAGTCTGTAATGGTTGAAGATCAAAATACTGGAGAAAGAATAGAAAATGTCGCAATCTTTTCAATCGATAAAACTCAAAGTATAATAACCGATAATCAAGGTAAGGCAGACATTACAGACTTTGACTTATCCAAAATTATTATATTTCAGATAAATGGTTACAAAACATTAAGCACAAAACTTTCAGAGACAAAAAAGTCTTTTTTGATTCAACTAGAGCCAAATATTCAAAATTTAGAGGGCCTAATTCTTTCTGTAGCGAGGTCAAAAACAAATAAAAATAAAATTGCTGAAAAAGTTAATGTTATAAGTTCTAATACAATAAGACAAAATATTATTCAGACTGGAGCTGATGTTTTAGAGTTAACTCCTGGTCTACGATTACAAAAATCACAGGGTGGTGGTGGAAGTCCAGTTATAAGAGGTTTTGAAGCTAATAGAGTCTTGTTAGTAATTGATGGTGTAAGAATGAATAATGCAATATACCGTTCGGGACATCTTCAAAATGCAATAACTATAGCTCCACATAATTTAGAAAGAGTTGAAGTAATTTACGGATCTTCTTCTGTTGGCTATGGATCTGATGCCTTAGGTGGTGTTATTCATTATTACACTAAAAATCCCGATATAAATAGTGATATTTTAAACAAAAATGAATTTCATTCAGATTTTAATTCTGGTAACTTGTCTAGTGTTAACAATATTACATCTAATTGGAGTTTTGAAAAATGGGGATCAATAACTAGTATTAGTTTCTCTAATTTTGGAGATATTCGAATGGGAGGTAAAAATTCTCATGGTTATGATAACTGGGGGGTTACAAATTTTTTTTCTGAAAATACAAATTCTTTTTACAAAGAAACTCCATCTATCAACTCTAATCCATTAATTCAAAAAAATACTGGCTATAATCAGTTTGATATATTTCAAAAATTTCGATTTAAAATAAATAATCAAAATTACCTGTCAGTAAATATCCAATTTTCAAATTCTTCAGATATAGATAGATATGACAAACTAAGTGAGGTAAGAAATGGGTCATTAAGATATGCTGAGTGGAACTATGGTCCTCAAAAAAGATTTTTATTCTCACCTAAATATGAATTTTATAAAGGTATTCCATGGTTAAAAAAAGGAACTTTGACACTTGCTTATCAAAATATTGATGAATCGAGAGTAGATAGAAGGTTTGATAGTTTTAATAGAAATTTTCAGTTTGAAGAAGTTTCTGTTATGAGCTTTAATGCGGACTTTAACGCAGTTCCTTACAATAATCTTAAAGCATCATATGGCTTAGAAGTTGTCAATAATATTATAAGCTCAAAAGCATACTCTAGGTCTTTAAATATCGTTAATAGTGAAATAATTTCTCTTGGAACTTTAATATTAATTCCTACGAGATATCCAAGTGATGGTAGTTATTATAATAGTGGTGCTGCTTACGTAAACTTCATTTGGGAATTAAATGAAGTAATATCTTTAAATGTAGGATCTAGACTTACTTATACCGATTTGGGAGGTTCTTGGAACGAGCAGGCACTTGTCAATTCTTTATTGTCAAGAGTTTCGATTAATAATTGGGCTTTAACTAATACCCTAGGATTAATTTATAGCCCTTTAAAAAAACTACAATTAAATATTTTATTATCTAGTGGATTCAGAAACCCAAATATTGATGATATTGGGAAAATTAGAGAGAGTGGAGGGTCACTAATTGTTCCCAATCCTTTTCTAAAACCAGAGTATGCCTACAATCTAGACTTAGGTCTAACTTTTGAATCTAAAAATGGTCTAAATAAATTTTCAATTAGAGGTTTTGGATCCTTGATTTCCAGACATATTGTACGTTCTGAATATGCAATTTATGCAGATACAAGTACTAACAATCCTGAAACAATAATTTATGATGGCGAGGAGTTACCAACTTTAGCCAACAAAAACCTTGGAAATAGATTTATTTATGGTGGTTCATTTGAAAGTTTAATTAAATTCTCAGAAAGCTTTTACACTAAAGCGAGTTTAACTTATACTCGTGGAAATAAAAATTTTAAAAATGGGCCATTACCATCGATTCCTCCTCTTTTTGGTAGATATGGAATTTATTACTCTACATCAAAAATTAATGCTCAGTTAGAATGGAACTTTAGTAATGCCAAAAATCCAAACGATTATAGCTATGGAGGAGAAGATGGTTTGGATGAAACTCCTCAAATTGGTGATGGAATATATGCAGGAACTCCAGCTTGGAAAACCTTTTCAATTTTATCCAGCTATAAGGTTAATGAGAAAGTAAAAATAAAATGTGGACTGAAAAATATATTTGATTCACATTACAGAACCTTTGCTTCTGGTATATCTCAGCCAGGTAGAAGCCTTCAATTAGGTATAAGTGTAGACTTTTAAGTTGTTTTTTATCTTTTATTAGTCTATTTTTTTTTTTAAAATTGATTACTTTCGCTACTTAATAAATTTAGCTTTTAATGGCTTTCAATGAGTATAAAAAACTTGATCTTCCTTCAATTTCCAAAGATATTTTAGAGTTTTGGGAGAAAGAGTCTGTTTTCAATAAAAGTCTAGAAATTAGAAGAGGTCATGACCCTTTTGTTTTTTATGAAGGTCCGCCTTCTGCAAATGGAAAGCCGGGGATTCATCATGTTATGGCGAGGTCAATTAAGGATATATTCTGTCGGTATAAAACACAGAAAGGATATTTAGTTGAAAGAAAAGCCGGATGGGATACCCATGGACTTCCAGTGGAATTGGGTGTCGAAAAGGAATTAGGTATTACAAAAGATTCAATTGGAAAAAGTATTAGTATCGAAGACTATAACAAAGCCTGTAAAAAAGCAGTTATGCGTTATACTGACTTATGGAATGAACTCACTTTGAAAATGGGGTATTGGGTAGATATGAATGATCCCTATGTAACCTTTAAACCAAAATACATGGAAAGTGTTTGGTGGCTAATCAAACAAATTCATAAAAAAGGTAATTTATACAAGGGCTACAGCATACAACCTTATTCACCTAAAGCCGGAACAGGAATTAGTTCTCATGAATTAAATCAACCGGGAACATACAAAGACGTTTCTGACACCAGTGTGACTGCAATGTTTAAAACTATAAAATCTAGTCTTCCTGTGACAATTAAATCAAACGAAGATCTTCACATTTTGGCTTGGACCACTACTCCTTGGACACTTCCTTCAAATACAGCTTTAACAGTAGGTTCAAAAATTGAATATTCAATTATTAAAACATTTAATCAGTATACTTTTCTACCTATAAGAGTTATAATTGCCACGAAGCTTATCGAAAAACAATTTGGTAATAAGTACATACTTGTAGTTAATAATTCTGATCTAAATAAATATAATTCAGAAGATAAAAAGATACCATTTTGGATTGAAAATAAATGTATCGGAAAAGATTTAATTAATATAAGATACGAACAATTATGGAAGGAATCTCCTTTACCATATAATAACCCAGAAAATGCATTCCGCGTTATAGATGGAGATTTTGTAACAACTGATGATGGAACTGGCATTGTCCATACCGCTCCAACATTTGGAGCAGACGATGCCAAAGTTGCGAAAGAGTCTGTTCCTGAAATACCGGCAATGTTAGTCCTTGATGAAAACAAAAACTTAGTCCCATTAGTTGATTTAGAGGGTAAATTCAGAAAAGAGCTCAACTCTCTGGCTGGAAAATATGTAAAAAATGAATATTATTCAAAAGATAATCTTCCTGAACATTCTGTTGATGTAGAGATTGCAATTCATCTTAAAAAAGAAAATCTTGCTTTTAAAGTTGAAAAATATAAACATTCCTATCCAAATTGCTGGAGAACAGACAAACCTATATTATATTATCCGCTAGATTCATGGTTTATTAAAGTTAGTAATGTTAAAAATAAGATGGTCAGTCTAAATAAGAATATCAATTGGAAGCCTCAATCAACCGGAGAAGGTCGTTTTGGAAACTGGTTGGCAAATGCAAATGATTGGAATCTTTCACGTTCTCGTTTTTGGGGAATTCCTCTACCCGTATGGTGTTCTCAAGATAAATCTGAAATAAAAGTTATTGGATCTGTTGAAGAGTTATTTGATGAAATTAATAGATCTATAAAATATGGTTTTGCAACAACAAACCCTTTTGAAGGTTTTCAAAAAGGAAATATGTCAAATGAAAACTATGATAAGGTTGATTTACATAAAAATATAGTTGATTCGATAGTCTTAACTAACAAAGATGGAACAAAGCCTTTATTTCGTGAAAGTGATTTGATTGATGTTTGGTTTGATTCCGGATCAATGCCATATGCTCAATGGCACTATCCATTTGAGAATAAAAATAAAATTGAAAATGGAGGAGCATTTCCTGCAGATTTTATTGCTGAGGGAGTAGACCAAACTAGAGGCTGGTTTTATACTTTACATGCAATCGGAACACTCATTTCCAATAAAATTGTATATAAAAATGTTATTTCAAATGGATTAGTTTTAGATAGAGAAGGTCATAAAATGTCTAAAAGATTAGGTAACGCAATAGATCCATTTGATACTTTAAATAAATTTGGTCCTGATGCAACCAGATGGTATATGATTTCTAATGCTAACCCCTGGGATAATTTAAAATTTAATCTTGATGGAATAATTGAAGTTCAACGTAAGTTTTTTGGAACACTATTTAATACATATTCCTTCTTCAGTCTATATGCAAATATAGATGGCTTTGTTCCAGATTTAGAAAAAATTGAAATAAGTAATAGGCAAGAACTTGACAGCTGGATTTTATCTGAACTAAATAGTTTAATACTTGAAGTAGAGAAATACTATGAAGACTTTGAACCAACAAAAGTTTGTAGATCTATTTCAGACTTTGTTCAGGAAAAGTTGAGTAATTGGTATGTTCGCTTGAACAGAAGAAGGTTTTGGAAAGGATCCTTTGGTAAGGATAAAGTAGTAGCTTATCAAACATTGTATGAGTGCTTATTAACAGTTACTAAACTTGCTGCACCCATAGCTCCTTTTTACATGGATCATTTATATAGAGATTTGACAAAAATGAATGCCGGATTAATTTCAGTTCATTTAACAGATTTTCCGTCTTCTGATAAATCAATGATTTTTCCAAAACTTCAAAACAAAGTCAATAAAGCAAGAGTGATAACATCACTTGCACTCTCTCTAAGAAAGAAAGAACAAATAAAAGTTCGTCAACCACTTAAGACAATAATGATACCTGTTAATTCTGAGTATGAACGCCAGGAATTGATTTCAATTGAAAATCAATTAAAATCAGAAATAAACATAAAAGAGTTAAAAATAATTGATAATAGTAGTGGGATTTTAGTCAAAACAATTAAGCCAAATTTTAAAGTATTAGGTCCTCGATATGGAAAGGATATTAAGTTAATTGCTAAATCCATTGATCTAATGAATTCTGACGACATTAATGAATTAGAGCAAAATGGTGAGATTCTTATAAAATTTAATGAAAAAAATATTAAATTAGTGGCAAATGATGTAGAAATCAGTTCAAAAGATATTGAAGGTTGGCTGGTTGCAAATGGAAGTGGAGTGACAGTTGCACTTGATGTTAGTCTTGACGAAGAACTCATAAGAGAAGGAATTGCAAGAGAATTTGTTAATAGGGTTCAAAATTATCGAAAAGATTTAGGTTTGGATGTTACTGATAAAATTCAGATTTTTATAAGTAATAATTCAACTTTAAATAAAGCTATTTCAAATTTTAAACAATACATAAAAAATGAGACTCTTGCAGAATCTATAAGTTTGATTAATCAACCTCAGGATGGAATTGTACTAGAATTCGATAAAATAAAAATTTCTGTTTTAATAAAAAAAATTACATAATGGAAACAACAAATAGATATAGCGATAAAGAGTTAGAAAAATTTAAAAAGTTAATCGAAGAAAAAATCATCAAGGCAAATTCAGATTTAAATTTGCTTAAAAGTTCTTATATGAATGATGGCAATAATGGGACCGAAGACACTTCACCAACTTTTAAAGCATTTGAAGAAGGATCTAAAACTATGTCAAAGGAGGCCAACACTCAACTTGCATTGAGACAAGAAAAATTTGTTCGTGACTTAAAAAATGCCCTGGTAAGAATAAGTAATAAAACATATGGGGTCTGTCGTGTTACAGGTAAGCTTATCAACAAGAAAAGATTAATACTTGTACCTCATGCGACTTTAAGTATTGAAGCTAAAAATATGCAAAAATAAATCCTTTAGTCCCTCTCATACTGTTTATTTCTTTTAGCCTTGCTAGTCAATCTAAATACAATGAGAAATTTGATTCTTCAAAGATTAAAATCTTAAATTTAGACCTTCCATTAGTAAGTTCATTTATAATTTCTAATTCTGATTCTCATTTTTTAGATCTTGAATATTCAAGCAGAGGTGAATATAAAAATAAATCATTACTGGTCTCAAATATTCAAAATGATACTCTTTATATAAAGGAAAAAACTACTCCAACCTCTTTTGTCTTCAACGATAAACTAAGTATACATAAAAATCATTCAACCTCACTAATATTATTAATCCCAAAAAATTTATCTGTCATATTAAATGTAAATAATTCAACAACAAATGTTTCCGGAAGTTTCTCGACTTTCAAACTTTATCAATCTTTAGGTGAAATATATTTGACTGATTGGAGTAATTCAGCAATAATTCAAACTTTATCCGCCAATATTACTTTAATTAATTCAAAAGTCGAAGTAATGACAAATCAAAATGAAAATTCAAATTGTATAAAAACAAACTCAACAAAAGTTGTAAATATTTCATCTGTATCGGGAAAAATACGTTGTATTGTTTTTTAAATTTATATTTTTATTATCTATAATGAAAAATACTTTTTTTAAAAACAAATCTCTTTTAAGTGGTATTTTGATAATTTGCGTGATTCTAGTAATAGATCAAGTTTCAAAAATCTATATTAAACTTAATTATCCAATCACTATTTACAGTAATGAAGCAATTATTGATTGGGGCTTTTTCAAGCTTCTTTTTGTTGAAAATAAGGGAATGGCAATGGGTGCCAAATTAAATGATATTATTCCTTTTCTTCCAGAGAAAACATCAAAACTACTTCTCACCTTATTTAGACTGGTAGCAATTGTTGGTATTGGATATTGGCTTCAAAGTTTGTATAAAATAAAAACTTCTGTTTATTTGCGCTGGTCATTATGTTTAATTTTTGCAGGTGCTCTAGGTAACATAATTGATTCCGTTTTTTATGGTTTAATTTTTAGTGATAGTTATGGACAAGTAGCTACTTTTTTTCCTGATCAAGGATATGCTCCAATTTTTTTTGGAAGTGTAGTCGATATGATTCAATTTCCCTTGTTTGAGTGGACTTGGCCAACTTGGATTCCAATTATAGGAGGGCAAGACTATCTTTTTTTTCAATATATTTTCAATATTGCTGACGCCTCAATTTCTATTGGTGTTGCTATTTTAATCTTTTTTAACAAAAAAATATTTAATCAAAATGAAAAAATTGAATCTGCAGTTACCCCATAATCCAACTTAACATCTAAAGGTGAAATATTTTTTATTAAACTTACTGGTTCAAAAATTGAAAGTCCAATTTTAATCGTATTTCCTTTACACTGTTTTAAAAATTTATCATAATAACCACCTCCATACCCAACTCTATTTCCTTTTAAATCAAAAGCATATAAAGGAACAAATACTACATCAATTATATTTGGAGAAACAATAATTCCATTTTGAGGCTCTGGAATTCCAATTAAATTATATTTCAAAATTGTCTGATCATTTAACAAGATATGCTCAAGACTATTAAAGTTTTTAATTCTTGGGACTATTGGTTGTTTATCTTTACCCATTATAACAGATAAGAGAGGAGATGTGTCTATTTCCTTTTTATTGGGAATACTTAAATAAATGTGAAAATTCTCCAAATCCCAAATTGGAATATCTAAGCATTTATTTGAAATAGATATGCTTATATCTTTTATTTTACTTTCAGATAAGTCATCTCTCTTTTCTTGAAATATCTTTCGTATTTGATTTTTAGTTTTTTTCATAATTACCTTTTCCAAATTTAATAGTTTATTGATTTACAAATAATAACTTTAAATAAAGAAAAGAATTAATTTAGCTTGATGAGCATCTCAAAACTAGAATTACAAATAAAAACTTTGCCAGAAAACCCTGGTATCTACAAGTTTTATAATTCAGAAGATATTATTATTTACATAGGAAAGGCAATAAACTTAAAAAAAAGAGTAAACTCGTATTTCAATAAAAATCACACTCACTTTAGAACAAAACTTCTTGTAAAACAGATTATTAAAGTAGAAAATATTGTTGTAGAAACTGAAATGGATGCATTATTATTAGAAAATAATTTAATTAAAAAATTTAAACCAAAATTTAATGTTCTTTTAAAAGATGACAAAACATATCCCTGGATTTGTATTCAAAAAAACCCTATTCCAAAAATTTTTTACACTAGAAAAATTGAAAAAAATAAAGGAGAGTATTTTGGGCCATTTACAAATGTTAAAAGTGTAAAATTTTTAATCAAACTAATTAAAAATGTATATCCTTTTTTAAATCATGAATTGATTCACTTATTAAAAAAAGAAGGTGAAAAAATTACTGTTCAAGAAACAGAAAAGTATTTACATGACATAAAATTAATGATTAAGGGAAATTTTAAATCCTCTATCGAAGGATTTAAAGCTGAAATGGAAAGACTGTCTATTTTAACCGAGTTTGAAAAAGCTCAAAAAATAAAAGAAAAACTTGAAATACTATACAACTATCAAGTTAAATCTACAATTGTAAACCCAAAAATATCTGATGTAGATGTTTTTTCAATATTTTCAGATGATGCTTTTTCATATGTGAATTTTATGCAAATTTCTTTTGGAGCAATAATTAGTTCTTATACAATTGAAATAAAAAAAAACTTGAATGAATCTGATCAAGAAATTTTGAGAGTTTCTATTGTAGAGTTAAGGCAAAGATTTAATTCAAAATCAAATAATATAATTATCCCTTTTAACCTCAACTTAGGATCAAAAATTAAATGTCTTATTCCTAAAGTTGGGGACAAGAAAAAACTTTTAGATCTTTCATTAAGAAATGCTAAATCATTCAGGATGGAAAGGTTTAAACAAATTAAAATTCTAGACCCTGAAAGACATATTGATAGACTGTTATTTCAAATGAAAACAGATCTTAGATTAAAAAAAATACCTTACCACATTGAATGTTTTGATAATTCAAATTTACAAGGAAATGACCCTGTTGCAGCTTGTGTTGTTTTTAAAAATTGTAAACCTGCAAAAAAAGAATACAGGCATTATAACATTAAGACTGTTTCAGGACCTGATGATTTCGCTTCAATGGAGGAAGTTGTTTACAGACGTTATAATAGATTAATTCTTGAGAAATCAACTTTGCCTCAATTAATAATTGTTGATGGAGGCAAAGGTCAACTAAACTCAGCACTAAAAAGCATTGATAGGCTCAATTTAAGAGGTCAAGTTGCTGTTATTGGTATAGCCAAAAGGCTAGAAGAGATTTTTTATCCAGGAGATAGTATCCCTCTTTATCTAGATAAAAAATCTGAAACTTTAAAAATTATACAGCAGTTGAGAAATGAAGCCCATAGGTTTGGTATAAAACTACATAGAAATAAAAGGAGTAAAAGTGCATTAAGTTCCAATCTTGATAAGATAAATGGTATTGGTGTTAAAACTCAAATAAAACTCATAAAAAAATTTAAATCATTTAATAATATTAAAATGGCATCAAAAAAAGAGCTTACCGATGCTGTAGGGATATCAAAGGCTACAAAATTATATAAACAAATACATTTAGATTAAAAAAATATAATTCAATGTCTTTATATTTATTAATAATTTTAGCATAAAAATATTAAAAATTTGATTCTCAAAAGGTTTATTATATTCTGTTTTCTTTTTTGTTTTTATTTCAATTCTCCAAAAATAATTGCTCAAGAAATAAAAGATTCTATTCCTATCTCTTCATTTAAATCTGGTGAATGGCTCCAATATAGAATTCATTACGGGATTTTTAATGCTAGCTATGCAACACTATCGCTGAAAAGAGAAAAACTAAATAAAATTGATGTATTACATGCGATAGCGTATGCTAGAACAACAGGTTTCCTTAGATTTTTTTTTAAACTGGAGGATACTTATGAAAGTTTTTTTAAGGATCAAAAAGTTAGGCCCCTAAAGTTTATTAGAGATATTTATGAGGGAGGATACACAAAAAATAAAGTTATTGATTTTGACTCAAAAAAAAACTTAGCTTTTGTTGATGATAAAAAAAATAATATTCAAAGTTCTCATAAAATTAAAAATGATACGCAAGACTTGATTTCAACTTTTTACTATCTAAGAAATTATTTTCCGAATAATATAAATTATGGTGAAAGTTTTAATGTTAATATTTTTTTTGATGAAGAAAACTATGATTTTAATTTAAAATTTATGGGGTTAGAAACTCTGGATACCAAATTTGGTAAGGTTGAATGCTTAAAGCTAATACCTTTAGTTCAAAAAGGTAGAGTTTTTAAAGAAAATGAAAGTATTACACTATGGGTGTCGAATGATGAAAATAGAATTCCAATAAAAATAAAAGCTGATATTGCAATTGGTTCTTTAGATTGTGATCTAGAAAACTTTAAAAATAATAAACACCCATTTAAAATTAAAGTTAATTGATAAACATTTAATAACTTTAAGAATGACTTCTGAGTTTTTATATCCATTTTTAAGAACTTTAAAAAAAAAATATTTTTGAAATTTATTAAATTAATTTTCATACTAAACTTTGGTTTCATATTTCTTGGATGTGAATCTCCCAAAGAAATTGATAATAATGATACATCCAAAGAAGTTAAGTACAAGCCAAATATTCGCTTTGGTTATGATTTGAATAAGTTTATTGTGGTTGATAAAAAAATTAAAAAAGGAGATACTTTTGGTTCTATTTTAGAAGATAATTTAATTGACTATCCTGAAGTTTATAAAATTTTAATGAAAACAAAAAATCAGGTTAATACTCGAAAACTAGTAGTTGGAAAGCCCTATAAGCTTCTTTTTAATAATGATTCTATTGCTTCTCCTTTTGCTATAATTTATGAGCCAGATATAGCAACATATTGGAAAATTCAATTAAGAGACAGTGTTTTTGGCGAAACCATAAAAAAGCCAGTAAAAATTGTGACTCTTCAAGGGTCTGGAGTTATTAATAGTTCTCTATACGAAACCATGATACAAAGTGGTCTTAATGATCAATTGACATATTATTTGTCTGATGTTTATGCCTGGACTATTGATTTTTTTAGACTTAAAAAAGGAGATAGATTTAAGGTCATTTACACAGAGAGATTTGTAGATGATTCTATTTCATTAGGAATAGTTGAAATAAAAGCTGCCTATTTTGAACATAATGGGAAAGGCTTATATGCTTTTGAATTTGAATCAGATAATGAAAAGGGGATTGTTGATTATTTTGATGAAAATGCTAAAAACTTAAGGCGTGCATTTTTAAAAGCACCTGTTAAATTTAGTAGAATTTCATCTAGGTATAATCTTAGGCGAAGAATAGCGTATTATGGAAACAGAATTCGTCCTCACAAAGGAACTGATTTTGCAGCAAGTGTTGGAACTCCAATAATGGCTACTGCTTCTGGAAAAGTAATTAAAGCTTCTTACACTAGAGGTAACGGGAACTATGTTACGATAAAACATAATAATACATACTCAACACAGTATTTGCATATGAAAAAAAGAAAAGTTCTTAAAGGACAGAATGTAAATCAGGGAGATGTAATAGGTTGGGTAGGAATGACAGGTAATACATCTGGCCCTCATGTATGTTACAGATTTTGGAAAAATGGAAAACAGGTTGACCCTTTCAAGCAAAAACTTCCCCAAGCCAAACCCATTTCTAGTAAATTAAAAAAACAATACCTATCTTATATGGCCCCTGTAAAAACAGCCATAGACTGTGTTCCATTCGAGCCAGAATTTTTAAAAAAAATAGTTAACAATAACGATGAAAATCAAATCAAAGATTCTAGTGAATAAAAATCCAAAAAAATTAGAGTCATGGAAAAAATTAGAGATCCATTTCAACAAAATAAAAAATATTCAGATTAAAGAATATTTTAAAAAAAATCCTAAACGTGCCTTGGAAATGAGTTGTTCATGGAAAGGGTTTTTTCTTGATTACTCCAAAAATAGAATTGATGAAAAGGGCATGTCTTTTTTAAAAGAACTTGCAAAAGAAGCTGATCTTTCAATTGCTATAAAAAAATACTTCAATGGAGAAAAAATTAATAGTACTGAAAATAGATCTGTTTTACATACTGCTCTAAGAAATTTTTCAGATAAACCAATTTTTATTGATGGCAAGGATATAATGCCTGAAATTGAAAATGTGAGAACTAAAATTAAAAACTTCTCTAAAAAAATTATTTCAGGAGAATGGAAAGGATTCAGTGGAAAACCAATTACTCATGTAGTTAATGTTGGAATTGGAGGTTCTGATCTAGGTCCATTAATGGTTACTGAAGCTCTTACTTTTTATAAAAATCATCTAAAACCTTTATTTATTTCAAACATTGATGGTGATCATGTGAGAGAAGTAATTAAAGATTGTCCAGCTGAAACTACTCTTTTTATAATTGTTTCAAAAACTTTTACAACCCAAGAAACAATTTCTAATGCCAAAAGAATTAAAAAATGGTTTCTGGAAAATAGCTCTGAAGAATCAATTCCAAAACATTTTGTCGCTGTTTCAACAAATATTAGTAAGGCTATAGAGTTTGGAATACACAAAGAAAATATTTTTCCAATGAAAGACTGGGTAGGTGGAAGATTTTCTTTGTGGAGCTCTGTAGGATTAATTTCTAGTCTTGCAATTGGATATAAGAACTTTGAAGATCTTCTTATAGGTGCAGGAGAAATGGACTCACATTTCAGAAATAGTCCTCTTGATAATAATATTCCTGTTATTCTTAGCTTAATTAGTATTTGGTATAATAATTTTTATGAAGCTGAAAGTGAAGCCATAATTCCTTACAGTGAATATCTAAAAAGTTTTCCCTCCTATCTCCAACAAGCATCTATGGAAAGTAATGGTAAACACGTTGACAGAAATGGAAAACCAGTAGATTATCAAACTGGCACTTTAATTTGGGGGGCTACAGGCACAAATGCTCAACATGCATTTTTTCAATTAATACATCAAGGAACAAAGCTTATTCCTACTGATTTTATAGGATTTAAAAACTCCTTATATGATGAAATTGATCACCAAAACAAGTTAATTTCAAACTTTTTTGCCCAAACTGAAGCTTTAATGGTTGGGAAAAACAAAAATAACTTAAAATCAGAGGGGGTGTCAAAGGAACTAATTCCTTTCAAAACTTTTGAAGGAAATAAACCAAGTAATACACTCTTAATTGAAAAACTAACTCCATATAATTTAGGAGCATTAATATCGATGTACGAGCATAAAATATTTACTCAAGGGATCCTATGGAATATTAATAGTTTTGACCAATGGGGAGTTGAACTTGGTAAAGTTCTTGCAAATAAAGTTTTAGATGAACTTCAATCAAAGTCAAAAATAAATCATGATCAATCTACAAATCAATTAATTAACTTTTATAGAAATTCTTAGTAATTTAGAAAATCCAGATAAAAACTCTTTTAAAAATTTTAGCTGAAATGGTCAATATGAATATTAATTTTATTTGAAAGAAATGTCTTTAATATTTAGTTGGAATTTTGATCTCCCCATAAACTCATTACTTCTAACCTGAGCTATTATTGAAAAAGGTGTTTTCATTTTTATTTTAGAAATATATTTCCCCATTTCAAAACCAATTCCTGAAAAAGTGGTTCCAGTTTCATCCTTAACTTCTAATTTCAGATGGTTATTATCAGCCCCAACCAACTTTGTTTGTCCACTATCAATACAGTTTTTTATGTAAAAAAGTGGCGGCATATTTAATGGTCCAAAGGGTTTCATTTGTTCAACAATTCTGCAAACAGAGTTTGTTAAATAATTAAAAGTAGTTTCTAAATCATAACTAATTGACTTAATTCTTTGTTCGGGTAATATTGTTCTCATAACTTCTTTTTCAAAAGCAGTTTTAAAATCTGAATATTTAGATGGGTTAAGAGTTAATCCTGCTGCATATTTATGTCCCCCATATTGAATCAAATGGGCTGAACATTTAGATAATGTTTCATATACATCAAAGCCTTTTACAGATCTTACAGATCCAGTATAATTTTCTCCGGATTTTGTTAAAACAATGGTAGGTCTGTAGTAGTACTCGATCAGTCTTGAAGCAACAATTCCAATAACTCCTTTGTGCCAGTCTGGTCGAAAAACAACAGTTGAATAACTATTTGTTTCCAACAGATTTTCAATTTGCTCAAGTGCTTCTTTTGTTATTTTACCATCCAATAATTTTCTTTCAGAATTCAATAGTTCAATCGTTCTTGATTTTGTCGAAATATACTTTTCATTTACACTAATCAATAACTCTACTGCATGTTTTCCATGTTTCATTCTTCCTGCAGCATTAATTCTTGGAGCAATTTTGAAAATCAAATCAGAAACATTAATTTGATTATTTTTATTTTTGATAAAGTTTTTCAGCCCAGGTCTGATCTCTTTATTAATTAGTTTTAGACCAAGTGACGCTAGAACTCTATTTTCTCCCGTCATAGGAACCACATCAGCGCAAATAGCAATAGTTACTAAATCTAAAAACTCTATTATAGAGTCTAGTCCCTTTCCTTTTTTTTGCTCTATTGCTTGAATTAATTTAAACCCAATTCCACATCCACATAATTCTTTATATGGATACTTACAGTCAGATTGTTTTGGATTTAAAATTGATAAGGATTTTGGCAAGTTAATTCCTGGATAATGATGATCACATATTATAGATTCAATATTATAAGAGTTTGCAAGATCAATTTGGTCGTTAGCTTTAATACCACAATCAACTACAATGATTAATGAAACTTTTTCTTCTTTAGCCTTATTTATACCTTGGTTAGATAGACCATACCCTTCAAGGTATCTGTCTGGTATATAATAAATTAAATCTGCATTAAGTTTTGTTAAATATAAGTATAGTAAAGCAACAGATGTAGTACCATCAACATCATAATCCCCATAAATCATTATTTTTTTATTACTCTCAATTGTTTCTATAATTTTATTTACGGCAGATGACATTCCTTTCATCAAAAACGGGTCAAGTAAGTCTTCTATTCTAGGCCGAAAAAATAATTTAGCCTCTAAATAATTTGTGATATTTCTTTTAACTAAAAGTTCTGCAATAATATTTGATACATTCAGTTCTTGTGCTAGATTTTTAGTAATTTCTGGATTTAAATTCTTTAATAATTTCCAAGACTTTTCCATAAATCAATTTTGTAGCTCTGCAGATATTGAAATTACAAACTCCCCTTTGGGCTTATTTTCAGAAAAATAATTAATTGCCTCATTAATACTACCTCTAAATTGAGTTTCAAATTTTTTTGTCAGTTCTCTTACTACACTGACTTTTCTTGTTTCACCAAAATGTGGAAGAAGTTGAGTTAATGTTTTTATTATTCTGTGTGGAGATTCATAAATAACGATAGTTCTTTTTTCAATTGCTAAACTTTTAATTCTTGATAGTCTCCCCTTTTTTTGAGGTAAAAATCCCTCAAAGACAAACCTATCTGTCGGGAAACCACTTTGAATCAAAGCGGGAATTAAAGCAGTAGGTCCTGGCAAGCAAAAAACTTCTATTTGGTTTGCCAGGGACTCTCTTACCAATAAAAATCCTGGATCTGAAATACCTGGTGTTCCTGCATCAGAAATTATTGAAATTGTAGTTCCTTCCTTTAATTGCCTCAAAACCTTTTGAATTTTTTTATGTTCATTGTGCATGTGAAAGCTTTCAAGCTTGACATTTATTGAATAATGCTTTAAAATTTTATGACTAGTCCTTGTATCCTCTGCCAAAATAATATCTGAGTTTTTTAAAACTTCAACAGCTCTATAAGTTATATCTTTTAAATTTCCAATAGGTGTTGGAACAACGAATAATGACATTTTAAAATTAATTGAATTGTTTTTTTATTATTTCAAAAAATCTTTTTTCAATATGTAAATTATCTTTCCATGATCCGTACTGAGGCTTAATTTCACTATAAATAAATTTTTTGATTAACCCCAAATCTTGAATAGAGGATATTTTTTTCATTACAATTTCATATTCTTCAGCTTTATCATCAAAAAGTTTATTTATAAAAGCTGAACGGTCATTAACATCAATTCTAAATAGTTTCGCAAAATGATCGTTTAATTTAGGAGTTTTTATATTATTATTTACTGTATCTGTTACGTCCTTTTTTTCAAAAGATATACTTTTAGTCTGATGATTCATAATCATCGGGTCAAAATTATTTTCAGGCATTTCAGGAATCATTTCTTTAATTGTTTCTATTAACGGCTTAACGTTATTTTTATCGTCTTCGTCTTTCAAAACACTTTCTTTTTTCTGAAGCTGGAGATCATTATTTTCTAATTCATTTTCAAAATTCGATTTCCGATTTATTAAATTATTTTTTAACAAAATAACTTTTTCATATAATTCAACAGTTAAATTATAATATTCTTCCACTGAGGAATTTACCTTTATTTTTGAAATTTGATCAGCCAAAGAAATAATTTCTTCATGTAGTGAATCTTTCATGAAAATTGTTTTTTAATACATTTGTTATTATTAATCAATAATATAATTCTCCTATTTTGAAATTTACAAAATGTTTTTAGAAAATAACATAAAGTCATCCCAACAATTTGGTAGCATAGAAGTTATATGTGGATCAATGTTTTCAGGGAAAACAGAAAAGCTAATTCAAAGAGTGAAAAAAGCTAGAGCAATTGGAATGAAAGTGAAAGTATTTAAACCTCTAATAGATAATCGATATTCTAATATAAGTGTGGTTTCTCATAATGATAATAAATTAAAAGCAACGATTGTTAAATCTCCTGAAGAAATTAAAAAATACTCAACGGGATATAATTTTATAGCTATAGATGAAGCACAATTTTTTGATAATGGAATTATTGAGGTTTGTAATACACTAGCAAATAAAGGGACTAAAATAATTATTGCTGGTTTAGATATGGACTATAAGGGAAATCCTTTCGGCCCTATGCCCTATTTAATGTCAATATCTGAATATGTTACAAAACTTCATGCTACTTGTTCAAGGACGGGAAATTTGGCTCAATTCACCTACAGAAAAAATAAAAATGATAATTTAATTGTCATAGGTGAGAAAGATCAATATGAGGCATTAAGTAGAAATGCCTTTTACGCTACAATAAAAACAAAATAAAGTAAATATTAGTGTCAATTCTAAATATATACCTAGACAGAATAGATCATAATTTAAAGTATTTAAAATCTTTAATTCCAGAAAAAAGTGAATTAATTGCAGTTGTTAAATCAAATGCTTATGGTCACGGTGCTGTCGAAATTGCAGAGTTTTTAGAAAAAAGGAATATTAAACGTTTTGCTGTTGCTTCAGCAAAGGAGGGTAAAATTCTCCGTGAAGGTGGAATCAATTCTAATATTATTGTTTTCTATCCAGACCCTTCAGACCTGTCTCAAATTATAAAATATTCATTGGAGCCCGCAATCTATTCAAAACAAATATGGAAAAATTTTACCTATGAGTTAATTAAATTTAATAAATCATCTTTTCCAGTTCATATAAAATTTAATACAGGACTAAATAGAATAGGATTTAATATGAATGAGATTGATTGGATTATAAAAAATCTAGTCAGTTCTGCTTTTAAAATTAATTCTGTGTATTCTCATTTATCATCAAGTGAAGAGGAAAAAAATAATCCTTTTACTGATAATCAGATAGAATTGTTTGAAAAAATAAAAATACCCTTCCAAAATATTGATAAAAATATAAAATACCACCTTTTAAATAGCTCTGGTGTTTTTAATTATCATGACCATAATTATGATTGGTTTAGAGTAGGTATTTCACTTTATGGTTATTCAAATAATAAATTATGGGATGACAATCTTATACCTGTGGCTGAATTAAATTCCAAAATTATTCAAATTCATAAAGTTAAAAAAGATGAAAGTGTTGGATACAATTCTGGATGGATTTCTAAAAGGGATTCATTAATTGCTACAGTAGCGATTGGTCATGCTGATGGAATTGGAAGGTATTTTGGAAATGGGAAAACATATGTTACTGTTAATGATAAAAGAGCAAGAATTATTGGTAATATATGTATGGATATGTTAATGCTAGATGTTACAGAAATTGATTGTAAAGAAGGTGATAAAGTTATTCTTTTTGATAAAATTAATTCTGCTACTAAATTTGCAGAATCAGGAGACACAATTTCATATGAATTATTATCTGGTATTGGTCAAAGAGTAATTCGTAATTATATTTAATCAAATTGTTAAATATTTATACTTTTTCTGATTTAATTCTGTTTTTAATCTAATTTTAAATTTTAAAATAATCATATAATATGAAACTCGCTGTAATTGGGTCAACAGGTATGGTTGGAAAAGTTATGCTTAAAATTTTATCTCAAAGAAACTTTCCTATTAGTAAGTTAATTTTAGTTGCTTCGGAAAAATCCGTAGGAAAAAATATCACCTTTGAAAATATATCATATGAGATTGTTTCAATTTCCTCAGCAATTAATATGAATCCTGACATTGCATTATTTTCAGCTGGATCTGAAACTTCTTTTAAGTGGGCCCCTAAATTTGCAGAAATAGGATGTGTTGTCATTGATAATTCGTCAGCCTGGAGAATGGACCCCTCAAAAAAGCTTATTATTCCCGAAATTAATGGTGATATTATTAATAAAAAAGATAAAATAATAGCAAATCCAAACTGCTCAACTATACAATTATTAATTGCTATATCACCCATTCATAAAAATTTTGGTATTAAAAGTATGGTCATATCTACTTACCAATCAATAACAGGAACGGGGCAAAAAGCGGTGACACAACTAGAAAACGAGTTAAAGGGGTTTTCAACCGAAATGGCTTATCCACATCAAATACATAAAAATGCAATTCCCCATTGTGATGATTTTCAAGATAATGGATATACAAAAGAGGAAATGAAGCTAGTAAATGAAACTCATAAAATATTAAATGATCATGATATTGGTATTACAGCTACTGCTGTTAGAATTCCAGTCATTGGAGGACATAGTGAGTCCGTAAATCTTACTCTAAAAAAGAGAACTTCTATTGACGAAATTAAAAATATTCTAAAAAATAGTGAGGGTTTAGTAGTTCAAGATGATCCTAAAAATAATTATTACCCTATGCCAATTACAGCTGAAGGGAACGATAGTGTATATGTTGGTAGAATTCGAAAAGACTTCTCAAAATCAAACTCATTAAATTTATGGATAGTTTCTGATAATCTGAGAAAAGGTGCAGCAACAAATACCATTCAAATTGCTGAGCATTTAATTAAAAAGAATTTAATCTGAATAATTTTCTATGAATTTAGTAGTATAATTACCAGAAATGAAATCAGTATTCTCCATTAATCTACTGTGAAATGGAATAGTAGTTTTAACTCCTTCTATTAAAAATTCATCCAAAGCTCTTTTCATTTTATTTATCGCCTCTTTTCTGGTTTGAGCTGTGGTAATTAATTTTGCAATCATTGAATCATAATAAGGTGGGATAACATAGCCACTATAAACATGAGTGTCTAGTCTAATCCCATGACCTCCAGGAAAGTGAAGAGTATTGATTTTTCCTGGACATGGCCTAAAATCATTGTCAATGTCCTCAGCGTTTATTCTACACTCAATTGAGTGCATTTTAGGAATATAATTGTTGCCAGAAATTGGAATTCCATATGCAACTTTTATTTGTTCCCTGATTAAATCAAAGTCAATAACTTGCTCAGTGATGGGGTGTTCAACCTGAATACGAGTATTCATTTCCATAAAATAAAATTTTTTATTCTTATCAACTAAAAACTCAACAGTACCTGCACCTTCATATTTTATAAATTCTGCTGCCTTTATTGCAGCAGAACCCATTGACTCTCTCAATTTTTTAGTCATAAATGGAGAAGGAGTTTCCTCAATCAGTTTTTGATGCCTTCTTTGAATAGAACAATCTCTTTCAGACAGGTGACATGCCTTTCCAAATGAATCACCAACTATTTGAATTTCAATATGACGAGGTTCTTCTATTAGCTTTTCCATATACATTGAATCATTTCCAAAAGCAGCTAAAGACTCAGTCGTAGCGCTTTCCCATGATTTATCGATTTCCTTTGAAGACCAGACAGCTCTCATTCCTTTTCCTCCTCCACCTGCAGTTGCTTTTAACATAACTGGATAACCTATTTTTTTGGCTATTTTTTTTGCTTCTTCTAAAGATTCTATCAAACCTTCTGAACCTGGAATTGTAGGCACTTTAGCTCTTTTCATTGTTTCTTTTGCTGAAGCTTTATCACCCATTTTGTCAATCATTTCAGCAGATGCACCAATAAATTTAATCTTATGTTCCTCACAAGTTTTTGAAAATTTTGCGTTTTCAGATAAAAATCCATAGCCAGGATGAATCGCATCAGCATTTGTAATCTCTGCTGCTGCGATAATATTTGATGCTTTTAAATATGAGTCTTTACTTTGAGGAGGGCCAATACAAACAGCTTCATCAGCAAAACGAACATGTAAGCTTTCCTGATCTGCTGTTGAATAGACAGCAACTGTTTTTATTCCCATTTCTTTACATGTGCGAATAATTCGCATCGCTATTTCACCTCTATTGGCAATAAGTATTTTTTTGAACATTAGAATAAATGTTAATGAGGGTCAACTAAAAAAAGTGGTTGGTCAAATTCAACTGGTGATTCATCATCAACTAAAATTTTAATGATCTTACAGTTCATTTCTGATTCAATTTCATTAAAAAGTTTCATAGCTTCAATCACACACATGGTATCTCCTTTTTTTATTTCAGAACCTACCTCAATAAAAGCAGGTTTATCAGGTCCCGGTTTTGTATAAAAAGTTCCAATTATTGGAGATTTAATTATAGTATACTTATCATTTTCGCTTTCTATTTGTTCAGTTTTTATATCTTTTTGAGCATCAGTTATAATTTGAGCATTTTGATCAATGTTTGTAGTTCTTATAACTGGTGTTGGTTCAGTATTTATAATTTTTTTAGGTGAATTTGATGTTTTGATTGTGATTTTAAAATCTTTCTTCTCAATTTCAACTTCATAAGCTCCTGATTTAGCGACAAATTTGATTAGATTCTGAATTTCTTTAATATCCATAATTAATTTATTTACTTATTTACTCCATATGTAATAGGCTGCACCCCATGTAAAACCACCACCAAATGCAGCAAAGATAATTTTATTTCCTCTTTTAAATTTATTTTGAAAATCATAAAGCAAAAGAGGTATAGTTGCAGCGGTTGTATTACCGTATTTGGCAATATTTTTAAGAACTTTACTTGGTTTTAAACTCATTCTTTTTGCGATTGATTCAATAATTCTTTCGTTTGCTTGATGAGCTACTAGATAATCAATATCTTCTCCAACTAAATTATTTCTTTTAAGTATTGTACTGCTGGCATCTGACATTGCAGAAACAGCAGTTTTGAATACCTTTCGTCCATCTTGACGAAGATAATGATCTCTATTTGAAATTGTAGTAGAAGTAGCAGGAAATAATGAACCTCCAGCTTTAACGTTAAGAGATTCTCTACCATCACCATTGCTTTTAAAATACTCATCTTGCCATCCAAGACCTTCATTATTTGACTCAAATAATACGGCACCTGCTCCATCACCAAATAAAATACATGTACTTCTATCCTTGTAATCAATCACTGAAGACATTTTATCTGCTCCAACTACTAGAACTTTTTTGTAACGACCAGATTCAATTTTTCCTGAAGCCATTGACATTGCAAATAAAAATCCTGAACATGCTGCTTGAAGATCATATCCAAATGCATTATAACTTCCTATTTCAGATGCCACATATGCAGCAGTAGCAGCAATCTGCATATCTGGAGTAGTGGTTGCGACTATAACCATATCTATCGTTAAAGGATCAATATTATTTTTAGAGATAAGGTTTTTAGAAGCTTGAATTGCTAAGAATGAAGTTGCTTTAGATGGATCTTTTAAAATCCTTCTTTCCTTAATTCCAGTTCTACTTTGTATCCATTCATCATTAGTGTCGACAATTTGTTCAAGATTCTTATTTAATAATCTGTGCTCTGGAACGTATCCTCCAACGGCAGTAATTGAAGCATTTAATTTGGTATTCAACTGCATCTTGTGACGGCTTTAGATCTTAGACCTTTAGTCAATATAGAATTTTTAATCAAAAAAACTATTGTTAAAGGTTGTTATTTAACGTTAACAAAACTAAGTTTCAATTATTATGCTTCGGCTGATTCAGTATTATCAACTAAAACTTTCCCTCTATAATACAATTTACCTTCGTGCCAATGGGCCCTATGATAAAGGTGATTTTCTCCAGTACTTTTACATGTAGCTATCTGTTTATCTGATGCTTTATAGTGTGTACGTCTTTTGTCTCTTCTTGTTTTTGAGATTTTTCTTTTAGGATGAGCCATAATCAATTATTTTTTAATAAGTCTTTTAATTTATTCCATCGGGGATCATTTTCCGATTGTATGTTGTTTTGTTTAGGTTCTAATAATTTTAATTTATTTAAAATTTCCGATTTAAGTGATCCATCAATAACTCCAGGATGAACTTTTTTAAGAGGAATAGAAAGAATAATCATTTCAAAAATAAACTGAGAAATATCAATTTGATGAGTTCCATAAGGTATTATTAAAATTTCATCATTTTCATCACAAAAGTTACTACCAAATTTAACTATCAAATTAAATTTACTTGAAATTTGCATTTTGTAAAGTTCCATGGATAAATCGCAAGGAACAGTAACATTTCCATTGGATTCAAAACTCAATTTAAATGTTTTGTCTAGTTTTTCAAAATTAAGCTTTACAACTAATTCGGAGTCTTTAAAATCAAAATATTTAAAACCTTCAAAGAACTTAATGCCAATGTTAAAATTAAATTTATGATTTCCATTTTTTAAACCCGAAAAATCAATTTTATAAGGGTTTAAATCACTCATTTATTAACAATTAAGCCAGCAAATTTATAAAAATATTTTAAAATTGGACCTTTATTTTATTTATTAAATTATTTAGTTTAAATGATTTCTTGTTTTAAAAATTTTGATAGCCTCGAGTATGGCTATTTTATATGAATTTGTTTTAGCAATACCCAATCCAGCAATATCAAAAGCCGTTCCGTGATCAGGAGATGTTCTAACTAAACTCAAGCCAGCTGTAAAGTTAACTCCATTTCCAAATGATATTGTCTTAAAAGGAATTAAGCCTTGGTCGTGATATATGGCTAAAATTGCATCGTATTCTTTTAATTTTTTGGAAGTAAAAAAACTGTCAGCAGCAAAGGGTCCATTCACTTCTTGATTTATTCTCTTAGTTTTTACTAAAGCAGGTCTAATAATACAATCATCTTCCTTTCCAATTACTCCATTATCTCCAGCGTGAGGGTTTAGTCCTAAAACAGCAATTCGCGGTTTTAAAATTCCAAAGTCATTTATTAAACTCGATAATACCTGATTAATTTTAAGCTCTATAAGTTCAATTGATAATGTTTTAGAAACTTTATTAATTGGAATGTGATCTGTGACTAATGCAACTCTCAATGAGTTTGAAATCATAAACATTAATGAATTACCTTCAAATTTGAAATTAAGATAATCAGTGTGACCTGGGAAATTAAAACTTTTTGATTGTATAGATTTTTTATTTATTGGAGCTGTTATCAAAATATCAACCATTTTTGATTCAATTAATTCTATCGATTTTTTTAATGATTCTATTGATAAAAACCCTGCTTTTGGACATTGTTTGCCAAATCTAACTTTAAAATCATCACATATTATCTCATAAACATTAAGAGTCTCATCTTTTATATTTTGAATATCATCAATGTAGTTCAAAGACGTTTTACTTTTAAAGTAGTTTTTTTGAAATTCTACTAATTTCTTAGGTGCAAAAAGAATTGGAGTCAAATCATTATATATACTTTTTTCCTCAAAAACAGAAAGAATTATCTCAAGGCCTACTCCATTTGGATCTCCTAATGTCAAAGCAACTTTTATTTTACTCATTGATTCTCTTTAAATTCTATGAATTAACTATTTTTACAATCAAAGGTAAAATAAATTTAACCGAAATGTTTACAGGAATTATTGAGAGTCTTGGCAAATTAAGGTCAGTTTCAAAAAATGACTCTAATGTCACCTTTAATATTGAAAGTGAAATTGCAACTGAATTAAAAGTTGATCAAAGTGTTTCCCATAATGGTGTCTGTTTGACTGTAGAAAGTGTATCTGAAAATTCGTACACAGTTACTGCTATAAATGAAACACTAGAGGTTACAAATTTAGGCAAGTTAAAGCCAGGAGATATTATTAATCTTGAACGGTCCATGAAATTAAACGGAAGGCTTGATGGTCATATTGTCCAGGGTCATGTAGATCAGACAGGTAAATGTACTTTCATCAAAAATCAAAATGGTAGTTGGATCTTTGGTTTTAGTTATGATGTCAATAAAAAAAATATTACAATTGAAAAAGGTTCAATAACAGTTAATGGCGTAAGTTTAACCGTTTTAGAATCTAATGAAAATAGTTTTTCGGTAGCAATAATTCCTTACACATACGAAAACACAAATTTTAATAAATTTATTAAAGGAGAAATTGTTAACTTAGAATTTGATGTTTTAGGAAAATATATGTCTAAGCTGATTAAGATTTACCTTTAAATGTTATTTTGTAACCAAATATTTGTATCATGAACGTTCTTGAACTCACAACAATTCTTCTACTACTTGCTTCTGTTTTTTCAATCATTAATTTAAGGCTTCTTAAGCTTCCTCAAACAATAGGATTAATGGTTTTAGCAATTGGACTCTCAATAAGTGTTCTTGCAATTGGTTTTATATCTCCAAATTTTTTAGAAACTGCCACTTCTTTAATTCAAAGTTTTGATTTTGAGGTTTTGCTTATTGATGTAATGCTTCCTTTTTTACTTTTTGCTGGAGCAATAAGCGTAAATGTACATGAACTCCTAAAAGATAAGGTTACAATTCTTCTTTTAGCAAGTTTTGGTGTCATATTTTCAACATTTGTAGTAGGTTCTGGGATCTTTTGGATAGTAGAACAACCAATTTTTGGATTGAATAATATTGGATTAAACTATGTTGATTGTTTACTTTTTGGGGCACTAATCGCCCCTACTGATCCCATTGCTGTTCTCGCAATGGTTAAAAAAATGAATCTATCATCAACTACGGAAACAAGAATAGCTGGTGAATCTCTTTTTAATGACGGAATTGGTGTTGTCATTTTTCTTACACTATTAAATATTAAGCTTGAAGGGATTGAAAATGTTACTGCTGGAAGTATAAGTATGCTGTTTGCAACCGAGGTTGTTGGTGGTGTTGCTCTGGGTGCATTAATTGGTTATTTAGGTTTAAAACTAGTAAAATATATTGAGAATGAACACGTAGAACTGGAGGTCTTAATTACTCTATCACTAGTGCTTTTAGTTTCAATAATTTCTCATCAATTTCATTTCTCTGGAGTTCTTGGAGTTGTTGTAATGGGTCTATTTTTAAATAGGAATATTGATACAGATAAAAAAGAAGATGGGGTTCAAAAAGCAATGGGTGAGTACGTTTATAAATTTTGGCACCTTTTGGATGAAACTCTTAATGCTATTTTATTTATTTTGATTGGACTTGAAATAATTCCAATATTTCAAAATTTTGACTCAGCATATTTTTTAATATCGATTTTAACTATAGTTATAGTAGTTGTATCTCGAGGAATAGGTGTATGGGTTCCTATTAAATTTCTTTCCTTTTTTAAATCTTTTGAAAAAAATACTGCATTGATAATAACTTGGGGTGGGCTTCGAGGAGGATTAAGTGTTGCTTTAGCCCTAAACCTTCCTAATGAAATAGGAAAAGGAAAAGATCTTATATTATTTTTAACTTATATGGTTGTTTTATTTACAATTCTAGTTCAAGGTTTAACTCTTAAAAAAATAGTTAAATAATTTTTTAACAAAAATTTTTAAAAATTTAGTTACAGTAAAGCATGAAAAATAATTTTGTCTGTACTATCTTTGAATTAACAAGTAATGCTGTGACAACAGCCATGTTTAACTAAATTTTGAAAGGAGGTGTCTTATGTTTTATTATGTTCATTTAAGAAATAAAACTCAGCAGGCACTAACCAAAATGGTTCTGCTGTAAATTATTCTTATCTTTTAATAAAGCAGGTCGATGGACCTGCTTTTTTTATTAAAAATGTTATTATTACGATTTAAATGCTTTTAATTTTTCAATTAATTTAGGAACAACCTCAAACGCATCACCAATAATTCCATAATCAGCTGCTTTGAAAAAAGGTGCTTCAGGATCATTATTAATTACTACTTTAACCTTAGAGGAATTAATTCCTGCTAAGTGTTGAATAGCTCCTGAGACCCCAATCGCAATATATAAATTTGAGGCTACAGGTTTCCCTGTTTGTCCAACATGCTCACTATGAGGTCTCCAGCCCATATCAGAGACTGGCTTGGAGCATGCTGTAGCTGCGCCAAGAACTGAAGCTAAATCTTCAATTAGATGCCAATTCTCAGGCCCCTTCAACCCTCTTCCTCCAGAGACAACTATATCTGCATCTGCAATACTCACAGTTCCTGATGCTTTATCAATTGAATTAACTTTTAAACAGCTATTGATTTTAGATTGGATACTTTCATCAATTATTTCAGGTTTAGAGGGGTTCTCAAAAACGCCAAATGAATTATTAGATACGCATATAATATTTATTAATCCTGATAATGTTGTGTTATTAAACGCTTTATTAGTAAAACATGATCTTTTAACAACTAGAGGAGATAGACTTTCTGGTATTGATACTACATTAGTTGCAAGACCAGCTTCAAGTTGAACCGAAATTAATGGAGCAATATATTTAGAGTCTGCTGAAGAACTTAGAATTAAAATTGATATGTTTTCTTTTTCTGAATATTCTGAAATAACATTAGCATAATTTTGAGCAGTGAAATCAATCAATTTGGGATCTTTTAATGAAATTATTTTATCAGGCCCATAATTTGAAAGCTTCAAAGGATCATCTGCGTTGATTGAAATAGCAACTAGACTCTTTTTGGATTTATTTGCTAAGGCTCTTCCATAAGATAAAACTTCAAATGCACTTTTTTTGAATTTACCATTTAAACTCTCGGCGTATACTATAATTGACATATTTTATTCTTTTAAATTACTTTTGCTTCATTATGCAAAAGACTTATTAATTCATCTATATTTTCAGAGGCTACAAGTTTAACACTTTCTTTCTCTTGTGGTTTTTGAAACTTCTCAACACTGGACTTAGCCGAACTACTAACTGGATCAATAACATCTAAAGGTTTTTGTCTAGCTTGCATTATTCCTCTCATATTAGGTATAATCAAATCCGACTCTTCAACTAGACCTTTTTGTGCACCAATAATTATTGGTAAAGAACTGCTAATAGACTCTATACCTCCATCAATTTCTCGCTTTGCATTAACAACGTTATCAATAACTTCCATAGAAATACAGTTTGTAACAAAAGGTAGTTTCAACATTTGGGCAAGCATACCAGGCACCATTCCTCCATTATAATCAATTGACTCTCTTCCACAAATTATAATATCATACTTTTCTTTTTCACATAATGATTTTAATTGGGTTGCAACATAAAAACCATCTTTTGCCGATGTGTCAATTCTAATTGCTTTATTTGCGCCAATTGCTAGACACTTTCTCAAAATTGGTTCACAACTAGAATCTCCTACAGTGACGACAGTTACTGTTGCTTGATTTTTCTGTTGAAACCATATAGCTCTTGTTAGGCCAAATTCATCATTAGGATTGATTATGAATTGGACACCATTAACATCGAAAGCTTTATGGTCTTCAGTAAAGTTAATTTTTGAAGTAGTATCTGGGACATTACTTATACAAACTAAAATATTCATTCTTTAATTTTTATTCAAATTTACAATATTAAATTCAAATTTAATATTTGACTTTAAATTTTTATTAATATCTATAATATTACTCTTTAAATAGATTTTCATTATATTTAAAAAAGAAATTTTATTATAATACAAAATAATTTTTATTGAAATCAATAACAACTAAGAGAAAAAGAGGTCGTCCAAGTTTGGCTCAAGAACTTGATATAGACAACCTTTTAAATATTGCATTAGAACATTTTTCAACTTTTGGATTTGAAGGAGCTCAATTAAAAATAATTGCTGAAAAAGTTGGTATAACAAATTCATTAATTAGCTATCATTTTAAAAACAAGGAAGAGCTTTGGAAAAAGGCTGTTGATCGTTTAGCTAAGTCAATAGTTGTAAAATTTGAAGCCATTAGATCTGAATTAAAAGATACGGAAGGGGTTTCTATGTTAAGATCATACACTAGACAGCTTATTTATTTTTCTGCAAAAAACCCTCCTTTTTACAAATTAACTTACATGGAAATGGGACAAAAAAGCTGGAGGTCAGATTATCTCATTAGCTCAATTGTTAAACCTTTAACAAAAATCGGACAAAGTGCCCTTAACAAAGCTTCGATTAGTCCAAATTTTACCGCGATACCCAAACCTAATTTTGTTAGTATAATTTTTGGTGCCTGTTGTAGTTTTTTTATGTTAACAA
Organism: Flavobacteriaceae bacterium; assembly: GCA_002690805.1. Lineage (GTDB taxonomy): Bacteria > Bacteroidota > Bacteroidia > Flavobacteriales > Flavobacteriaceae > Marivariicella. Next base: position 86,946 of record NZFW01000037.1, read on the forward strand.
GACTAATTGAACATCAATATGATGTTAAAACATTTGATCATGAACATATAGAAAAACACGCAGACCTTGTCAATCAGATTATTTTTGATTCTTTTGATTAAGTTTTTTTTGTAGCTTTTGCTCCTTGATTTTTTTTAATTTTTTGGATTTTTGTTTATACCGATACTTCAACATCATAACATGGTAGTTTTCTTTTGGAATAGTTTTATTAACCTGATAAAAATACCTGATGGTCCATTTGCTTTCCTTAACCTTATTACTACTTCCAAAGCCATATCTAATTTTTTGCAAACTATTTCCAGAAGTTTTATTTATAATTTCTAAATAGAAATAAGGATCCCAGTCCCAGTTTTTTATTGAATATTCCAAAGCTGATCGGGCTCTAATATATTCTTTGAAAGAATTATCACGGTCCAATGAACTCCTTCTTTGAAAAGCAAATCTTAAATAAATCTTTAATGGTTTAAGCTTTAACTCTTTTTCAAGAGCAAGTCGATACCTCCATAAATTTTCAAACCCTTGAACAGAGCCCTTGTTGTCATTTTTTGAATAGTATCTTAATTCAATCTCAAAATTTAAATCTTTTGAAAGAACATAATCAGAACTAATTTCAGAAATATAGCTATCCACTGCCTTTAAATCATCTTTTACTCTATATAATTGAGAAATACTAAACGAGAGTTTCTCACTTGACTGATATTTATATGAAGCTGATGACCAAAATTTTGATTCAGTACTCTCTTGACTTAAAATATAATTAGAGCACAAAATCAATAAAAAATATACTGATTTATTTGCCATTTTTAAAGAACAAAACATGGACTTGAACTGTTTTAGATTTATAATCAATCTTTGAAATATTGTAGTTTTGAATTGAAATATTATGTTCTTTAGAAAGGTTATTAATTGACTCAATAATAATAGAATTCATGTTATTTTCTACTAATGGTAAATTTAAAATTATTTTATTTCTATTATTGATATCGTCTGCATGAAATAGATATTTTTCAGCAAATAGAACAGATAAACAAACTAAAATATTTATAATTATAAGAGTAAGCCAACCAAATCCTCCCGTAGTTAAAGCATTAATTACCGATAGTCCAATTGTCACAAATAGATAAGTAATTTCTTCTGGAAGGACTGCCTCTGTCCTATATCTTATTATTCCAAAAATTGCAAATAAACCAAGAGCCATTCCAAAATTGAGGTCTATTTGTCTTAGTGTAAAACATAAAAAAAATACAATTACACTAATTATAAAAAATGTTGATGTGTGTCTACTAATCTCACTACTATGTTGATTTATTATTTTAATAATTATTCCTGTAAATAACAGATTGAATACAAATCTTAGTAGCATTTGAATCCATTCGTTGTTAATTATTAAAAATTCATCCATGCCTTAATTAAATAAAGTATAATCTTAGAAAGATAAGATTATTAATTTTAAATTTAATATTTAATATTTATATAAAAATATTAGTTTATAAAATATATTATGGTGAATAGCTTTTCATTTAAGAATTCTATTGTCAACTTGTCTTTTTTTATTACAATATTATTTTTCTCTTGCTCAAAAGATAATAGTTCAAATTATGATTCTGATACTTCTTTTGCAATTGATCAAATAGGATCTGACATTCCATACGTAAAAATAACAACTCAAGACATTATTCTAAATGAGCCTAAAGTCATGGCGAATATGAAGATTTTTGAAAAAGGAGAAGAAATATTTTCTAATCCAATAGGAATAGAATATCGAGGAGCAAGTTCTTTTAGGTCATCTGATAAAAAGTCTTATGGCATAGAAACTTGGGACGAATCAGGCAATGATGTTGATGTTGAAATTCTTGGGTTTCCAAAAGAAGAAGATTGGATACTCACAGGTCATGTTTTTAGGAGCCCTGAGACGATTTTTGATCCCACGTTAATGCGTCACTACATTGGATACGAATTATATGGAAAAATGGGAAACTATTCAAGTAGATCTAAATTTGTTGAACTCGAAATCGGAAATAATTCGGGTTCAAATAATTATCAAGGTGTATATGTTTTCATGGAAAAACTCAAAAGAGATTCTAACAGAATAGATATTAAAAAGTTGCGTTCAGATGACAATAGTTCTGAAAACATAACTGGGGGATATATTCTTAAGATTGATAAAACATCAGGATCTGATGTTGCTCTTGAAAATCAACCTTTAGAATACTATGAAAATAATTGGCAAGATGATGCTGCTTACAATCAAGAAATCAGTTTTAGATCTAATTATGATGTTTATGGAAATGATATACAATCAATTGCTCCTTTTGGTCCTCCATATCACCCTTTTCAGTATTTAGAAACATATTTTTTATATGAATACCCTAAAGCTGATGATATTTCAGAGGAGCAAAAGACATACATTCAAAATTATATAAACGACTTTGAGATAGCTTTAGTAAATGAGAATTTTAATTCGGATACAAGAAAATATCTTGATTATATAGATTTAAATAGTTTTGTTGATTTTTTTATAATAAATGAATTAACTGGAAATGTTGATGGATATAGGCTGAGCACTTACATGCATAAAGACAGGGGTAAGAAGTTAAAAATGGGTCCAATTTGGGATTTAAATATTGCCTACGGAAACTCTTCGAGAGTGCCAGTAGATGATTGGATAGCAAACTATAATTCCTATGTGCCTAATGATGCATGGTTAGTCCCTTTTTGGTGGAAAAAACTATTAGAAGATCCTATTTTTAAATCTGCTCTGAAAGTTAGATGGCAAGTTTTAAGGTCTAATGTACTTTCAAATAGTTCAATAATTAATCTTATTGATGACACAAGCAAATATCTGATTGATAATGGAGCGATAGAAAGAAATTATGATAGATGGACAGGAATACCTATTGACTATTCTGGAGCAGTAAATGATCTTAAATCATATCTTAACTCAAGATTATTGTGGATAGATTCTAAAACTAATGAATTTTAAAACTTCTTTATATCATGAGCAGAAGTAAGGTCTTTGAGGTGCTCTTTTGCTATATAGGTAAATACTGTTTTATTTTCATTTTTAATCAAAGATCTCACAGCCTGAGGAAGCTCCTTTTCATTTCTTTCAGGATCCATAATGCAGTTTTTTAAATATGGATAAATTTTTGATCCAGTAAAACTAAAAATATTCATGCTAACAAGTAACTGCCCATTTAAATTTCTAAAAGATTCATGGGTTTCAATTGGCGGCTTTTCTACAATCTCCTCTAAATAGTCCTGATCATCCAATTTAATTAGTGCAAATTTAGTGATTCTTTCTTCTGGAAATTTCAAAAATGAACGATCATATGACATTATAGAGTGGGGTGAATTGTCATGTTTGAGAAGTCTTTCTAAAACATTCACCGAATAAAGGTTGTCAGCGTTACAAACAGTGAATCTTTCATTTAGAAGGTTTGGAAATTGATCCAAAGCTTGTTGAATTCCATCTGCTGTTCCAACTGGCTTTAGCCTTCCTTTTGGTACTTTTTGAATAGGTAAAAAGAAATTGACTCCACTAAAATTGGAATTTGACTTATAGGTGTTTATCCAGTTAATAAATGCACTATTTTCAGGAGCAGTTAAAATATATATATTTTTATAGCCTGCTTTTTTAGCATTAGCACATAAATAAAAAAGCAAGCTTTTATTTGTACCCTTTAATGGTATTAATGTTTTATGCTCTTGTTTAGCTAGTTCTTTAACCTCTATTGTAAGATCAACTTCATTCAAAGTTTTTTTCATTCGAGATGATGCTCCTGCTGCCATTATAATTATATTGTTCATACTGTCAAGGGTTTTATTAGACTAACCTTAAACACATCTTTAGCGCCTGCCTTCAAAAATGCATTTTTAATTTGTATATATTTATCTGGATCTATCATAGCTACAATACATCCTCCGCCACCAGAACCAACAATTTTAGCTGCATAAGCTCCTGCCTTAATTCCTTGACTAATCTGATGTTGAATTTCTACAGGGGTGTTCTGAATTTGATTACACAATAATTCTTGATGAGAATTCATTAATTGAGATAGCTCATCAATAGATTGATTATTCGTTTTTAATATTTCTATAGCTCTTTTAGTAATCATATAATTTAAAATTGCGGCTTTCCAATATGGTTGTAATTTACTGGGGAGCTTATCTCTAAATCTTAAATAGTCTTTTTTATGTGCTTTTAAAATATCAAAGCCTTTATCAATTTTTTGAACAGTTTCAATTGCTTTTTGAGCATTTGATCTGGCATCTTTAAGAACTCCCAAAGTATTCTTTGCAATACCAGAATTAATTATAATTAAACTTCCTAAGTCCCCTTTTAAATTGAAATATGACCTTTTCGAAGTATCAATTGATAAAAGTCCTCCTATAGCTATAGTATACTGATCCATGATACCTCCAGGTTGATTAAAGAACTCTACCTCTGCTTCAACAGCCCACTTTGCAATTTGTAAATCCGTTACTTTTTTTTTGGCAAAAGCTTGTACCAAAAACTTTATCCAACCAACAACTAGTGAGGACGAACTGGAAAGGCCAGCATTGATTGGGAGATCTCCAGAGATATCAATCCTATATCCTTGATTTGGAATTATTCCTTCTTTGTTTAAAACAAAAAGTCCTGAACGAAAGTAATCCCCTGATTGAATAGTTGATGGGTCATTAATAAAAGGCACTTCAATTGATTTATTAAAATCAAGAAGATTAATTTCAAAAAAAGAAGATTCAATTGGGTTAGCTTTTAAATAAATATATCTGTCAATAGTTCCCGAAATTACTGGGAGTCCTAAATAATCTTGATGGTCTCCATAAAAGCAAATTCTTCCGGGTGTAGATATTTTAATCACAAAACCTTTTTTCCAACTATTATTACAAGTTTAAATGAAAAACCCCTTAAATAAGTTTTCATTAGCTCTTTTAAGATTTATTATTTGACAAGTTCATCCACGTTCCAGCAATAATCATTACACAGAAAGTAACTATAAAAATTAATGCTGCTGGCTCTGGCGAAAAAGATGGAGGCCATCCGTCAGATATTGAATAGCCAATAAATTCAATAAAGCTGTCTGTAACTGTTGATAATTCCGCTCCATTTGCTTTAATTTCAGATAATCTATACGCTTGTCCAAGTTGTAAATTATATGTAAAAGAAAAGATGGTATATCCATAAAATGCTGTACAAAGTCCAAATAAAGAAACCAAAACTTTTCCAAAAATATTGGAATTAGCCTCTTTTTGAAACCTTACAAGCCTAAAAGTGATAAATACTAGTACTGTAAATGATAATAAATAAATTGCATTTGCAACAAATGCTAATTGATGGTAATTTAATATTTCTAATTCACTCATTTTATTGTTTTTATGATTAAAAAATAAATTTAACACTTTTAGTTTAAAAGTAAATCCTACAGTTTAATAAATTACTGTTATTGATCATTTTTAATACTGATTTTACTATAATTGTAAAAGAATTTATAAATCCAATATCTATTGTGAAGAAAAAAATATTTATAGCTTTAATCTGTCAACTAATATTTTCATGTAATAAAGAAAATTCTCTTGATACTACTCTATTAGAAGATGGTGTGATCTGTGACATAGGAGATGGTAAAAATACATACAACTGTACCATGATTAAAAATCAAATTAGCAGAGAATTTATTATTTATGTTCCAGATTCTTATACTCAAACTTCCCGTGTCCCCCTTTTATTTAGCCTTCATGGATATACTAGTTTTGCCAGAGTTAACATAGAATATACTGGTTTTAAAGAAATAGCAGATAATAATGGATTTATTGTAATATACCCACAAGGATCGCTCTGGTTTGCTCCACCAAGCGATATAAATGGATATTCATCGCAAGGGCAAACTCACTGGAATGTCGGCTGGGAGAATGCTGGAACAAAAAGCACTTCAGATGATATAACTTTTATAGAAGATTTAATCGACTGGTCCTCTAGTAATTATAACATTAATACCGATAGAGTTTACTCTACAGGGATGTCAAATGGTGGATTTATGAGTTATAACCTAGCCTGCAACTTAAGCTCAAAAATTGCAGCAATTGCATCTGTTACTGGATCAATGTCTCCTCAAAATTACAGGACTTGTAACCCTGATCGTCCTATGCCAATTCTACAAATTCATGGATTACAAGACTATGTGGTTCCATATTTAGGGCTTGATTCTCGGTGTGAGCCAATAGAGAATGTAATAAATTATTGGGTTGATTTTAATTCATGTAACAAAAACTCAATTGATAATACAATTATAGATATTAATAATGATGATTATGGTGGAGTTCACAAAACATATGAAAATGGAAAGAATAATGTTGCCGTTGAATTATACTTATTAGACAGAATGGGGCATAGTTGGCCAAGAATTAATGGTCCAGAAGATTATGAAATGTATGATATAGATGCCCCAACTATTATCTGGGAGTTTTTATCAAAATATAACATAAATGGTTTAATTAATTAGATTTTGATAGAATTTTAGTCATTAATAGGATGTGCGGTATCGTTACTGAAACTAAAAATGAATATGACACTCTATAAAAACTCTCTCCGATAACATCCCCTTTTAAAACTAAAATAGTTAATCCAGCTATTGATATTGCCCAATAGAATCCACTTTTTTTAAGGTATTGTAAAAGAGTTTTCAAGTTAACTTTTTTATATAAAAACTCAATTTGATCGTATATGGATGGAACAGAATGCCATATCACAAAGTATGTAGCAAAAGATACGATAAGTCCTGTTTCATAGAATAATACACATATAACAATAAGATTAAATATTTCTTTTAGTATTGAAAATTTAAGATTTTTATAGTCTATTACCCATAAAAGAATAATTATAGAAGAAAATATATATAGCATCATTTGAATTGGAACTGTCTGCATTTCAATATTTAAAATAGGTTTAAGTATTTCGTATACTGATTTCTTATTTGTTTCTATCATAATTAAAAAGATGAGTGATCCGTATGATAAAAAGTGGTAAAATTTCAATTTAGAATTCGATAATTTCTTATGAAAATGTTGTTCTCCAAAGTGATAGCTGCTTATCAATAGAAATGAAATAAAACCTATTATTGGAAGGCTATAAACTATTGTAAATGACAAAAAAGCAATAAAAACATAAAGAATGATAAACCCTGTCTTTATTTTAATAGATGATGTATTAAGCTTAGTGGAGATAAGAGTAATATCACATGCCCCATGAACAAGTCCAAGGCTAAGAATCAAGAAAACTGCTATAATTATATCAATATTATTTAGTGGAAATAATGATAAACAAATGATAAAAATTGTAGAAATAATCTTTGCTTTTGACATCATAAATAACAGTAATTATTTGATTTAATTTATTTTTGTTAAATTTAGGATTCCAAACTTTAAAAAAAAATTATATGAACATATTAAATTTCTTTATTGATGCTTCAAAAATGGCATCAAATGATTATGTAGGATTTACATTTTTTGTAGGCTGTATGGCCATGATGGCTGCATCAGCTTTTTTCTTCCTATCAATGAGCTCTTTCGATTCTAAATGGAGAACCTCTATTTTAGTTTCAGGTTTAATAACTTTCATAGCTGCCGTTCATTACTGGTACATGAGAGATTACTGGGCTTCATTTGGAGAGTCACCGACTTTTTTTAGATATGTAGACTGGGTACTTACTGTACCTTTAATGTGTGTTGAATTTTATTTGATACTAAAAGCTGCAGGAGCTCAAAAGTCCCTGATGTGGAAAATGATCTTTTTATCTGTTATAATGTTAGTAACAGGATACCTTGGAGAAACTGTTTACTCTGGTCAAGCTGCTTTATGGGGAGCAATCTCTGGAGCTGCTTATTTCGTAATAGTTTATGAAATATGGGCTGGTGGTGCTTCAAAACTTGCTGCTTCTGCTGGAGGTGCTGTTCAAGCTGCTCACAAAACACTTTGTTGGTTTGTGCTTGTAGGTTGGGCTATATACCCAATTGGATATATGGCTGGTACTGAAGGTTGGTACAGCGGAATTTTTGGTGGACTAGACATGGATGTTATCTATAATGTTGGTGATGCTATCAATAAAATTGGATTTGGTTTAGTTGTTTATCAACTTGCTGTTGATTCAAAATAGTATATTCTAATTACAATCTAAAAAGCCTTCATTTAAATGAAGGCTTTTTTTATATATAATATTTATTAATTTGAAAAAATAAGCTCGTAATTAATAATTAGATTATCTTCCATTTTGACTAGCATAAAAACTGGTAATTTAATTTGAAAATCTGAAGGTTTAATTATTAAATTTCCCTTTAGAACTATTTTTTTTTGCGATTTTTCATAAGATGTTTTTATGGCAATGTTTTTTTCAATTCCATGGAATTTCATTTTTCCAGAAATATTTAATTTATTATTGTCTAGATCAAAGGTTTCCCCAAAATAACTGACACGAGGAAAGACCAGGGCTTCTAAAATTTCTAGAGCATTCGAGTCTCTTGAGGAGTTTCCGCTGTCAAAATCACTTATATTAGATGTAACAGCAATTTTCACAGGTTCGTCTTCCTGTAAAATAAGCACTCCCTTAATATTTTTATTTAGTCCTGACCATTGATGAAGTACGTGTTTTGCTTCATATGTAATAAATGATTCTTCAGAATTTAATATCCAGTTATCAGAATTTTTTTTCTGAGAAAAACAGGTAAATGAGAAAAATAAAAAAATAAAAAATAGTCTGTTCATAATTAAAATTTAAAAACTAGTACTGCAGCTGCAAAACTACCGAAAAGAGTATAAGCAGAAGCTTTATGAGCCCCTCTATCTCTATCAGAAAAATAATTTGTTGAAAGCATTGCAGAAAAGTGTATTGTTGCAAGGATTTTATGAGCTTTAATTGAGTTTAATCTTCTTACTTTACGGTTTAAAAGAGGGGGTGGAGAGAATAATGACAATCCTGCTCCTGTAAAATATCCAAAATTTACAATTTTTCCCATTCTCTTATGAGTTTCATATAGATCAGATTCTCCATTATAAAGCTTGCCTCCAATAATTCCTTGGGCAATCATAGCTAGGAGAGTTGTGTAGCCAATATACTGGTGAGTTTTGAGCATTATTTTTCGGAGTTTAAGCTCTTTCTCCCTCATTTCCAAATTTAAAGGTGCTATTCCAGTCTTTCTAAAAAGACCTTTATGTCCCCACAATAATCTTTGAGTAAAAATCATTCTCTCAGGAAGAATAGCTGTTTCAGATTCATCATCTGGAGTAATCATATTAAAAAGCTCATCTTCTGTTTGAGCATTTAGATTTAAACAAAAGATAATACTAAATAGAATTAAATAAAATAAAGTAGAATTTGGTTGACTTTTCAATTAAGGCTTTGTAACGATTAAAGTGTTTCCTGATTTAGAAGTAGTATAACATTGAAGAGGGCCTCCATTAGTTCCCTCAGTTACACAGTCTGTCGGATAAGAGTTGTTATGTCTACCACATATGAATTTACTCTCAGATGAATTATAGGACCATGCATCTCTTGCTCCTTGATGAGGGCAAAAGTTGTTAAATGCAAAGTATGCCGATCCTGATTTGAGTAAAAGTGTTCTTTGTTCCGTAAAATTCATCCAACCAGCAGAATCTAATTTAGAAAAGTTTGGGTGAGTAAGATCGATCTCTATATTATTACCATTAATCTTATATCCTCCATCAGTATCTGGAATAGGAATAACTTCTTCATCAGAATCTTTAGAGCAAGCCTCTAAAAAACTTACCCCTAGAATAGCCATTGCAACATTAGGACAAGTTTTATTTAAAAATTCCCTTCTTTTAATTTCTTTCATAATTTAAAATAATTGCAAAAATACTAAAATGAACTTTTCACAAAATTATAAAGAATAATTAATTTATTGTTGTTTTTATTCAATGTCTTTTTTTCTTAACTGAATCAATAAAATTGTTGCTTCCGCGATAAAACATATTCCAGAATTAAAAACGACTAAGGCAGCTGTGCCAATATAAAACCAGTTAAAGTCATTTGAAATCTTAAGAATTATAGCCTCTCCAATTAGACAAAGTCCAAGCCCAAGTAATGTTAGTCCTGAAATTGAATATAATAACCATTTTTTTTTCATGTTTAAAGATAACAATCTTAACATGTTATTTTAAGTTTTTATTTTTCTGAATTTTGACTTATAGGCTTGAAAAATAACAAGTTTTCTCTTGGAATTAATAAAAAAAACTCCAAGAAGCAAGATACAAGAGGCTAAAATTGTTTGATTGGTGATTTTTTCATCAAGAAAATACCAACCTAAAATTACAGCGACTATGGGATTAATATAATTACTAGTTGAAACTTTTTCTGGTGAAACTTTTTTGAGTAAGAAATTAAATGATGTAAATGCTATTATGCTCCCAAAAATAATTAGAAAAAAAAGTGCTCCTTTTACAGAACTACTCCAGTCTGATGGATTTGACCAGGTTTCATTAAAAAAAATACTCCCTGCAAATAAAAAAATACTCGCGAACAACATTTGATAAGCAGTATTAACAAAAAAGTTTTTTGGAAGTTCCGCTTTTGCCACGAATAAGCTCGCAAATGCCCAGCTTATCATACATAAAAAAATCATAAAGATTGCAATGTAAGAATTCTCATTTCCAATAATTTCATTTTGATTAACTAATAAAAACATTCCAAAAAAACCTAATAAAACCCCGATAAATGATAAAAAACTTATTTTTTTACCTTCAAATATTCTCATCAAAATTAATACAACAAGAGGCTGTAAAGATGTTTCAAGTGCAGCTAAACTTGAATCAATATATTGTAAAGACCAAACAAGCGCACCATTACCAAAGCCTAAAAATAAAAATCCAGCTAAACAACAATTAAGAGCCTGTTTTAGGTTTATCTTTATCGATAATCCCAGTAGTTTAGAAAGAATAAAAATCAAAGCCGCTGAAATGGTAAAACGAATTGAGGCTAATAAAAGAGGCGCAATTTCATTTAATGCAATTTTATTAAATAAATATGTAGAACCCCAAATAATATATATTGATAAAAATGCCAATACAATTAAGAGCGTGTTTTTAATATCTTTTTTGTTTAAAATGGATATCATTAGTTTTTTTAGTTTTAAAAAAATTGTTTTTTAAAAGAATTTAAGAAGAGGCTTATAGTTCCAAAAGGTTTGGGCTATATATACTACTGCATTAAAGCATATCCATTTAATTGATAATTAATTAGTACACTTGAGCCAGAGAGAGCCTCAGTAATATTTTTATTGATATCTATTACGTCTATTTTCTTATAAGCGGTAGCTTGAGAACAAACGAATAGCTCAACTCCATACTGAGATAATAATTCTATAACCTCTGTATTTGGGTTGTTTTTCCCAAATTTTTTTTGATATGCTTCATCTGTCAATATTAACGAAGTTGCAGGTCCTTGAATAGTCGCAGCAATTTTAACATCATCCTTTAAAATATTTTTACACCCAAGCATGTTTATTGCATGAGCTATACTATTTAATCCTTTATTTATTCCCTCTCTCATTTCACTAGTTGTAATTTTATAAACAACTTTATATTCTAAATTATTATCAGGTTGAACCGCAACATTTTTTGAATACTTAATTTTTCCGTAGCCATCAATTACAGGGGTTACCCATTCTTGACCATTTACAAATGAGGAAAACAAAAGAAGAAGTAAACATATATTTTTCATTTTTATTAATTTAAATTTGACAAAGCGCAAGATACAAAGAAGACTCTTAAATTGATTAACAAGACATGCTTATGCTTTGATATTATTTTTGAAAATTTTTAATCTTATTTTTTACTTTACTAAGAATGTTTTTTTTTAATTCTATAGACTTACAGAGATAAAAACAGGAAGGTGGTCAGAAGGCCAAAGTGTATTTGGTAATTTTTTATGTATATGTTTAAATTTAAAAACCTCAATATTTTTAGTAAAAATGTAATCTATTCTTTTTGTTAGTTTACTTTTTAATTCAAAAGCATTGAACGTTCCCTGAGGTTTATTTTTAGAAGAGATATTAAATGAATCATCAAGATATTTAGACAATAATTTAATCGGTATATCTTCAGGAGCTGCATTGAAGTCTCCCATTACAACGATTGGATGATTTGTAAAATCATTTTCACTAATATGATTTAATATAACATTTACAGATTTCTCTCTAGAAACTTTGCCAATGTGGTCAAAATGAGAATTATAAACTATCATTTTTTTATTTGAATTTACTGTTACAAAAACTCCAACAGTTGCAATTCTATTTAAAGCAGCATCCCATCCAATTGATGGATATTCAGGAGTTTCTGAAAGCCAGAAGGTTTCAGTCTTTAGTAGCTTAAATTTTTTATTTTTATAATAAATAGCCGAATATTCACCATTATTTCCTCCATCTCTTCCTTCACCAATCACAGTATATTCATCCAATTGATTTGATAAATAATCTATTTGATGCGGTAACCCTTCTTGTATTCCAAAAACATCTGGTTTTTCTTCTTTAATTATGGAAACAATTCCTTCTTTTCTGTTATTCCATTGATTAACTCCATCACTTTTAACATCTAAACGAATATTATAAGTCATTATATTTAATGTATCGGAAGGATTTGAATATGATTTAAAAGCAAAAAATAATATTGTCAGGTTTAAAAAGAATTTTGTTTTATTCATAAAAATTTGAGCTAACATTTATTTCTTTTTAGGGATGATCCAAAAATTGTTTTCACTTGTTCCATCTAAATTATTGGTAATAACCCTTTCAACAATAGATATACCTTTTGCTGCCATGTCTTCAAAAGTATCTATTCCATTATTTTTAAAACCTTCCCTAGTTCTGTGAATATTAAACTTATTAGACAGTTGAATTGGGAACATTGCTTCTATTTTTTTTTTACCGTAAATAAAACCTAATAATCCTCCCCAGGTTGCGGTTGGATTATCAGAATCCCAGCCACACAAAGTTCCTATTTTTATGGTTTGTTTAAAATCTCCTTCACCATAAAATAAACTTACCAAGCTTGCTGCATAATTTATCCCTGCGGCAAAACATCCATTACAATATATATTTTTGGAAGTTATATTATATCCATCTTTTTCTAAAACTTGGTATCTATTATAAATAGAATCTCTAGTTTGCTCCCAGGAAATATTTGATTCGTATTTAGATTTTACATAATCATACATCTTTGAAGCATAAGAATCTGATGGAAGTCTTTTTCTTGCCTCAGAAGCCAGCCAATTAATTTGTGTTTTTTTATCTTGATTTTCATCAATACTTGAAGCTAGCGAATGCATTGTTACATAAAATTCTGATATCCAAGCTGCGTCTTTTTGTGCAGTAGTTCTAATTGGAAGAAAAGACATTTTGAGTGCGAATTCTGGTCTTGTTGGGGAGAATAATCCAAATATTTCAGTTGTTAATTGTGCATCTATCATATTGAAATGCTCATTATTTCTTTGGTTACTTGTCTCTGGAGGAAGAATTCCTTCTTTCATTAAATCAAATGCTTTTTGATTTGAAACCCAGAGGAAGTTCTCTTCTTCATGTTTGATGTGTTTTATCCATCCATCTCGTATCATTTTTGGTGTTAAAATGGCCGTCTCATTTTCAAATAACAAATGCTGATAAATGTATTCTATATCTGTATCATCATCTGCCCCCCAAACCTCTGTAGAATCTCTCAAAACAAAGTCTATATTTTCTGATAAATCACTTGGCATACCCTCTCCCCATATGCTTGGTAAATCTTTTTTACCCCAATCTTCTCTTGTATAAAAATCTCCTGTTTTTATTTCACCTATATTTCCAATTTTATCCATTTCTGTAACCAGACCTGTCCAGTTTGCAATGCATTGTCCTAACCAAAAACCATAAAGTTTTTCAGAATAATCATCTTTAGAAATAATAGTAGAGTTTGCCTTTTTAATTTTTTTACCTCCTTTACAAGAATTACATGTAAATATTAGACACAAACAAATAATGATTTTTTTCATACTCTTAAAGATAACTAATACCCGATTTTAAAAGAAAGAGATTGCCCGTTTATTGAATTGTAATTGTTCCAACCATTCCTCCGTGAAGTGAACACTGATAATAAAATGTTCCTGTTGAAGTTGGTGTCCAGCTTATAGTTTGATTAGTTGTTCCGTTGTTGGTTATTCCACTTATCTGATTTCCAGTACCAGTTCCAGCTGAGGTTTTGAGGTAAAAAGGATGGCCAGAGGCATTCACTTCAAAATTAATAGTATCTCCTACTTCAAAAGTTAAGTTTGGATCATTTCCTGATATATTTCCATTTCTATCTGTTCCACTTAACGTATAATTAGAGCTACTAGATGCTGTAACATTTATACTAAATGACTTTGGACATCTTCCCCAGATTGGTTTGTTAGCATCGGTTAGATTTGAATTTGTTACAAAATTTTCTGGTTCTGATGTAATATTTGTAACGCACCATCCAGATAAGTCTTGGTTAAAAGCATCAGCGCTATAAAACATATAACCCATATCAGTCACACTAGAAGTATTCCATCCTCCTATATATTGATTAAATGCATCAGCATTAGTAAACATAAAATACATATTAGTCACACTTGAAACATCCCAACCTCCTATGTCTTGATTAAATGCTGAATTTGAAGCAAACATTTGCCTCATAGTTGTAACGCTTGAAACATCCCAACCTCCTATATCTTGATTAAATAAAGTCCCATTACCAAACATACCGGTCATATCAGTCACTCTAGACACATCCCAATTATAAATATCCTGATTAAAAGCACCTGCTCTATGAAACATATAACCCATATCAGTCACACTAGAAGTATTCCAATCCCCAATACCCTGATTGAATGCACTTGCAACCATAAACATTTGCTTCATAGTTGTAACGCTTGAAACATCCCAATATTCTATATTTTGATTAAATGAAGATGCCCCCCAAAACATCTCTTTCATATCCAAAACACCAGAAGTATCCCAGCTTCCTATATCTTGATTAAATGATGCTGTGCCTGACATTGTGCCACTCATACTAATCACACTTGATGTATCCCAATTACCAATGTCTTGATCAAATGATCTTGCATTTACAAACATTTCAATCATAGAAGTAACATTTGAGGTGTCCCAACTACTTATGTCTTGATCAAACTCTGTTTTATCTTCAAAAATTTGACTCATATCGGTCACATAGGAAGTACACACACAAGTAACATCCTCATCATTTGCAACCATTGTTCTTAAAGTTGCTTCATCCACTACCGTGTATTCTTTATCTCCTATAGTTTTAGTAAAACCAATTTCAGCATTTGGACATTTTACAGTAACACCATTAGTATCTAAGTAAATATCATTATTTGAATCACTTCCCTCTTCTGGACATGTTCCCCAAATAGGCTTATTTTCATCTGTGAGTGCAGAAAGATTAGTAAAGTTATCTGGTTCAGACGTTATATTAGTAACACACCATCCAGTAAGATCTTGATTGAATACATTTGGAATATCAAATTGAGAACCAAACATCCAATCCATACTAGTCACACTAGATACATCCCAATTTCCAATATCTTGATTAAAAGCAGCTGTGCCTTTGAACATATAGTCCATTTGAGTAACTTTCGAGGTGTTCCAATTGCCTAAATCTTGATTAAAGAAGGACAAGTCTTCAAACATAAAACTCATATCAGTCACATTCGAGGTATTCCAACTCCCTATATCTTGATTAAAAGCTGTTCCTTGAGTAAACATCCCCTTCATACTTGTAACATTTGAAACATCCCAATTACCAATATTTTGATTAAACAAACTACCTGCAAACATATATTCCATTTTAGTAACATTAGAAGTATTCCAATTACCTATGTTTTGGTTAAATAATGAGGTTCCTCCAAAACCTTTGAACATAAAAGACATACCGGTTACACTTGATGTATCCCAATCTCCTATATCTTGATTAAAAGGACAATTAGAAAACATATTATTCATATAAATTACATTTGATGTATTCCACGACCCAATGTTTTGATTAAAAGCAGAAGCGTCTTCAAACATTTGACCCATATTTGTTACACTCGAAGTATCCCAATTTCCAATATCTTGATTGAAAGAAATTGCGCCTTTAAACATTTTTTCCATATCTATAACTTTTGAAGTATTCCAGTCTCCAATATCTTGATTGAAAATATATGTGCCATAAAACATATCATCCATTTTGATTACACTTGATGTGTCCCAGCCTCCTATATCACGATTAAACTTATTTGTGTTAGCTAACATATTTGACATAACTTCTACACTAGATGTATTCCAGTAACTAATATCCTGATTAAATTCAATTGCTAAATCAAACATCCAACCCATATCGGTTACATTTGATGTGTCCCAGCTACTTATGTCTTGGTTAAATGTATTTGGATTTTCCACAGATCCAATAAAAAGGTAACTCATATCAGTAACATAGGAAGTACACACACAAGTAACATCCTCATCATTTGCAACCATTGTTCTTAAAGTTGCTCCGTCTACTACAGTATATTCCTTATCTCCTATAATTCCAGTATCTCCAATATTTGATTCATCACATCGAACTGTCACTCCATTAGACCCCAAGTAAATTCCTGCTCCTTCTTGATAATCATCATCTTCTTCACTCTCCACTGTTCCTTGAAACCCTCCGGTTACACTAATAGCAAAATTAAAATTACTCCAGGAGCTAGTTGTTACATTTTGAGTAAGCTCAATATTACTTATTGTTCCATAACCAACTAGTTCTAATTCAGTATTAGACTTTACATCAAAAGTTCCATCTACTTGACCTGAAAATGTATTTACAGTATAACTATAATTTCTTCTAAATGTCATACTATATGCTCCCCAAGATTGTTTATTTTGTGTTCTCTTTCTGATCTTCCATTTTCCTACTACTCTATCAAATAAATCGTACTCAAAGTTTGCCTGTATTGTTTTTGATTCTGTTAGTGTTAACTCAAGGGGAATTTGAGTAGGATCTGCATCCCCGATATCTCCACCCCAGGAAACAAACCCAGATCCTTCTGCCGCTTGTGGGGTTAGCGTAACAGTATCTCCATAATAATAGTCTGTACCTCGGGAGGTAACTAACTCCTCTAATACTTCTCCATCTCCATCCACTTCTATTTCAAGATTAACTACAATTAACTCAAAGACTGCAGTAATACTTTTCGATGAATTAATCTCTATCTCTAATGGATTGTCAGTAGAGGTTATATCACCACTCCATCCAGAAAAGGAATATCCTTCACCCGGGGTGGCTGTAAGCCTAACGACACTTCCAGAATTATAATCTGATCTTCCCGATGAGATAAGTTCTTCACTGATACTCCCTTCTCCTTCTGTGGAGAGTGTCAAACCATACTTTACTTTAGCAAAATTAGCTGACAACAACTGATCGTTCATTACCGTTATAGTGAGTGGGTTTTGTGTAGATCCATTTGACCAGTTAACAAACTGATATTCTGGATCTGCAGTAGCTGTAATGGTAACTGATTTTCCTTCAGCATACTCTCCTCCTGTTGTACTTACTGATCCTCCAACACTGGCAGAAATAGATAATAAAAACCTTGGCGGTTCATCCTTGGTACAAGAAAATACTATAAGTA
>NZFW01000038.1 GCA_002690805.1 Flavobacteriaceae bacterium
ATGAAGAGGAAATGCTTAACGCACCTGCCCAAGGTGCAATTGCAGTAGAAACAAGAAATTCTGGAAAAATAAAAGAATTGATAAGTAAATTAGATCACCTAAACACTAGACTTTGTGTTTCTCAGGAAAGACTCTTCTTAAAAACTTTAATGGGTGGATGTACCTCTCCAATTGGAGCATATGCAAAAATTGAAAAAAACACCATAACCTTAAAGGGTTCTATTTTATCTTTAGATGGTAAAAAAAGTATAACCAAAGAACTTAAAAGAGAGTATAATAATTCTAATATTGGTGTTGATCTTGCTCATTCTATTCTAAATAGTGGTGGACATAACATACTCGCCGATTCACGTTCCAAATAGAGTATAAAATATGGATTTTAATGTTATTTTAACAAATGAAGGAGAAGTAGATGGGTTTAATTCATTGCATCAAAAAGGAATCAAAACGTTTCATTTCCCAATGATTAAAACTGTAACGAATAAAGTTAAAAATCATTTTTCTCTAGACGATTATGAGTATTATATATTCACTTCTAAAAATGGGGTTAAACACTTTTTTGAAAATAAGTTTATTAAGTCACAGAGTTTATCAAATTTAAAAACAATATGTATTGGTTCTAAAACTGAATTAGTTTTAAAAAAACTTAATATTAAGCCTGTATTTACTGCTAAAAGGAGTTATTCTCACTTGATGGTTGATGAGTTGAAAAAAATTAAGACTCTCAATAAAAAAAAGGTTATGCTTATTCAAGGAAACTTAGCAGCAAATTACTTGTTCGAAAATCTAAAAATGTTTTGTTATTTAACGAAATTTGTTGCCTATAATACTAAACTCATAAAAATTGTGAATAGAGAATTAGAAGAATTATTATCTAAAAAAAAGACCTATACAGTTTTTACTAGCTCATCTGGATTTCTTTCATTTGATAAACTATATGATGTAAAAAAAACTTCTATTATTAGTATAGGGAACTCTACTTCTTCTTTTATTAAAGATAGAGGTTATGAACCAATTGTTACTTCTAAAATGCAAAGCTATGAAGGTATTGCAGATTCAATAATATCTTATTTAATTAAAGATTAATAATGAGTTATCCAAACACAAGACTTAGAAGGTTAAGATATAATAAAACTCTTAGAGAGATGGTTGAAGATGTTCATTTAAGAGTTGAAGACTTTATTTTTCCTGTTTTTGTTTGTGAAGGTTCAAACATCAAAAGGGAAGTATCGTCTATGCCTGGTCAGTATCAATTCTCAATCGATAAACTCCCAGATCTATTTAAACAAATAATTTCTAAAGGCATAAAAAGTATTTTGCTTTTTGGAGTACCAATAGGTAAAGATGAAGAAGGCTTGGTTAGTTGTGATGATAATGGCATAGTTCAAAATGCAATTAAATTTATAAAAAAAGAATATCCAGAGATCTTGTTAATTGTAGACTTATGTAACTGTCAGTATACTACTCACGGGCATTGTGGGACCTTGGTTGATGATGATGTTCATAATGATAAAACTTTAGTAAACTTATCTAAGCAGGCACTATCATTAGTTAAGGCAGGGGCAGATATATTAGCTCCATCTGATATGATGGACGGAAGGGTATTACATATTAGACAATCTTTAGATAAAAACGGATATGAAAAAACTCCTATTTTTTCATATAGTATAAAGTATGCATCGGCTTTTTATGGACCTTTTAGAGATGCAGCAAATAATTCACCTAAGCTAGGAGACAGAAAATCTTATCAAATGAATTTTAAAAATTCTATTGAAGCTATACGTGAGGCTGAGTCGGATATTAAAGAAGGTGCTGATGCTATAATTATTAAGCCAGCCTTATCATATTTAGATATTATAAATAAAATAAAATCAAAATTTAATATACCAATAATAGCATACAATGTAAGTGGAGAATACTCAATGGTAGCTGCTGCTTCCGAGAGAGAATGGGTAGATAGATTAGATATTACTTTAGAAATTTTAATGTCTATGAAAAGAGCTGGCGCAACAGCAATTATTACATATCACGCACTTGAAATTGCTGATAAAATAAAAAATAATGTATAAAAAAAGCATAAAGGCATTTCAAGAGTCTTCAAAAGTGATTCCTGGGGGTGTCAATTCTCCAGTAAGAGCCTTCAAGAGTGTAGGATGTGATCCTGTTTTTTTTGAAAGAGGTAAAGGCAGTAAACTATATGATATTGATGGAAATAAATATATTGATTGCGTTTCTTCTTGGGGTCCCCTAATTTTTGGTCATTCAGACAAAGAAACAGTATCTGCTATTAATTTTTGTTCTGAAAAAGGGACAACTTATGGAGCTCCAACTTTAATTGAAACTGAAATTGCTGAAAAAATTGTTCAAATGGTTCCTTCAATAGAAAGCGTTAGAATGGTCAATTCTGGAACAGAAGCTACTATGAGTGCAATACGATTAGCTAGGGGTTATACAAAAAAAGAATTAATTATAAAGTTTGCGGGTAATTACCATGGACACGGGGACAGTTTTTTAATAAAGGCAGGATCTGGAGCTTTAACTTTGGGTCTCCCAGATAGTCCAGGTGTCACAAAAAACACCGCTAGAGATACTTTAATTGCTACATATAATGATAAAAATTCAGTTGAAAAAGTTCTAAAAGAAAACATAGATAATGTTGCTGCAATTATAGTTGAGCCTATAGCAGGAAATATGGGGTTGGTTACTCCAGATAATAGGTTTTTAAAAGGACTAAGAGAATTATCTTTAGAATATGAGTGTCTCTTAATTTTTGATGAGGTTATGACTGGTTTTAGAGTTGCCCAGGGGGGAGCTCAGGAACTGTATAATGTCAAACCGGATATTACAACATTAGGAAAAGTTATAGGAGGAGGGTTACCTGTTGGTGCTTATGGAGGTAGTAAAAAAATTATGGATTATCTTGCACCTCAAGGCCCTGTTTACCAAGCCGGCA
This sequence comes from Flavobacteriaceae bacterium, assembly GCA_002690805.1. GTDB lineage: Bacteria > Bacteroidota > Bacteroidia > Flavobacteriales > Flavobacteriaceae > Marivariicella. The sequence continues at coordinate 2,954 of NZFW01000038.1, forward strand.
CACTCTCTGGCAACCCATTAGCTATGAACGCGGGACTTTCAGTCTTAAAAAGATTAAACCACGAAACTTTTGACATATTAGAAAAAGTTTCATTAAAAATTCATAAGGGTTTTCTTAGAAATATAGAAGAGACAAATACAAAAGCTATAATAAACAGGGTGGGCTCTATGATGACATTGTTTTTTACAGATAGCGATAATGTTTGTAATTTTGAAGATGCTTTAAGTTGTGACACAGATAAATATTCTAATTATTTCAAATCAATGTTAGATATGGGAGTTTATTTGCCTCCTTCACAATATGAGTGTTGCTTTTTTTCAACTTCTCTAACCAATGATGATATTGATAAAATTATCCACTCTAATAAAATAGCTTTAAATAATTTAAAATGAGTAATTCTATTTTTTTAGATACTTTATCAGGTAAAAAAACCAATAGACCTCCAGTTTGGTTTATGCGTCAGGCTGGCAGAATATTACCATCTTATCAAAAGCTTAAGCTTACTCATAATTTTGATAGCTTAATGAAAAACAAGGACCTAGCATCAAAGGTAACTCTAATGCCTATTAATGATTTAGGTGTAGACGCTGCTATACTATTTTCTGATATTTTAATTATTCCTGAATCTATGGGAATGAATTTAGAGTTTACTGATAACGGTCCTAAATTTTATAATCCAATTGTTAAGAGTGGGTCTAATTCTTTTTCATTTGATCCATCAAAGTTAAATCATGTGTATTCTAATATTAAACAGATTAAAAAAGATAATTCTTCAATCCCTCTAATTGGGTTTTGTGGAGGACCCTTAACCACTTTTCTTTTTATGTTTAGGGGCAATGAAAAAGATAAAAGCTTTAATAATGCTCTAAAATTCTTCTATTCAAATAAGAAAGAGAGTCTAAAAATTCTTGAACAAATAACTGAAGCATCAGTTGAATATGTTAAGGGTCAAATAGACTCCGGTATAGATTGTTTTCAATTATTTGAAACTTATTGTGGAATCATACCTTCTTCTTTGTATAAAGAATTAATTCTGCCATTTTCTATTAAAATATTAGATGTAGCGAGAAATAAGAATGTCCCTACAATTTTTTTCCCAAAAAACTTTAATGATGGATTAAAGTATATAAATAAAGATATATGTGATTATGTTAGTATAGACTGGAATCTATCTCTTGAATACGCTAGAGAGATTGTAGACAAGAAGGTGGGTATACAAGGGAATATGAATCCCAGATTGTTTTACTCATCAAATGAAGAAATAAATAAATATTTAAATAGCTTGGTTACTTTTGGTGAAAAGAATTATGACTGGGTATTTAATTTAGGACACGGTTTCTTGCCAGATATAGACTATATAAAAGTAAAGTATGTAGTAGAATGGATTAAAGAGACTAATTGGAATAGATAATGATTGAAGATTACAAAAAGTTAATTAAAAAATACAACGAGTCAGGGCCTAGATATACATCGTATCCCCCTGCAACTTTTTTTACAGAAAGTTATGGGAATGAAGATTATATTAAGAGTATTGAAATTTCTAATCAGGAAAAGCCCGAAAGTGTTTCAGTTTATATTCACGTTCCTTTTTGTCCGCAGATTTGTCATTTTTGTGGGTGTACTACAGAAACAGGATTTTCACGTCCATTTCTTGAAAGGTATGTGGATGCTGTCTTAAAAGAAATTGATTTTGTTGCTGATAGAATAGATCCTAACCGTAAGTTAACACAGGTTCATTGGGGGGGAGGTACACCAAATGCTATATCATATAAATTCATTGAAAAAATAACATCTAAACTAAAATCAAGATTTGATTTTTCCTCCAATTATGAGATGGCAATCGAATGTAATCCAGCTCATTTAGAATTTAGTCATATCGAAAAACTTAAGAGTTTTGGTTTTAATAGAATATCTCTAGGTATTCAAGATTTCAGAAAAGATGTTTTAGAAGCCATAAATAGAAGACCCTCTAAAAGACCTATCGAAGAAATAATAAAGAAAATAAAAGATGAAGGATTTACGGGCACTAATATTGATTTAGTTTATGGCCTTCCACTACAAACAGAAGAAAGTTTTATAAAAACTGTTTCAAGAGCTATTAAGTTAGACACAGACAGAATAGTAACCTTTTCTTATGCACACGTTCCCTCAGTTCTCCCAAGGCAGAAGGTGCTTGAAGAAATTGGTTTCCCCTCCTCTGAAAGTAAAGCTAAAATGTATGAAAATTCCTTTACTCAATTAACAGACGCAGGGTACATTTCAGTTGGTATGGACCATTATTCAAAGCCTTCTGATGAATTTGCCGTAGCGTTAAATGAAAAAAAATTACATAGAAACTTTCAAGGATATTGTACAAGGGAGACTACGGGCCAGGTTTATGGGTTTGGTGCCTCATCAATTTCTCAGCTTGACTCTTCATATAGTCAAAATATTAAAAACACCTCAAAATATATTGATAGCATCGAGAAAAATAATCTTGCTGTTCTTAGGGGGTACTCTCTAAATAAAGATGAGAAAATAATTAGATATGTAATCAATTCTATAATGTGTAATTATTTTGTTGATTTAAAAGAAGTGTCAAATTATTTTGATGTTTCTATTGATGAATTATATCAAATTTTAGATTTCTCAAAATCAAAATTTAATGATTTTATAGATGATAACCTTTTAGATATCACTGATAATAAAGTTATAGTTCACAAGAAAGGTAGATTGGTCACAAGAAACATATCTATGTGTTTTGACCCTCTTATTAAAAAGAAAATTGGCACCTATTCCAAAACAATATAATTTATGAAAGGGTTGTTGATGATTAATCTCGGTTCACCAGATAGTACATCTGTTAAAGATGTAAAAAAATATCTTGATGAATTTCTTATGGATGGTAGAGTTATTGAGTACAATTATTTTTTTAGATGGTTATTAGTTAAGGGAATTATATTAAATACAAGACCAAAAAAATCAGCAGAAGCCTATAAAAAGATATGGTGGAAGGAAGGTTCTCCTTTGATAGTATTATCTAAAAAGCTTTTTAATAATGTCAAAAAAAAAATAGATATACCAGTTTCACTAGCTATGAGATATGGGTCCATATCTATAAAAAAAGGATTAAAAAAACTTGTAGATAAAGGGGTTAATGAAGTCATTGTTCTTCCTCTATATCCACATTATGCAATGTCTTCTTATGAGACTGTTGTAGAGAAAGTGAAGGATGAAATAAAAGATTGTTTCCCAATATTAAAACAATCAGTTATACCACCTTTTTATGATGAAAAACAATATATTAATGTTATGTGTAATAATATTTCTAAGAATTTAAAGGGAATTAAATATGATCATATTTTATTTTCATATCATGGAATACCTGAAAGNCATATCAAGATCTCTGATATCACAAANAGTCATTGTTTAAAAGTTGCTAATTGTTGTTCTGTAGACTCAGATGCCCANGCTAAATGTTATAGGCATCAAGTATTTAAGACGACAGANTTGATTGTNAAAAAGNTAAATATTCCAANTGATAAATATAGTAANGCCTTNCAGTCTAGGCTTCCTCTNCAACCTTGGTTAAAACCATATACAGATTCNGAGTTNGAAAGATTNCCAAAAGANGGNAAAAAAAGACTTGTTATTATNACACCAGCTTTTGTGACTGATTGCCTTGAGACATTAGANGAAATTGCTATGGAAGGAAAAGAAGAGTTTATTGAGGCTGGAGGAGAGTCTTTTCATTATATCCCTTGTCTAAATGATAGCGATGAATGGTCTANTGTTATATCAAATTGGGTAAAAAGTAGACAATGAATTATTTAATATTAAAGTCTATTCATATAATTTTTGTTGTCTGTTGGTTTGCTGGACTTTTTTATATTGGAAGGATTTTTATTTACTATAAAGAAGCTGAATCAAGAAATAAAAACGACAAGAATGTATTGCAGTCTCAATTTATAATTATGGCTCAAAGAGTTATGAATATAATTATATGGCCTTCAGTATTATTGACTTCTACTTTTGGTTTTTCTATGATTTATTCTAATACGGGACTGCTAGATTCTTTGTGGATGAAAATAAAATTAATTTTAGTTTTATTACTATTAATTTATGTTTTTCTATGTCAAAAGTTTTTAAATGATATGAAGAAAGGAAGATTAACAATTAGTGTAGATAATTTAAGATTTTTTAGTGAAGGTGCAACTTTGTTTTTGATTTCAATTATATCAATAGCAACTTTAAAAACTCAAGTTTCCTGGATCTATTTCACTGCTGTTTTTATTTTGATAGGAATATTACTTTCAATTTTTATTAAAATATATAAAAAGTATATTTTAAAAAAACTCTAGTCAAAAGTAGTAACACCTTCGTTAGGCTGATAAGTATAATTAAAAGTATAATATTGAGACTGACTGCTGAATGCGTTAGGAGTTTCTGGAGAGTCTTTGTAGTAACTCATAATTTGCATTTTAGCATACCTTCCATTATGCGTTTTAAAAACTAATGTTCTCCCAGCAATTGGAGTAATTAGGTGAGTTTGTGAATCATAATTATACCATCCGTTCCCACTTCCGAGTTTAATTGCTTTATTGGTTTCGGAATCTTGTTCTATTAGACTTTCATCAGCAGACTTTATGCTACCATAGTTTCCAACTGTAACATAACCACCACCCAAGCCGGTTCTAGAAGGTTCATCTTGACCACCAGAGAAACCACCATTTACTAGTATAGTTGTTGCTCTAAAGGCAACATCCCAGTCATCCCCCGTAACAATAGTTTGTTTTGCAAAACTGAATTTCACAAACTTTCCAGAAGGCGGTTGTCCAGGCTCTGAAGTAGTTGGAGAATGTAAATTGGTTACAATCATAACTTCTATTGGTTCAAAAACTGGATCTTCAGGCCCACACGATAAAATAAAAAGACTAATTAGTATGATTTTTATATTTTTCATTTTCAATTTTTTTACAATATTAAATCAAAATAAATTTATTTATTAAATTTTAACTTAAATGAATAAATTCTCCCTGGTATATTAAGCAAGTTATCGACGTCTTTATATCCTAAGATGTTTTTTATAAATATTTGTATTCCAATGTTCTTAGTTACGAATTTATTATATGATATATTGGTTATAATATGTCTATTTATAAAATCATCATATCTGTCAAGATAAGAGTTGTTGTTAGAATCTACTAATGCATACTTTCCACGGTAGTTTATCCTGAAGTTTATATTGTCTTTATTTTGATTCATAAAATAGTTTACATTTAAATTAAATTGATGTCTTGATCTTCCATAAAGCCCAAAATAATGATTTGGTTTTAGTTCGAAAGATTGTTTAGTAATTCTATCTCTTGCATACACAGTTCCAGATTTAAATTTTTCTATAGCCTCAAGATCTTTTGCATACAGCAGTTGGTACCCTCCTTTTATGCTTAGTTTTTTGATAGGGTTCCAGCTTCCCTGAATTTCTATCCCCTGAGTAAATGCTTTATTTACATTTGAATAACTATATATGGTTTGACCATTAGTTTTTCTTCCAACAATATTTGTCTCTATTAAATTGAAAATGTTATTTCTAAATAAATTTATCT
>NZFW01000001.1 GCA_002690805.1 Flavobacteriaceae bacterium
ATTTTATAAAGTTGTCTTTTATTTTTATCATTATAATTCTTTCCAATATTGAAAATTTTATATTTGTAAACTATTGATATCACAAAGGTTCTTTTATATAGGAGGATAGAGCTTTGTGCTAACACATTTTAATAAATAAACTTGATTAACATGTTGAAAAAAATTAAATATCTAGGACTTTCGATTACTTCATTTGCTATTCTATTTAAACTTATGTCTTGGCAATATGCTCAATATTTACTTATTTCAGGTTTAAGTTTATTGGGTATTTACTTTTTAATCAAAGTGTTTAAGTAATAGATTTTATTCCAAACCATTTAATCCATCTTAGTAAAACTCTCTTGTATATATTTTAATTTATATTTTAGCTTTAATATAAACTCTATTTTATTAATCAAAGAGTTAGTCTGTGCTAACTTAAATTCATCCTTTTATAATGAAACAATACAACGAAGAAAATTCTTTTCAGAGAAAATTCACAAATACTTTAATGATAACAAGTGCTATATTCTTAGCTATAAGTGGGTTTGGATTTACTTTTTTCCCTAATGAAATTTCTGTTTTACTTATCAATGATGATAATCATTTTTCTATTTTAACTCTACAGATTTTAGGGGCACTATATTTGGGTTTTAGTTATATAAATTGGATGTCAAAAAATAGTTTAATAGGTGGAATTTATAACAAACCTCTTCTTATTGGAAACACACTTCATTTTTTAACTGCTTCAATGGCAATGTTAAAATTAGTTTTCAAATTGGAAAATAATCTTCAGCTAATTATTTCTTATACTATAATTTATTGTCTTTTTACGTTGTCTTTTGGATATGTTTTTTTTTCTAATCCATTTTTAAAAAAATCATAGTTATACTTCCAGGGTCTTGGTATCTTTAGTATTTATGTTGTTTGTTCTCCTGAACCTTATTTTAAATTAATGACATTTAATCAATTAATATTTCTTTTATAAAATCAATTTCATTTTGATCATATGGAGTCTTATCTGGTAAATAAACATCATGATGCCAGATTTTGGGTAGAGAATCAAATTCTTCTTCCCATGAGGACCAAGGAAATATGGTATTAGTTTTTCCAGCAACAAACCCCCAATTAATTGCTGAAATCTGCTTTTCTTTTAAAAGTGGTAAAATTTCTTGAAAAGTACTTCCTTGACCTCTAGCCAAATATTCTGTACACAATATGGGACGATTATATTTTTCTAATTGTTCAACTCTCAGCCTCATTTCTTCAATATTCCCATAAGTATGGAATGAAATTACATCTGAATTTGATATTGCAAATCGAGAAAGATCTGATAGACTATCTAGTTTTGACCAATTTTTATCCTCTCCCGATGCTTTCCATATACATGAAGTCATTGGTTGAGATGGATTTACCTCCCTAGCCCACTTAAAAGCTTTTTTTATTAGTGATAATGTATAAATGTGTTTATTTTCTTTAATTTCAAACTTGTTGTGACCTTTTAAGTTTAGAGCTTCATTTCCCGGTTCATTGTAAATGTCCCAACCAACTACTCTTTTATCATCAGCAAAATTTGATATTACTCCTTTAACGTAGCTTTTTAATTCTTTATGGCGTAAACTATCCCCAAGAATTAGTGCTCCAGGAGCTTGAACCCACTGTGAATTGTGAACAAAAGGTGTAGGGTCTGGTTGTTTCCCAAGTTTTGGTGCAGGATGCCAACAATCGTCAAATAAAACAAAAAGGGTTTTAATATTATTATTATCGGCTATTTTCAAATAATTTTCTATACGTTTTAAAAAACCCAGCGAATCTTGATCCCATAAAAGATTATGTAAATAAACGCGATGCAAATTCATCCCTAGTTCTGCACTCCATTCCAATTCTTTTTCAATAGTTACCAGGTCATAAGTATCCTCTTGCCAAAACTCTAACTGATTTATTGAATTACTAGGATTAAAGTTTGTACCTACCATCCACCCATTTTCTTTTTGCCAATCCCAGGCTCTTTGTTCACTCCATCTTTTTTCTAAAGGCGATATCGAATTTTGTTTACATTTAATAAAGGCCAGAAAAAATATAAACAGAAATAAAAGATTTATTTTTTTCATATTCCTAAAATTAAATAATATGTTTTTAAATATTGAAAATGAATTTGTTGTGCTTTTATTCACGTCAATTACTAATATATAGTTCTTAGATTAAAATTTAAGATATTAAATTTAATTAATATAAAACTCCATCTTTTAAATTTATAAATTTTTGTTTTTTATTTATATAATAATTTTTAATCATTTAAATTTAGAAATTCAATCATGGATATAATAAGAAATCCAATTTATGTTATTTCAATATTAAGTCTTTCAGTTATTTTAGCTGTGTATATTGGTAAAACAAAAACTGGAAAACAATTTGGTCCAGCTTTGATTGTTATTCTAATTACTGCAGTTTTAGCCAATTTCAAAATCATACCATCGGCATCAAATAGCATCGAATTATATGATATTATTTTTAAGTATTTAGCTCCAATATCTATTTTTTACTTATTGTTAAATGTTAATTTAAATACCATAAAAAATGCAGGATTACCAATGATTGGTCTTTTTATAATAGGGTCATTATCAACTACTATAGGTATTTTATTATCATGGAAATTGTTTTCACCTGATATAATTTTGGGTGAAGACGGGAGAGTTATTGCTGGAATGTTAACCGGTACTTACACGGGAGGTAGTGTCAACTTTAATGCTGTAGCTTTAGAGTTTGAATTTCAAAAAAAAGGAACATTATATGCAGGTACAATTGCAGTTGACAATGTAATAACCACTTTATGGATTATAATTACTTTAACTTTTCCTAGAATTTTAAATACTGTTTGGAAAAATAATAGGAATTTTAAGTTTAAAAATGAAAATCATATTGAAGTAAAAACCAAAGATCAGGGCATGGATATGAATTCACTAATGTGGCTTGTTTTTCTGGGAATAGCATGTTTTTATGTTTCTGAAATTATTTCTAAAGATTTTATAAAAATTCCATCAATAATTATACTCTCCTCATTAGGAATTATTTTAGCACAAACTAATTTTGTATCAAATTTAAAAGGGAGTCATAATTTAGGATTATACTTAGTGTATATATTTTTGGCTGTGATTGGAGCATATTGTGAGTTAAGTGCTGTTAACGAGCTTAAAGAAGTCGGAATCACATTACTCATTTTTACTTGCTTTGCCGTCATGCTACATGGAATTATTCTGATTATTTTAGGCGGTTTGATCTATCGTGACTGGGAAATGATTGCTATAGTTAGTCAAGCCAATATTGGAGGTGGAACTACAGCTATTGCACTTGCTGAAACCTTTAATCGTAAAGATTTAATTTTACCAGCAATTTTAGTTGGAACCCTAGGAAATGCTTTGGGAACATATTTAGGATTTTTAGTGATTTACATTCTATAATTTTTTTGGGTACTTAAATCAATAAATGAAACTTTTATCCAATTCTTCAGAATCTTTGTATTTGATCCTTAGATCTTTTAATTCTTTACTCATTCTGGTTACTATATCCTTATAATTGGGGTCGTCATATACATTATTAATTTCATTAGGATCTTTCTTGCGATCATATAACTCCCATTCATCAATATCATAATAAAAATGAACTAATTTATATTCTTTACTAACAATTCCATAGTGTCTTTTAGTCATATGAACTGATGGATATTCGTAGTAATGATAGTAAACTGCGTCTCTATTCCATTTATCAAAATCTCCCTTGAATAAAGGAATTAGACTTTCTCCTTGCATATCATCTGGAACCGAAATCATTGCTGCCTCCAATAAGGTTTGAGCAAAATCTAAATTTTGAACCATTTCTTCGTTGGTAGTCCCTGGTTTAATTACATTAGGCCATTTAATCATTAATGGAGTTTTAAAGGATTCATCATAAATAAATCTTTTATCAAACCAACCATGCTCACCCAGATAAAACCCTTGATCTGAAGTATAAATAATGATAGTATTTTTGTCTAAGTCATTTTCTTCAAGATAATCTAAAACCCTACCGACATTATCATCAACAGAAGATATGGTTGCTAAATAATCTTGCATATATCTCTGGTATTTCCATCTCATTTTTTCCTTTTTATTCATTTTTGGCCAATTCTCCTTGAAGTCTTTACTTATTTTGTCAAGAGTAATATTGTATTTCTCCTTTTGCTTTTTATTAGCTCTGTTAAAAGGTCTGTAAAATCCTTCTGGTTTGGGTCGCATTAAAGTTCCATCAGCCTTCTCATAAATTATTTCAGGTTTAATATCACTCATTTTGTTAATTGTTTCGGGCCTTACTTTACTATCATGCATGTATTGCATGTGTTTAAGTATATTCATTTCAGCAGTTTTTGCAGCCGTTCCTCTTCCAGAATAATCATCAAATAAAGTTTTAGGTTCTGGAAATCTTTTTTCATAAAACTCTGCAAACTTTTCAGGGCTAGGCCACCAAGCTCTGTGTGGAGCCTTATGAAGATACATCATTAAGAAAGGCTTGCTTTCATCTCTTTTATTTTTAAACCAATCCAAAGTTAAATCAGTAATTATATCTGTAACATAACCGCTGATAATAGTGTCTTTGTCTTTCCCTAGAAATCTTGGGTTAATATAATCTCCCTGACCAGGTAAAATTAAAAAGTCATCAACTCCTTTGGGGTTGTTTCCAAAATGAAGTTTACCAAACATTGCAGTTTGATATCCAGCTTTTTGAAAGAGCTGAGGGAAAGTAGTTTGAGAATCATCAAATTTAGAACGATTGTCAATTTTCCCATTAAGGTGACTATGTTTGCCTGTAAGTATAACTGCTCTTGATGGGGCACAAATTGAATTTGTCACACAGGCATTATTAAAAAGCATACCCTCATCAGCTATTCTATCAATATTTGGTGTTGTTATTAATTTATCATCATATGCACTTATTGCTTGATAAGCGTGATCATCTGACATAATAAATAATATATTAGGTTTGGGTTTTTTATTGTTTGAACAACCTAAAATTAAAATAATAGACAAGAATAGTAGATGATTTTTTTTCATCATTTTAATTTTTGTAATTAACATTAATTGAAACTGAATTAGCATTTGTTTCACTTTTCAATCTATTTAATTTTTTTAGAAGAGTTTCTTTTTTTTTAATAAATAATTCTGATAAATCATTTAATTCACCTGGATCATCTTTTATATTGTATAATTCAGCAGAATTTGTCTCATAATGAAGAACTAACTTCCAATCTCCTGACCTGATAGATGATCCTGGTTTCCATAAACTACCGTGATAGTGAGGGAAATGCCAAAAAATATCTTCCCTGTCAATTTTAGATACCTCACCATTTAGTATGGGCATTAAGCTTATGCCGTCAATATTATTTTGTTGTTTAGTCCCGATAAAGTCTAAAATGGTTGGAAACAAGTCATGTGAAACTGTTAAGTCTTTAATTTTGATACTTTTGGTATTTCCAGGTGTTTTAATTAATTGGGGAATTTTAATTCCACCTTCATAAAGCCATCCTTTACCTGCCCTAAGAGGATATACTGAGGTTGGTGCAATTTTTTTTAATGTTGATAAACCACCGTTATCAGAGGTAAAAACAATAAGCGAATTTTCATACAAATTATTATCCTTTAGATGTTTAATGAGTTTTCCAATATTTTGATCAACCGCATACACCATGGAAGCATATTTTGAGTTAGTTTGATTTATTCTGGTGATTGCTTGTCCTTCTTTTTTTGTTCGAGTTAAACTGTCTTTCATTTTAGACAATTTATCATTAAAATATTTTAAATATTTTATATTAGCCTCAATAGGGGTATGAACATTATAAAATGAAAGGAATAGAGCAAATGGATAATTTTTGTCATGCTTTTTAATTAACTCTATAGATTCGTTTGTTAATCTATCAGTTAAATATTCACCATTTGGACCATCAGTAAGTTTGGGGTTTTTGTATGGGGAATAATATCCTCCCATCGGACTACCTTTTTCAAATCCACCAACATTAATATCAAAACCATTATCCTCTGGATAAAACCCTTCTGATCCTAAATGCCACTTACCTGCATAATAAGTTTTATAACCAGATTTTTTTAAACTCTCCCCAATAGTTATTTCCTCTAATGGAAGCTCATTTAAATCTTTTGGCCCAAGCAGAAGCCTGTCTTTAGGGTCATTTCCTGGTATCCAATCTGTTATATTGACTCTGGCGGGATGTTTTCCAGTCATAATAGAAGCTCTGGTTGGAGAACATACTGGACTTGATGAATATGCATTTGTAAAGTAAAAACTTTCATTTGCCAATCTATCAATATTAGGACTTTCATAAAATTCACTTCCAGAATATCCCAAATCATTCCAACCCAGATCATCAACTAAAATAAATATTATGTTTGGGTTTTTTTCTTTACTCGAAGAACAATTCAAAAAGAAAAAAATAAAAAATAAAAAAGAAATAAATTTTTTCAAAATATTTAATTATAATAAAGATTAATATTAATAATTATTTTAGATGATTAAACTAAAAAATATCATTTATTGACAAGTAATATGGTTTTTATGAAAAAAATTATAAGCTTAGTATGTTTTTTGATAATTATTTCTTGTCAAAGTATCAATGATCAAAACGATTTACCAAATCTTATTTTGATCAATGTTGATGATCTGGGTTGGACTGACTTATCTGTGATGGGCTCAAAGTATTATCAAACTCCCAATATTGATAAGCTTTCAGATAGCGGAATGACTTTTTTTAATGCATACGCCTCGGCAAATTGTGCTCCAAGCAGAGCAACTATGCTTACGGGAAAATATCCAACAGAACATCAAATCTATACAGTAGGTAATTCAGAAAGAGGAAATAAAAAAATAAGAAAATTAATACCTGTTAAAAATAAAACAGTTCTCGATTTGAATTTCTTATTAATTCCTGAAATGTTAAAAATAAAAGGTTATGTAAATGGACATTTTGGTAAATGGCATTTAGGACCAAAAGGGTTTTATCCGGAGGATAATGGTTTTGATATTAATATTGGAGGAAGTCACATGGGCAGCCCAGGAAAAGAAGGGTATTTTTCTCCTTATTCAAATCCAAGTATGGATGATGGTCCAGAAGGTGAGTATTTAACCGATAGGATTGGAGACGAGGTAGTCAGATTTATCGATAATAACAAAGAAAATACTTTTTTTGCATATGTTCCATTTTTTTCTGTTCACACCCCAATTCAGTCAAAAAAAGAATATCAAGAAAAGTATTTGAAGATTAAGGGAGATAATAATCATAATCGCCCAGATTATGCAGGAATGATCGAGTCAGTTGACGAAAATATAGGTAAAATTTTAAATAAAATTGAATCACTAAATCTACTAAATGAAACACTAATAATTTTCACTTCGGACAATGGCGGAATTAGAGCCATTTCGGATCAATTTCCTCTTAGAGCTGGAAAAGGATCTTATTATGAGGGAGGTATTAAAGTTCCTTTAATTTTTTCTTGGAAAGGAAAAATTAAACCAAATAGTAAATCCTATGAAAGAGTTTCCAATATTGACCTCTTTCCAACAATTAAAAATATAGTAGATTATGACAATAATAATTTAAAATTAGAGGGATTAGATCTTAGTCCAGTTTTTGAAAATAAAAAGTTAAATAATAGGTCTCTATTTTTTCACTTCCCAATCTACCTTGAGGCATATAACGTTCACAAGGATAACGGGACTGACCCCTTGTTTAGAACTAGACCTGGATCAGTAATAATTAAGGACGATTGGAAATTACATCATTATTTTGAAAATAATTCTTTAGAATTATACAATTTGAAAGAAGATGTTTCAGAATTAAATAATGTTTTTAAAGAAAATGAGGATAAAACAAATGAACTTTATCAGGAACTTGATTCATGGAGAAAAAAAAATAATGCTCCAATACCAAACGAATTAAATTCAGATTTTGATCAAAAATTTGTTGATAGTTTATTATTACAAATTCAAGAAAATAAAGTTAGTGGGAGAATTTTTAAAATTAAATAAAATAAAATGAAAAGTCAAATAAAAAAAAACTTAATAATTATTCTATTAACATTTGTTTGTTTCTCTTGTTCTCAAAGTAAAAACAAAATAGAGTCTCCAAACTTTGTTTTTATACTCGCTGATGATTTAGGATATGGTGAGTTGGGAATATTTGGTCAAGAAATTATTGAAACCCCTAATATAGACAGATTAGCAAAAGAAGGAATGATTTTAACTGATCATTATTCAGGATCACCTGTTTGTGCGCCTTCTCGTGCTGTTTTGTTGACAGGTTTACATACGGGTAATAGTCCAGTAAGAGGAAATGATGAATGGAAACAACGAGGAGATGTTTGGAGTTTTGAGGCAATGTTTAATGACCCTAAACTTGAGGGCCAAAGGCCTATGCCTGATTCAACTAAAACTGTTGCAAATTATTTAAAGTCTAATGGTTATAAAACTGGAATGGTCGGTAAATGGGGACTTGGCGCTCCTAACACAAATAGTATTCCAAACAATAAAGGGTTTGACTTTTTCTATGGATATAATTGTCAGAGACAGGCTCATACTTTATACCCAAGTCATTTATGGAAAAATAAACAAAGAGAGGTTCTGAACAATTCGATAGTAAAAAAAGGCCCATTAAAAAAAGGAACTGACCCGAATATCCCTATGAGTTATCAATTGTATAATCAAAATGATTATGCCCCAACTTTGATGCACAAACAAGCATTGGATTTTATTGAAAGAAATAAAAAAAACAAGTTTTTTCTATATTATGCAAGTCCTCTGCCTCACTTACCACTTCAGGCCCCAGAAAAATGGGTAAACTATTATAAAGATAAAATAGGAGAAGAAGAGCCATATATCGGTGATAAAGGCTATTATCCAAATCAATTTCCAAAAGCTACTTATGCAGGTATGATTTCATATCTGGACCAGCAGGTCGGTGAAATTGTTACAAAGCTTAAAGAAATTGGAAAATATGAAAATACAATAATTGTTTTCACGAGCGATAATGGACCAACTCATTTAAGTCAAGTTGATATTGATTTTTTTAATAGTTCAGGAATTTTTGTAAACTCAAAAAAGACTGTAAAGGGAAGTGTGAATGAAGGAGGGATTAGAGTTCCAACTATAGTGACATGGCCAAATAAGGTTAAGGGCAATTCAAAATCAGATCATCCGAGTACTTTTTATGATTTTTTTGCAACTGTTTCTGATATTATTGGAAATCCCTTGACATATAAAACTGATGGTATTTCTTATTTGCCGACTTTGATTGGAAAAAAACAAGAAACACACGATTACCTTTATTGGGAATTTCCATCATATGGTGGACAACAAGCAATTAGAATTGATCAATGGAAAGGTATTAAGAAAGAGCTTTTGAAAGGCCCTTCAAACCTTCATCTATATAATTTAAATGATGATCCCAAAGAACTAAAAGATCTTGCTGATAGTCATCCACAAATTATAAATAAAATGGAAGTCTTAATGAAACAAGCTCATACAAAAGCTTTTATTGAAAAATTCAATATACCTGTTTTAGATGAATAATTTTTTTTAACTTAAATAATCTTCTTTATAGAAGAAATTAATTAAATATCTAAAATAAAATTATTTGAAATCAATTACTCAAATTTCGTCTTTTTTATCACTTGTTTTTTTACTTGGGTGTCATTCAAACAAAATTAATCCCAATGACAAGCCTAATATCATAATTATTTATACTGATGACTTAGGTTACGGAGATGTTAGTGCTTATCAAAAAGGGATTTTAAACACTCCAAATATTGATAAACTTGCTAATGAGGGTATTAAATTTACTAATGGCTACTCTTCTTCTGCAACATGCAGTCCAAGCAGATATGCTTTGTTAACAGGAACATACCCTTGGAGAAAAGCTGGACTTAGAGTTATTACAGGAGGGGGATTAAGTATTGATACTTTAAAAATGACAATTCCTAAAATGCTAAAATTATCTGGATATCATACGGGGATTGTAGGTAAATGGCACTTAGGGTTAGGAAAAGGAAGTGATAAATATGGAAAAGGAATGGATTATAATTCCCTAATATACCCAGGCCCAAATCAATTAGGATTTGATTATTCTCATATAATGCCTGATACTCAGGATCGAGTCCCAACAGTTTACATTGAAAATGGGATGTTGGTTAACTCAGACCCAAATGATCCTCTTGAGGTTCATTTTAAAAATAATTTTGAAGGAGAGCCAACAGGAAAAGATAATCCTGAGTTGCTAACAATGAGATGGGAACATGGACACAACGCGTCAATAGTTAACGGAATTCCAAGAATTGGATATATGAGAGGAGGAAAGAGGGCGAGATGGAGTGATATTGACATGGCTGATCATTTTTTAAATAAGGCTCAGAAATTTATAAAATTAAATAAGAGTAAACCATTTTTTTTGTATTACGCACTTCAACAACCCCATGTTCCAAGAACCCCACATCCAAGATTTGAAGGAAAATCTGGAATGGGACCAAGAGGCGATGTAATTGTGGAAGCAGACTGGTGTATTGGTGAATTCTATAAAACATTAGAGTCAGAGGGTCTATTAGAAAATACTTTAATTATATTTTCTAGTGATAATGGTCCTGTTTTAAATGATGGATATTACGATGATGCTGTTGAAAAATTAGGAGATCATACTCCTTCAGGAGGACTAAGAGGAGGAAAGTATAGTCTTTTTGAAGCTGGCACAAGAGTTCCATTTATAGCATATTGGAAAGGAAAGATAAAGTCAAATATTTCTGATGAAATTATTTCACAAGTTGATCTTTTTAATTCGATTTCCTCAATAGTTGGTAGTAGCCTAAAGTCAAAAGATGGAATTGATTTATCAAATTTAATAATTGATAATAAAGGAAGGGGTAGAGATGAGCTTATTCTGGAAGCCTCTACAAGAACTGCATACAGAAATGGAGATTGGGTAATGATTCCTCCATATCATGGAAAAGAAATAGCTAAAAATGTTAATATCGAACTAGGTAACTCAAAAGAATTTAAATTATACAATCTTAAAAAAGATCCTTCTCAAAAAAATGACTTATCAAAATCTAATCCAAAAAAATTGAAAGAAATGATATCTAATTTTATTATAATTAGAGGTAAAAATTTTTCAAATATTAAAGATTTAGTTTTAGAATGAATATATTACACAAAGTAATTTTAACAGGTATTAATTAAATACTCTACAAAAAATAATACAATAATTATTTTTATGGAGTATAAACAGCAAAACTTATATGGGTATTAGCTGTTTCTTTATCTACGAACAACTCTCTGTCTGGCTGTGTGCCATGACAGGTACTTGGAGAACATAAATAAGAGCCACCAGCTAATCGAATTTCACCTTTGATATTTTCTGTCAAAGTTATATCCCACACATTTCCAACTATATTTACATTGTTAATTTCCTTTATTGAGTTTGACTCACTTACTACAGTTCTTTTATCATTTTTTACCGCATCCCAGTACTGATAATAAGTTGGTAGTCTTACTCCTGCCCACTTACAATAGGCTAAAGCATCATTATAACTAATTTGTGTTACTGGAAGATTGAGATTGTCTGTTGGTTTTCCATCAGGAGATTTCCAACTTACATTCTTTATTACATCAAAAGTATAAACATCTTCTTGGATAAATGACCATCCAAATTTTTCAGCATCAGTTATGTATTTTGTTGATTCAATAAATATAGAAAAATCTCTCACGCTTACAGGTTTTAATTTGATTTTAGTATCACAGTTGATAATAAATAAATGAATAAAAATTATAAAATGTAACTTTTTCATAATGATAATTAATTAAAAACTTTATAATGAAAACTAAAATCTATTCAATACGGCAATTTGGAGTTTATCCAATTAAAGCTGATAATACATTTACTAAGCTGGCCATTGAATCAAGATCGGATTTAGTATAACTAACTTATTATAATGTATACTCGTCTATTCATTTTAATTCAACGCTTAAAAAACTTAGCTCATTTTGATTAATGTCTAAACCAGAATATGAATCATATATCATCCATTATTGTTCTATATTTTTATCATCATTTTCGAACAACTTATAAAAAACTGTTACACCGAATAGTAAGACAATTATTTTTTCATTTTTTAAATAATTTAATTAAAATTCTTGATTTCAGATCAATTAAAATAGAATTTATTTAAAGATTTTTTTTAAAAAAATTTAGGTTGTAAAAAATTATTCCATACATATCTATTTTTTTTTATCTTTAAGCCTTATTTAAATTGAAAATAAAAAATCATGAAAAAATTATTTTTTGCATTAGTTATTGGAAGCATTTTCATGCTTAGTAATTCTTTAATAGCTAATACCATTTCTATTAACAATATTGAAAATAATACTATTATCCAAGATATTGAAGAAGAGTCCACAGAGGCACCGTCATTCACTCAAGAATTAAAAAATCGATTTATCGAAGGAGGTCCAGGTTTTATGGGTATTGTCTTGATTTGTTTGATCTTAGGTTTAGCCATAGCAATTGAAAGAATTATATTTTTAAATCTAGCTACCACAAATACTGAAAAATTAACCTCGGGAATTGAAGAAGCCCTTTCCTCGGGTGGAGTTGATGCAGCAAAAGAATTATGCAGAAATACAAAAGGACCTGTTGCATCCATTTTTTATCAAGGACTAGATAGGATGAATGAAGGTGTTGAAAGCGCTGAAAAAGCAGTTGTTGCATATGGAGGTGTTCAAATGGGACAATTAGAAAAAAATGTTTCATGGATATCTTTATTTATTGCATTAGCGCCCATGCTTGGTTTTATGGGAACTGTAATAGGAATGATTCAAGCTTTTGATAAAATTGAAGCTGCCGGAGATATGCAGCCATCCTTAGTTGCAGGAGGTATTAAGGTTGCTCTTTTAACTACTGTATTTGGTCTTGTAGTGGCAATTATACTTCAGGTTTTTTATAATTATATTGTTGCTAAGATTGATAGTATTGTAAATGATATGGAGGATGCATCAATTACATTAATTGATATCCTTGTTGCTAACAAAAAATAAATTAACCAATACATTTTAAATAATGAATTTTCAAAATATTATAAAAATTGTAAGTGCCATACTTGGAGTTCTTGGTGTAATTTTTCTTTTTAGAATAATGGGTTCAGGAGATGATCAAATTAAAATGGATGCTAGTATGGGAGATTATTCTACTGTATCGCCTCTTATATCATTAGCGTTGTTAGTTTTATCAATTGCTGTCATTGTGACTTTGATTTTTTCAATATTGAATTTGGCATCTGATACTAAAAAATTAAAGAAAGCACTGATCACATCTGGTTTGTTTCTTTTAGTCATTGTAGTTGCTTATGGTCTGTCTGATGGTGTGGAAACTCCAATGAAAGATGGGAAAGTATTATCTGCAGGAGGTTCAAAACTTGTTGAAACAGGTATTCTTTCTTTTTATATGCTTACTATAATTGCTTTTGTATCTATGATGTTTTCAGGAATTAAAAAAATCTTAAAAAAATAAATAGTTATGGCAAAAAGATCAGCTCCAGAGGTAAATGCAGGCTCTATGGCCGACATTGCTTTTTTGCTTTTAATTTTCTTTCTTGTTACAACAACTATCGAGACAGATAGTGGTCTTAACAGAAAACTCCCCCCAATGGATGAAGTTATTGATCCACCAATTATTAAACAAAAAAATATTTTTACTGTTGTTGTAAATAAAAACAATCAATTACTCGTGGAAGAAGAGTTGAAAGATATTTCTGAAGTAAGATCTTTAGCAATGGAATTTTTAGATAATGGAGGAGGTCAAGGTGAGGATGCATGTGATTATTGTAAAGGTAAAAGGGATCCTTCATCCTCTGATAATCCAGAGAAAGCCATTATATCACTAAAAAATGATCGTGAAACATCTTACAAAGTTTATATTGCTGTCCAAAATGAACTTGTCGCTGCATACAATGAATTAAGAAATAGAGAATATGTAAGACTTAATCCAATGAGTGCTATGAATTTTGTTGAAGCAAATAGTCGCTATTCGGATCCACGAACTTCACCAAGTGAAAAGGAAAAACTTAAATCTCAACTTAGTATTGTAAAACAAATGTATCCTCAAAAATTATCAGAGGCAGAACCTAATAAGAGCTAATTATGTCAAAGTTTAAAAAGAAAAAAGGTGGAGAGTTGCCTGCTATTTCAACAGCATCGCTGCCTGATATTGTTTTTATGTTATTGTTTTTTTTCATGGTTGCAACAGTTATGAGAGATAGTACTTTAATGGTTAATAACTCTTTACCTGCTGCTGATCAAGTTCAAAAGTTAGATAAAAAGGATAGGGTAATGTATATCTATGCAGGTAAGCCATCATCACGTTATGAAGACAAATATGGTTCTACCGCTAAAATTCAATTAAATGATAAATTTGCTGTAGTCGAGGAAGTTGGTGCTTTCGTTTTAGCAGAAAGAGCCTCAAAAAGACAAGAACTTCAAAATGTTCTGACAACAGCACTTAAAGTTGATGGTGATACTAAAATGGGTTTAGTTAGCGATATAAAACAGGAATTAAGAAAAGTCAATGCTTTAAAACTTAATTATACTACACGTATAGGCGAGTATACACAAAATATAGATTAACCCTTTAAATTAACTAATTTAAAAAAGCACCTGTTAGGTGCTTTTTTTTTACTTAATTTTAATTATTTAATTACTATGAGGGTCTTTAATTTTTTAATTTTCTTTTACAGTTTATTATCTTTAGGACAGAATAGCTTTACTGTTCCAGATTCATTGTCAAACCTAAAATATAAAGAAGATCAATTCTATATTGGAACGAATTATATTCTTTTGAAAGGTGATAATGATCTAGTTCAACAAAATGACTTTTCTAGTCAGGTTTATTTTGGTTTTCTTCGTGATTTTTCAATTAATAAAAGAGGAAACCTTGCATTAGCAATTGGATTAGGACCATCATACACTCAATTTCAGTCAAATATTGATTTTAAAACAGGTTCAATTTTATCTCAGACTTTCAACACTGTTCAATATATGTCTTTAAATTTACCGCTTGAAATTAGATGGAGGTCATCTGATCCTAAAACATTTAGTTTTTGGAGAATTTATTTAGGTACTCAAATTCAATATAATTTTATTTCAGATAAAATAGGTGCATTAAAAAAATTCACAAGTGTATCTACTTTAAACTTGGGTTACAATACGTGGAACTTTTCTATAGGATATGATTTGTATCCAAGATTAAAAGAATTTGAAAGCATTCAATCAAGCAAACTTAAAATACTTACAATAGGTCTAATTTTTTATATTTTCTAATTCAAATTTCTTTTCTCAATCTTGCTACTGGAAACCCAAGTTGTTCTCTATATTTTGCAACAGTCCTTCTGGCAATATTATACCCTTTATTTTTTAATTCTTTTGAAATTTCATGATCTGCAAGTGGATTTTTTTTATCTTCAATTGATATTAGTTCAGATAAAATATTTTTAATTTCAATACTTGAAATATTTTCACCTTCATCATTTTTCATTCCTTCTGAAAAGAAACTTTTAACTAATTTAATACCATATGGCGTATCAATATACTTACTGTTTGCTACTCTTGAAACAGTTGAAATATCCATATTGATTTTATTTGCAATATCTTTAAGAATCATTGGTTTTAATAATTTTTCATCACCGCTTAGAAAATAGTCCTTCTGATGTTCAATTATTGCATTTATTGTTATGAATAGTGTTTGGTGTCTTTGATTAATTGCATCTATAAACCATTTTGCGGAATCTAATTTTTGTTTAATGAATTGAACAGCTTCATTATTTGCCTTGTTTTTTATTGAAGACTGCTTATAGCCTTCAAGCATTTCTTTATAATTTGCCGAAACATGTAGTTCTGGTGCATTTCTTTTATTTAGTAGAACACTTAGTTTTCCATCCTCGATATAAAGAGAAAAATCAGGGATAATATGAGTGCTTCTGCTTTCATTAGCTAATGTACCTCCTGGCTTTGGATTTAATTTTGAAATTGTCTCAATGATTAACTTTAAAAACTCTTTAGTTAACTTGTATTTATCAATTAATTTCTTGTAGTGCTTTCTTGAAAATTCACTAAAAGATTCTGTCAAAATTTGTTCTGCCAATTCAATTATATCATTCCTATTACTTTTTCTCCTTAGCTGAATAATTAAACATTCTTTTAAATTTCTAGCACCAACACCCGCTGGATCAAGAGTCTGAACTTTTTTTAATAGTCTATATATTTCATTTTTTGTAACAAAAATATTTTGAGAAAATGCCAAATCATCAACCAATTCGTCAAGCTCTCTTCTTATATATCCACTTTCATCAATACTTCCAATTAAAAAATCAATAATCAAATCTTCACCATCACTCAGAATTAAATTTTGAGCTTGACTTTTTAGATTTTGATGAAAAGATATTCCTCCTGATACTGGAATTATCCTATCGTTTTCATCATCGGCCCCATAATTATTTACTTCAGTTTTATAATTGGGTATATCATCATCATTCAGATAATCTTCAATATTTATTTCTTCTGTGTCAGATGTTTTATTATCGTTTAGATCATTTTCAATATCCTCTTTACCGGTCTCTAAAGCTGGATTTTCCCCTATTTCATTTTGAATTTTTTGCTCTAACTCTAAAGTTGAAAGCTGTATTAGTTTCATCAACTGAATTTGTTGAGGAGACAACTTTTGTGATAGTTTTAAATTTAGATGTTGCTTGAGCATTTAACCTTAATTTATTCTAAAGGTAGAAAAATAAGACATAGTAAGTTTTAAAAAGATGCATTTTGAGGCGTTCTTGGAAAAGGAATAACATCTCTTATATTACTCATTCCAGTTGAGAATTGTACTAACCTTTCAAAGCCTAAACCAAATCCACTGTGAGGGACACTTCCAAACCTTCTTAGGTCAAGGTACCACCACAATTCATTTTCATCTACGTGCAATTCTTTCATTCTTTTTTTTAAAACTTCTAATCTTTCTTCGCGCTGAGAACCGCCTACTATTTCTCCTATCCCAGGAAATAAAACGTCCATTGCTCTGACAGTTTTATTATCATCATTCACCCTCATATAAAAAGCTTTAATTTTTGTAGGATAGTCATAAATAATTACTGGACATTTAAAATGTTTTTCGACAAGAAACCTCTCATGTTCACTCTGTAAATCAACTCCCCATTCATTGATTTTGTATTTAAACTTATTTTTTTTATTAGGTTTTGAGTTTTTAAGAATGGAAATAGCTTCTGTGTAACTTATTCTTTTAAAACTATTTTTTACTACAAAATTAATTTTCTCAATTAAATCCATTTCACTTCTTTGATTTGAAGGTTTGTTTTTTTGTTCATTTAAGTATCTATTATTAAGAAAAAGTAAATCATCTTCACATTTTAAAGTTAGTTTCTCTAGAACAGCTTTAATAAATTCTTCAGCCAAATCCATATTATCATTTAAGTTAAAAAAAGCCATTTCAGGTTCGATCATCCAAAATTCTGCTAAATGTCTTGTTGTATTTGAATTTTCAGCTCTAAAGGTTGGTCCGAATGTATATACATTTCCTAAACCCATTGCATAACTTTCAGCCTCAAGTTGTCCGGAGACTGTTAGGTGAGTTTCTTTACCAAAAAAGTCTTCTTTTACATCATTATTTGTATTATAATTCTGTGTTGTTACTTTGAACATTTCTCCTGCTCCTTCAGCATCACTTCCAGTAATTATTGGTGTGTTTATGTAGAAAAAATTTTTTTTTTGAAAAAAATCGTGTACTGCAAAAGAAAGAACCGACCTTATTCTCATAACAGCATTGAAAGTTGTTGTTCGAATTCTTAAATGAGCTTTCTCACGTAAAAACTCTAAACTATGTTTTTTGGGTTGAATTGGATATAAATCAGGGTCAGAATCACCAATTATTAAAATATGGTTTACTTTTACTTCAAATTTTTGACCACTTCCTTGACTTTCAATTAAGTCTCCAATAACTTTTATAGCCGCTCCAGTCGTTATTCTTTTTAAAACTGACTTGTCTGTTTTTTCAAAATCAATGACACATTGAAGATTTAAAATTGTAGAACCATCATTTATTGCTATAAATCTATTTGCTCTAAATGTTTTTACCCAACCATAAACTTCAATATTATTTTCTGATTTATTTCTGGATAAAAGATTAATTATTTTATTCATCTTCATTTTGTTTATACAATTACAAATATAGTATTTTGGTTATGGTTTTGGATCACTAATCTTTTACTCTTGTTTTTACTCTATAATTTTAATTTTGGGCTTTTTGATTACATTTTTATTACTTACTTTTTCTTCCATTGAAATTAAAAGAGAAGGGAGAAGTATTAAATTTGCAAGCATAGCAAAAAGCAAGGTAACTGAAACAAGGCCTCCAAGAGCAACTGTTCCACCAAAATTTGAAGTCATAAACACTGCAAATCCAAAAAAAAGAACTACTGAAGTGTAGAACATACTTATTCCAGTTTCTCTTAAACTTGCATATATAGCTGGTTTGATTTTCCATTTATTAGTAATTAATTCTTGTCTGTATTTTGCTAAAAAATGAATTGTATCATCAACAGAAATTCCAAATGCTATGCTGAAAACAAGTATGGTGGATGGTTTTAATGGGATTCCACTAAAACCCATTACTCCAGCTGTAACTATTAAAGGAAGAAGGTTAGGTATTAAAGATATTATTATCATTTTAAAAGATCTAAATAAATATGCCATAAACAAAGCAATTAATAGTACAGCAAGTGAGAGTGATAAGAATAAGTTTTTTACAAGATATTTAGTTCCTTTTAGAAAAAGTAATGATTTACCAGTTAGCAAAACATTAAACCTTTCCTTTGGAAATATTTTTCTAAGATTTGTTTTCAAATCGTTTTCTATTTCTTCAATTCGAGAGGTGTTAATATCTTTCATGAAAGTTGTTATTCTACCATATTGTCCAGTGCTATCAATATAATTTGATAATAAGTTTGCTTCGCTTTTAGCATTATTAATATATTTAGATATAAATCTATTTTCTTGAGATGTTGGAAGCTTATAATAATTGGGGTTTCCATTGTAGTATGCTTGTTTGGAAAATTTAAATGCATTTACAATTGAAATACCAGGTGCCAATTCTGAGTACTCTTCTATAACTTTGTGAAACTTATCAAACCTTCTTAGACTAGCTAAATTATAAACTCCATTTTTTCTTTTCGTATCAATTAATACTTCAATAGGAACTACCCCTGAAAATTCATTATCATAAAATTTCAAATCCTTAAAAAAGTTTGATTTTTTTGGCATGTCTTCAATCAAGCTTCCTGAAATCTCAATTTGATAGATTCCAACTATTCCAAAGATTAAAGCTAATAATGAAATGATATAAACATTGATTTTTTTATGCTTTACATTATTTTCCATCCAATTTAAAACTTTGTCAATTGTTTTATTTTTTAAATGTTTTAAATGCTTTGAATTAGGAATTGGCAGAAAACTATAAATAATAGGAATTAAAAAAAGAGAAAGCAGAAAAATTCCAAATATATTAATTGAAGCGACAATGCCAAATTCTCTAAGTATTTTACTGTTTGTTAGAATGAATGTTGCAAAGCCACAGGCAGTAGTTAAATTCGTCATTAGTGTTGCATTTCCTATTTTTACAATAACTCTTTGAAGAGATTTTATCTGATTTCCATGCTTTGCAACTTCTTGTTGGTATTTATTGATCAAAAAAATACAATTAGGTACTCCAATTACAATTATTAATGGGGGAATTAGTGCGGTAATTACCGTAATCTCATAGTTTAAAAATCCTAATATACCAAAGGACCACATTACACCGATTAAAACAACTAAAAGAGAAATTAATGTGGCTCGAACAGATCTGAAAAATAAAAAAAATATTAGTGAGGTAAGTGACATCGCAGATAAGACAAAAATGCTAATTTCATCTAAAATATTTTGGGCATTTAATGTTCTCAAGTAAGGCATTCCTGAAACTTTTAAATCAACATTATTTTTTTTCTCAAAAACTTCTATTAGTGGAAGAAAGACATCAGTAATAAAGATTTTTCTTTGTTTGGTATTAACCAGATCAGGATCCATATAAGCAATTGATCGAAGGGTTTTAGTTGAATTACTGTAAATTAAATTTTTATAAAATGGTAATTCTAAAAATAGCTTTTCTTTAAATTTTGATATTTGATTTCCATCTAATTTATTCGTTTTCATTATTGGAATAATTTCAAATTTTTCTTCTTTTGTATTTTTTACTAAAGTTTTAAGATTTGATGTTCCAATTGTAAAATCAATTTCTTTTAATTCAGATAATTGTGAATTTAAAATATTCCATGACTCAAATTTTTTTTCATTAAAAATTGAGGAGTCTTTTACTGCAATAAGTAATACATTTCCTTCATCTCCAAATCTTTCAATGAAATCATGATATTTTATATTATCAATATGGTTATCAGGCAGAAGATTTGCTTCAGAGAAAGTAAATCGAATATTTTTCCATTGATTTGCCCAAAAAAATGTTATCGAAACTACAATAGTTAAGATTAAAATTCGATTTCTAAGAATTGAACGGGCTATTAATTCCCAAAAACTCGAACTTTTATTTTTTTTCATAAAGTATCAGTGATTAAAGAGTTTTAAACTGTTAAAATCTCTTTTTCTTTATTGATAAATAAATTATCAGTTTTTCTTATGTAAGAATCAGTTATATTTTGAATATCAAATTCCAAATTTTTTTTCATATCATCTGACATATCAGATTTTTTTACTTCATCATTTGCTTCTTTCCTTGAATTACGAATACTTACTTTGGCAGTTTCAGATTCATTTTTGGCAATTTTAACTAATTGAACCCTTCTTTCTTCAGTCATTGGAGGAATATTAATAATAATTGAATCTCCATTATTCATTGGAGTAAAACCAATATTAGCAATTAAAATAGCTTTTTCAATATCCCCCATTAAACCTTTTTCCCATGGCTGAATTGTTAATGTTCGAGAATCGGGAGTGCTTATGTTAGCTATTTGACTTAATGGGGTTTGAGACCCATAATAATCTAACATTATACTTGACAACATAATTGGATTTGCTTTTCCAGCTCTAATATTAAGTAGTTCTTTCTCCAAATGCTTAATTGCATTATTCATATTTTCTTTAGTTGACTCAAGAATAAACTCTATTTCTTCCATAATAAAATTAGATATAAACTCGTGTTCCTATTGGTTTTCCATTAATTATTTTTTTTAAATTTCCTTTAGTATTCATGTCAAAAACAATTATGGGTAAATTATTTTCTTGACTAAGGGTAAAGGCAGTAGTATCCATTATTTTTAAACCCTTTTTAAGAACTTCATCAAAAGTAAGAGAATTAAATTTTATAGCATTTTTATTCTTTTCTGGATCAGTATCATAAATTCCATCAACCCTAGTTCCCTTTAAAATCACGTCTGCATTTATTTCAATTGCTCTCAATACAGCAGCAGAATCAGTTGTAAAAAAGGGATTTCCTGTTCCACATCCAAAAATTACAACTCTACCTTTCTCTAGATGACGAGTAGCCTTTCTTTTAATAAAAGGTTCAGCTATTGCTTCAATTTTTATTGCTGTTTGAAAACGAGTTGGGACATCATTATCTTCTAAAGAAGTTTGAAGAGCAAGTCCATTAATTACAGTAGCAAGCATACCCATATAATCAGCCTGAACCCTATCTATTCCTTTGCTAGCTCCTGAAACACCACGAAAAATATTACCACCCCCAATTACAATTGCAATTTCAACTCCTTCTTCATGTATTTGTTTGATTTCTTTTGCATAATTATCTAATCGTGATGGATCAATTCCATGATTTTGGTCACCCATTAACGCTTCTCCACTTAATTTAAGTAAAATTCTTTTATGTAGCATTTAATAGTTTAGTTTCAAAGATAAATATATACAAATAATCTCTTGTTATTTTTAAAATTTAATTTAACAAGCTTTTAGACTTAAATCAATGTGTGGTGCAGAATGCGTTAAAGCACCCATAGAGATATAATTCACACCAGTTTTAGCAACATCAACAATATTAAACTCATTTATTTGGCCAGATGCTTCTGTTTGAAATTTGCCATCAATTAATTTAATAGCATCTTCTAATTCAGAAACACTCATGTTATCTAATAAAAGTCTATCTATCCATTTAAATTTTAAAACTTTTTTAATTTCTAACAAATTTCTTACTTCAACAATAATATTTGGTTTTACTGTTTTTATTTTATTTAAATATTTATGAGTTTTATCTAAAACATCTTCTATGTTATTAGAAAAATCAATATGGTTATCTTTTATCATAATTGCATCGAATAGTCCCATTCGATGGTTTTCCCCACCACCAATTTTAACAGCCCACTTTTCAGGATATCTAAAATTTGGAGTAGTTTTTCTAGTGTCAAGTAAAATAGTTTTAAAAGGATTAATTTTCTTTTTTAACTTATTTGTTATTGTTGCGATACCACTCATTCGTTGCATAGTATTTAAAACTAACCTTTCGGTAGCAAGAATTGATTTAGCATTTCCTTTAACTATGAAAGGAGTAGAATTTGAATTGGCAAAAGCTCCATCATCAATAAGTTTTTTAAATTCAATTTTAGAATCATAATATTTAAGAATTTTTTCAACGAGTTCAATCCCAGCAATTATACATGGTGATTTTACTTTTAATTTAGCAGTCATAAAAGAATTATTAGAAATACAAGCTTCACCTGTTAGATCACCTGTAAGAATATCCTCATTTAAAGCATTTTTAATAAAAAAATCTAATGATTTTTTATATTTATTATAAAATAGTTTTGACATTATTAAAAGTTAACTGATTGCCAGCATTCTATCAATTGATGCCTTGGATCGATTTATTAGGTCCTTATTTAAATTTATTTCTGGTGATTCATTTAATATACATTTGTATAATTTTTCTAATGTATTTAGCTTCATATAACCACATTCACTACATGAACAAGATTCATCTTCTACAGGTGCAGGAATAAATGTTTTTTTAGGACAATATTTTCTCATTTGATGTAATATTCCTGATTCTGTAGCGACAATATATGAATTGCTCGAATCTGTTTGAATATAATTTAAAAGGGCTGATGTGCTTCCAATAAAGTTTGCAATTTCAAGTATGGGAGAAGTACTTTCTGGATGAGCAATAAACTTAGCACTCGGATATTTGTTTGCTAAAGTAATTATTTTTTCAAGAGAAAAGGCTTCATGAACTAAACAAGCACCATCCCATAAAATCATTTTTCTTCCAGTTTCTTTAATCAAATACTTACCAAGATTTTTATCTGGTGCAAAGATTATCTTTTTACTTCTAGGAATACTATTGATTACTTTTTTTGCATTACTTGAAGTGCAAACAATATGGCTGAGAGCTTTGATTTCTGCTGCGCAGTTAATGTATGATACAACAATCGCATCCGGATAATTATTTACAAAAGCTTTGAAATCTTTTGGAGGGCACGATTCAGCCAAAGAACAACCTGCTTTAACGTCCGGGAGTAATATTTTTTTGGAGGGATTAATTATTTTAGCAGTTTCTGCCATGAAATGAACTCCAGCCAGAATAATTATATCAGCGTTTGTTTTGGATGCACATTGAGCCAGGTACAGGCTGTCACCCAGATAGTCAGCAATTTCTTGTATTTCAGGTGATTGATAATAATGTGCTAAAATAACTGCATTCTTATCTTTTTTAATTCGAAGTATTTCAGAAGCTAAATTGGAATTTTCTGACAACTTTTTCACATCACTATATTTTAAATGATTTGATTTTTTTATCGAGCCAATGTTTAATGATTTCATGAGAAATATTTAAGCAAAATTATTAAATTAATTTTTCAAATTCATCAATTTTTAGAGCATTTTCAATTCCATAAGCTCCAATAGAAACTCTATTTAACATATAAAGATATGCTCCAGAATTTAAGGATTTCCCAAAATCATTGGCAAGAGACCGAATGTAAGTGCCTTTTCCACATTCAACCCTGAAACCAACTGAAGGTAATTTAATTGATGTTATTTCAAATTTTTTTATTTCAACTTTACGAGTGTTAATTTCTACTTTTTCTTTTGCTCGAGCATACTCATAGAGTCTTTTCCCTTTTATTTTTATTGCAGAAAATACAGGAGGTTTTTGTTCAATGCAACCAATAAATTGTTTTGTTTTTTCAGTTATATTCTTTTTATTTAAATGTAAATAGGAAAATTTTTCATTAGGCTTTGTCTCTAAATCATAAGAAGGTGTAGTTGATCCAAACTTAAAAATTCCAGTGTACACTTTTGTCATATTTTGAAATTGATAAATTTGTTTTGTTGCTTTTCCGACACAAACAATTAGAAGTCCAGTAGCTAATGGGTCTAATGTGCCAGCATGGCCTACTTTTAATTTTTTAATTTTTTTTACTTTTTTTATTTTGTGTCTAATTTTATTAACAATTTGAAATGAAGACCATCCTTTAGGCTTGTTTATGAGAATCACCCTACCTTCAATTATCTGTTCTGAGCTATCAGAGAATTTATATAATTCCATAAGTTATTATTCCAAATCCAAGAATTAAACAATAAATACTAAAGAATTTTAATTTACTATTTTCAACAATTTTTATCATTAATCTACATGCAAATACTCCCGTAAAAAATGCTGAAAAAAAACCTATTAAAAGAGATGGATCAAAGTTTAAAGACTCTGCCTTTGATATAAATATTAAGCTTTTAGCCATACTTCCAAATATAAGAGGTACTACCATCAGGAAAGAAAACTTAGCAGCTTCGGACTTATTAATTCCAATAAAAACAGCAACTGCAATTGTAAGCCCACTTCTTGATAAACCTGGAAGAATTGCCAGAGCTTGAACTATGCCTATTAAAAGTGCGCTTTTTAAATTAAGTGTATTTTTTCCTTTATCAGAATTTATCTTATCTGTTTTATATAAAAATATAGAAGTAATGATAAGCATTAGGCCGACTAAAAGAATGTTAGAGTCAAATAAAACACTTATTCGTTTTTCAAAAAATAAACCAATGAAAATAGCTGGAATCATAGAAACTAAAATGCATAAAAGAAAAAAATTCCTCTCTTTAAAATTAGTTTTTATGATTTTTGTTATTTCATTCCTAAAAACCCATATTGTACTTAGTGCGGTTGCAAAATGTAAAACGAGAGTTAATAAAAGACCATTATTTTTAAAAAAACTAACATTTAAAAAGAATTTAAAAATCTCAATGTGACCACTAGATGAAACAGGTAAAAACTCAGACAAACCTTGAATTATTCCTAAAATAAAAACTTTTAACTCTTCCATTATTTTTTTGGAGACTTTATAATAGAATAAATAGCTATTACAAAACCAATTAAAACTATTGTTGGAGAAAGACGAATACGTCTAAAATTAAAAATATTTTCATTGAAAAAATTTGGATCTTTAGATCCTCCCCCCGACATTAATATGAAACCAATAATTATTATAATTATAGAAATAAATAACCATTTATAATTCGACTTTTTAAATAAAAAATCTTTGCGTGTACTTTTAATATATTTCATCAGACTTTAGATTTAAAAAACGGTTAGTTGCAAAAAATGTACTTATTAATGTTATACTTAATCCAAAAGAAAAAACTGAGATTAATATTAAGATGATAGTCAATTTTTCATTAAATAAATTTAATTCTGGGATTCTTTTTTCTAATTCTATAGATATCACATATAATAAAATAACAGAAAAAGTAGAAGAGAATAAACCTAAATTAAAATATTTTATAAGAAATGGTTTTTGTATAAACCACTTTGTAGCTCCAACTAACTGCATGGTTTTAATCTCAAAACGTTTTGCATATATTGATAATTTTATTGAGCTATTGATAAGTAAAATGGCTATAATTATAAAAATTAAGCCAGATAGTAAAAACCAAAATTCAATTTTTTTAATATTTTTATCTAAAAGGTTTAAAAGAGGCTGATCATATTTGATTTCAGAAATAAAAGGATATTTAGATAAATCATCACTTATATTTTTAATAATTTGTGGCTTTACATAGTCTGCATTAAAATAAATGTCAAGTGAGCTTTCAAGGGGATTATAGCCCAAAAATTCCATGTAGTCTTCGCCGATTTCATCAGCATAAATTTTTGAAGCTTCATCTTTTGATGTGAAAACAGCTGATTTTGTTAAATCTTTAAATTTGATAGATTTTTGAATTTGTTGAATATCAATTTGTTTTGATGAGTCCTTAAAATAAATTGTGAGAGCAATTTGTTCTTTAAAATGATCAGCAACCATCTTAGAGTTAAAAAGTAAAAGACCTAAAAGACCAGCTAAAAAAACAACAAGGAAATTAATTCCCATCGCAGATATATAGGTAGTCAATAGTTTTCTTTTTTGATATTTTTCTTCAAAATTTTTTTTCAAAACTGATATTTGAGATTATAAAATTAATAAACACATTTGATTTGATAGCTTAGCTTAGTATATTCTTTTTCCTTTCAATCAATAAATGTATTTTTACCAATCAAATTCAAATAATTGTGAGCTACGATTTTAAAAAAATTGAAACTAAATGGCAAAATTTTTGGAAAGTTGATCAGACTTTTAAAACCAGGTCAAATATTAAATTTCCAAAATATTATGTTTTAGATATGTTTCCATATCCATCAGGGGCAGGACTCCATGTAGGTCATCCCCTAGGCTACATTGCAACTGATATCTTAGCTCGATACAAAAGACATAAAAATTACAATGTCCTACACCCACAGGGTTATGATTCTTTTGGCCTGCCAGCTGAGCAATATGCAATACAAACCGGACAACATCCTCAAAAAACAACAGAAGTAAATATAAAAAGATATAGAGAGCAGCTTGATAAAATGGGATTTTCTTTTGACTGGTCAAGAGAAATTAGAACCTCAAAGTCAAATTATTATAAATGGACACAATGGATTTTTCTTAACCTATTTGAGAGTTATTACGACATTAAAAAAGATAAAGCATTACCTATTAGTAATTTGATAGATTGTTTTAAAAAAAATGGCACAAGAGATTTGAGCGCTTCTTCAAACTCCAAAACTTTAGAATTTTCAGGTGTTGAATGGAATTCTTTTACTGAAGTAAAAAAAGAAAAGATTTTATTAGACTACAGGTTAGCATATTTATCAGAAACACAAGTTAATTGGTGTGCTAAATTGGGAACAGTTTTAGCTAATGAAGAAATTATTAATGGGGTCTCAGAAAGAGGGGGTTATTCAGTAGAAAAGAAAAAAATGAAACAATGGAGTATGCGAATTGGAGCATACTCAGAGCGACTTATAAATGATCTTGATAAAGTTGACTGGCCTGATTCTTTGAAGGAAATGCAAAAAAATTGGATAGGTAAGTCAAAGGGAGCCTCTATAAACTTTAAAATAAAAATGAGTTCTTATCAAATAGAAGTTTTTACTACTCGACCTGATACATTATTCGGAGTAACGTTTATGGTTCTAGCCCCTGAAAATGAGATAGTACATAAAATTACATCCAAAAGCCAATTGGAAGTTGTAAAAGCATATATTAAATCATCATCAAAAAGATCCGAAAAAGATAGATTATCTGAAACTAAAAAAATAAGTGGAGTATTTACTGGTGCATATGCAATTCATCCAATAAATGGGGATGAAATTCCTGTTTGGATTGGTGATTATGTTTTAGCGGGATATGGAACTGGAGCAGTAATGGCGGTTCCATGTGGAGACCAACGTGATCATGATTTTGCAAAGCACTTTTCAATACCAATTAAAAATATTTTTTTAAATATTGATATTTCTTCAAAAGCCTATTCAGAAAAATCTAATTTTAAATTAAAAAATTCAGAATTTTTAAATGGATTAGATTATAAAAAATCTTTTGAAAAGATAATTTCACATATCGAAAAGAAAGGCTTTGGAAATGAAAAGATTAATTATCGAATGAGAGATGCTGTTTTTAGCAGACAAAGGTACTGGGGAGAACCAATACCCATATATTATAAAAATGGAATTCCAACTTCGATTGGAAAAAAAAATCTTCCTCTTAAATTACCTCAGGTTGAAAATTATCTTCCAACATCCGATGGTTCCCCTCCTTTAGGAAACGCAAAAAAATGGGCATGGAGTGTTATAGATAAAAAAGTGGTGTCAAATGAACTTATTGATAATGAATCTGTCTTTCCACTCGAATTAAATACAATGCCAGGATGGGCTGGAAGTTCATGGTATTTTTATCGTTATATGGATCCTCACAATAATGAATTTTTTGTTGGAAATGAAGCTGTTAATTATTGGAGAGAAGTTGATCTTTATGTTGGTGGAAGTGAACATGCTACTGGCCATCTACTTTATTCAAGGTTTTGGCAAAAGTTTTTATTTGATTTGGATCTACTTCCAGTAGATGAATTTGCAAAAAAACTAATTAATCAAGGAATGATTCTAGGATCCTCTGCGTTTATTTTTCGAAAATCAGGAACTAATAATTTTTATTCAAAAAATCTGATAAATAATTTTAAAACAGATGCTATAAGAATTGATGTGTCTATTTTGAATTCTTACGATGAGGTAAATATTGATGCCTTAAAAAAATGGCAACCACAGTTTAATGAAGCTAATTTTATTCTGGAGGAGGATAAATTTTATGCTAGTAGAGAAGTTGAAAAAATGTCAAAATCAAAATATAATGTCATAAATCCAGATGAAATATGCGAAAGGTATGGCGCAGATACTTTAAGAATGTATGAAATGTTTTTGGGTCCTCTTGAACAGGCAAAACCATGGAGTATGTCAGGTATTAGTGGAGTTCATTCTTTTTTAAATAAACTTTGGAGATTATATCATCCTAATAATATTTTTAGCGTTAAAGAAGATGACCCTCAAAATGAATCATTTAAAACTCTTCATAAAACCATAAAAAAGATAACTGAAGATATTAATAATTATTCATTTAATACCTGTGTCAGCGCATTTATGATATGCGTAAATGAATTGTCCCTACAAAAATGTAATCATAGAATTATCCTTGAACCATTGACTATATTACTATCTCCATTTGCTCCTCATATTTCCGAGGAACTTTGGTCATTGCTTGGAAAAAAATCTTCTTTAGTTTATGAAAAGTATCCAACTTTTGACTCATCATTTTTAATGGAATCAATTAAAAATTATCCTATATCTTTCAATGGAAAAATGAGATTTAGATTAGATATAGATCTTGATTTAACATCCAAAGAAATTAAAAATATTGTTTTGAATGATTCAAGAACATCAAAATATATTGGTGGAAAAACTATAAAAAAGATAATAGTTGTTCCAGAAAAAATTATAAATATTGTTTTTTGATAGATATTGAGATTATAGGTTTTATTGCTGCAATTTTAACGACTTCAGCTTATTTACCCCAAGCATTTAAGATATGGAGGACGAAAAATGCTGAAAGTGTTTCTTTGAGTATGTATTCTGTAATGTTTCTAGGCATTTTCTTATGGTTAGTATATTCTATTTATTTAAAAAGACCATCCATGATCTTTGCAAACGTAATAACTATTATTATAATTTCTACAATTATTTTTCTAAAGATTAAATCAAAAAAAAATAGTTAAACTGAAATTTGTCTTGAAATTTGTTGGTCCAATGAAATAAAAGTTTCAGTTCTTGAAATACCATGAATTTTTTGAATTTTATTATTAAGAAGATTCATCAAATGTCCATTGTCTTTGCAAATTATTTTTATAAGAACACTCCAATTTCCTGTTGTATAGTGACACTCAATAATTTCGGGAATTTCATTTAATTTAGTTATTGCCGTTGATATATTCATTGCTTTTTCTAAATAAATTCCAATGAAAGCAATTGTTTTATAACCAAGTATTTTTTCATTTAATTTAATATGAGACCCTGAAATAACACCTAATTTTTCTAATTTTTTTATTCTTTGATGAACAGCTGCTCCTGAGATTGAAGCTTTA
>NZFW01000002.1 GCA_002690805.1 Flavobacteriaceae bacterium
ATTTCTATAAATTAATAAAAATTGACCTTTCTCATTTTTTACCATTCCACCAGAAGCTTCGACTATTGGAAAATGCTTTTGTAAATGTTTTATAAGCTTTTCAGGATTAGAATTGTAGTAGTATACACAATTTGTTTTTTTTGATTTTAAGGCCTTAATTATTATTTGAGTATCTGAAAACTTTGAATGAATAAGCGGAGTTAAGTCTGAATTTACAGGTATTGATGTAGTTAGAATTAGAGGCTTTTCATTTAAAAAAACTTTATACATTTGCATATGATTTTCGACCAACAAACTGCAGTAAAGACTGCAAATCATCTTTTACAAATAAATGCAATTAAATTGAATCCTGAAAATCCTTTTTTGTGGGCAAGTGGATGGAAATCCCCAATATATTGTGATAATCGAATAACTTTATCATATCATCAAGTAAGAAACTACTTGTCTGATCAGCTTTCCAATCAAGCCAAAACTATTTATAAAAATGAAAAATTTATTATCGCAGGTGTAGCTACTGGCGCTATTGGAATAGGAATGCTAGTTGCTCAAAAACTTGGTTTACCGTTCATATATGTTCGTCCTGAACCAAAAAAACATGGGAGAAAAAATCAAATTGAAGGTTTCATGCCAATCAACTCTAATGTAATTGTTGTCGAAGATTTAATTTCAACTGGAAAAAGTAGTTTAACTGCTGTTGAAACAATTGAAAAACATGGAGGTAATGTATTAGGAATGCTTGCACTTTTTAATTACGGATTTAAATTAGCTGAAAATAATTTTAAAATCTCAAAAATTAAATTGAATACTTTGTGCAATTACGATATTTTAATTAATGAGGCCTATAAAAAAAATATGATAACCTCCGAATCCTTATCGAATTTAAAAAAGTGGAAAAAATCGCCAGAAAAATGGGGAAATTAATAAATAATTTTAATTTCTTTTGCTTGATAATGTTTCATTTTACCATCCTCAAATTCAATCTTAATTAACCCGTTTGGTTCTACTTTATCAATTTTAGCCTGAACTTGGATTCCTTTTATATTCAATTTTATTTTTTTCTTCCATGAAAATAGATTTTTATGAAAAATTTTACTTAAGTAATTAACAGATTTATCATTACATAAACTCATGTAATAGTTAATGTTTTTAACTAGATCCTCTATAAAATTCTTAATTAAAGGGCTTTTATTAGTTTCCAAAAATACACTTGTTGCTTTTGGTAGTTTTGTAAAAGATTTTTCATAGATATTAATGCCAATACCAATAATTGATTTTATTTTTTGGCCGTTTATTTGATTCTCTGCCAATATTCCACATATTTTTTTATTTCCTGCCAAAATGTCGTTTGGCCACTTTACGGATAGTTTAGGAACCTGATAAATTGAAAGTGTATCAATAACTGCCATAGCAGATGCACAATTAATGGAATAAATTAAATTTAAGCTCAAATTATCGATTTTATTATAAAAGCTTAAGGCTAGGTGCTTATTTGGCTCGCCTTTCCATATTGCGCCATTTTGCCCATAACCCTTCGTTTGATTTAATGTCCAAACACCATTTCCAGACTCTAACTTATTTAAACTTATTAAATCTTTTAAATAATTATTAGTGGAACTAATGGCATTAAGTTTGCTTAAGGTTAATTGAAACATTAATTTGTTTTAAATAAAAATAATATTTTTACAAAATTAATTTTTTTAATGACAAAAAACGCTCCAGAAACAGATACTCTAATTACAAAAATTATAAAAGGGATCAAAAATGTTAAAGGTGTTGAAATTGATCTTTTAGATCTACGTGTTATTGAAAATAGAGTATGTGACTACTTTTTAATATGTAACGGCACATCAAATACACATGTAAAAGCAATTGTGAGTTCTGTTCAAAAAACAGTCAGCAAGAGTATAAAAGAAAAACCTTTTCATATTGAAGGCGAAGATAATGGTGAATGGGTTTTAATTGATTATATTGATGTTGTTGTTCATGTATTTCAAAAACAAGTAAGAGAGCACTACAATTTAAAATCACTATGGGGTGACGCTATCTCTACAAAAATAGTATCAAATTAACAATTATGGAAAAAAACAAAAAGACTCCAAAACCTAAAGTTAATATCTATTGGATATATGGAGCGGTTATTACGATTTTGCTTGGAATGAGTTTTTTCGGTGGAGACTCTTCTTTTAAAAATATTGGAAAAACAAATATTAGCGAATTTGAAAGATATTTAAATGCTGGTGATGTAAAAGAAATAATTGTCATTAATAAAAATCTTGCTCAAATTTCTCTAAATGAAGATGTTTTATCAAAAGCTGAACATCAAAGAGTGAAGTCCAAGAATTTTTTAGGTCAAGAAAATATTAAAGGACCGCATTATCAATTTGAGGTAGGAAACCTTGAGCTTTTTCAGCGTAAACTAGAAAAAGCTGAAGAAAAAGGTATCAACTTTAAATATGAATTCAACACAATAGAAAATCGATGGTTAGATGTGATAATTGGGTTTCTACCAATCATAATAATCATTGGAGTATGGATTTTTTTAATGAGAAGAATGTCAGGAGGTGCTGGTGGAGGAGCTGGAAGTCAAATTTTCAATATTGGCAAGTCTAAAGCAAAGCTTTTTGATCAAAACACAGATGTTAAAGTAACATTTGAAGATGTAGCTGGTTTAGAAGGGGCAAAAGAAGAAGTTCAAGAAATTGTAGATTTTTTAAAAAACCCAAAAAAATATACTGCTCTAGGTGGTAAAATTCCAAAAGGGGCCCTTTTAGTTGGAATGCCAGGAACCGGTAAAACACTCCTAGCGAAAGCAGTTGCCGGCGAAGCAAAGGTCCCATTCTTCTCACTTTCAGGTTCTGATTTTGTTGAAATGTTCGTTGGGGTTGGTGCCTCTAGAGTAAGAGATCTTTTTAAACAAGCAAAGGACAAATCTCCTGCAATAATATTTATAGATGAGATAGATGCTATTGGAAGATCCAGAGGTAAAAGTAATTTTACAGGATCAAATGATGAAAGAGAAAATACATTAAATCAACTATTAACAGAAATGGATGGATTTGGAACTAATTCAAATGTAATAGTTTTAGCAGCTACAAATAGAGCTGATGTTTTAGATAAAGCTTTAATGAGAGCAGGAAGATTTGATAGGCAAATTTATGTAGATCTTCCAGATTTGAATGAGAGAAAAGAAATATTTCAGGTCCATTTAAAACCTTTGAAAACAATTAAATCTTTAGATTATGATTTTTTAGCTAAACAAACACCTGGTTTTTCTGGTGCAGATATCGCAAATGTTTGTAATGAGGCAGCATTAATTGCCGCAAGAAAAAATAAAAAATCAGTTGGTAAACAAGATTTTTTGGACGCAGTTGATAGAATTGTTGGTGGACTCGAAAAGAAAAATAAAATAATAACAAAAGATGAAAAAAAGACCATTGCTTATCATGAAGCTGGGCATGCTGCTGTAAGTTGGTTTTTAAAATTTGCTGCACCTCTAGTTAAAGTAACTATAGTTCCTAGAGGGCAATCATTGGGGGCTGCATGGTACTTGCCTGAAGAAAGATTGATTGTCAGAACAGAGCAAATGCTTGATGAAATGTGCGCAACTTTAGGTGGAAGAGCAGCTGAAAAAGTTATGTTTAATAAAATTTCTACAGGAGCTTTAAGTGATTTAGAAAAAGTAACTCGACAAGCTAGGGCAATGGTTTCTGTGTATGGTCTAAATGATAGTATTGGAAATATAACTTATTATGATTCTTCTGGACAAACTGATTATAATTTCACAAAACCATATTCAGAGGATACAGCCAAAAAAATAGATAGTGAAATATCCAAACTAATTGAAAAACAATATAAAAGAGCTTGTGAACTTCTTAATTTAAATAAAGAAAAATTGATTGCTCTTGCTGAACGTCTTTTGGAAAAAGAAGTTATCTTTAAGGATGATTTAGAAAAAATTTTGGGAGAACGGCCTTACAAAACTGATAATAAGTAATTTCTAAATTTTAATGATTAAGTAATAGCAACAACTTAAATCTTAAATTGTGAGTTTTTGGAAAAATCTTTTTAATTCAAAAAAAGAACCAAGAGATGAAAAGTCTCAAAGCCCTTTTATGCCTAAAAAAAAAGATCCTGTTGAAATTGCTTTTGCTCATAATTTTACTGAAAAAGGTGGGAGATTTTTATTTACAGAATCAAAAAAAGATTCAAAAAAATTCTTTAAAAAAATACTCGAAGAAAATAATTTTAAAAAATCGGATGTTTTTACATTAGATCAAGAAATTTCTATGTTTTTCGAAATAGATTTTACAGAAGAATTATTTATTTTAAAAAAAAAAAAAATTGCCTTTATTAAGTGTGAATTTCTAATTGCAAATACTGGTGGAATTCTGATTTCAAGTAACCAAATTAAAAACTTAAACTTATCTCAATTACCTGAATACATAATCGTAGAAGCTAAAATTAATCAATTTGCAAATGATGTGAGTGAGGGAATGAGTAAAATCAAAGCTTTTTATTCAAAAAATTTACCTTCAAACATAACTACTCTTAATGCAAAAAATAATGATAAGGAATCTGACTTTTTATCTCATGGAAATAGTTCAAAAAATATTTATTTGTTACTTCAATAATAAATAATGAACACAATAATTATTCGATCAATTACCGGGCTTTTATATGCTTCAATTATATTATCATCATTGTATTATGATTCTAAATTATTTTCATTCATAATTTTTATATTTTCTTGCTTATCAACCTATGAGTACAAAAAATTAATAGGTATGAAAAGTTTTATTCAATATATTTTACTGGGAATAATATTCTATTATTTTTCGATTAAAAACTTTAATAATGATCTAATATTATATATACTTTTTATAACACTAGCATCTCACATATTTATGTTAAAATGGTTATTTTTTAAAAAATACAAAAATAATTTAATTAATCATTTTTTGACATATGGATATATGGTTTTTGGTTGTTTTTTTATAATTGCTGTCCCTTTTTCAAAAGGTGATTACAACCCGCAATTATTATTATTTGTGTTTTTAATTAATTGGTTTAATAATTCTTTTGCATACTTACTTGGAAAAAATTTTGGTAAAAATAAATTGCTCCCAAGTGTTTCACCTAATAAGTCATGGGAAGGCTTTTGGGGCGGTTTATTTTTCAGCTTGATAGCTGCTTTCATTTTGTATAAATTACAGATTGATATTAGGTTAACACATATTTTAATTTGTTCAATTTTAATTCCTGTTTTAGCAACCTTGGGTGACCTAATTCAATCTAAAATTAAAAGAGATGCTGGAGTGAAAGATTCAGGATATATTCTTCCAGGTCACGGAGGTTTTTATGATAGGATGGATAGTATTATATTTATAGCACCATGGATGTTTTTTATTTTTAATACTTTTTAAATGTTTCACAGAGAAGGGTTTATTATAATATCAATAAGTTTTGTATTAACTGCAACATTTCTTATTTTATCAGACCTTCTGATTAAATCCCCATTTATAAAGTATTTAATACAGTTTCTTTCTGTTTTTTTTCTAGTTTTAATTTTACAATTTTTTAGAAATCCAAAAAGATCAGTTTCACCTGACGACAAATTAATTCTATCTCCGGTTGATGGGAAGGTTGTTATAATTGATTCTGTGTTTGAAAAAGAATATTTTAAAGATAATAGAAAACAGGTTTCTATTTTCATGTCTCCAATAAACGTACATGTAACCCGATTTCCAATCAGCGGTAGAATAGTTTACAGTAAGTATCATCCTGGTAAATATCTTTTTGCGTGGCTTCCAAAATCATCAGAAGAGAATGAAAGAACCAGTATTGTAATAAATACACCTGAATATGGGGAAATTATGTATAGACAGATTGCAGGTGCTCTTGCAAGGAGAATTGTGAATTATGCAAAAAAAGGGGATGATGTTAATCAAGGGGATGATGCAGGATTTATAAAATTTGGTTCACGGGTAGATATTTTTCTTCCACTTGATTCTACTATTTGTGTTAAAATAGATGAGAGTGCCATAGGAGCAAAAACCATAATTTCTTCAATAAAATAAAAGCAACTAAATAATTTTTTAAACAGACTTTTTTAATCTGCTTTTCAAGTTTTTAATTTTTTGTTCAGTATCACTAAGTTTTTTTTTCTCAAATTCAATGATTTTATTTGGAGCATTTTCTACAAAACTGGGGTTAGACAACTTTTTATTTATTGATAAACGAAATTTTTCTAAATATTTAATCTCCTCATTTATTTTTATCGATTCTTTTTCAAAATCTATTTTTATATCTAATGGAATGAAAAATTCATTTGTTCCAACATTTAAAACTCCTCCATTTTGATTAATTTTTTTATCTGAAAATTCAATTTTCTCAAGCTGACCTAATCTGGATATGATTTCAGGAAAAACAATAGAATTTTTGTTATGGCATAAAAGATTTAATTTAAATTTTTGTGGTAGGTCATTCTCTTTTCTAAATTTTCTTAAGGCACCAATAGTTTGTTTCATGGTCTCATAACTTTCTAAAATAGATTTGTCATACTTTTTTGTTTTAGGCCATGGACTGACAATCAAGGATTCTTCAGGCTTACTTCTGACTTTGATTATATGCCATATCTCTTCAGATATGAATGGCATAAAAGGGTGTATTAATTTTAATATATTTTGAAATTGTAATTTAATTTGATCAAATGTTATTATATCAATTGAAGAACCATAATCAGGTTTAACAGTTTCCAAAAGCCAAGAACAAAAATCATCCCAAACTAATTTATATGCAGTCATTAAGGCATCTGAAATTCTGTATTTATCAAAATGATCATTAATACTTTCTAAATCTTTATTAAAAGTGTTTTCAAAACAAATTAGAGCATCTATTGAACTTGAAGGCTGTTTTATCTTTGAATCAATATTCCAACTATCAATTAATCTATAGGCATTCCATATTTTATTTGCAAAGTTTTTACCCTGTATGCATAATTTTTCATCAAATAATAAGTCATTTCCGGCAGCAGAACTTAACATTAAACCTACTCTTACAGCATCTGCTCCATGCTCGTCTATCAATGCTAATGCGTCAGGAGAATTACCAAGTTGTTTTGACATTTTTTTTCCTTTTTTATCACGAACAATACCAGTTAAATAAACTTTAGAAAAAGGAAAATTACCTCTGAATGCGTATCCAGCCATTATCATTCTGGCAACCCAAAAAAATAA
This sequence comes from Flavobacteriaceae bacterium, assembly GCA_002690805.1. Classification (GTDB taxonomy): domain Bacteria; phylum Bacteroidota; class Bacteroidia; order Flavobacteriales; family Flavobacteriaceae; genus Marivariicella. The sequence continues at coordinate 7,236 of NZFW01000002.1, forward strand.
AATATCAGGTCCTGTCACAAGATCTTGAGTTGGATAATAGTAATTTATTTCATCATTGTCCGGTTCATTAATTCCATTAAATACAGAAATTGGCCATAGCCAAGAAGAAAACCATGTGTCTAATACATCATCATCCTGATTCAAATCAGAAACTGATATTTCATTATTTTTAAATTTAATTTTAGCTAATTCTAGTGCTTTTTCGATTGACTCAGCAACTACATAATTACTACTTTTCTTTCCATAATAATAAACAGGTATTCTATGCCCCCACCATAACTGCCTTGAAATATTCCAGTCAGTAATATTTTCCATCCAATGACTGTACGTTTTTTTGAACTTTTCAGGAATTAATTGAACTTCTTCTGATTTTAATACTGATAATTTTGCCGGTTCTGCCAAAGACTTCATCTTCAAAAACCATTGCTCTGAAATTCTAGGTTCAATAATCGCACTTGTTCTTTCTGATGTTCCAACTTTACTTATATGGTTTTCTTTTTTAACAAGCTGTCCAAGATTATCTATTTCTTTTATTATAGATTTTCTTACAATAAATCTATCTTTTCCTTCATAATGAAGCCCTTTTGAATTTAGAGTTCCATTGGGGTTTAGGACATCAATGAAATCCAGTTTATGTTTTTCACCTAACATTTTATCATTTGGATCATGAGCTGGAGTAACTTTTAAACACCCTGTTCCAAATTCAACATCTACATATTCATCTAAAATTATGGGAATTGATCTTTTAGCAATTGGAACTATAACTTTTTTCCCATGTAGGTGTTTATATCTTTTGTCTTTTGGATTAATACATATTGCAGTGTCCCCAAGAATAGTCTCAGGTCTCGTTGTAGCTACTACAACTGAATCGTCAGAATCATCAATTTTGTAGGATATATAATATAAGCTCCCAGGTTTTTCCTTATAAATAACTTCTTCATCAGACAATGTAGTTTGAGCTTGTGGATCCCAATTAACCATTCTATAGCCCCTGTAAATTAGACCTCTGTTATGTAGATCAATAAAACCATTAATAACAGATTCAGACATTTCAGGATCTAATGTAAATTTTGTTCTATCCCAATCACATGAACAACCAATTTTTTTTAACTGTTCTAATATTACTCCTCCAAATTCGTCTGTCCATTCCCAGGCATGTTTTAAAAACTCTTCTCGAGTTAAATCATTTTTAGAAAATCCTTTTTTTTTGAGTTTTTCAACAACTTTAGCCTCTGTAGCAATTGATGCGTGATCAGTTCCTGGAACCCAACAAGCATTATAACCTTTCATTCTAGCTCTTCGTATAAGTATATCCTGTAAAGAATTATTAAGCATATGCCCCATATGTAAGACACCTGTAACATTTGGAGGAGGTATTACAATTGTATATGGTTTACGGCTATCAGGTGTAGATTTAAAAAAATTATTTTCTAACCAATAATTATACCATTTTTCTTCAACTTCGCTAGGAATAAACTTTGTTGGAATCGACATTTATGAATTTTTAGTCTATACAAAAGTAACAAGGCTAATTGTATTTAAAAAACTTAATTCAATTTGAATTAATCTAAAAAAATATTTAAAACAATAAAGATTAATAAGTCTTTTCTATCTTAGATAAATGAATCATTTAGAGGATAATAAATCAATTGAGAAATTGACTACCATAGGAGTTAAAGCAAAAACACATAAATATTGTAATATAAACGATATAGAACATTTATATGAAATTCTTAAATCAAACTCTCTTCCAATTAAAGTTCTAGGTGGAGGTAGTAATATTCTTTGGACTAAGGATTTTAATGGTTTAACACTTCACATAAATAATAAAGGGATTTCAATAGAGAAAGAAACTAATTCCTATGTAGTTGTTAATGTTCAGGCAGGGGAAAACTGGCATGAATTCGTCATTTGGTCTATTAATAATGGTTATGGAGGAGTTGAGAACTTAGCATTAATTCCTGGAAACGTTGGAGCAGCCCCTATTCAAAATATTGGAGCATATGGAGTAGAACTTAAAGAAGTGTTTATTGAGTGCTCTGCTATTCATTTAAGATCTTTGAAGAACAAGGTTTTTTCAGCCAAAGATTGTCAATTTGGATATCGGGATTCTATTTTTAAAAACAAAGAAAAAAATAATTATATAATTACATCTATAAAGCTTAAATTATCAAAGCAAGGGTTTCATAAGTTAGATCTAAAATACGGTGATATTAAAAAGTTAATTGATGAAGGCCCTGTTAATCCTCATAAAATTGCTAATGCGGTAATTAAAATAAGAAAATCAAAACTGCCTGATCCCAAAAAGCTTGGTAACTGTGGAAGTTTTTTTAAAAACCCCTTAATCAATAATAGTTTGTTTGATAATTTAGTTAAAAAGTATCCTGATATCCCTAATTATCCTTCAGGTGGAAAATTTAAAATTCCAGCTGCATGGTTAATTGAAAAGCTAAATTATAAAGGTTATAGAATTGGTGATGCTGGAGTTCATAAAAATCAAGCATTGATACTCGTAAATTATGGAAATTCTACAGGAATTGAAATTTTAAACTTATCAAATAAAATAAAAGAAGACGTTTTTAAAGTTTTTAAAATTAATTTAGTTGCCGAAGTTAATGTTTGGTGATTATTGTTTATTCTTAGAGTCCATCCATATTGTCACTGGACCATCATTAATTAACTTAACTTCCATATTTGCATTAAAAACACCGCATTTTGTTTTCTTTCCAAATGAATTATCTAAATTTTCTACAAATTTTTCGTACATTTTTTTTGCAAAATATTTACCTGATGCTTTGATATAAGAAGGTCTATTTCCTTTTTTTATAGATGCCATTAATGTAAACTGACTCACAATTAAAATTTCACCATCTATATCCTTAACTGAAAAATTCATTATCCGATTTGAATCATTAAATATTCTTAAATTAATTATTTTTTTGACCAACCATTCTATATCGTTTTCATTATCTTCATCTTCCACTCCCAAAAAAATTAATAGACCTTTATCAATTTTTGAAATAATCTGATCTGAAACCAAAACTTTTGCTTTTTTAACTTTTTGAACTAAGATTCTCATGAATTTCTATAAATTTTATCATCTTGTAAAAGCTGTAAATAACTTTTATAGCGGTATGATGAAATTAATTTAAGTCTAACAGCATTTTTAACTTCACAGTTTGGTTCATTAACATGAAGACAGTTATTAAATTTACATTTACCTTGAACCTTATTAAATTCAGGAAAATATTTACTTATTTCATTTTTTTTCATATCGACTAAACCAAGGCCTTTAATTCCCGGAGTGTCAATTAATTTAGCACCATTATTTAAATTGAACATTTCTGCAAAAGTAGTTGTGTGTTGACCTTGCTGATGATAATTAGA
>NZFW01000003.1 GCA_002690805.1 Flavobacteriaceae bacterium
AAAAATTGAAGCCGAAAAGGCAGTTAATGAAAAGCGTATTTCTGACGCTGCAAATGCATTAGCGGAATCTGAAGCTTCTGAAGTTGAGGAAGCTAAGTCTGAAGGAGCTCCTGCTGAAACAGCTACTGCTGAAGAAGCTACTGCTGAAGAAGCAAAGCCAGAAGAAACTCCTACTGAAATAGCTACTGCTGAAGAAGCAAAGCCAGAAGAAGCTCCTGCTGAAGAAGCAAAGCCAGAAGAAACTCCTGCTGAAGAAGCAAAGCCAGAAGAAACTCCTGCTGAAACAGCTACTGCTGAAGAAACTCCTGCTGAAGAAGCGAAGCCAGAAGAAACTCCTGCTGAAGAAGCAAAGCCAGAAGAAACTCCTGCTGAAACAGCTACTGCTGAAGAAACGGCTGAAGGGAAAAATGCTACTGATGATGAGGACGTTTCAAAAAAATAAAATTTCCTGTTTTTTCAATGAAGAAAGAAGCCTGTTTTTATTTAGGCACTATAATTGGAAAATATAGTTTTAAAGGAGAGTTATTGGTTAAAACAGATACTGATAATATTAATAGCTTCGCAAAATTGCCAAATGTTTTTATAGATATTGATAATAAATTAATTCCTTTTTTTGTAAAAAAATGCCTAATACATAAGTCATCTCTTTTACGATATAAATTTGAGGAAGTTAATGATGAGATAGCTGCTGAAGCATTAATTAGAAAAAAGATTTATCTTCCAATTAAGATTCTACCAAAACTTAGTGGAAAGAAGTTTTATTATCATGAAGTTATAGGATTTAAAGTAATTGATCAAAAGAAAGGTTATATTGGAAGGATTCTTAGGATTAATGATCAAACCTCCCAACATCTAATAGAGATAGAAGGTGAAAAAAAAAATATCCTGATTCCTTTACATGATGATTTTCTTATTAATGTAAATAGAAAAAAGAAAATTATACTAGTTAATCTTCCCGATGGTCTAATTGATCTTTTTATATAAAGATTTTACTAAAATATGTACCTTTGATTTTAATATTAAAATGAATATGAAACCAGACTTATTTAGTTCCCCTGATTATTATAATCTTGACGAGATCCTAACCGAAGAACATCTTTTGGTTAGGGATGCAACAAGAAGTTGGGTGAAAAAAAATGTAACTCCAATAATTGAAAAACACTCTCAAGAAGCTACATTTCCCAAAGATCTTCTTCCAGGTCTTGCAAATATAGGAGCATTTGGTCCATACATCCCAGAGAAATATGGTGGTGCAGGATTAGATTACATCAGCTATGGTTTAATCATGCAAGAGGTTGAAAGAGGCGACTCAGGAATTAGATCAACTGCATCCGTTCAATCTTCACTTGTAATGTTTCCTATATGGAAATATGGAAGTGAAGAGCAAAAAAGAAAATATCTTCCTAAGTTAGCAGATGGTTCTTACATGGGATGTTTTGGATTAACTGAGCCTGATCATGGATCAAATCCAAGTGGAATGACCACTAGGTTTTCCGACAAAGGCGATCATTACCTATTAAATGGTTCTAAACTATGGATATCTAATTCTCCCTTTGCAGATATTGCAATTGTTTGGGCGAAAAATGATGAAAATCGTATTCATGGTTTAATCGTGGAAAGAGGAATGGAAGGTTTTACCACTCCAGAAACTCATAATAAATGGTCATTAAGAGCTTCTGCAACTGGAGAGCTTATTTTTAATAATGTTAAAGTACCAAAAAAAAACTTGCTTCCAGGAAAATCTGGATTGGGAGCTCCACTTTCATGTCTTGACTCAGCAAGATATGGTATCGCATGGGGAGCAATAGGTGTAGCTATGGATTGTTACGATACAGCCCTCAGATATGCTAAAGAGAGAGTTCAATTTGATAAGCCAATTGCTGGAACACAATTACAACAAAAGAAACTAGCAGAAATGATTACTGAAATTACAAAAGCACAGCTTTTAGCCTGGAGGTTAGGTGTTTTAAAAAATCAAAACAAAGCTACTTCTGCTCAAATTTCAATGGCGAAAAGAAATAATGTTGCTATTGCTGCTGATATCACAAGACAAGCAAGACAGATGTTAGGCGGTATGGGAATTACTGGTGAGTACTCCGTAATGAGACATATGATGAACCTCGAATCAGTTTTAACTTATGAAGGGACACATGATATTCATCTATTAATTACAGGTTTAGATATTACAGGCTTAAATGCTTTTAAATAAATTAGAAATCAAACACAAGTCCGAAAGATGGCAAAGGAGACTTTCTTTCCTCACGCTCAATTTTTTTTAACTCTCTGGGAGTAATTAGACTCCCGTCATTATTTCTAGCTAAACTATATTCTTCAACTCTAGGACTATCCTGAGCTAAAAAATTTTGTAATTCAAAATAAAAATTAAAAGATAACTTATCAAAATTCCATTTTTTATCTAACCTAATATCTCCTTGATTGAATGAGGATAATCTATCTTGTCCAAGCCTACTGTAATCCAGTACAATTTTTGGATACGTCGCAAGGCTTGCTGTGACATCTGTTGGAGCAAATGGAGTTGATCCAGCATAACGATATCGAGCACTTATCTCCCAGTTTTTAGGTAATTTATATCCGCCTGTAAAAGTAATTAAACCCCCACTATCCCATACTGAAGGAAGTTTTTTAGTTCCTAATCCTGAAAATTTACTACTAAAAAGTGTAAAAGCAAAAATTCCATAAAAATTATTTGATAATTTCTGTTGAAATAAAAATTCAACTCCCTGACTAATTCCACCACCAGAATCAATAACAGCTTCATTCCCAAAAACTTCAAAATCAGCACCTTTATTGGCTAAAGAAACACCATCAATAACTGAAACAGGATATTGACTGTAAACTTTTTTAAAAGCTTCTATAGTAAATCGAGCAGAGTTACTTGAGTTATACTCAAACCCAAACACATAGTGATCACTCTGGGTATAACGGTTTAGTTTATTTACAAATTTTCCATTTTTATCCTGAAAACCAAGCATTGTATATGTTGGAATTTTATAATATCTACCTAAAGACGCATTTAATTTCCATCGTCTATTACTATCTAAAGCATATGAGCCTGACAACCTGGGTGAAAAGTTATTGAAAATATTTGAGTTGTTCGTAAAGTTATCAGCATCACTTCTGATTCCTAATGCAATAGTTGCTCGCTCATTTAATAATGAACCACTGACCTTAGTGAATAGTCCATATTTGAGAAAATTAATGGCAGTATTGTATTGAATCCCACTTATTAAGTCTTCAGTATTATTTTGATATTCAGAATATTGAAAATTGAACCCATAAGAAATTTTTATAGCCTTTAAATAATTAGTGACTTTCATTCTTATTTTAGTCTCCTCTTCTTTGGAATCATTTCGAAAAAGAATCCCAGTTTTATTTTCATTATCCTGATACCTGCTAAAAATATTTTTAAGTCTATTTGTACTTACTGTAGTATTAATTTGACCATTACCATTTTTTAAAAGATGTCTCCATGTTAGCCCCATTGTTATAGTGTTTTGTTCAATAATTGGTGTAGTTTCAATTATAGCTTGTTGTTCCGAATCGTAATTATCAGGTGAAACAACAGAAAAATCATCTAAAGATCCTAAACCTATAAAGCTTATGGTATTTCGCTCATCTATTACATGATTTAACTTCCACTGATAGTCCCAATAATCAGGACGAATTGGAAGTCCTATTAATTCAAATACAAATTGAAGGTAACTTCTTCTTGCAGAAATCATGAGTGTTGTTCTTGATCTGTCTTTTTTTTGTTTAAATAAAGGGCCATTAAAAGTAGCTCCAGCTTCACTTGCCCCAACACGAAAATTAAGAGACCTATTTTTACTATTACCCTGTCTTTGTTCAAAAGCTAAAACTCCCGATAAAACATTATCATACTCTGCACCAAATGCTGAAGAAGATAGAGTGACTTCTCTTATAAAAGAAACATTTAACATTCCAACTGGACCTCCAGCACTACCCTGAGTAGAAAAATGATTTATGTTGGGTATTTCAACTCCATCTAAATAATAAACGCTTTCATTAGGAGCACCACCACGAATGATAAAATCATTTCTAAAGCCACCGGCAGATGGAGAAATTCCTGGAAGACTTTGAGCAACTTTTGTAATGTCATTATTTCCACCAGGATAAGTTTCAATTTCCACAGAAGAAAAAGTTTGAGTTGATAATGGTGTTTCATTAGAAGTCCTAAATGGGCTATTTATTATGACCACTTCATTTAATGATTCCAATGATTCTTGAAGTTTAAACAGTAAATCAGGATTTCCAACAGATTTAACTATAACATTATATTTTGTTTGAGTTTTATATCCAAGAAAGCTAACAGTGAGGTTATAGGTTTTAGTTTCAATATTATTTATTTCAAAAAAACCTTCTTCATCCGTAACAACACCGGTAGATGTGCCTTCAATTATTACATTAGCCCCGCTTAATGGTAAAGATAGATTAGAATCTAAAACTCTTCCTTGAAGACTCCCAGAATTTTGAGAAAATAATGAACCAGAAATCAATAATACTAATATACCTGAAAAGAGTCTCATTGAACAATCAATTTAAATTTATGCAATTATAAAAAATAGATTAGTTAGAGTCTTTTTTTTTTAATTTTTTTTTTGAATTTTTTTTTAAAAGTTTTTTTGCTTTTTCAAGAGCTTTTTCTCTTTCTTTCAATTCGAAATCTTGACGATGACCTATTAGATCATCATTAGAAATTATTTCTTGATCGGATGCTTGAATTGAAACATCATTTGTGGAAAAAGAGGCCTTATTTGTTTGTCTTCGCATAATTTCCTTCGCCGACTTTAAATTGAAATAAATTCCAGGATCTATTAGCTTATTTGCTATATAATTTTCTTTTTTTATTTTGTCCCATCTAACGAAAATAAACCCACCATAAACAGAATCAAGTTTAACTCTAAACACATGAGCCTTGTTGGGTAGCGTTTGGTATACCGATATTTTTTCTGGAACATATCCCGCCAAATCCAATAACTCTTCAACAAATAATCTTTGCCCATCAACAGAGGAGTCATTTATTGGTTCAAAAAAATCATAATCATCATCGTAATCTTGACCAATTAAAAAAAATGAATTAAAAATTAATATTTTAATTAAAAAAAATCTCATAATTTAAATTTACAAAATATAGATAGATATCAAAAAAGGTCTGAGATCTAGCTTAAAAGATAAAATAGAAAAAACCGCAAGATCAATCAAATATAGTACCTTGGGTGGGAATCGAACCCACACTCTCGAAAGAACTGGATTTTGAATCCAGCGCGTCTACCAGTTCCGCCACCAAGGCATTATAATTTGCAAACATATAAAATAATTCTATTTACTTGTGATTTCTTTAAATAAATAGGCTAATGACCCAAATTAATTTTTAAATTTGCAACCCAAAAGATTTAGTGTGAAAACACCAGCAAAAATATTTTCTTGTACGCAAAGTAAGTCTCTCTCAAAATTGATTGCCAATTCATATGGACAAAAATTAGGAAATATTTTATTTTCCAGATACAGCGATGGAGAGTTTCAGCCTTCCTTCGAAGAATCAATTAGAGGTTCAAGAATTTTTATAATTGGTTCTACACATCCCAGTTCAGAAAATCTAATGGAAATGCTTTTAATGCTTGATGCAGCAAAAAGAGCCTCTGCTAGACACATAACTGCAGTTATACCCTACTTTGGGTGGGCAAGACAAGATAGAAAAGATAAGCCAAGAGTTCCAATTGGTGCTAAATTAATTGCAAAGTTAATTGAAGCTGCAGGAGCTACCAGGATAATAACAATGGATTTACATGCAGATCAGATACAAGGATTTTTTGAAAAGCCGGTAGATCATTTATTTGCATCTACGATTTTCCTCCCATACATAAAGTCGCTAAAACTTGATAATTTAACTATCGCATCGCCTGATATGGGTGGTTCAAAAAGAGCATATGCATATTCAAAATTTCTTGAAAGTGATGTTGTTATTTGCTATAAACAAAGAGCTAAAGCCAATGTTATATCTCATATGGAGGTTATAGGTAATGTTAAAAATAAAAATGTTGTTTTAGTTGATGATATGGTTGATACCGCAGGAACTCTTGCAAAAGCTGCAGACCTAATGATTGAAAGAGGCGCCTTGTCGGTTAGAGCAATTTGCACTCATGCAATTCTTTCAGGGAATGCATATGAAAAAATAGAAAAATCAAAATTAGAGGAACTAATAGTTACTGATTCAATACCTTCCAAAAAAAACCATGGTAAAGTTCGAATACTTAGCTGTGCTTCCCTGTTTTCTGAGGTTATGAAAAATGTACATAATAATTTATCAATTAGTTCAAACTTTATTTCTTAATAAAAATTTAAATTAAAAACAATGAAATCAATTACAATAAAAGGTTCTAAAAGAGAAAGCGTGGGTAAAGTAGCTACTAAAGCCCTTCGTAATGCTGGAAGAGTTCCATGTGTAGTTTATGGTGGAGATAATCCTCTCCATTTTTCTGCACTAGAACTTGATTTCAGTAAACTAGTGTATACTCCAAATGCTCATACTGTTCTGATTACTATGGAAAATGGAACAGAAATTAATGCTATTCTGCAGGATATACAATTTCATCCAGTAAATGACTCTATACTTCACATAGACTTTTATCAGTTGTTTGACAACAAAGAAGTCTCAATAAATGTTCCTGTAAGAATTAAAGGAGCTGCACCTGGAGTTCTAAATAGTGGTGGAACTTTAATTATGAACAAACGTAAACTAAAAGTTAAAGCTATCCCAGCTAACCTTCCCGATGAAATAACTGTTGATATATCTGAATTAGAGCTTGGTGATAAAATTTATACTGCAGATTTAAAAAATGAAAATTATATTCTTTTACATTCAGAGAATATGGTTGTTTGTCAAGTGAAAATATCAAGAGCTTCAATATTGGAAGAAGAAGAAGAAGGTGCTGAAGGTGCTGAAGGTGCTGAAGGTACTGAAGGTGCTGAAGGTGCTGAAGGTGCAAAAAGTACCGATAGTTCTCAAAATCCAGATAAAGAAGGTTCTGATAAGAAATCATCAGAAAATTAAATTATACATATCATTAACAAAAAGCACTTCTAAATCGAAGTGCTTTTTTTATTTTAGCTAGTAATGTGGCTATTTAACTTATTTAAAATAAAATCAAACTCTAATCAAGTGAAAAAATTTCTTATTGTTGGTCTTGGTAACATAGGAAACGAGTATTTAGAGACTCGACATAATATAGGTTTTACAGTTTTAGACTATCTAATAAAAAAACAAGGCTTAACCTTTGATGAAGTTAAGTATGCACTGAGAGCCTCATTTAAATTTAAAGGGAAGGAATTTATATGCATAAAACCCACAACTTATATGAATCTGAGTGGTAAAGCAGTTAATTATTGGATGCGAAAGGAGAAAATAAATCTAGAAAATGTTTTGATTATTACTGATGATTTAAACATTCCCTTTTCTCAGCTCAGACTCAGAGCTAAGGGTAGTTCTGGAGGACACAATGGACTTAAAAATATTGAAGAGAATTTAAAAACTTTAAATTATTCTAGATTACGATTTGGTATTGGAAGAGAAAAAAAATCTTCCCAAATAGATTTTGTTTTAGGAAAATGGGAAAAAGAAGAAAAATCTACTTTAGAAAATTTTATAATTAAGTGCAGAGAAATAATTTTAAGTTTTGGAACTGACGGTGCTCAAAATACGATGAATAAATATAACACAAAAATCTAATGATAACTATGAACCTGTTTCAAATTGATAAATTCCAGAAACAGAGTTATTTCCTTGTTGATCATATGTAATTACTTGCCAGAAATAATTTGTC
>NZFW01000004.1 GCA_002690805.1 Flavobacteriaceae bacterium
ATGAGAAAGGTCAATATTTATTAATTTATAGAAATGACAAATGGGATCTACCAAAAGGGCATCTTAAAAAAAACGAAATGACTATTGATGGAGCTATTAGAGAGGTTTCAGAGGAAACTGGAGTTTTAGAATTAAAATCAAAATCTATTTTACCTACAACTTATCATATTTACAAAAGAAATGGGATTTATAAATTAAAGAAAACATATTGGTTTGTTATGAGTACAAATTTTATTGGCAAGTTGAAGCCTCAATTAAATGAAAAAATAGAAAAGGCAGTTTGGAAAAGTGAATCTGAGATCAAATTATTAATGGAAAATATGTACTCGAATATAAAATTCCTTTTTAAATTTTACTTTGCTCAAGATAAAACAGAGGGTGGTACCAGTTCATTGTAATCTCCTTTGTTTTTGATGATTTCTCTAACTATACTGCTGCTAACAAATGATGTCTTAGCAGAGGTTAATAAAAAAACAGTTTCAATCCCGGATAGCTTTCTATTGGTGTGTGCAATGGCTTTTTCAAATTCAAAATCAGCTGGATTCCTTAACCCTCTCAATATAAAATTTGCTTCTATTGTTTTACAATAATTAATTGTAAGACCATCATATGATTTGACTTTAACTTTTTTATATTTTTTAAATGTTTTTTTTATAAAATTAATTCTTTCGTCAAGAGAAAACATAAATTTTTTTTCACTATTAAATCCAACTCCAATTATTATTTCATCAAATAATGGCAGAGCACGAAGTAGAATATCTTCATGACCATTTGTAATTGGATCAAAAGAACCAGGAAAGAGAGCGCGTTTCATTTAGAACATTTTTATAAAATTATGAATTTTTTAACGTTACTTCATTTAAAAGGTCTTCAAAAAAAACACCTAACTTAATTCCAGCTGCTTTGCATTGCTTTGGAATTATGCTTTCTTCAGTTAATCCAGGTACTGTGTTTATTTCAAGAAGATGTGGTTTGTTTTCAACAAAAATAAACTCGCTTCTGCAAACACCTTTTAAATTCAAATTTTCATAAAGACTTTTTGCAATTTTATTTACTTTTACCTTCCAATCTACTGGAATCTCAGCAGGAGTAATTTCTTTTGCCTTTCCCATATATTTAGCCTCATAATCGAAGAATTCATTCTCAGATATTATTTCTGTAATGGGAAGACAAATAACTTTGTTGTTTTTTTTATAAACTCCAACAGAAACCTCTCTTCCTTTTAATTCAGATTCAATTATGAGTTGAGAATCTTCATCATAAGCCTTTTTAATTCCTTTGATTAAGTCCTTCTTATTAAAAATTTTATAAACCCCAAAACTACTTCCAGCCCTATTGGCTTTTACAAAACAGGGAAGCCCAACTTTACTTATAATCTGATTTAAGTTAATTGGTTCTCCCTGATTTAGATGAACAGATTTTGCTGTTGGAATTTTGAATTTTTTGACATTTGAGAGGCAACCTCGTTTATCATATGTTAATGCAGCAGAATATAAATCACAACTTGTATGAGGTATATTTTTGAGTTTAAGTTTATTTGCAAGTTGACCATCCTCTCCTGGAGGTCCATGTATGGCATTAAAAACAATATCAATTTTAATTAGAGTTTTATTAAGCTTAAATGAAAAATCATCTGTATTAAGTGGGATTTTCTTGGTTTTTGATACTTCAACAAACCAATTATTCATATTAATGTTTAATAAAAACACATTCCACCCTCTTTTTTTTAAATTCTCATAAACAACAATTGCACTTTTTAATGATATCTCTCTCTCTGATCCATATCCTCCACAAGCCACACCAACAATACTTTTATCTTTTATTAACATTACTTCAAAGGTATTAGATTTAACAGCATTTCAAAAGTATTATATTTGTTTCAAAATAGTTCATGATTATTTTAAGATTTATATTTTCTTTTGAGTTTTTAAAACAATTAATTAAAGCTGCCATTTTTTTCACTTTAATTACTGTATTATCACTTAAAGTATTAAACATTGTTACTTATCATAATCAACATCAAGTTGTCCCTGATGTTTTAGGTCTTGAATTAAATAAAGCAATTAAGATTCTTGATGAAAATAGTTTACGTTATGAGGTTATTGATTCTGCTAAATTCAACTCAAAACTCCCTCCTTTTGCGATAATAGAATTGATTCCAGGACCTGGGAATGAAGTCAAGAAAGATAGAAAAATTTATCTAACATTAAATCCCTCAGGATACAGAAAAATAAGCGTTCCTAACATCATTCAAATAACATTTCGTAACGCTGAATCAATGCTCAAAGCTGTTGGTTTTGAAATTGGAAAAATTTCTTTTAGAAATAATATTGGAAAAAATATGGTTTTAGAGATTAGGTACAGAGGTAAAAAAATTGCTCCAGGTTCTGTTTTTCCAAAAACTACTAAAATTGATTTAGTTTTAGGTAATGGAGTACAATGACAAATAACCTATTAGAACATAATGATGAAAATCTCCATGAACACTATAATTTTGTAGTTGATAAGGGACAAGAATCCTTACGCCTAGATAAGTTTTTAATGAATAGAATTGAAAATTCTACTAGAAATAAAATTCAAAAGGCAGTAAAATCTAATAGTATTTATGTTAACGGTTTTCCAGTTAAATCTAATTATAAAGTAAAACCATATGATAAAATTCAAGTATTATTTTCATATCCGCCTCATGAAAATCTTTTGATTCCGGAAAATATTCCACTGAATTTAATTTATGAAGATGACCAATTTGTGATTGTAAACAAACCACCAGGAATGGTGGTTCATCCTGGCCATGGAAATTATTCTGGAACAATGATTAATGGTCTAATGCACAGATTTGAAAAACTACCTTTTAATACTAATTTACGTCCTGGATTAGTTCATAGAATCGATAAGGATACTTCAGGACTTTTAGTTGTAGCAAAATTAGAATCAGCAATGACATTTTTAGCAAAACAATTTTATGATAAAACCACAACAAGAGAATATTTGGCTTTGGTTTGGGGTAATGTAGAGAAAACTCAAGGAACTATTGAAGGAAATATTGGTAGAAATCCAAAAAATCGTTTACAAATGAAAGTTTTTCCCGAGAATAATTTTGGCAAATTTGCAATAACTCATTATACGGTGATAAAGAGATTTGGGTATGTAACTCTTGTAAGTTGTAAATTAGAAACAGGAAGAACTCATCAGATAAGAGTTCATATGAAATATATAGGACATACTATTTTCAATGATAAAAGATATGGTGGAGATCAAATATTAAAAGGAACAAATTTCACTAAGTATAGGCAATTTGTGGAAAACTGCTTTAAAACAATTCCAAGACAAGCACTTCATGCCAAAACACTTGGATTTATTCACCCAAAAACAAATAAATATATTTCTTTTGATTCTGATTTGCCTCAAGACTTTGAAAATGTAATTGTTAAATGGGAAAATTATTCAAAAAACAGTCAAAAAAAGTAACAACTAAATTTTTGAATAACTCAATAACAAACTTTAAATAAATCTATTATTTTTATATAAACTTAAATTATTAAAATGAAGATTTTTATTTCTCCTGCCAAATCATTGGATTTAAATTCAACATACCCATCTATTAAAGAAACAAAACCCTTTTTTATGGATGAAGCAAATAGTTTAAATGGTATTCTTAAAGCTAAGTCTATAAAATCTCTTTCCGGATTAATGAATCTTTCAGATAAGTTGAGTCAACTTAATTGGGAAAGAATACAAAATTTTAAAACTTCTCCAGAAACTAATAAAATTAGACCAGCTATTTTTACTTTTAATGGAGATGTTTATTCAGGTTTTGATCCATATTCTTTATCCTTAGATGAATTAGAAATTGCTCAAAATAAAATAAGAATTTTATCAGGGTTGTATGGAATTTTAAAGCCATTTGATCAAATTCAACCATATAGGCTTGAAATGGGTACTCCAGTAAAAATAAACGAATCAGGTAATCTTTATGAGTTCTGGATGAAGAAAATAACAAGAAATATTATTGATGAAATTAATAGTGATGAGATTATTGTTAATCTTGCAAGTAAAGAATATTCCTCAGTAGTTGACTTTAAGTCAATTAAAAACAAAGTTATCTCACCAATTTTTAAGGATTTTAAAAATGGAAAGTTCAAAATTATTTCTTTTTATGCTAAAAAAGCTCGAGGGGCAATGTCTAGGCACTTAGTTGAAAAAGATTCAAAGTCAGTTGATGATATTCTTGATTTTTCATGGGAAGGTTATTCATATAGTATGGCTGAGTCAAAAGATCAAAATTCACCAATATTTATTCGTTAATCTGATTTTTTAACTTTGGATTAATCCCTAACATGAAATTATTTTTATATGAAACAAAAAATTCATCATTCATATATTCTGAACCCAAAATATTTTTTTCATTCAATATTTTTTTAAAATTAATTTCTATACTTTTTGTAAGAAATTTTTTTGATAAAGGTCCATAGCTGTAATGCCAGGGCTCATATTTAAAACCGTTACGTTTGTTATCATTTGTATAAACTAAAAAAAAACCAAATTTTTCCGAATTTTCTTCAAGCCAATTTTTTAAGTTGACGAAGGGTCCATCACCATAAAATTTTTCTGTTAATAAAACATCTCCACTTGATAACGTATTTTCATCTATTATATCAATGTCTGTTCCCCAATGGTGTCTTGATGTCCCTGGTATAGTAGAATATTCCATTATCTTTTCAATATTTTCTTGAATTGAGTACCCTAAGGAATCATTTTTAATAAATTTATTATTCCATATTTTTTTTTGTTTACTAAAAGAGCGAAAACCTGAGACTACTTTAATGTTTATACCTTCTTCTAAAGCTGCTTTTCTCATTAATTTAAATGATTCTAAAACTTCAGGGAGCATAATAAAATATTCATTTTTGTCTTTATTAGAAACTGATTGACCTGTTAATTGTTTTTCAGATAATTCAACCCCTATTTGTCCATAGGAAATTGAAAAGAATACACTAGCAAAAATTAATTTATACATTCATTAACAATTTATTTAAAATAATAAACAAATATAAAATCTTAATTAAAGTATTGTTTCATTTTCAACGTTAAAACTAGAACCAAATTTATATCTTTACATTATTGCGGGAGTAGCTCAGTTGGTAGAGCGTCAGCCTTCCAAGCTGAATGTCGCCGGTTCGAACCCGGTCTCCCGCTCCAAAGTCTCTAGGAATTTAAATTATGAAAGCAACTTTATTAAATTTTTTTTTGCTAATCGGATTTTTCTTATCAGCTCAACAAAGAGCACTTTTAAATGGCAAGCTATTATACAGAGATAATAATGTGATAGCTGCCAATGTGATTAATAATTCTACCCAATTTAACACTATAACTGATAGTGATGGAGAGTTTCAAATTGAAGTTGCTAAAGGAGATGAAATTATTTTTTCATCTGTGGAGTTTAAGTTTAAAACTATTTTTATAACTGAAGAAATATTAAATAAAAATAGGCTTGTAGTTAATATAACTGAAAGAGTAAATATTCTTGATGAAATTGTAATTAGTCCAGAAAATACCGATAAGTTTTTAGATTTAAAGGAAGAAGAGTTTAAAGGTTATGATTATGTTCAGGATAAATCAACAAAATTAGATAATTCAATTTTAAAACAAGGTCAACTATATAATGGTATTAATTTTATAAATGTAGCTAAACTTATTTCAAAGCTGGTTTTGAGCTCCTCCGAAGAAGAGAAAAAAAATCTTATTCCAAGTAAAGTTCTTCCTTATGTATTTGAAAATGAATTTTTTATTAATGATTTAGGACTTGAGCAAGAACAAGTAATCGACTTTATGCTTTATTTAGATGAAGAATTAACAACAAATAAATTACTCCAAAAGTCTAAACAGTTTTTATTAATTGATTTTTTGTATGAAGCAGTTGAAGATTTTAAAAATAATTCTTAAATGCTTCGACTTTTTTTTTTAGTTCTTATTCTTGAAATAGCAAATGTGAATGCTCAGGATAACAACTCATCATTGTTAAAAGGTAGAGTTTCCACTACCGACTCTGTATCAATTGGGTCTATTCATGTTATAAATAAAACAAGAGGAAGTGCAACTATTACTGATGAAAAAGGTTATTTTCAAATTTTTAGCTCAACTAATGATACGTTACTTTTTTCAGCAGTTCAGTTTAGAATTAAAATTATTGTTGTAAATAATAAAATTCTAGAAAGTGAAGAAATAGTAGTTCCATTAGAGAAGTTTATTAATAGATTATCAGAAGTTATTGTAAAACCTCATAATTTGTCAGGAGACCTTTATGAAGATTTAGAAAATTCAGCCGTTGATCCTATTAACTTTTACAGTTTTGGTATTCCAGGTTTTAAAGGGACTAGAAAAGAGAAAATAGTCACAAAAAAACAGTTGATATTAACTACGCTTTTCTTTCCCCTTACAGGATCAATCCCAATTGAACCAATATATAAGCATATTTCAGGTTATTATAAGCGTTTAGAAAGGAAAAGAGAACTTGATATTGAATTTGATATTGTTACAAATTTGATTAAATTTTATGGAATCGATTTTTTTATAAATACCTATGAATTAAAAGAAGAGGAAATTTATGAATTCGTAACTGCTACTTATGAAAACTTTCCTATTGAAGAGAGTTTCAAGCGAAATGAACACAATAAAATAATTAATTATTTTAATAAAAACCAAACAAGAATATTAAAAAATTAGTAGTTTAAAAAGTCTATGGATTTAATAATTTTTTTTAAAAAAATTTCAATTTTTTTCACATTAATGTTTTCTCAATTAATTAATAATATTGATGTTCATGATTATTATGTGTCAACGACTGAAGTGAATTTTTCATATAACAATCATATACAAATTACCATAAAAGTTTTTATTGATGATTTTGAAGAAATGATCCAAGACAATAACAATAATTTAAAACTGGCTCCTGACTCAGATTCCAAAAAAATTGATCAAATAACAAATCAATATATATCTGAAAAACTTAAAATTAAGATTAATAATAGTCAATTAAAATATGAGTTTATAGGAAGAGAATACAAGTCTGATATTCTCCAACTTTATTATGAAGCAGTTTTGACTGAAAAGGTTCAAGTTATTACTTTTGAAAATAATATTCTTTATGATTATTTCAAAAATCAACAAAATATAGTTCATTTTAAAAATGACAAATTTAGAAGGAGTTTTTTGTTTACAAAAAATAATTCAAAATCTAGTTTGTCAATTAATTAGATTATTAAAATAAATATTATATTGAGCCTCCTTAATAATTGATATTAAATGAAAAAAATAATTTATGTTTTTAGTTTTCTTATTACAGGAAGCTTTAACTTACTTTCTCAAGAAACTCCGGAATCTAAACGCGAACCAGGACATACTAATAACAATAAGTTCAAACAGTTATATGAAGAATTTTCTTCCCCGAATAGATATAGAACTGCTTCAGGTGCCCCGGGTTCAGATTATTATCAACAACAAGTTGATTATATAATGGATCTTGAACTTGATGATAAAAACACAAAACTTTACGGAGAGGAAACAATTACATATACAAATAACTCTCCAGATAATTTAGATTATTTATGGATTCAATTAGATCAAAATATTAGAAAAAAAGATGCTCCAGCATTAGAAAAAAATGGAGGAGGTGCTGATCCACTTATCCCTGTTGAAGTATTTGCTTCTAAATATTTTGACGAACCTTTTGACGGAGGATTTAATATAAATTGGGTTAAGTCATCTTCGGGGATACCACTTAAATATACCATAAATAATACCATGATGCGTGTTGATCTTCCGAGTTCTATTAAAAGTGGTGAAAGTTATTCTTTTAAAATTAAGTGGTGGTATAATATTAATAATCACGTAACAAATCGTGCAAGATCTGGATATGAGTTCTTCCCAAAAGACGGAAATAGAGCTTATGTTATAGCTCAATTTTTCCCTAGATTAGCAGTTTATAATGATGTTGAGGGATGGCAGAATTATCAGTTTTGGGGTAATGGAGAGTTTGCTTTAAATTTTGGAAATTACGAAGTCAATTTAACTGTTCCTGCTGACCACATCGTTGAAGCAACTGGAGATTTGAAAAACCCCCGTGAAGTATTGACTAATCAGGAATATAAGAGATATAAACAAGCTCAAAACTCTTTTGATAAACCAGTAATTATTGTTACTGAACAAGAGGTAATTGAAAAAGAATCTAAATTTTCAGAAAAGAAAAAAACTTGGAAGTATATAGCCAATAATGTTCGTGATTTTGCATTTGCAAGTTCCAGAAAGTTTATTTGGGATATGATGGCTGTTAAAGTAGGTCCGAAAAAAGTCATGGCAGTTTCATTGTATCCTAAAGAAGGAAACCCCCTTTGGGAAGAGTATTCTACTGTAGCAGTAGCACAGACATTAGATACATACTCAAAATATACTTTTAATTATCCCTACCCAAAAGCTGTTTCAGTTCACGCTAAAAATCAAGGTATGGAATACCCTATGATATGTTGGAATTATGGTCGACCTGATGAAGATGGAAAGTATTCAGATCGTGTTAAGTTTGGAATGATTAGTGTTATAATCCATGAGGTAGGTCACAATTATTTTCCTATGATTGTAAATTCAGATGAGCGCCAATGGGGTTGGATGGATGAAGGGCTTGATACTTTTATGCAATATCTAACCGAACAAGAGTTTGGACAAAATTATAAAGAAGCGATTGTTCCTCTAGAGAAATACCCATCTAGAAGAGGGGATCCAGAGAAAATTGTTCCCTATATGTCTGGATTTCAAAAAAATATATCACCCATAATGTCTAATCCAGAAAATGTATTTCAATTAGGTCCTAATGCGTATGCAAAACCTGCCACGGCTCTAAATATTTTAAGGGAGACAGTGATGGGAAAAGAGTTGTTTGATCATGCTTTTAAAACATATTCTAAAAGATGGATGTTTAAACACCCAACCCCAGAAGATTTCTTTAGAACTATGGAGGACGCCTCAGCAGTTGATTTAGATTGGTTTTGGAGAGGGTGGTTTTATTCTACAGACTATGTTGATATTGGTGTAAAGGAAGTTAAGAAATACAGAATATCATCTAAGCCTAGTCCTGAGGTTGATAAAATATTATCTGCCTATGGGATGACAGCAAACGATCTTGCGCCAAATTATGTTTTTATGTCTTCGGATACTGATGAAAGTAACTCTGATAATGAGTCGAGTAACTCCATCAATAATTCTACTCCTTTAAAAAAATATCTTGAAGAAAATCCTGAAGATTATGATTTAAATAAAAATAGCTTACCAAAAAATTTTTACGAGATAGAATTTGAAAAACCAGGTGGCTTAGTCATGCCAATAATTGTTGATTATATTTTTAAAGATGGAACTAAGAAGAGAGTTGAATATCCTGTTCAGGTATGGAGAAAAAATGATGATTCTGTCAAGAAAGTTCTTGCAACCAACAAAGAATTGGTAGCTATAAAAGTTGATCCAGATTTAAAAACAGCAGATATTGATATTTCAAATAATAGTTGGCCAAAAGAAAAATCAGCCTCTGACTTTGAAAAATTTAAGAATAAAATTAAAGGATAGATTTGTAAAATTAATTTTTTTTACAGAATTAGTTAATTATGGTTTTTATCTTTAGTAAAATTTGAAAATGGTTTTATTTATTAGTGGAGCTGAAATAGCTTTAATTTTTTTTATTGTTTTATTGGTTTTTGGTGCTGATAAAATCCCATCAATAGCCAGGGGTATGGCAAAAGGAATTACTCAAATTCGTCATGCCACAAATGAAATTAAATCTGAAATTCAGAAATCATCAGAAATTGATGGTTCTTCAACATCTGTTGCAAAAAAATTAAATGAAGAAATTAAAACTGCCAAAAAAGATTTGGATGAATTAACCGATTCAATTAAACGTAAGCTTTAAATTTTTCTACTTAAACTTAAGCCATCTCTTATAGGGAGTAAGACCGTCTCCAAATTAGGGTGGCTTTTTAAAACTGCGTTAAATTTTTTAAGTGTTATTGTGTCTAAATCCTTTTTTTTAGCTTTTTTGAGTACTTTTCCGCTCCATAATACATTGTCAGAAATTAACAGACCACCAGTTTTAAGTTTAGGAATTATTAATTCCATATAATTTATATAATTGCTTTTATCAGCATCTAAAAATACAATATCAAATTTTTTATTTAGTTTATTTATTACAGAAAGAGCACTTCCAATATGTTGAGTAATTTTTTTTCTAATTTTACTTTTTTTAAAAAAGTAATTTTGAAATTCTAATAATTCTTCATTAATTTCTATAGTATCAATTTGACCATTTTCAACTAGTCCCTCAGAAAGGCATAGTGTTCCATAGCCAGTGTAGGTTCCTATTTCAAGAATATTTTGTGGTTGAACAAGTTTCGATATAAAACTTAAAAACCTTCCTTGTATTGTACTGCTGAGCATTCTTGGATGAAGAATTTTCTGATTTGTTTGTTTTCTTAAATCCTTAAGTAAATCAGATTCATCAGTACTATTTTTAATTGCGTATTCTATCAAAGCTTCGTCAATAAATTCCATGAATAAGAAAATTAAATAATTTTAGGGTCTTGCATATGAAAACCTTTCGATTAGTTTAGGTAAGGAGTATCCATCTAGGCCGTTAATAGCGACAATCTTACCTTTATCAAGCCTAACCCAGCCATCTTGCATCAGAAGAATTTTGTTTACATAAATAGACTCAATTCCACCAATCATGAGAATTGTATTATTTTCTTTTAAATTATACTCATTAATATATTTACATCCAATCTGAATTGGAGAGTCTTTAACAAAGGGGGCGTCAATATTATTTTTAAACTCGAATTCTAATCCTGTTTCACTAAACTCTGAGGTTTCTCTTGAATATTTTGCACTTGTCTGATGAGCTGACTTTATTTGAGATTCACTAATTTGATTTAGTGTAAAAAAGCCATATTTATGAATATTTTCATATGTGTGCCTAGGTACAGTTGTTGGTCTAAGAATAAATCCTATTAATGCTGGATCACTACCTAGGTGAATTACTGAACTAAAAACAGCAACATTATTAATTTGGTCATTTGTTTTTGTTCCAATTAAGTTTGCAGATTTATATCCAGTTATACTATTTATAAGATTCAGTCTATAGATTTTTGACATTTTATTTATGTCAATTTTATTAAATTCTTTCATTTTTAAAAATTACAATATTCATCTCCAACTCCAAATTTTTCATATGTTTCTTGATTGACTTCACCTGAAGAGTATTTATCTGGAGAATACTCTTGCATGTTATTACTATTAGAATAAATGTCTTCATTTTCAAACAAAAAGTAATACCTGGAATTAATAGTTCTTTTTTCAATTATTGTAATACAATCTTCTTTATTATTACAACCATAAAATCCATAAAAAAAACTCAGCAAAATTAGAAACTTAGAATATTTGATCATTAATCTTTCCTTATGAAATAATATCTTGTTATTGGCTTTTGTAATTTTCCATCTATAATAAATGAAGAGTCAACAAACTTTAATTCAAAATCTTCTCCTTGTAAAGTTTTTATAAGATTTGCAAATGATGGATCTTCAAGTTCAATAGTGTTTAGTGATTTCCCATCATCAATAACAACTTTCATTTTTCCATCTTTGTATCTATTCTCTGTATGCTGTTCAATCACAAGCCAGTCCTGAGAATATAATGATGAGGAAAATAAAAGAATTAGTAAAATAATTTTTTTCATTTGTTGTAGCATGATGATTTGCATCTAAATTAATTAAAATTATTTATCAATTAGTATACAAATTTTACTAAATTGTATTATAGATAATATAAATTAACATGTCTGAAATAGCTATTGTAATTGTTTTCGTTGTTGTTTTATTTGGAGGAGTTATTGCTTATTCTTTTTTTAGTACATCCATGGGATATGAAGAAGATGAAAACAAAAACTATATTCCAGATAGATTTGAAAGAATCTTTAACAAAGATCTTGGTAAAAAAGATAAAAATAAATCTAAAAATAATAAATAAACAATAGCATAAAATGATAAGCTATTGGGAAAAATCTTTCTTTACTAAATATGATCTAATTGTAATTGGTAGTGGTATATCGGGACTTTTTTCAGCATTATCTTTTAACAAACTTCATCCTAAAGCTAAAATAGCGATTTTAGAGCGCGATATTTTTCCAAATGGAGCAAGTACAAAAAATGCAGGTTTTGCATGTTTTGGGTCTGTTTCTGAATTAATTGAAGATAGTAAAAAAATGTCTGAAGATTCTTTAATAAACTTGGTTGAACAAAGAATTAAAGGACTTGAGCTTCTTAAAAAAACAATATCAAATAAACATCTAGATTTAAAAAATTACGGTGGCTATGAACTTTTTTTTTCAAATAATCAAAAACTTAAATTTGATATCGAAAAGTGTAATGAGTTGTTGTTTTCTGTTTTTAAAAAAAAAGTTTATTCATTTAAGAATGAAAAAATAGAAAGCTTAGGTCTTTCAAAAAAGCTAGTTTCTCAGCTAGTCTTTAATCCATTTGAATCCCAGATTAATACAGGATCAACAATTTATCAGCTGCAAAAACTTGCTAGTAAAAATGGTATAAAAATTATTTCAGGAGCAAAAGTTGAAAATTTTAACCTTGATTCTAATGGTCATCTAATTAATGTTGTTAATAATAAGTCGAAGATAACTTTTAGTTCTAAGTATTTATCTATTTGTTCTAATGCTTTTGCAAGTCAATGGTTTCCTAATTATGATATTCAACCTGGAAGGGGAATGGTAGTAATTACTAAACCAATTAAGAATCTAAATTTGAAGGGTTGCTTTCATTATAATAAGGGATATTATTATTTTAGAAACTTTCAAAACAGAATAATTTTTGGAGGGGGAAGACAATTAGATCTCAAAAAAGAAAACACGACAGATTTTGGAATTAATCAGAAAATTAAGCGATCACTAATTCATGACCTTAATTCTATAATACTTCCAAATAAAAAATATGAATTGGATATGGAGTGGTCAGGAATTATGGCTTTTGGTAAGTCCAAGCAGCCTATAATAAAAAAAATTGGTGAAAATGCTGTGCTTGGTGTTCGTCTCGGTGGAATGGGAATAGCTCTCGGAAGTTTGGTTGGTAAAAGAGTTTCTGAAATGATTTTAGATAAAGTCTAATATTTTTTCTAAACTAAATGACCTTGAGCCTTTTATGAAAATGTTTTTATGTTTTATTGGACTTTTTTTTATATGATCTATAAGATCATAAGTAGAACTAAACTTGTCAGGATTACTTATGTTCATAGAAGTTTTTTTAAAGTTTTCACCAACGGTAATTATTCTATTGAAAGATAAGCTTTTTGCTAAAGTTATAATTTCTTCATGACCTTGTTTACTGTATTCACCCAATTCTAACATATCTCCTAAAATTAAAATACTTTCACAAGGATATATGTCATGAAAGTATTTAATTGCAATACTCATACTCGATGGATTTGCATTGTATGCATCCAATACGATATTATATTTTTTAAGTTTAATTAACTGAGATCTATTATTACTTGACACATAATTTTTAATTCCTAACTGAATTTTTTCTAATGGAATATTGAAATAATTTCCAATTATTATTGCAGCAGCTATGTTTGGTAAATTATACTCACCATATAGGGTGCTAACGAAATTTAGTCCTTTAAAATTTAATTTTAACTTTCTCTTTGAATTTAGATATGATATCTTATAATCTGATTTTTTATTTGGGCCAAATGAAATGAAAGGTTTTTCGATTAATTCTTTTATTTGATTTTTATTTTCAATGTTTACAAAAATTATTCCGTTAGAATTAAATAAATAATTATATAATTCGGATTTACCCCTAATGATTGCCTCTTCACTTCCAAAACCTTCAATATGAGCTTTCCCAAAATTTGTAATATAACCATGCGAAGGTTCTGCTATCAAGCATAATTCTTTAATTTCGTTTAAATGATTAGCTCCCATTTCAATTATTAAAAACTCTGCTGAGAGTGGAGTATTTAGAATTGTGAGAGGAACCCCTATATGATTATTTAAATTCCCAATTGTAGCATAAGTTTTAAACTCCTTTTGAAAAACAGATTTAATTAGTTCTTTAGTGGTAGTTTTTCCATTACTACCTGTTATTGCTAGTACAGGACACTTTAGTTTTTTACGATGTTGATTTGCTAAAAATTTTAATGTATTGTAAGTGTTTTTAACATAAAATAGTTTATCAGATTTTTTAATTAATGAGTAATCATCAATAATAGCAAGGCTTGCTCCTTGTTTAATAGCTTTTAAAGCATATTCATTCCCATTAAATGAGGGACCTTTTAACGACAAGAAGATTCCACCTTTTAAAGGTTTTCTTGTGTCTGTGTAAAGACCTGTTGATTTGGAGAACAGTTGATATAAAAATTCGTTATTGATCATAAAAAAAAGGTATCCGGAAGAGGATACCTTTGAAGAATTTAGCGTCCACGCTTGTGGCGTGGAGATTTTTTCTTTTGACTTTTAGAACCAACTCGTGACATTGCACATCTAAACCCAATATATTCTGTTGCAATATATTGAGGTAAATATCGTCTTTGTGCAGGATCTAGCCAATATGCTCTATCTTTCCATGAACCTCCTTTATAAACTCTCACTTCATCGGTAATAAGTGATGTTCGTTTAGATGATTTATCAATTTCTCTTGTAACCTGACCAGTTTCTTCATCAACCGTAACTTTTGCATAAGTTGGGGAATCGTACATGTTAGCTGATTCAGGTCTTGTGTTAACCTCTCCTTCCTCAGGTTGCTCACCATATTTTCTAGTTGATTCCCTGTCTCCATCTCTAAAATTTCTGTTGTCACTTTCTGAAAAATTTTGCCTTAAAAATGTTTCTTCTTCATCAATTGCTACTTGATCCAATTGCCCTGGTAATTTTTTCAATATAACTCTTCCGTTAGGAAGAGTATCATAAACTAATTGATCTGATGGAATTACTTTAGCCTTCCCTCCTTCAGTTATATATTTGTTGTAGACATTACCTCTGTAATAATTAAAATCATTGTATTCATCATCAATAATTGGCCTGTAAACGTCTGAAACCCATTCAGCAACATTCCCTGCCATATCATACAGCCCAAAGTCATTTGGAGGGTAAGATTTAACTTGAATTGTTATATCTGCCCCATCATCTGACCAACCTGCAATTCCTCCATAATCACCTTTACCAAATTTAAAATTAGCTAATTGATCGCCTTCCATTTTCCTGTCTTGTGATCTTGTAAACTCTCCTTGCCAAGGATATTTTTTCTTACCTCTGTAATTATTATACTCTCTGTCACCAACCAATGCAAGAGCTGCGTATTCCCATTCTGTCTCTGTGGGTAGTCTGTATGATGGAAGGAGTAGTCCTTTACTAACTCCTGCATAAACATTTACTGTTGCAGTATCTTTTTTTGTGGTTCCTCTTTTCCCTGAATTGATCAAAGGAGTTTCTCCACCATCTAAACTATCGATTTTTGATCCATATGAGGTTTCGGGACGAGTTAAATAGGCTTGAGTGTTGAAAGTGCTATTAGGATCAATATTTTCAAAACGCACATCCTTTTTTACATAAGATTCGCGTTCGAGAAGAAATTCATTTACTCTATCTGTTCTCCATTCTGCATATTGTACTGCTTGAACCCAACTCACACCAACAACAGGGTATTCAGCGTATGCAGGGTGGCGTAAATAATTGGTTGTTAACTCTTCAACATAACCAAGCGCATTTCTCCAAACTAAAGTGTCTGGAAGAGCTTGCTTATAAACATCTCTATAGCGTGGCTCACTTTGAGGGAAAACAGTCTCTAGCCAATCTAAGTATTCCATATACATGATATTTGTGACTTCAGTTTCATCTATATAAAAAGACATTACATGTTGTTGAGAGGGGCTATTATTATAATCATGAAGAACATCGTCTTGAACTTGTCCTTTGGTAAAAGTTCCACCTTCAATAAAAACCAGACCAGGTCCTGTTTCTTGTTCTTCAAAATCAGTATTGTATTGAAAACCTTTATTTTTGGCATTTATTCCCCAACCAGTTCCTCTTGAAACATTATTTTTTCCACAACCAATAACTAGACAAAATATAAATAAAAAAAATAGTAAGCGATATGGGTATTTTGTATTCATGGATAATTTGTCTTTAAAAACTATAAGCAAATATAACAATTTTCACACTATCATATATTTATAAAATCTAAGATCTAAAATTATAGTTTGTTTAGATAACGATTTTTTTTTTTTTTTAGTATAAAAATCTAATAATTGTACAAGAAAAGTCATTATTTATCGTTCTCATGCTACATATGGATAATATAAAATCGCTTTTATTTATTTTAATCTTATTTTTTATTCAAAAAATAGATGCTCAGGATAGAATTATAACAACAGGTGTCCCTTTTTTAATGATAACTTCTGATGCAAGAGCAGCTGGAATGGGAGATATTGGTGCTGCTACAAGTCCAGATGTTTTTTCTCAACAGTGGAATCCTGCAAAATATACTTTTATAAGTGCATCGTCTGGAGTAGGATTAAGTTATACTCCATATCTAAGTAAACTTGTAAATGATATTTTTTTAGGAAACTTAACCTATTATAAAAAATTAAATGAGAGAAGCTCATGGGCTAGTAGTTTAAAGTATTTTAGTCTAGGTGATGTTCAGTTTAATCAAGTTATTGCTGGTTCAATAATTGATCAAGGGGTTGAGCGTCCAAACGAATTGACACTTGATTTATCGTATTCACTTAAATTAAGTGAGCGTTTTTCTATGGCAGTTGCAGCAAGATATATAAGATCTGATTTAAAGCTTGCAAGTGACTCTGATAATAATTCTGCAAATTCTCTAGGAATCGATATTGCAGGATATTATCAAAGTAAGTCATTTACATTGAAGGGTTTAAGTTCTATTTTTAGATCTGGATTTAATATTTCTAACATCGGACCAAGATTGAAATATGATGAAGGTGGAAAGCAAAATTTTATCCCAACCAATTTGAGAGTTGGTAATGGTCTCGAGGTTTCTTTAGATGATGCAAATGTTATGAGTTTCAGTTTAGAATTTAATAAATTATTAGTTCCTACTCCTATTGCAATTTATGATGATATGAATAATTTTTTAGGTTATGAGCAACCAGATATTAGCTTTTTAAGAGGTATTATAAGCTCTTTTAACGATGCTCCCGATGGCATTAAAGAAGAACTAAAAGAGATTACTTGGGCATTTGGCTTTGAATATCTTTTTCAGAATACTTTTTCACTCAGAACAGGGTATTTTAACGAAAGTAAAATAAAAGGTTCAAGACGTTATATAACTTTTGGAACAGGATTTAATATTAATCAAATGGACTTAAATGTTTCGTATTTATTTTCTACATCCAATGTAAGAAGTCCACTTGAAAACACATTGAGGTTTTCACTAGCATTTAATATTAATGAAAGCATTTAAAAATTCATAAGAATTCAGTATTTTTGTTTAAAATTAATTAAATATATATCATCAATATTTTATGAAAAAAATTACCAAAGACACATATCTAAATTGGTATCAAAGCATGTTTTTTTGGAGAAAATTTGAAGATAAATTAGCATCTGTTTACATTCAACAAAAAGTAAGGGGTTTTTTACATTTATACAATGGTCAAGAAGCTGTTTTAGCGGGTGCTCTTCATGCAATGGAGTTAGGTAAAGATAGAATGATTACGGCTTATAGAAATCATGTTCAACCAATTGGCATGGGCGAAGACCCGAAGAAAGTTATGGCTGAATTATTTGGTAAAGTAACAGGAACTTCTAGTGGTTTAGGTGGATCTATGCATATCTTTTCAAAAAAATTTAAGTTTCACGGCGGACATGGTATTGTGGGAGGACAAATTCCTCTCGGTGCTGGAATGGCATTTGGTGATAAATTTTTTAAAAGAGATAATGTCACCTTGTGTTTTTTAGGAGATGGTGCTGTTAGACAAGGGACTCTTCATGAGACTCTTAACTTAGCAACATTATGGAGCCTTCCAGTAGTTTTCATTGTTGAAAATAATGGTTATGCTATGGGTACCTCAGTAGCCAGAACAGCAAGTCATCAAGAAATTTGGAAGCTTGGGCTCGGTTATGAAATGCCATGTGAGCCAGTTGATGGTATGAACCCAGTATTAGTTGCAAAGTCAATAGATAAAGCAATTAATCATGCAAGGTCTGGAAAGGGCCCTTCTTTTTTAGAAATGAAAACTTATAGATATCGAGGACACTCCATGTCTGATGCTCAACATTATAGAACTAAAGAAGAAGTTGAAGAGTATCGAAAAATTGATCCAATTATTCAGGTTAAAGATATAATTTTAAAAAAGAAGTTTGCTACTCAAGATCAATTAGATAAAATTGATGATGATGTAAAACAACAAGTGCTAGAATGTGAAAAGTTTGCTAATGAGTCTCCTTATCCTGAAAAAAGCTTGATGTATGATGTTGTATATGAGCAAGAGGATTATCCTTTTTTGAAACACAAACTAGATTAAGATGCCAGAAATTATTAATATGCCTCGCTTAAGTGATACTATGGAAGAAGGAACTGTAGCAAAATGGTTTAAGAAAGTGGGTGATTCAATCAAAGAAGGAGATATTTTAGCTGAAATTGAAACAGATAAAGCAACGATGGAGTTTGAAGCTTTTTACGAAGGTGAACTTCTTCATATAGGAGTAAATGAGGGAGAAACTGCTCCTGTCGACAGTCTTTTAGCTATTATTGGAGATAAAAATGAAAATATATCTAATTATCTAACTAACTCAACCTCGAAAATAGAGATTGAAAAGCAGCCTACTAATGATAAAGCTAATCCTACAGACTCTCCATCAATAGAGCAATTCAATGCAGAAGTTATTAATATGCCCAGATTAAGCGATACAATGGAGGAGGGGATAGTTGCATCATGGAATAAAAAAGTTGGTGATGTTGTTAAAGAGGGAGATATTCTTGCTGAAATTGAAACTGATAAAGCAACAATGGATTTTGAATCTTTTTATTCTGG
>NZFW01000005.1 GCA_002690805.1 Flavobacteriaceae bacterium
AAGAGGAACTGAAATTCCTCCACTATCAACCGGGGTCTCCAATACTGGGAAATTTTCATTAACCGTTGGACAGTTGTTCTCAGGGGAAACTAAAGCAACCACTACTTCGAATTGTATTGGTTGATTACATGTTTTTCCATCGGTTGCATAAGTCATAAACTTAAATACATCTCCAGAAGTCCAGTCTAAAAATGCTTCACCTGTATTAAGCGTAACTACTCCATTGGCAAGACTAATACTAGCACCCTCTACAGAAGAAGGTCCTGAATTAAAATAAAGGGCTCCTATTTCATAAGTCAATACATCTCCATCTGAATCACTATAAATAGCATCAAGAGGAATTGTAATTCCTCCACTATCAACCGGTGTCTCCAATACTGGGAAATCAGTATTTATTGTTGGACAGTTGTTCTCAGTTGTGCTACTATCAGTTGAGGTTGTCTCTGTCGACTGTTGGGTTATTATTGAAAAGTCAATGTCTTTTATCTCAGTTAAAGAATGTTCAGTTAAAAAAGTTTCTGGTAAATTTGGATTATTAGACCAAACAGAACTGGTGATCAAGACAAATAAATAAAGTATTTTTTTCATATTAAGAGGTTTTACTCCAAATTGGAGGTAGCACGAAAAACTAATATAATTAAATTTAGAAGGATTTCAAAAAAATATATGTTATTAATAAAAAAGAGTTTTATATTAAAATTTATTAGATAATTTCATGAAATTAAAATCTTTTATTGTTGTTGCATTTTTGAGTTTTAATGTTTTTTCACAAAACAAAAACACAAAGCAACGTGTATTAATTTACACTTATACTGATGGTTTTGTTCATCATGACGCTATTAAATATGGTTTAAAGTTGATTGATTCTCTGGGTGTTAAAAATGATTTTAACGTGGTGCACTCTGATACAAAAGAATCATTTATGGACAAAAAACTACACACTTTTGATGCCGTTATTTTTTTGTGTACAACACTTAATGTACTTGATGAATTAGGTCAAGATAACCTGAAAAGCTTTATACAATCAGGCAAGGGCTTTGTTGGAATTCATGCTGCTGCAGATACTGAATATGATTGGCCATGGTACGGAAGACTCGTTGGAGCTTATTTTCAAAGTCACCCGGAAGGTACCCCTAAAGCAACAATTCATACAACTTCCAATAATACTTTTTTTACATCTCATCTTGAAAAAAAATGGGAAATAAAGGACGAATGGTATAATTACAATTTTAGAAACCTTAATATTATACCTTTACTAATGTTAGATGAAAACACCTATGAAGGTGGTATTAATGGGGACAATCATCCAATTACATGGTATCACGAATTTGAAGGCGGAAAGTCCTTTTATACAGGATTGGGCCACCAAAAAGAAACTTATGAAGACGCAAGATTTCAAAAACTTTTAGAAAATGGAATATTGTACGCAATTAATAGAATAAAATAAACTATTCTTTTATTTTCAAAATTAATTTCCCCATCTTATCTCCTGAGAATAATCTTAAAAATGTTTCTCTAAAATTTTCAATACCACTATAGACATCTTGTTTATAAGATAATTTACCTTCCAAAATCCAAAGAGCCATCTGTTTCATTGCCTCGGGATATTTTGGAGCATAATCAAGCACTACCATTCCTTTCATTGAGGCTCGATTAACAAGAAGTGATAGGTAGTTTTTAGGCCCTTCAATATTTGACACAGCATTATATTGAGAAATTGCCCCACAAATAACTACTCTTGCTTTTTTTCTTAAAAAAATTAAAGCCGAATCCAAGATTTCTCCCCCAACATTATCAAAGTAAATATCGATTCCCTTCGGACAATGCTTTTTAATTCCTTCTATCAAATTTTCATTCTTGTAATCAATAGCTCCATCAAAACCAAGTTTATCTGTAATATAATTGCATTTAGTTTTTCCACCTGCAATTCCAAAAACTTTACATCCTTTGATTTTTGCAATCTGACCAACTACACTTCCAACAGCACCAGCCGCTCCAGAAACTAAAACAACATCACCTTGTTTAACCTCCCCGACTTCTAATATTCCAAAATAAGCTGTCATCCCAGGCATTCCAAGAATTCCTATATAATATGATAAAGGAGCCTTTTGAATATCTACTTTATAGAAATTTTCACCTTTGGTAATACAATAAGTTTGGACACCTCCCCATCCTGTAACATAGTCCCCAACATTAAATATTGTTTTTCCTTCAGTTTTTATAACCTTTCCGACTGACCCTGCACGCATAACATCATCTATTTCAACTGGAGGAATATATGAGCGAGTTTGATTGATCCATCCTCTCATTGCAGGATCTAAAGAAATATACTCTTGTTCAATTAGCATTTCTCCATCTGAAAGCTCTTTTAAATCAGTTTCAATAAGCTCCCAAGTATTTTTATCAGGTAATCCATTGGGACGTTTTTTTAAAATCTGCTGTTGATTGCAATTTTTGTTTTTCATCTATTAAATATTTTTGGAAAAAAAACAGGTGTGTTTTTTTTGTAATCTTTATAATTTTGATCATCTCCCCATCTATTGTTGGCAATTTCCTCCAACAGATTAACTCCACTAACATTTTTTAAAAGTAGATAAACAAATATTGGAGTCAAAATTGCTAGGTATTGAAATCCAGAAAGTGAGGGAAAAGCAATTATAGTAATTCCTAGCCATAAAACAAACTCGCCAAAATAATTTGGATGCCTTGAAATAGACCACAGCCCAGTATTTATGAAGTTTCCTTTATTTGTCGCTACGGCATTAAATCTTGTTTTTTGAATATCAGAAACAACCTCAATTAACCATCCCGTTAGCCACAAAAATACTCCGATTAAGGAAAACATAAAATTAGTTGATTGACTAGAGCTTGTCATTGCTATAACTGGAAGCAGACACATAAATACCCATAGTCCTTGAAGAATCCACGCGACCATAAATCTTAAAAAATTCTTTTTTATTTCATCAAAACGTAAATCTTTGCCAGCCCGTTTTACTCTTATAAATAAAAAAGAGCTTAGCCTAATAGCCCATAAACCAATTAAAGAAAGAGTAAAAAGCTTAGGAAAAAAAGGGGGGCTGTCCTTAATCATTAAATTATATGATAAGAATATCAATATGGATATAAAGGTTAGACCACCGGTAATATCAAAATAATGTTCTGTTTTAAAAACAAATGAAGGTAAAAACACAGCTATCTGTATCCCAAAAATAATAAGCCAGCTCTTTACGGAAATAGAATCCCATAAATTAGTTGTGATGGAAGCATCACCAATTAAAATGGCTAGAGTGAAAGAAAAGCCAAGAACAAGTGCAGAAAACAATATTCTAATAAGTATATTTCTCATTGGTAATTAAAAGTATTCCTTTAAATTAACTTGAATTAAAAAATTAAACTTTTAAATAAACTTCTTTTAAAGCATTTGTAAAAGCTTGTACTTCAGGTAAAGTACCAACACTAATTCTACACCAGTCATAAAATGGCGGGAATGGCCTTCCTATTCTAACTCCTTTTTCTAACATTTGCTTTCCTAAATCATCAATATGCTTTTTTGAATGAAAGAATACAAAATTCGTGTTGGAAGGAATATAATTTAACTTTAACTCGTCAAGAGTGTCTGTTATTAATTTTCTTCCTTGCTTTATTTTATTTAAAGAAAAATCATAAAATTCCTGATCTTCAAGAGCTTTTTCTGCAGCAGCAATAGCAAGAACATTACTCATTGCAACAACATTTGATCTTATTTGTTTTGCTAAATGAAGGGGTGCAATTAAGTACCCTATTCTAAGTCCTGCAAGTCCATAAACTTTTGAAAAAGTTTTTGATACAATAACATTTGCACCTTCTCTAACTAGTGTGTCCATTGAAGGATAATCTGCTTCCTGTATAAAATCATAGTATGCTTCATCGCTAAAAATAATTGTCTTTTTACTAGCATTCATACAAAAATCTTTTAAAGAGTTTTTAGGTATTACAGTGCCTGTTGGATTGTTTGGGTTACATAAAAAAACCAGTTTAGTATTTATATTTATTTGATCTTTAATTGAGTTCAGATCATAACCTTTATTTTTATCTACTGGTACCCAGTTAATTTTGGCTCCCCATTGTTCTGCAAAATCCATCATGGCAAGAAAAGTAGGCTGACCTGCTATTATTTCTCCTCCTCCTTGTGTAAAAGTAAGACCTGTTATCTTTAGTCCTTCTGTTGAGCCTCCTGTAATTATTATACTTTCAGGGTCTACTCCATGTTTTTTTGCAAGTTTAATTGCAAGCTTATCTGAATACGCATATGGATATCTACAGCCATGATCAAATGCTTTAACAACAGCCTTTTGTACTAATTCTGAGGGCCCGTATGGGTTTTCATTTGAACTTAACTTAATTGTTTCAAGAAGCGGTCTTGGGTTGAATTTTTTAATCTCTTGATTTGAAAGAACCATCTCTGGAGCTAATAAAAGTCCACCTATACCAACCGATGAACGTAGCCAATCTCTTCTGCTTTGCATAATACTTTTTATTTTTTGTTAATTTTTAATGTAGGATATGAAACGCCTAATTGTTCTAGGTAAGTATCATACTTTGTTTCATCGTAGTAGAATTTTTCTAACTCTTTTCTATAAGTTGCCATTATTTCAGTATTTAATTCAATAGGTGGAGGATCATCAGCAGTTATCATTGGCTTATATGTCTCCTCTTTTTTCTGAACATTTTCAAAATAATCTTTAGCTGAGGAAAGTAAGTTTGGTTGAACTAAAAAATCCAAAACTGTCATAGCTACCACTTTAGCTCCTGCCGTAGCTCCTTTATGAGCAATTGGAGTAGCCATAGTTATGGCATTAGACCAGTGATGCCCTTGAAGTCCTGGTATATTTGAAGGGAATCGCAGTGTTACAGTTGGAACTGTCCAAGAAACATCTCCAATATCATCAGAGCCACCGCTCACCATGATTTTTGATGGTTTACCAATAGGGTATAACTTGGTAGCTAATCCGTTATTATTATTTGAGTTTACCTCTTTTTGAACAGCCTTTGCTAGTATTTGATCTTCTTCTGACCATTTAGGTAATCCAACTTTTTTAATATTTTCATACATCGTTTCGGCAATTACTTTGTTAAAATGTCTAGGCCACGCAGTTCCAACAACTCTCGATGAAACTTTTGTGTCTGTCATCATAGCGGCTCCAGCAGCAATATTATTAGCATCATTATACATTTTCATTATTCCATCATATTTAACATCCCTCAAATAATACCAGATTGATGCCTTGGAGGGAACTACATTTGGCTGATCTCCTGCGTCAGTAAAAATAGAATGTGATCTTTTCAGAGGATGTAAATGCTCTCTTTTATAATTCCAGCCAACATTCATAAGCTCAGCTGCATCTAGTGAGCTTCTTCCTCTCCATGGAGCTCCTGCGGAGTGGGCTGCCTCTCCTTCAAAAGTATATTCAACTGAAATAAGGCCGGTCCCTCTAGCCTGACCCCAAGAAACACCAAGATTACTGCTTACATGAGTGAAAATACACATATCAACTCCATTAAATAATCCATCTCGTACATACCAAGCTTTTGAAGCAACTAACTCTTCAGCTATTCCAGGCCAAACAACTAAAGTTCCTTTAATTCCTTCAGATTTCATAACTTTTTGTACAGCTAAAGCGGCTGTAATGTTAACTGGAATTCCAGAATTGTGTCCTTCGCCATGCCCTGGAGCCCCTTCCACCATTGGCTTGTGATATGCTACACCAGGATATTGAGAAGCTTTCGGAATACAATCAACATCACTACCCAATGCAATGACTGGTCCATCACCATTTGACCACTTAGCAAACCATGCTGTCGGAATTCCTGAAACACCATATTCAATTTCAAAACTATTAGATTTAAGAATGCTTGTTAAGTATTTTGAAGATTCTACTTCATGAAATCCTAATTCAGCAAAACTGAATATTTTATCAACCATGACTTGGGTCAGCTTATGATTTTCCCCAACAGTCGAAACGACCTCTGATTTAATTTTTTTTAATTTTGATTTAGAGTAATTGTTTTGAGCTACTAGACTTGAGGATAAGATCAAACTTGATATTAAAAATAGATTCTTTAAAAAATAATTTTTAAGATTTTTCATTTTAGTGTTTTTATACGATAGTTAATCTAAAAATATGAAAAATCATTTAATAGGGACTTGTTTAATAATATCTTATTTAATCATAAATGTTTATTTTGCATCAAAGATCCATAAATAATGAAAAGTATTTTTTTAATTATTTCACTAAATCTCATTTTTTCTTCTAGTTCTTTAAATCCAAAAACACAGATTTGCTCAAATAATTATATTCAATTAGAGGCCATGGAACTTCTTAGTAAAAGTATTTCATATCACGATTCAAAAAATATATGGAATAAATCTAGACTACTAATGAATATAGAAATGACAAGACCAAATAGACCTAAAAGAAATACTCAGGTTGAAATTGATATTTCAAAGTCTTATTTTAAATCAAAAGTTCTTCAAGAAGAAAATAAAATTGAACAAATGATAGAAAATGAAGTTTGTAAAATAACTTTTAATGGCAATACATCTTTTTCTATAGACGAAATAGAAAAACATAAGTTAACATGTCAATACGCTCTAAAAATGAGAGATTATTATACTTATTTGTATGGATTGCCCATGAAGTTAAAAGATCCAGGAACTATTATACATCCTGAAGTGAATTCTAAGGTTTTTAAAGGAAAAAAATATCTTGTTTTAAAGGTTGATTATGAGCAATCTGTTGGATCAGATAGATGGTATTTTTATTTTAATCCAAAATCATATGCACTTGAAGCATATCAGTTTTTTCATGATGAAAATAAAAATGATGGAGAATATATTTTACTCTCCGATGAAAAAGAAATAAATGGAATTAAAATGCCTAAAATTAGATCATGGTTTTACAACAAAGATGATCAGTATTTGGGTACCGATACTTTAAAATAAGTTTGTAATGAAAATTATTAGATCCCGGTTCTTTCTTATTATTTTATTTTTATTTCTTTCAATACTTGGTAGCTTTAGATTATATTTTAACATAAACGATATTCCAATATATGACCCTGTTCTTGCATTTAACTTTCTATTTAATAGAAATGAAATTTCTCAGTATGAAAATTTATCTGAGCTTCTAGGTTATAAAAAAGACGATAAATTATTGATTATTCATGCGGATGATTTAGGCTTGTCCGAATCTGTAAATCAAGCATCATTTGATGCGTTAAATAATGGATATGTCAATTCTGCTAGTGTCATGATTCCTGCTCCAAAGGCATTAGAGGTTGCTAAGTACTTTAAGCAAAACCCTAATACAGATTTAGGATTACATTTAACTTTTACAGCAGAGTGGGAAAATTATAAATGGTCAGGAATTAGTTCAAATGAATCTATTCCCTCTCTAATCAACGATAAAGGTAATTTTTTTGAAAAGAAAAAATATTTCATAAAAAGAGGAGATCCTTTAGATGTCAAAAAAGAATTGCAAGCTCAAATTGATTATGCAAGATCAATTGGAATTATCCCTACTCACCTTGACAGTCATGAGGGAGCTTTGTTTTTTTCTCCAGAGTTTTTTAAGATTTATCTTGAACTTGGAAAGCTAAACAAATTACCTGTTTTTATTCCTCAAGTTTTAGCACCCCACTTTAAAAAGAGCACGAAACAAAAAAAAAATATGGTTGTGGTGAATAAAATGTATATGGCCGATAAAAATATTTCTTTTAACGATTGGCCAAAATATTATAATGACATTTTAAATAATTTATCTCCCGGTTTAAATGAAATTATAGTTCATCTGGGCTATGATAATGATGAATTGAAAGAAATTACATCAAGAAGAATTGCCTACGGATCTAAATGGAGAAATTTAGATCTCATTGTAGTTTCTAGTAACGAGTTTAAAAGAGCTTTAATTGATAATAATATCAAGTTAGTTACCTGGAGACAAATAAAAAATATTTTATATCCTAGCAATAAAGTGTTGCTGAATTAAAAAAATGTTAACTTTTAATTCTAAAAAAAATTAATTGTTTTTTTAAATGAAAAATAGATTTATTTTAATTTAAATTGAGATATGAAAAATAATAATATTTCCATTAAAGATATTTTTTTTATTCTTGAAAACCCTAGTGAACTCAAATTAAATAGTTCTACAAAAAAAGAAATAAATAAAAGTTATGAGCGAGTTCAAAAAATTGCTAAAAATGAAAAAGCAGTTTATGGAATAAACACAGGCTTTGGACCACTTTGCACTAAAAAAGTTTCATCTAAAGAAACAAAATCTTTACAAGAAAAGTTACTGCTTAGTCACTCTGTTGGGCTAGGAAATCCAATAAGTCCAGAATTATCAAAACTAATGTTAATTTGTAAAACAAAATCATTATCAAAAGGTTTTTCTGGTATTCGTTTGAAAGTTTTAGACCGCATTATTTATTTCCTTCAAAATAATCTTACTCCACTTGTTCCAGAAAAAGGATCAGTTGGAGCTTCGGGAGATTTAGCTCCTCTTGCTCATTTATTTCTTCCTCTTATTGGTGAGGGTTTTTTTTGGGATGGTATCAAAAAAATTGATACGACTAAGGTTTTAAAAAAACACAATCTCAAGCCTATTATTTTACATGCAAAAGAAGGGCTTGCATTAATTAATGGAACTCAATTTATCTTAGCTCACGCTTTAAAAGCAATTTCAAAGCTTGATTATTTAATGGATTTAGCAGACTTAGCTGCTGCTATGTCTTTAGAAGGGTTTCAAGGAAGCCTTGCTCCTTTTAAAAAAGAGCTTCATGAACTTAGACCTTATGCTGGAAATAAAAAAGTAGCTAGTCGTATTAGGAGTCTATTAAAAAATTCTGAAAATTCTAAATCTCATAAAGACTGTGATCGAGTTCAAGACCCCTATTCTATTAGATGTACTCCACAAGTTCATGGTGCAACCAGGAATGCTTTAAGCCATTTAAAAGATCTTGTGACTATTGAAATTAATTCTGTTACAGATAATCCAATAATTATCGATGATAATGTTTCTATTTCTGGAGGGAATTTTCACGGGCAGCCTTTAGCAATAGCTCTTGATTATTTAAAAATAGCTGCATCTGAGATAGGTAATATTTCTGACAGAAGAAGTTATTTACTATTAGAAGGTCTTTTTGGTTTACCAGTTATGCTTACTGAAAATCCTGGACTTAATTCTGGTTTTATGATAACACAATATACAACTGCTGCTTTAGTCTCAGAAAACAAATCGTTATGTTTTCCTTCGTCTGCAGATAGTATTCCAACCGGAATGGGTCAAGAGGATCATGTTTCAATGGGGAGTATTTCTGGACGTAAATGCATAGAAGTAATTGAAAACCTTGAAAAAATTCTTGCAATTGAATTATTACATTCTGCTCAAGCATTAGAATTTAGACGTCCAAATAAATTTTCTTCTCCAATTGAAAAAACTCTCATTTACATTCGTGAAAAAGTTAAGAAACTTGAAAATGATAGAATTTTAAGTTATGATATTGAAAAAATAGTTGAGTTAATACAAAAAAAGGCCATTAATGTTTTTCCAGATATATGACGTTTAAAGAACAAATTCTTCAGGGGATTCCAACAAAACTTCCAGAGCCTAAATCCTATGATTTAAGTCTTAATCCCGCTCCAAAAAGAAAGCAAATTTTAAATTTGAAGGAGAAAAAATTAGCTGTCAAAAATGCACTACGCTATTTTCCAAAAAAATGGCATAAAACTCTGGCTCAAGACTTTTTAAGGGAACTTAATGATTACGGTAGAATATATATGCTCCGTTTCAGACCTAAATATTCAATCCATGCTCGTCCATTAGATCAATATCCTGGAAAAACTGACGAGGTGAGATCAATTATGCTAATGATCCAAAATAACTTAGATATAAATATTGCTCAACATCCACAAGAACTTATAACTTATGGAGGTAATGGCGCTGTTTTTCAAAATTGGGCTCAATATTTACTAACTATGAAATATTTAGCTATGATGAATGAAGATCAAACACTTCACCTTTATTCAGGACATCCAATGGGATTGTTTCCATCTTCAAAAAAATCTCCAAGACTAGTGATAACGAATGGAATGATGATCCCTAATTATTCGAAACCAGATGATTGGGAAAAATTTAATGCTATTGGGGTCACACAGTTTGGTCAAATGACTGCAGGTTCATTTATGTATATTGGTCCGCAGGGCATAGTTCATGGAACAACAATTACTTTAATGAATGCTTTTAGAAAAGTTTTAAAAAAAAATGAACTTATTAATGGAAAGGTATTTCTTACTTCAGGATTAGGAGGTATGAGTGGTGCACAACCAAAAGCAGCAAATATAGTTGGATGTGTTTCAGTTACTGTAGAAATAAACCCTGCTGCTGCAAAAAAAAGATATGATCAGGGCTGGGTTGATGTCTTAATTTCTGATATTAATAGTTTAGTTGTTTTAGTTAAGAATGCTCAATCTTCAAAAAAGACAGTCTCAATAGCTTTTATCGGAAATATAGTTGATGTTTGGGAAATATTTTTTAAAGAAAATATTATTGTAACCATTGGTTCAGATCAAACTTCACTTCATAATCCCTGGTCTGGAGGTTATTATCCTTCAGGAGTTAGTTTCGAGAAATCAAAAAAGATGTTAAAAGATGATCCCGTTTTGTTTAAAAAAAAGGTTCAAGAATCATTAAGGAGGCACTCCAAAGCTATCAAACAGCATGTTGAAAAAGGAACATATTTCTTTGATTATGGAAATGCTTTCTTATTGGAAGCTTCAAGAGCAGGAGGAGAAGTATTAAATGATGAAAAAACAGAATTTTGTTATCCCTCTTATGTCCAAGATATTTTAGGGCCAAAATGTTTTGATTATGGTTTTGGTCCCTTTAGGTGGGTTTGTACATCAGGAAATCCTAAAGATCTGGATACTACTGATAAAATTGCTAGAGATGTATTATTAAATATTAAAGAAAAAGCACCTAAAGAAATTCACGGTCAATTAGATGACAATATAAAGTGGATAGAAGATGCTCAAAAAAATAAATTAGTCGTTGGTTCTCAGGCCAGAATTCTTTATGCTGATTCTCAGGGAAGAATTGAAATTGCTAAAGCTTTTAATTTAGCAATTTCTGAAGGAAAAATAGGTCCAATTATTCTCGGAAGAGACCATCATGATGTAAGTGGAACTGACTCTCCTTACCGAGAGACCTCTAATATTTATGATGGAAGTAAATTCACAGCTGATATGGCAATACATAATGTAATTGGCGATAGTTTTAGGGGAGCTACTTGGGTGTCAATACATAATGGAGGAGGAGTTGGATGGGGAGAAGTTATAAATGGTGGATTTGGAATGCTTCTTGATGGTACAAAAAAATCAGAAACAAAATTAAAAAAAATGTTATTTTTTGATGTTAACAATGGGATAGCAAGAAGAAGTTGGGCTAGAAATGAGGAGGCGATTTTTGCAATTAAAAAAGAAATGGCTCGATCTCAGAATTTAAATGTATTAATCCCCGAAAATGCAGAAGATGAAATAATTGACTCTCTTTTTAAATGAAAATTTTATTTAAAAATATAAAAGGACTCCTTCAAACCATCGGAAAGGAAATATCATACCTAAAAGGTCTTGAAATGAAAAACTTATCCCAAATCAACAATGCTTATTTAATAATAAATGATGATAGTATAATTGATTTTGGAGAAATGCATTCTTGCCCAAAACCACATGTAGATAAAATTATTGATGCTAATGGAAAGTATATTCTACCAGCATGGTGTGATTCTCATACTCACCTAGTCTATTCTGGTTCCAGAGAAAATGAGTATGTTGATAGAATCAATGGTTTATCATACGAAGAGATTTCAAAAAATGGAGGTGGAATCCTAAACTCAGCAAAAGAACTAAAAAATACTTCCAATAAGCAATTGTATGATCAAAGTGCTAAACGTCTAGAGGAGGTTATAAGTTTGGGAACTGGAGCTGTTGAGATTAAGTCAGGTTACGGACTTTGTCTTTCAGAAGAAATAAAAATGCTTGAAGTAATTAATAAATTAAATGAGAACTATGATATTTCAATTCAATCAACATTTTTAGCAGCACATGCTGTTCCAGAAAAATTCAAAAACAATAAAAAAAAATATATAAATCAAATAGTTAAAGAATGGATTCCTTTTGTAGCTAAAAAAAAATTAGCTAAATATATTGATGTTTTTTGCGAAAAAGGATATTTCAGTCTTTCTGAAACTAAACAAATACTTGAGGCTGGAGTGAAAAATGGATTTATACCAAAAGTTCATGTTAACCAATTTAATTCTATCGGAGGGGTAGAGCTTTGTAGAGAATATAACGCACTAACCATTGATCATCTTGAAGTTCTTACTAAAGACGATTTAAATATATTAAAAAACAGTAGTATTATGCCAGTTGGCCTCCCAAACTGTTCTTTTTTCTTAAATATTCCATACACTCCTGGACGAAAAATCATTGACAATAATATCCCTTTTACACTAGCTTCTGATTTTAATCCTGGCTCGTCTCCATCTGGAAATATGAATTTAGTAATTTCTCTTGCCTGCTCTAAAATGGGATTATCTCCTGAGGAAGCAATTAATGCTACAACTATAAATGGTGCATATGCAATGGGGCTTTCAAAAGAATTAGGTAGTATTACGATAGGGAAAAAAGCTAATTTGATTTTGACAAAATCAATTTCTTCTTATTCAATGATTCCTTATGCTTTTGGATCGAATTTAATTGAAGATGTTTATATTAACGGGAAATCCATTAATAATCTGTGAATAAATTAGACAAATTTTATCGTCTGCCAAGTAAACAATTTTGGAATGGACGTGTATCTTCAAAAGATAATCCAAATGAATATTGGCATGAAAATATTTTTATTGATAAAGGTATAGGAAATATAAATTCTATGAGTGATGTTGGGATTTTAGGTTATGTTTGTGATGAGGGAGTAAAAAGAAACAATGGAAGAAAAGGGGCTGTTAATGGCCCAAAATCAATTAGAGAGCAATTAGGGAAATTATCTTTTCATACTGAAAAGAATGTTTCTGATTATGGAGATGTGATTTGTGTAGATAATAATATGGAAAATACTCAAGAAGTATTTTCTAATATGACAAAAAAGATTGTTGAAGCTGGTCAATTAAGTATTGGCATTGGAGGTGGTCATGATCTAGCATATGGGCATTTTTGTGGAATTAAGAAAGCTCTTAAAAAATCTAAAATTGGAATTATAAATTTTGATGCTC
The DNA here is from genome assembly GCA_002690805.1 of Flavobacteriaceae bacterium. Lineage (GTDB taxonomy): Bacteria > Bacteroidota > Bacteroidia > Flavobacteriales > Flavobacteriaceae > Marivariicella. The sequence continues at coordinate 13,309 of NZFW01000005.1, forward strand.
ACTTTGATTTAAGACCTCCAAATAAAAAAAGTAATTCAGGTACTCCTTTTCATCAAATATTAAATAAGTTTAATAATCAAGTAAATTATTTACCTGTTGGAATTCAAAAGTTTTCAAATCCAGAATCTTTATATAAAATTGCTTCTAAATTTAAAATTGATTATGTACCAATTGAAGATTGCACCCTCAATAATATGAAAAATATATTCATTCTAGTCGATAACTTTATTAAAGAATCTGAATTTATATATCTAAGTATTGATTTAGATGGTTTCGCATCATGTCATGCTCCTGGGGTTAGTGCACCTGGACCCTTTGGGTTTTCAGTAGAGTTTTTTAGAATTTTATTTAAATATATCTTAAAAACAAAAAAAGTTGTAGCTATTGATATTGTAGAGTTAAATCCATTATATGATATTGACTCGAGAACTGCAAAGTTAGCGGCACATATTATTAATATGGCCGTCACGAAATAATGAAAAAATGATATACTCTAACTAATAAAGTTTTCTAATTAAAATTTCATTTTTAATTTCTTTTTTAAGATCTAGTAAGATATTTCTAAATCCTTTAATGAATAATGTAACAAAGTATCTATGCCTAAGTTTTAGGTTTATGTAATTTCTCGCGTATGTTTTTTTAGAGATTTCATTAATTTCTTTTTTTGTTTTCTCAAAATAATTATCACTTCCATTAAATCTCAATTGCATTTCTTCCTGAGTTGTTTCAATAATGTTAATTAGTTTGGGATCTTTATCTTTCATGATCTGCTCTTTGAAACTTAATTGTAAATCTATCTCCATTTCAACATTTTTAATCACTTGTTCGTATGATCTGAATATTAATTGATTGATTAAAAGCTTGATTTTTTCATTTTTAATTATGCTAAAAGAACCATCCCTAGTAACCATATTTAATGTAGCTAAGGGAGGGTGAAATTCTCTAAAATCAAGAAATAAATTATGAAAAGTTGCATCATATCTGTTTTTAGAAAAAACTCTAGATACAGAATCGGTATTTATTTTATCCCAATTTTTAGAAAAATAGTCATACCATATACTGTCAGACTTGAATGTTTTAAGCCTTGACTTAGTGTAATTTTCAGTTTGTTCTATATCATTTAAAATTGATTCTAATATTATTATTTCCTTCTTTTCATCCTCTTTCTTCAAACTAATTCCATTTAACCAATAAGAAATTGTTATACCCAAAACAATTACAAAAAACTCCAATGAATATTTAATTATGTATCTTTTCATATATAAATTTTAAACATTTTAAAATATGAAAAAATTACTATTTTATTGTTTTATGCTATTAGTTAATATTTCTTTTAGTCAAAAAATAGAACGTATTAATAGTTCTGAACATCTTAAAAAAAATTATCCATTTTCTGAGGCAACAATTGTAAATAATATCATTTATCTCTCAGGGGAAATAGGCACACTCCCAAATGGGGAATTAATTAAGGGCGGGATAACAGCGGAGACAAAACAAACACTTACAAATATTAAAAATATATTAAATAGAATGGGGGCCTCCATGGATGATATTTTTAAATGTACTTGCATGTTAGCAGATATTTCAGAATGGGCGGAAATGAGTGCTGAATATGTTAAGCATTTTAAAAAAGATAAACTACCTGCCAGAAGTGCTTTTGCTGGAAGTGGTCTTGCATTAAATGCTAAATTAGAGATAGAATGTATGGCTTTAAAAATTGAAAAATGAAACGTTGTTTTTTGATTTTTTTATTTATAACTTTAAGTTGCTCAGAAAAGCCCTCTAATAAATTTAATTTTAAGGGAAATCATATTGCAATAATGGTAAATGATATGGTAGAAACTGGAGATTTTTATGCAAAAACACTTAGAATGAATGAGCTTAATATCAAATCGACAGGACTTGCTCATAGATGGTTTAAATTAAATGATGGATTAGAGATTCATTTGGTAAGTAGTTCTGAAAGAGTAGCTGAAAAAAATAAAAATAATCATTTAGCGATAGAAATTGATAATATCAAAACCATTACTTCTTACTTAAAAGAAAAAAGAATTGACTACTATGATTGGTATGGAAATCTTAATCAGGTTCAAGAAAGATTTGATGGTGTTCTTCAAATATATCTTGAAGATCCTGAGGGTAATTGGATAGAAATCAATCAAAAATGAAAAATAGATCAGATGATTTAAAAGAATTAATATTTCTTTCTAATGGGGTCATCATATTTTTCTATAGTTTTTATTTTTTTAATTGGGAGCCAACTATAATTGGTGT
>NZFW01000006.1 GCA_002690805.1 Flavobacteriaceae bacterium
AAATTATGACGATCAATTTTCTGCTCTTGAAACACAAATCAACGCACTTGCTTCGACAGTTGCTGGTTTATCTCAAGTTCAGAGTGATCTATCAAGCCTAGCTGGTACAGTTGCCTCTTTATCGAGTTCTGTTGCTGGATTAGGTTCACAAATTGACACAGCTGTTGCTGATGGTCTTGCAGATATTACTGCAGACGTTGCAGCAATACAGACTGCTGTTGCTGATGTTGCTTCTTCTGAAGAAGTTGCTGCACTTCAAACTGCAGTTGATGATTCTCAGACTGACTTAGACGAATTATTAGCTAATTCTTCTGTATTTAATGGAAATGTTACAATCAATTCAGTTTCTACTCTTGCTGCTTTTAAAGCAATGGGTTCAACTTTAGCGATTATTAACGGTTCTGTTGATATTGATGTAAGTGCTGAAATGTCTCAAGCAGATGTTCAAACTGTTGTAAATGAAATGTTAACAATAACAGGTGATTTCGCATATGACGCTGTAACTGCAGTTCCTGAAACTACATTTACTAATCTTTCTGGTGTTCAATCAGTAACAGTTTCTCAAGAAGGTGGATATAGATTTCCAGCTTTAGTTTCTGCTACAAATATTTCACTAGGAACTACTTTCTCATCTAAAATTGGAGTGATTGACTTTGGACTTCTTACTTCTGTAACTAAATTTAGTTCTACAGCAGATCACCAAGTTCACTTTTCAAAAGCAACTAACTTCCATATAACTAGTCTTCCTAGATATGGAGCTTCTTTAAGTGTATTACTTGATGAAGGTTCTACATTCTTAATGGATGCTTTAACTGATACAAATTCTGCTGATGTTCAGACTGCGTTAGCATTGACTATCGAAGGTCCTGCTGAGATGAATATCTCTAAGCTTGACGGTAAAGGAGGAACACTATCTTTAAAAGATGTTGTAAAAGCTACTGTTACAGATTATGACGGTACAATTACTCTTTTAACAGGTGTTGAAACTTTTTCTTCAAACAATGTTGTGGCTATTACTCACGCTGCTGCTGCTGACCTTGTTTCTTTCACTGCTAAAGGTGTTTTAGATCCTAATGCAACTACTGCATCTCCTGATACAAGTGGACCTGTAATTAATCTAGCTTCTAAAGGTGATTTAACAGATGTTACACTTACTGGTGATTTTGAGTCTATTACTCTTAATGGTAATAATAATATGACTACAGCTACAATCGGTGCTACAGCTTCAAACGGAATCATTGATCTTACTGACAATGGTGACTTAGTTACTTTAGATACGACTGGTTCATCTGCTACAGGATTCACTCTAACTAACAACGATAACTTAACATCTGCTGCTATCCAAACGACTATGATCGCTGGAACAGGTACTTCTGCTGTAATTGACGGAGCAGTTATAGTTACTAACAATGATGACATGACTGAATTAGAAATTTGGTCTTCTGGTTTGAAAACATTAACTATTACTGGAAATTCTGATCTTACTAAGATTACTGGTGATAAGATTATTGCAATCGGTGCAACTGCTGGTCCTTCAGTTTCTATTAGCGGAAATGACCTAGAGGCTTCTGTTGCTCAAGTATTAACTGCTACTACTGGTGCTTTTACTACTAATTCTAATATTGGCTCTTTAGCTGCTTACTTGAAATTAGTTCAAGCAGATGTTAAATCAAATGCTGCTGTATATTTTGATACAGTTCAGTCTACTACTTCATCTGTTTCAGTTGAAACAGGAAGTACGACTACTGGAGCTGTAGCTGCAAATGTTATACTATTAACTACTCCTGGAAGTGGAGGTGTAACAACTGGAAACAATTCTGCTGTCAAAGAACAACGTGCTTGGCAAATCCCAAATGTTTCTGGACTTGGTATTAGATTAGCAATTGATTCAGCTGAAACTTTGCATAACGGTACTGCCTATGGAACTGTAACTACTGTAGGAAACATGGCACTTGATTTAGTTGCGCTTAAAGCTACTTTAGCTACTGATAGAGCTACTACTTTAGGGACTACTTTAGACGTTAAAGCTGAAGGACATCCTTTGATGCCTAGTGTTGCGTTCCGAACTTCTGTTACTTCTGCAACAGGCAGTAATGGTGAAAATTACACTAATGATCAGGTAGCTGCTATTGGTGCTGGAACAAACAATGCATTTGTGACATCTTATGATAATTTCACAATTACAATTGATGGTTTATCTGCTACTGCATCTATTTCTACTGCATCTGCTTCTGGTGCTGCGGCCCGAAATGCAATTGCTTCTCAATTAGCGCAAACATGGAATACAAAATATGGAACTGTTGGTTCAGTTTCAGGTGATATGTCCTTGTGGGCTGCTAATGGAGACTATGTTTCAGGAACAATTTCTATTTCACTTAAGGCCTCTACTAGTGGTTCAAGAGGATTTGGAAAAGCAGTTTCAATAGCATGGGCTAAAGCAACTGCTGCTCAAGTCTCTATGGCAACTGCAGGAGTTGTGACTACTGCAGCTCAAGTAGCTGACTGGACAATTGGTGCTACAGAAGCATCTTCTGATAATACAGCTGCAGCTTCTGCTCTTGTAATGACTCTTACTGAAGTAACAAATAGTGTAACTTCAACAGGTTCAAACGCTGTAGTAACATTTGATGCTGTTGCTAGTGCTAAAGCTCCTATTGAATTAGCTACAACTAATATTCTTTATACACCTACTGGGACTGGTAATGCTACTACCACAACTGCTAACATCTATCCAACAGATGCTCGTGGTACTGTTGTAAATGGTGAAGGCGCTAATGAAGGAACTACATCTGCTGTAGTTGCTAGAGTTAGTACTGACAGATCTCAATGGACCTTTACTGGTTCTTAATTAAGTATTTCACTATTTAGTTGGAAATATTTTAATTAAATTTTAAAACCCTCCCTGTTTTCAGGGAGGGTTTTTTATTTTTACATATGTTACTCTTTATATGTCAATAAATAAATTTTTTTTACTCCTTTATGTTTTCATTGGAGTAGTTCCAGTTTTTAGTGCTGCTGATAAGTCAGTTACCCAAATGTTATATCTACAAATTTTAAATGGAATTTTTATTTTCTATTTCTTATTTTTTATAAATAAAAAAAACAAATTAAAATTTTTTGAAAATTTAAAATCTTTTTCTTTTGTATTTTTTCTTCTATTTTTTTGTTGGGCATTAATGTCAACTAGCTTTTCAATAAATAAGGTAGAATCATTTAGGGCATTAACATTAATTGTAACATATCTTACAACTATACCAATTCTTTATTTTTTGATTCATCAAATTGATGGGATTAAAAGGTTTTTTGTTAATATGATAATCTTTCTTTTAACTATTGAGATCCTTACAGTAATTTCACCATATTTATTTGATGTAATCGTATACAATACTTATACTTATAGATCACAAGCTTATAGTGGCCTTACGGGGAATATAAATATTGCCGCATTTTCTATTTTACTTAAATTACCATTTGCTTTCTACGAAACAATAAATTCAAAAAAGACAGCTTTTAAAGTATTTAATTTTCTGCTCATTTTAACTGGTATCTTCTCCATTTTTACTGTACTATCGACAAGAGGCGCTATTTTAGGGTTATTGTTTATTTCCCTTCTACTTATATTTTATAAGACTTTGTTGTTTTATAGAAAAAAAATAACATTTAAATCTTTTTTAAAAATAATTCTGATAATTACGCTTCCTTTAATTTTTAATGTAATAGCTAATAATTATCAAATTCAATTTTCGTCTCAAAATGAACTAAATAATTTATCAAATCGATTAGAAACAGTAGTCGATTTTGAGCAGGCATCCAATAATCAAAGATTGAGGTATTGGAAACAATCTTTTATAACAGGGATTTCAAATCCAATTTTTGGAATTGGAATAGGGAATTGGAAATTAAAAGGAATTGAGACAGACCAAAAAAAAATGAAAAATTACGTTGTTCCGTATCATAGTCATAACGATTTCTTAGAATTTTTTGCAGAAACTGGATTAATGGGATTAATATTTTATACAGCATTTATATTTTTTGCTTTAATAGCATTGATTTATTTCTTAATAAAGAGTGATAAAGCACATCCAATATTATTTTATTTGATTCTTGTTTTTATTGCATATGGAATAGATGCTTCATTAAATTTTCCTTTTGCCAGACCAATTCAACAGATGAGCTTTTTTTCTATTTTAATTTATTCAATTTTTATTTTAAAAAATGAATTTGGATTTAACGATTCTTTTGCACTTTTAAAAAATAAATCAATGTTAAGTGTTTTTTTAATAATATTATTTTTAGCACCCTTGAGTCTTTATTCTTCAATTAAAATTTATAACTCTAGCGTGCAACAGGTTAACCTACTTAGACAGTTTAATTTTAATTTATTTAACACCCCCCTTTCTGAAATTGACACTTATGAAATGGATTACCCCAATATTTCAGAAACAACTATTCCTTTAAATTCTTTCAAAGGCGTTTTTTATTTAAAGGCAGGACAAATTGAAAAGGCTATTGATTTGTTTCATAAAGGAAGACAATCAAACCCTTATTTGATGATAAATGAAACTTACCTTGGACTATCTTATTATAAATTAAATATGAAAGACAGCTCACTTTATTATTCAAAAAAAGCATTTAAAAACCAGCCTAATAATATTGCTCATTACGCCCATTATGTAATTTCATTATCCATGAATGAAGATACCCTAGGAATTAAAAAGGCGTATGATGAAATAAAAAAAATAAGAGAAGAACCAGAAATTGATAATATTTATTACTTAGCAATTGCTAACCTATTGGATAAAGATGAATCTCGAGAATTTCTTGATGATACAGCTAAAAACTTATTGCAATCTGATGAGACCGATAACCTGACTCGTGCTAACCTATATATTTTAGAATATGGAAGAGAAAAAGTTATAGAAGCGGATATACTTTATGAAATGGGAGAACAATTATTTAGTGAAAATAAATTTCTAGAAGCTGCGAGAAAATTTGAAGCAGCTGGAAAAATAAACCCTCTAGAATTACCATATTTCATGAATGCTGCCAATGCTTATTTTCAAATTAGTAATCTTGAAAAAGCACTTGAGAACATAGATTATGTAATTAATAATTCAAAAACTCAAAATGGGAAAGCTTTTTATATAAAAGCCCTCATATATATTGAAAAAGGGAAAAAGTATAGAATACCAGCGTGTAAACTATTAAGACAATCTGCAGAAAATGGATTTAAAGATGCTCTTAATTTGGGGAATGTTTATTGCCGCTAAATCTAAATGGTGAAAATATAAAATGCAATAAGCGAAGAAGTTAGAATTATTAAAACGATAACTTTATGTGGAACACCTTTTTTAATTAGTAAATGATGCATGTGATTTTGATCTGCCGTGAAAGGTGATCTACCTTTAATTATTCTTAATATAAAAACTCTTAGTAAATCTAACAGTGGATAAAGGATTACAATAATTCCAAAAATCACTTTGTTAATCTGGTACCCTTTTTTAAAAACATACTGATCTCCTAGTAAATAAAAAATATAAATAGACACCATAGTTCCTAATAAAAGTGAACCTCCATCTCCTAAAAATATTTTTCTCTTTCTCTTAAAATTAAAGTAATAAAGAGGAACTAAGCATAAAATTAAAAGAGTAAATAGCGGGGTTAAAGGAGTTTGACTTTTACTAAAAAGCTCTAATAGAAAAATGGTTTTTATAACTTCAGTAATGGCAAGGCCATCGATTCCATCCATAAAATTAATTGCATTGATAATTACCAAAAAAACAAAAACAGTAGTAAGTTGAGCAAGTATCCAAGGGACTTCATACAAACCAAATAGGCCGTGATAATTTGATATAAAATAACCTTGGTCAATAATAATTTTAGCTACTATAATTTGTAATAAGAATTTGAGTTTAAAGTCAGCGTGATAAAAATCATCATAAACACCAACAATGAACATTATACCAATAGGAATAAATAAGGAGTAGTCAAAAAGTTCAATTGAGTTAAAATAATAATATGAACTGACAATAAGTAATGTTGTAAAAACAGCAATTCCACCAGTTCGAGTAGCTAAGGTTTTGTGAGAGCTACGGTGATTAAAATCATCAAACTTTTTGTAATAAATAAAGATTTTTTGAATGGAATATAGAAGTATTGCACTTAGAATAGAAACTACAAAATATAACTGATAACCCATGGTTTAAAGATAATCCCTTTTTTGATAAGAAATGAATGAGTATTCTTATTCTAGTTTTTATTAATTTAACAAAGAATTTGATCATCTATGGCCAAAAAAAATTTTCAAAAAGTCGATATCTCAAACTTTATTCCAACCATTTTATTGATCGCTTATTTATGTTTAGGTTTTGTGCCTAACTGGGAAGCAGTTGATAAAATTGCACCTCAATGGTTACTTATGGGTATTATAAATACCATTTCTCTAATTTATGTTATTTATAATAGGACAATTTATTCATTAAAAATTTCTAATACACTTACTACAAAATTAACGGTCACTTATATAGGTTTCATTTTTTGGGCTGCATGCTCTTACTTTTATGCAATAAATAATACGGAAGTTTTAGTTAATATATCCCGTCAATTAAATGTATTGATGATGTATTTAATGATGTGCTTTTTTGTTTATAATCTAAAAGCTAAAGAAAATTTTATTTCTTATACAATTGCTGGGATTTTGAGTATTGAAATTTATGCAGTTCTTAATGAGGCTCTTCAAATGTTCAATACATCAGGATTAATTAATTCTGGGGTGCTTAAGGGTGTAACTGCAAATAGAAATATCACGGCTTTTTCAATTGCTATAAAGATTCCCTTTGTTCTTTTTTTAATTTATAAAAATTTGAAACCTCTTTTCAAGTGGGTTTTGAGTGGAATTATTTTTCTTTCATTTTTTTGTTTAGCAATGATACAAAGTAGGGCCTCATTTTTAGCAGTGGGACTTATATTGATTGCCTTTTTTAGTTTATTTATTGTTTTGTATGTAATAGAAAAAGAAAAAAAACATTTTTATCCATTAGGATATATTTTAGCTCCTTTTATATTGGCAATAGTTCTAAATCAAGCTCTTCTTTCAGATAAAGGGGCGGATGCCTTGGCAAGGGCTTCTACAATTTCTGCTGGGACTAATGATGGATCAGTAAATCAGCGACTGCGATATTATGAAGATGTACTAACCCATGTGAGCTCAAATCCCATTTTTGGTGTGGGGTTGGGCAATTGGAAGTTAAAGTCTATTGATTATGACGCAAAAGATATTGTAGGTTATGTTGTTCCTTACCATGCCCATAGTGATTTTATTCAATTAGGAGCTGAGCTTGGGATTATAGGATTTCTTCTTTATTTAGGGATTTTTTTATGGGCTATTGTTTTTGTTTATAGACTGATACGCTACTCTGAAAGTTCAACAGAACAAAAAGTTTTTTTATATGTTCTTCTAGTTGCTTTAGGTGTTTATAGCATTGATGCTAATCTAAACTTTCCGATTGCTCGCCCTCAAGTATTAGTAGTTTGGGCGATCATTATGGCTCTCGTCAATTATTATTATGTAAATGAAAAACAAACAGCGGGAAATAATTTAAAGAAACCTATTTTGAGTTACTTTTTTTTAGCAATAGGATTAATTGCTTTATTGCCATCTATTTATATTTCAAATAAAGTTTATGAATCATTAAAAGGACAAATGTTTTTACTTCAAGATTTTAATTCAAATCAATTTAATATTCCAATTAATAGGATTGAAAATATAGTTCCTGAAATACCTAATATTACAGTTACGACAATCCCCATAAATTCAATCAAAGCACGGTATTACTTTAACTCAAAAAAATATAAAAAAGCTTTATCACTTTTAGATGAAGGGACTCTCGCTAATCCATATTTATATTATAGTGAGGTACTGAAAAGTCAAATTTTTCTTGCCAAACGGGAACTAGACAGTGCTTCAGTCTATGCTAAAAAAGCATTTTTTGGATTACCTAATAATGCACTTCACGCATCCAATTATATAAATATTATAAATCAAACGAGGGATCGAAAGGCACTTGAAGAAGCCTTTGATCTTCTAATAGCTAAAAATAATTTTAATAATTGGAGAAATTATTTAACAATTGCAAGCGGATTATATCCACCAAAAAATAAGGAATTATCAGAAAAAGCTAAAACTGCAAAAGAACTTTTTCCAGACAATCAAGAAATCCAAGCACTTTATAGACAAATTGCAATTGGTCAAAATGCCTTCAATAATTCAGTTCAAAGTTCAAATAAAGGACTTGAGTATTTTAATTTAAAGGATTATAAAAATGCAGCTATTGAGTTTGAAAATGCAATAAAATTTAATCCTCTTGATTATACTTATTATGAAAATGCTGCAACCTCAAACTATCTCTTAGGTAATTTAGAAAAAGCCTTGGAACAAATTGAAAAAGTCATTACTGAAATGAATCCACTTAATGGGAAATGTGAATTTATCAAAGCAACTATTTTTATTAGAATGGGAGATCCTATTGGTGCATGTCCATTATTAGAAACTTCAAAAAATTCAGGATATACTCAAGCAGAAGGTGCTTTTAATCAATATTGTATAAATTAGAAAGAGCTTTACAGTATAAATTTTTTAAACAAAAGACGTGTTTTTAATTAAAATTAAGTACTTTTGGTACTTGATAAAAGGTGATTTAATTATTATTTAATGTTAGGAGAGCTTATAACTTCCAAAACCCGGTTACGCCTGATGATAAAGTTTTTTATATCTCAGGCTAACCGAGGTTACTTAAATGGTCTAGCCTCTGAAATGGGAGAGTCAACAAATTCAATCAGAAAAGAGCTTAACCATCTTCATTCTGCAGGATATCTCAAAAAGGTAAAAACAGATAATAAGGTTGAGTATAAAGCAAATATTAAACATCCTTTGTTTGATGTACTTAAAAAAGTCGTTCATAAACATTTAGGACTTGAGGATATGGTTGAAACTGTATTATCAAGGATGGGAAATGTATTAGAAATTATTCTTGTTGGAGATTATGCAAAAGGAGTCGATTCGGGAAAAATTGAAGTTTTTCTTATAGGAGACAATTTAGACATGGAATACATAGCACAATTAGAGGAAAAAATAGAAAATTTAATAAATAGAAAAGTGAGTTTTTACCTAGCTAATAAATTTCTAAGTGACCAACCTAATATCACTTTATTTAGGTTAAATAGTGAAAAATGATTTTAATCGAAATTAGATGAAATCCAATTTAATTATTGTATCAGGGTATTTTAACCCTCTTCATAAAGGGCATTTAGAATATTTTAAAAAGGCAAAAAGCCATGGAAATAAGCTGTTTGTTATAGTAAATAACGACAATCAAAGAAAACTCAAGGGGTCAAAAAAATTTATGGATGAAGATGAAAGAGTGATGATTATAAATGAACTTGAAATTACAGATAAGGTTTTTTTATCTATAGATGACAATAGGTCTGTTAGTTCAACTATTGAAAAAATTCATTCAATATATTCGGCTAAATATGATTTATTTTTTGCTAATGGTGGAGATCAGGATAATGATATTCCCGAGGCAAAGATTTGCAATAAATTAAATATAAAATTAATAAATGGTTTGGGCGACAAAATTCAATCATCATCTTGGATATTAAATGAGGAAAAGTGAATAAAAAAGAACTTTGTTGTATTGGTGCTGGATATGTAGGAGGTCCAACAATGGCTGTAATTGCAAGTAAATGTTCAAATCTTAAAATAACTGTTGTAGACTCAAATAAAGGGAGAATCAATGCATGGAATGGGCCACTGGATAAATTACCAATCTATGAACCAGGGCTGAAAAAAATAATTAATAATGTGAGAGGGAAAAATCTTTTTTTTTCACATGAAGTTGAAAAAGCAGTTAAAAACTCAGAAATTATATTTATTGCAGTTAACACCCCAACAAAAACATCGGGTCAAGGAATGGGAATGGCTGCGGATTTGACTAACGTAAAAAAATGTGCAGAACTCATTGCTAAATTATCCGAGTCTGATAAAATTATT
>NZFW01000007.1 GCA_002690805.1 Flavobacteriaceae bacterium
GGGGGACAATTGGGAGGACAAAGTGACTGAAAATCATGAACTTTTCAACTTAGTAGATGATGAAATTGAAATTATTTACTCGTCTAAATAGTTTCCTTAAATTCAATCCGGTAATCTTAATCTAAATTTACCTTTATATCATATATTATAGGAAAAATAGTATTGGTATTTTCATCTGACATCTCATTTCTCAAATGCCAATAGTCAAAGGACATAAATGAACCATAAAAATGGAGACTACCATCCTTCATAAAGGGGTGAAAAACTTCTGGATGAGCATTTATTGCAATTAATTCTTTTGTATTGTATGGTTGAAAAGTTCCTCCTCCATCATTAATTAAAATCATATTGTTTAGTTTAATTCCCTTTGAAATATCATTAGGATCGATATATACTCGGTCACTATAAATTATTCCATTACTATCATCGGTCATTTCCCCAAAACCCAAAACACCATTTGTTGTTAAAACAATATCAATTAAACCATCATTATTCACATCCATTAATTCAAACTCTCGATACTCCATATTATAATCAGTACCTCCTCTATATGTAGAATGAAGTTCATACTCTAAGTTGCCTTTTCCTATCCAGGTTTCAATAGCGTTTCCTGAAAGTGACTCCCAATTCCTTAGTATATCCAATATTCCATCATTATTTACATCAAATACTCTAATTTTTGTGGTATTTTCTACTAAATCATCACCTACTGAATCACTTCTCCATGCGATATCATATTTTCCATTTTCAGAATTAAACTTAAAAATATCTAATTTATTTCCACAAGTTTGTTTGAACAAATCATCTCTAAAATCCTCAACCTTACCATTGGATGAAAAAATAATTTCATCTATTCCATCCCCATTTAAGTCTTCGATTTGATATTCTAATGCATCTCCACAATAAAAAGGTGAATTTGGGGTAGGATCATTAAAGTTATCCGGGTGTAAATTATATACCTCTGAATTTAGACGAGTATGTGTTGCTCTTCTATATTGATTCCCTCCTTCGTTTATAAAAAATGTTAAAGGTGAACCAAAAAAATCTAATCTGTTATCATTATTAATATCCCCTATGGATACTCCATGATAATTACCTAGATCATTGTCTGTATCTAATTCATTCCAATTAATTGGACCAGATGTAATTTGACCATACCACATTTTGCCTTTCCAATTACTTTGAGGCCCAATTTCATTACCATCTCCAATAACAATAAAATCCTCCGATTTATCATGATTTCTAATATTCCATGATTTAATTTCATTGTTGTATTGATAAAATTCCCAACCTTGGGCACCTAATTTTAGAGTATAACCACGACCAGGTTGAACATCAGATGAAGAATTTGGAGAATTATTTACATCATTAAAACTCCCTGTACCTGGAATAAACATATAATCCTCTCCACCTGAGTTGTAATGAAGAATTGCTGCTACACTACCATAATTGAAACTAGATTGAACTGACATATTATCTAGGGTGTGACAATCAATACTAAGTTGTGTTTCTCTAACTTCAAGGTTTGATATTTCAAAAGATGCACTTATACTAATAGATTCTGATACATCTATATCAATTGGATTATCTTCTCCAACATAGTCTCCAGTCCAACCAATAAAAATCCATCCATTTGATGGAACTGCAGTTAAACGAACTACACTACCAGAATTATAATCTGTAGACCTACCTGAGGAAACTAATGTCTCTGTTATTGATCCTTCTCCTTCAGTAGAAGTTGATAAAGTATAAGTCACTTTATCAAAGGAAGCGGTAATAGTTTGATTTGAGTTCATAGTAACTGACAATGGATTGTCAGTAGATCCATTAGACCATCCTGAAAAAACATACTCTGGATTAGCAGTAGCAGTAATAGTAACAACTTTTCCAGACTCATAAGATCCTCCAGTAGAGCTAACCGATCCCCCTTCTTCTGATTTAATAGTAAGTGTGTAATTTAGTGTTGGAGGAACTACTTCTTGAGGACTATCTGAAGTACAACAGATAAAAGAAATAAAAGTAATAAGACAAAAAAGTTTTTTCATTTTATTGTAAATTTAATTATAATTTTTTCCATAAAAATGTTGCGGATAACAGGGTGTTTCTCACTCGTTTATTTTTACAATTCCAATATACAAAATTAGAACATGTTAAATATTTTTTTTACATATAATACCATCGGTTCGGTATAACTGATGTATCCAGGACAAATGGGAGGACAAAGTGACTGAAAATCATGAACTTTTCAACTTAGTAGATGATGAAATTGAAATTATTTACTCGTCTAAATAGTTTCCTCAAATTCGTAGTGTGAATAATAAATATTTAAAAGTGAACACATGTGTTCACTTTTTCTATAAACCTCCAACGTTAACTAATTTAAACGCAGATTTATACCATCGGTTCGGTATAACTGATATATCCCCCTAAAGGGTACAAATTTGTCCCCCCAAGGGGGACAAGAGATAAAATGAACATTATACAAGTAGTTGGTTTTGAGTTGATTAACGAAAGAAATTACATTGGTTTGGGTTCCGTCCAGACCGCAAAATCATCCTCCAATTTGGAGGATTTTTTGTTTTTAAGACACTGTCAATCAATACTTTAATTTTTTTTCATATTAAATTAAAGTTTGTTATCGAGAATTCTATAATAAATGCTATAAAAAACAATTAAAAGGGTAAGTAAAAAAGATTTCCAGTTTATTTGTCATCATATTAAATTTAATTAATAATTATTCCTCAAAATAAAATAGATTTTCAATTCTGATATTGAATTGTTTTGAAATTTTCATAGCTAGCTCAAGTGTAGGTTTATATCTGTATCGCTCAATTGAAATAATTGTTTGTCTACTCACTCCAACATTACTGGCTAATTCTTCTTGAGTTAAACTCTTTTTTTGCCTGACTTCTTTCAAGTTATTTTTTAAAATCATTTTAAACGGTTCTATATAAGTAAAACTGATACAATGACTTTATAATGGATATTAATGCTAGTAGTACAAGAATAGAAAAAACAATTCCACCATCTGTTAATTGAAAGCTATTATATAATTCCTGGTTTCCTGTTAGGTTTAATAATTCTTTATTTTGAAGTTTAGAACATATATATCCAATAATAATGAATAAAGAGAATTCATAGAGTAAATATCCTAATTTATACGATTTTGAATTTATCATATCATCTCTTTCATCTAGATTTTCTTTTTTTTTAAAAGCAACCTCTAATATAGAATAGGTAATAGAAAAATAGATTACAGTACATATTATAATTTGAAATATTTTTTGAATTAGACCATCCATTAAAATCAGAGTTTTTTCTTGATTTTCATAAAAATATGGAAGGAATATTAATGCAAATACAATTGAATATATAATCTCAATTAAAATTGATATTTCTTTTTTTGATAGTGACATAATTTTATTTATGAATAATTCTAAGTATTAGTATTGAAAGTCTAGATACTGAAAAAGTAAAAAGTCCAAATAGCGGGGATAATAATGCTACTTTTAAACCTCCTGCTAAAATAGAAGGGTCAGGTGCTCCACTAGCTTCGATCGCGTCAAAAGCACTTATTAACCCTAAAAACGCCCCCATGACCCCCAAAGCCAATCCAAGTGTTCCTCCATCACTTATATGTTTTATCATTTTTTTAGAAATTTCAATATTTGTTTTGATGTTTAAAATTGATTTTACTGTAAAATAAATTGAGGTTAATAAACAGAAAAGTACTAAAGACATAAATAATGCTCCCCCTTCAATAAATCTATTTATCAATGTTGTTCCAATTAATCCTGTAATTATTGCCATAATTCTTAATATTTTAAGTTTCATATTATTTATGTACGTTAAGTTAACTTTACAAATATAAATAAAAAATGTTAAGTAAACTGTACATTTTAGAAAATTACTTTTCAACTATATGAAAATCTTTTTCTTGGAAGAAAATATTTTTAAAATCAATTAATGTTGAATCATCATATTGAAAAAAGATAAATGTCTTATAATTTATCTTTTTGATTTAAATTTTCAATAGCTATGAACATAACACTATTAATTTTGTTTCAATAAAAATTAGATTTTTTAGCCACTAACTTTACATCTTTTTAAATTTTTTTTCTATTTTTTCTAAAAGATAAATTTCTGAAAAAAACTGCCAATCAAAATTTTTACTTTGGTTAGCAGGATGGTTATGATGATCCTGGTCTAAAATATAGCTATTTGGTTTTTCTAAAATTCTAGTTTTGGAATATACCTCTTCAAATTTTTTTCTTAAAGTATTAAATTTATTTTGAAAATTTAAAATTTCATTTAATTCTGTTTCTTCAGAAAGATCTAGTTTCTCTAATTCTACTATAATATTTGAAGAAAATTTTACCAATTCATTTACTTGTTTGTAGACTTCTAATGTATATTTATTTTTGGGACTCTTTGCAATTATCTTATTGATAGTTTCTTCTATTTCTTTACTAATTACAAGCGAAGCTTTTGCATTTTTGATTTTATTCAAATATTTTTCAGACCACATTCCCTTATTCTCTAGATCAGGTAGATCAATAATAAATGTTTCTAAGGGATTTTCTTCTTTAGATATTTCTGCTCTTCTTGCTTTTTCATTTAATAACATGTTAAGCCATAAACTAACAGGTTTTTCAAGTTTATCTATAAATGCAAATTCATTATTTGAAAATTCTGAGCCATATGTCCTGTGTCTATAAACCTCTTTGAAATCGTCAATAGATTTTTTATTTCCAGACCAAGTATATTCAGCAAATGCAGAAATCCCTCTTTTATATAATTCAAAATGAGGAGAATCATCATCCCAAAGAGTTAAAAGTAAACCTTCTAGGTTTCTCTCTATAGAACTTAAAGCAAATGCATTAATTTGAGGAATATTACTCTGGTTTTGAGGCATTAGTGTCCATCTAGTTTGTCCTGCTGTTGCACCCATTACTTTTAAGTTATTATTTGTATACCAATCCATGGCCTTCTGGTTCCCATATGTGTCTGATTTTTGATAGTTCCATCTCATGTAAATTGCATTTTTAGGAAACATTTCTATAAAACGCAGCAAGCTTAATTCGTTCTTTTCCCATATTTCATCAACTTTTTCTTTACTTATTTCACTGTCGAACATAGAGCTGTAAACACCTGCATGTTTTAATGGCATGTCATCCCAAAAAATTGGAATTCTATTATGTTTTTCTGCAAATTGACAAACTTTATTTAACCAAATTAAATTTAGTTCTAATTCACTTTTCCCTTCTCTTTTTAATAAATGAACTTCATCGCCACCAATATGTAAATATTTTCCAAAGGGGGTGGCTTTAATTGCATCCAAATAAAGATCAAATTGTAGATCGTAGGTTTCAGGATTCAATGGATTAAATGCCCAATCACTATTGGAAACGTCTCTTAAGTGCTTGTTTTTTTTATGTTTTAGAATAAATGAAGCATGCCCTAGGCCTTGTACAAGCGGATTGATCTTAATATTCCTTGAATTCGCATATTCACTTAATTCAAGCCACCATTCAATAGGCAGAGCATCAGGTGAAGCAACTTCAGGTCTTAATTCATACTTTAATTTATCCTCAAATTCAACAATAATTCCATTAATTTTTTGTTTAGCTAAATCATCTATTAAAGAGAAATAATAGGATTTTTTTTCTAAATGATGCTTTATATCTATGTGAATAGGTCTAAATTCAAGTAAAGGATAGTCTATAATATTAACTATTGGGAGATTTATATTCTGATCTTTACTGTCTTCAATTAATTGATCTAAAGTTATAAATGCATAAAATAATCCAGCTTGATCTTTTGCCTCAATTGATATTTTATTTTTTAAAATATTTAATTTATATCCTTCTTGATTTAAATCTAAGTTAGAATTAATATGGTAATCAATTGAAGATTTACTTTGAGTATTATTTTTAATATGATTTGTAAAATCAAATCGGATTGGTAGCTCATTATCATTAACAGAATATGCAAATTTTATATTCTCAAAATTTAAGGTTGAAAGATCATTACTAAACTCTAGTTTTTGAACTGATGGTAATAATTTAAATTTTTCTAAATCTTCAATTTTATTTGAACATTTAATTAAAATAAAAGCTAACAGAAGGATAAAAATTTGTCTCATTAATTTAATTTATAAAAAAAGTCTAAATAATCAACCATTTATTTTGATAATTAAAAGCGGAAAACCGAAATAAATTTGATTTATATTTGAATTAATAATAAAATCAACCATATGAAAAAAATTATATTATTTGTAATTAGTTTAATTTTTATCGGATGTAATAATTCTAAAAATATTTCAAATCCTAAAATTAAAATTTATAACAAGTCTGTTTTAAAAATAATTGATCAAAACTCTAAAATAGAGCAATTAGCAGATTCAATTTCACTTCCTGAGGGTCCTGTATGGGACAAATCTTCAAATTCACTTTTATTTGTTGATGTAATTCAAAATAAAGTTTTAAAATGGAATGAGGATAGTGGAGTATCAGATTTTATAAGTCCAAGTGGAAATACCGGATATGCTCCAAACCTAGGAAAAGGAATACTTGGCGCTAATGGATTAAATATTGATAGCGATGGAAAAATTATTTTATGCCAACACGGAGATAGGAGGTTAGCATCAATTGAAAATACTTCTTCAGATAGTCCTAATTTTAAAACATTAGTTGATAATTTCCAAGGAAAAACTCTTAATAGTCCCAATGACCTTACCATAGATAAAGAAGGGTCAATATATTTTACTGATCCAGCTTTTGGTTTTTTTGATCTTAATACTTTTCAGTTTATTGATTCTGAATTGAGACAATTAGAAAAAAATGGTGTATATAAATTTGATCGAACTGAAGATAAAATTCACTTAGTAACTGATAATATCGATTTACCTAATGGAATAGCGCTATCTCCTGATGAAATGTTTCTTTATGTCAATAAAATGGGAATGTTAGATCAAAATCCACAAATAATTAAAATAGATCTTCAAAATATGTCTAGTGAAGTTTTCTTTGATGGAAAAGAATTATCCAAGAACAACGAAGGTAACTTTGATGGAATGAAAGTTCATTCAAGTGGTCATGTTTTTACTTCAGGCCCAGGTGGTCTTTTAATTATTTCTCCAGAAGGAGAACATCAAGCCACTATTGATTTCGGCCATATTACAAATTGTGCATTCGATACTGATGAAGAATATCTCTATGCAACAGGGTTTGTTAACAATCCTAAAGTTTTTAGAATCAAATTGAAATAGTAGAATTTTAATGAAAAAATATTTTATAGAAGCTTTTTTGATTTTCATAAGTGTACTATCGTCTTTTAGTATTGATTCTTATTTAGAAAAAGTTTCAAAAATTAATTTGAAAAATGAACTTTTAAATGAATTATCTTTTGTCATAAAAGAGGACTTAAAACAATTAACTAAGGTAAAAGATATACTTAATAATTGTATATCATCAAGTAAAAGACTAATTGATGATTATAAAGGGGGAGGATCATTGCAAAAAAATGAACTTGCTAAAGACTTTTTGTATTTAAAACAAAATGGCCACATGTCTTTTTTTCCACAAGATGCTGTATACAAACAACTTATTCAAACAGGAAGCATCGAGTTAATAAATAATGATGAATTAAGAAAAAAACTTTTTAATGTTTATGACCATTTACTAAAACGAAAGGAATTTGGTGACAAAGTAATGGATAATTTTGGAGTAGATTTTGGAAGAGACATGTCAAATTTTATTATTGTTTTATCTGATGACTCAGAAGATAAATCATTAGTTTACAGTGATCAAGTAGTATCATCTTTCGAACAATTTAATGGATATTATGATTCAAAAAAAGTTCTATATTATTATTCGGAATATAATAGATGGGTTAGTTCATTTATAGACCTTTTAGAAACCTCAGAGGAGATATTTAAGGAAATTCTTATTTTAATAGAATCAGAAAAATAAAATATATGATTAAAAAATGCATTATTCTATCTATAATTTTTAGCATAACATTTTCTTGTGGTGATAATTTAGGCTCAGTTAAACAAAATAAAGAGACTAAGTTTTATCTTATTCGTCACGCAGAAAAAGACAGAAGTAATCCAGAAAATAAAAATCCAATTCTTACAAAAAAGGGAATAGAAAGAGCAAATCATTGGGCATCGTATTTTGACAGCATCCCATTAAATTCAATATATACAACTAACTTCAATAGAACTAAAGGAACCATAAGACCTGTTTCTGAGTCAAAAGAGATTATCCCAAAAATTTATTCACCTAACAAATTAGATTTTAATCAGTTTATTAAAAGCAATAATGGGAAAAGTGTTTTGATTTCAGGCCATAGTAACACTACTCCTTACATGGTTAATAAAATAATAGGTGAAAAGAGGTTTTCAGATATGCTAGATTCAGATAATAAAAGTTTATTTATTATTAAGATTGTTAATTCTAAATCAACTGTTGAGGTTAGATCAGTTGATTTAGAATAATAAATACAAATCATTAAATATGATCACTATATTTAATAAATACCTCAAAAGTTACAATATGAAAAAAATTAGTTTTCTTTTTTTGTTTTTTTTTATTGTTAACTGTTCAAGATCAGGGGATCAGTCAGAGCAAGTAATAAATAATGTTCAAATAGATGAATCAATTATCGAGACAAGGGATTGGGGAGAGTTTATTGACTACAGAGAAGGAAATATTCCTTTAATGATTATTTCAGTTCATGGTGGAGACAAAGAGCCAGAGTGGATCCAAACAAGAACATGTGATGGTGCTGTTACAGTTAGGGACAGCTATACTAGAGATGTTGCTTTAGAAATTGAATCCCAATTAAAAATTAATGGATATAGTCCTTTTATTGTTTTAAATGATCTAAATAGAAAAAAACTTGATTTAAATAGATCATTAAATAATTCTAATTGTGGAGATCTAACAACTAAACCATATTGGGATCTTTTTCATAAGCAAATAAATGATTTTAAATCTCAAATTCAACTTGAATTTGGAAGTGGATTAGTTATAGATATTCATGGTCATGGTCATGAAAATCAAAGGATAGAATTAGGTTATCTTTTGTCTGCATCTGAACTTAGAATGGATAATAACTCTATTAATGATATTAATGATTCTTCTGTAAAGAGCCTAATTAATAATAATCCAGAAGATTTAAAATTAACTGATATTTTATCGGGTGAATTCTCATTAGGAAATCTTTTGTCACTTAAAGGATATCCTTCTGTGCCTTCAATGAATGATCTTGCTCCAAAAGAAGGAGAGCTTTACTTTTCAGGTGGATATAATACGGCAATTTATGGATCTCGTGATTCAGGAAAAGTTGACGCAATTCAGATTGAATTAAATATGATGGGTGTAAGAAATAATGAAGAAAATAGAAAATTATTTTCTAAAGAATTTGCTGATGTTCTTATTTCTTATTTAAGAACATTTTACAAAAGTGATATTTAGATAATAATTATTCTGGATATAAATATTTAACTGCATCTTCAGCCATTTGCGATGCGTTATGAGCTACGTTGGGAACTTCTTGAGTTTTCACCCAATTGAAATTTGTCGTATTTTCATTTGCAATTTCTTCTGATTTTAAATAAAAATACCTGCCCCTAGCAAGCCTATGAAGACCTTGTTGATTATCCACTATTTCATTATGACGAAGTGATGAAGCATTTGGATCGTTATCATTTTCTGCCAAATGAATATATAATTTTTTTGAAAAAGCAGTATTTAAAATGTTTGTGTCTATTTCACTTTGATCTAATCCATATGGGAAATTAATTCCAGACTCTGGAACGGTATACCAGCCCGCATTAGAGCAAACGGCAATATTTAACTTGCTACTAGGCATAAATAAAACAAAACGATGAAGAAATTGACATCCTGCAGAATGTCCCCAGGCATTATAATTCTCTTGAGTTCCAGAAATTTCAGCTTTGATGTATTCAAATAGGGGATCAATCATAGAAAAAGTCCACTCTTCTGTTGGATTATAAGTTCCAGTACTAGGGTTATCTCCATCATCAAAAACATTACCCAAATTGTACTCATCAGATGAGAAATCAGCTGATTCAAATTCAGGAGCAAAAATCATAAAATGGGAGTTATTACTATCCTTTATCCAGTAATCTCTATAATCTATTGCATTTCTTGATGCTCCATGAAATGACATTAATACAGGCATTGTTTTGATATCACCATCTGGAATATGATAATAAACATTAATGACTCGATTACTAAAAAACCCATCTGCTGCAAAACGAAAAACACCTGTTGAATTAGAAGTTAAAATAGGCCCTATATTATCAATTTGATTAATGGGTGAATTATTTGTTATATTATTATTTGAGTAACCCTCGTTATTATTGCTTGTACAACAAATAAATAGACAAATAATAGATAAAAACCTTATAAATTTCATTTTTTAAT
This sequence comes from Flavobacteriaceae bacterium, assembly GCA_002690805.1. GTDB lineage: Bacteria > Bacteroidota > Bacteroidia > Flavobacteriales > Flavobacteriaceae > Marivariicella. Next base: position 10,461 of record NZFW01000007.1, read on the forward strand.
ATTAAATACAATAGAATCAGCTACTTCTTGACATTTTTCTGCAACCCCGCCATTAGTCAATATATAATATATTTTTTTTCCATTACTATCTTCTCCAAAGTATCTATATTTCAATCCCTTGGATGATTGATTACTAAGGGTTGAAAATATAACACATGCTGCCAGGTATGTCCCGTTTGCACTTTGATGCTTTATGTCATCTCCTAACAGTTTATGCTCAGGATATTTAGACCTAAATCTGTCAAATGCTTTACCAACAAGAAGCAAAACACTCGATTTATTAATTTCAGAATTAATAAGATTATTTTCAATAATATTTTTTTTGAGTAAATCTCTATTTGGATCATCCATTTTTGGATACATCCATGTAGAATAAAAATATGTTTTTGTGGATGAAGGTATTAAACCTTTAAATTGAGTATAATATTTTTTTGTAGAGTCAATTGCTATGATTGGATTCATACTATGATCCTGAAATATAATTTTAGAATAAGAATTCTCTTTAATTAATTTTTTAGTTTCAAGATTTTTTTCTCCAAACCAATGTTGTTTTAAAGTAGCTCCCCCAGCTGTAGATTGAGTTACATTCCAATTAAGATTTCTCTCGTCTGACATTTTTTGGACAACAGATGGAAGATTCCAATAAAAAGTAAAACTATTTCCAACAAATAAAATCTCTTCTTTTTCTTGAGAGAAAAGTAGTGTCGTGCAAAAAAAAACAAATAGGTATATAAAATTTCTTAGCATTATTTCTCGTTTATTTTGGTTGTTCCCTCCCAGTCTGGATCTGCAGCTCCTATCCATTTATTATTTATTGAATCAATTGCAACAGCATGAACTCTCCCAAAACGAGCAATTTCATCAATCATTTTATATGGATTTGTAATTATATTAAGCTCAGCATTAAGTTCTTTTACACCAGAATGATCTTCTATCCACAAACTATCCTCAAAAGGATAAACCCTGGGAAGCATAAGAGATTTTTCTAAGGTATTATTTTGATCAATATATCTACTTGCTACTTGAGTTACAGCAGTTATAATTCGACTTCCTCCAGCTGCCCCAAGAGCTAATACAGGGTTATTATTTTTAGAAATTAGTGTTGGGGAGATATGTGAATTTGCTCTATCTCCAGGCTTGTAATCACCTAAGTATCCTCCTAAAGTTACAGCGTATATAAATCCAAGCCCTTTAGTAGCAACTTTTGACCCCATATTAGGGCCAACAGTTTGAGTTAAGCTTACTATATTTCCATCTCTATCTGCAGTCGTTAAATGAGTAGTATGTCCAATTGTAGCAACCCATGATTCTGGTAAATTATCATTATCAAAATTAAATGTAACCTCTTTTTTAAGAATGTTATTAGCTAAAATCTTTGCTCGATCGTAAGATAAAATTAATTTTAAAGAGTCTTTATTTTTTTGATATTTTCTACTTCTATAAGCTATCTCTGTTGCCTTACCGATGTTAATTGCCCATTCTTCCTCAGATTTTGCTGTAGGTAAATTATCTAGGATTTGTAAAATTTGAATTGTAATTGCACCATATGATGGTAAGTAAAGAGAGTTAATAGTATGATTTCGATATTTACCTTGAACTACTTTTGATTTTAAAGCTTTGTAGTTTTTCAAATCCTCCAAAGTTAAAATCCCTCCATGTTTTTGTATATCAGAAACTATCTTTTGAGCTATTTCTCCCTCATAAAAACCCTTGTGACCTTCATTAGCTATTTTTTCTAAAACCAAAGAAAGATCTTTTTGAATAACAAGGTCTCCAGCTATATAAGACATACCTTCTGATTTTAAAAAATGATAACTAGTTCCTTCGAACTCATTAATTTTCTCAAAGGCCATTTTTTGTCTTATTGCTTCTCCTGGAAGAATTAAAAACCCTTCTTTTGCATATTTAATTGCTGGGGCAAGAACTTCTTTAAGGGAAAGATTGCCATTTTCTTTCTGTAATTTTACCAATCCTGCAACAACTCCAGGAATGCCAATAGTTTGATAACCATAAGAGAATTTATCTTTTAAAGGTTTATAATTTAATGGAACTTCTGTAGAAGCATCTATACCTGAAATTATTCCATCTTGAGTTTGATATATTGATTGCAGTCTACCTCCAATTCCACTCATGCTTGGTTCAACTACAGCTAAACTAAATGCAGCTGCTACTGCAGCATCGAATGCATTTCCTCCAATTTCGTATATATTTTTTCCAGCAATTGAAGCTAAAGGATGAGCAGAAGAAATTATATCATTTGAATATTTATTTGGACTATTATCACATCCTGACAATATCGTAATTGAGAAAATTAATATTGTAAGTCTTTTGATTCTTATGTTCATAATAAACTGTATTTATTATTAAAATAAAAAAAGGCTTGTGTTTACACAAGCCTTTTAAAAAATCAATAGGTAACTATTGATTAACTCTAGTAACAACAAATATTCCGGGGTCTTCAGCAGGAGCATTAGAATTAGAGTTTAATTCTGTTGTTGCATATGGCATTCTCTCTGGCCAAGGACCATTTTGTGGTCCATCAAATAGAATATATGGGACAGCAATGCCAGAATCTGACTTACGTAACCTTCTAGAATCATTATATGGCATGTGCATACCAAACCCTGATACATATCGTTCTTCAATAACCTCTCTTAAAAATGCTGTTTTTGAATCAACATTATCTGAATTTTCAATTCCTCCACTTGCAAAATCAGCAGCATCGTAAGCTAAGTAAGAATATGGTTCACTCTGAAAATTAGAATTAACATGTCCCCCTGTATTCATCCATGCTCTGACAGCATTTAAATAGGGTAGTCCATCTGTTAATGTTCCATTTCGAGCAGCACATTCAGCTAATATTAATTGATTTTCAAAATAAGTAACCATATTTTGAGGCTGGGTCATTTCAAGTATCCCCGTATTGGCTGACCCACCACTTGAATCAATTGTGTAAAAGCCTTTTCTTGCTGTTTCATCAGTCTTAGCATTATTTCTAGATAATGCATTAGCTGGATCTAGCATCTGAATTAAATAGCTTTCTCCTTGATCACTATTTCCAATATCTCCAGAACGGGATCCTTCCAAAATAGTCCAAAAAAGATTTCTATCTCCAGATCCTGCGGCTCCGGGAGGATTATACTTCATGTCTCCACTAGCCGAGGATATTCCATTTTGAGCAGCTGTGAAAGCACTAGCATAATTTTTCTGATGCAAATAAAAACGTGCCTTCAAAGTATAGGCAGCAGCAATCCATTTAGCCTTATCACCACCAAAATAGATATCTTCAGCTACACTTCCAGAACTTGCACTGTTTAAAGCTGAAATTCCTTCATCTAGCAGGGAAATAGCACCTGAATAAACATCAATTTGAGAATCAAATATTGGATCGGATATTTCAGGATTACCACTTTCAGAAAATGGAATATCACCAAAAAGTGATGCACCAGTTCCAATTGCGTGTCCTTCAATTATTTTTGAAATTCCAATTAACAATTGACTTGAAGAATTATTTGCTATTTGTTTAGTGTTTGATAAAACTCCAACATATAGGTCAAACCATTCACTATTTGATTCAGCCGTTGAAAGACTAAATCCATATATATTAGAATATAAAGATGAGTATCCAATCAATTGTCCAGAATACATTCCGCTAATTCTGTTTAAATGTCCACAATTTAATTGGATATTAGCTAGTTGTGCACCTGTTAAAAATAGGCGCTCTTCAACGTCACTAACAATGATATCATTTGGATTATCATTAATTCCTTCAACCATTTTTTCGCAGGAAACTGCAAAAATTAGTAAAAGAGATATTATTATTTTGTATGTTATTTTTTTCATGATTTCTTAATTAAAAATTAAAGGCTGCTGTAAATAAGACAGATTTGGTTTGTGGATTTGTAAAATAATCTAGACCAAGTGCATTTCCAACACCATACTGATTTGTTTCAGGATCAATTCCAGGAACATTATTAATGTTAATTAGATTTCTACCAGTTGCAGTTAGTCTAATACTATCTAATCCTAGAATTGAATTTAAGTTATCGTTATCTAAAAGATAACTTAGAGATAACTCCCTAACCTTTGTAAAGGTTGCGTCATAAACTCCGAAATTATATGCTTGGTTATCACCAAAACCTCCTCCAATTCCAGTCCTATACCAATCCTCGTCAAGGAGAACATTTCCTCCTCCAAAATCTCGAACATTACCTCTAACAGTAGTTCCTGCAGGTATAAGATCTCCATCGTGATTTCTGAGATCTTCTGAAGTTGTGAGTCGATTAGATGTAGCTGTAGTAGTTCCAAACCTATGAAGAACCCATAATGTTCTAGGCATAAAATCTCCGCCTTCAGAATGTTCGACTACAACATTTAGTCTAAGTTTTTTATAATCAAGATTAAACCCTAATCCAGCTCTCCAATCGGGATTTGGATCTCCTAGAATTACAGGACTAGGAGTAATTTGAGGAAAACCATTTGCATCTAGAAGTAGACTTCCGTCTGGATTTGTTTGAGAACCTGTCCCAAATAAAACACCAAGTTGTTGACCTACAATGGCTCTTGAACTAACAGAAGCACCAGGACTTAAATTAATAGATTCAGTTCCAAATAGGTCAGTTACTTCATTTGTGTTTTTTGACCAATTTAATGATGTAGTTAATTTTAGCTCTTCTTTTTCTATTGCATTCCATCCTAAATCAAATTCAATACCATTGTTAGTCATACTCCCAAAATTACCATACTGGGTTGAAAAACCAGAAGATGGAGAAAGATTCACATCAAGTAAAATACCATCAATTACGTTATCATAGTATGTAATACCTAGGGTTAAATCATTATCAAAAAATCTTAAATCAGCCCCAACTTCCCATTCTGTTTTCACTTCAGGCTCAAGATTTGGATTACCTAAATTATTATCAAGTCTGTAACCTCCCCCAAAAGAATCAATTGCTATAGGATCACTATATGTTGAATAACTAAAACCTCCTTCAGCTAATGTTTGAAACTGATGAGGTGAAGGTTGGACTCCCACTTTTCCCCATGAAGCACGAAGCTTCCCAAAAGATAAGATACTAGATTCTAAGGCGCTTTTAGTGAAGTTCCAAGCTACATCAACAGATGGGTAAAAAAATGTTCCATTAATTGTAGAGGAAGATTCTAATCCTCCAGAGAAATTAATATATAGTTGATCATACATGTCAAAGTTTAATACTGCATAACCTCTATTTGATCTTCTAAAAGTTCTGTAGTTTTCAAATGCAGTTGCTTCAGCTGCAGAATTTAAAGATGATGTTTGTTTTCTTGAATCAACTAAAAAACCAGTTACACTTCCTGAATTCCTATTATACGATCTATCATTTAAACTCCAACCAACTGTTGAAGTGAGACTAATATCAGAATTTAAGTCTGTTGTTGCTCTTCCAATAAAATCAAGACTATATTGGCGTTGTGCAATTTCACTTTCATAAAATGCTCCATTATTAAATGCACTACCAGCACTTCCCACAGGATATAAAGTTGTCCTTCTATCATCAGAAAAATCAATATTACCTCTTGCGATCATTTGAAGCCAGTTATTTGGTTTTATTGTTAATTCTGGTGTGGCAGTAATTCTATTTACAGTTGCAATAGATTTCTGTTCATTGACAGTCCACCCTGGATTATTATAACTAGGGTTTTGAGAGTTACCCAAATACCTTCTATAAGATCTGTGTCTGTTTTGAGTTTCAACACCCGAGGAACTAGTGTATGTACCTATATAATCTTCATTATCAAAATCAGCAGGGGTTCTAAGTAGCCCTAACATTATTCCTGCAGTATTGGAGCTCTGCTGAATTCGATCAGTCTGACTGTAGGTATAGGCCATTTTATTTGATAATGAAACCATATCATTTAGTTTGGCATTATAATTAAAACGTAGATTTGTTCTATCATAGGCAGAACCCATAATTATACCTTCTTGAGAGATATTAGAGACACTGAAAAAATATTTTCCATTATCTGTTCCGCCACTAATACTCAAATCGTTCTGTAGGAATGTTCCTGTCTGAACAGCATTATTCCAGTTTTTATCGACAAATATTTCTTTTGAATTTTTTGCTGTTATGGGGTAATACAACGATCCATCTCTTGCAGTAAAAAACTGTCCTGAAGTATCAAAGGTATCAAGTCCACCAGCACGATCAGGAATGTAATCTCCCCAAGACTCTGCTCGAGTTGCCCCAAAAACACCTGATCTTCCTTGTCCCCATAAGTCTTGCATAGGAATTCTTTCAGAAACTTCATCAATCGAATAAGATGATGTAAATGTAATTTTTGCTTTTCCAGATTGCCCTTCCTTGGTTGTTATAACAACCACCCCATTTGCAGCTCTACTACCCCAAACGGCAGCAGCAGATGCTCCTTTTAAAACTTCCAAAGAAGCAATATCATTTGGGTTAAGGTCATTTATTCTTGAACCATTAGAAACTCCTCCAGATCGAGAGCCACGTCCATCAAAACTGTTATAGTTTGATGAATTATTCATTGGAACACCATCTACAATAATTAAAGGATCACTAGCACCTGAAATTGTATTTGCTCCTCTAATTCGAATTGTAGAACCGGTTCCGGGATCTCCACTCACTCTTCTAATTTGAACTCCTGAAGCTTTTCCGCTAAGAGTATTTAAAAGAGTAGGCTCTCCTGACCTAACAACTGCACCTGTACTAACAACAGAGGAAGTTGAACCTTGTTCGTCTCTAACTACTTTAAAACCGAGAGAGGTTACTACGACCTCTTGCAGAAGTTGAGTATCTTCCTCCAATATAATATTTATTGAAGACTGATTACCAACCTGAATATTTTGAGTGACAAAACCTGTGTAGCTAACTTCTATGGTGTTTGAATCACCCTCAAGAGTAATTACATAATTCCCGTCAAAATCAGTACTAACACCGTTGTTTGTGCCTTGCTCAACAATATTAGCACCTGGTAAAGGACCATTTGCATCACTTACATTTCCAGAAATAGTTTTTTGTGAAAATCCTATACTAACTGAAAACAAAAGCAACAACAATAAATTAATCTGTTTTTTCATTTTGTTTGATTTGTTAAAAAATTGTTAAAAAATTTGATCAATCTAAGAATTATAAATTTGTAAAACAAATTAATTATATTAATAAAATTAATATTTATTTAACCATGTCAAAATATGGGAGACCTTGCTTATTAAATTACTTGGTCGTTTTGCAATGCCATGACTGGCTTCGGGTATTTCAACCAGAACTGTAGGAATCTTTCTGAGTTTTAAGGCGTGATAAAGTTGTTTAGATTCACTAGGTGGAGTTCTTAGGTCATTCATGCCAACCATTACCATAGTTGGAGTTTCTATATTTCCAACCAGAGATATAGGAGAAAACCCCCAATATGCCTCAAAGTTTTCCCAGGGTTGTCCTGGAAAACGAGTGTTTGCGTATTGAAAATAGTTATCAGCAATAAGAGTTTTACTAATCCAATTCATTACTGGTTTTATTACGGCAGCTGCTTCAAATCTATTATTTTTTCCAATCATCCAAGCTGTCATTATACCACCAGCACTTCCACCAGTAACATAAAGCTTATTTTCATGAGCTATTCCCTTAGAGATAAAATAATCAACACCATCCATTACATCATTGTAGTCCTGGCCAGGATAATTATGATGTAATAAGTTTGCAAATTCTGCTCCATAACTTGTGCTTCCTCTGGGATTGGGGTAAAAAACTATATAATCTGAAGCAGCGTAAAGTTGTATTTCTGCTGAAAATCTATTTCCGTAATTTGAAATTGGACCACCATGATTTTCAACTAAAAAACGATACTTTTTATTTGGATCATATTTTGGGGGATATGCAATCCACCCTTGGACTTTTCTTTTATCATATGATGATTTATACCAAACAGTTTCTACTTTAGCTAAGTTTCTGTTTTTTAACAAAGGATCACTGATTTTTGTTATTTTCCTAAATCCTTTTGAGTCAATTAGGGCTAATTCAGCTGGATGTGATGGTAGGGTATAGGTGTAGGCTATTTTTCCATTATTTGAAACTGAAAAAGAACCTCCACCATATGGCCTTCCTATTGATGTTCCGCCAAGTTGACTAGCAATTTTTTTGACCTTTCCTGATAAGCTTAAATAACTAATTTTTGTATCACCATTAATATCATAGCTAATAAACAATCCTTCACTTTCTGAGTCCCAAAAGTATTGGTTGATACTAGAGTCAATTTTTGAGCTTATTATTCTTTTGTTAGATCCATCTGATGACATAATTGATAAGCTTCTATTTTGATAGGCTTGAACCTCATCTTCATAACCTGCATAAGCAATATATTCTCCATTGGGAGAAACAGCTGGTCTGTAATCAGGACCATTTCTGTTAGTTAAGGCTTTAATAACCTTATTTTTTAATGAAATACTATAGATTTCAGAATTTCTGAAATCATATTCCCAGTTCTTATTTCTGTTTGAAGAAAAATAAATTTTTGAATTATCTTCTGACCAAGATAAAGGACCGTTATGATTATAATTACCATGTGTTAATTGGTTAACACCTGAACCTTCTGATGAAATAATAAAAATATGATTAAACCCTGGATCTATATAACCTCTACCATCAGCTTCATGATATAGCCTGTCTGTAATTCTTGCAGGTTTTGCCCAATTAGCACCATTTGGTTTTTCTGGCATTTTTATTAGAATTGGAGGAGGTGATTTTATATTCATATTGAATGCAATATTTCTTTCATCTGGAGACCAAGAGATATTTGAAGGACTTCCATTTAATTGAGATATTTTTGCAATTTTACCTGTATTTTTCCAATAAATATATATCTCAGAACCTTCTTTTGTTGAGCATATGTAGGCAAGACGGCTACCTGATGGAGACCATTTGGCACCATATTCTTGATCTTCTTTGGCTGTTAATTTTTGATGTTTAGTTCCATCAGAGTTAATTAACCATAAATCACCAACCGCTTTATCTTTTAGTATATCAAAGCGCATTCTTCTATAAACAACTTCATTTCCAGAGGGACTTATTTGTGGGTCTGAAACATATTGCAAATCAAATACATCTTTGAAATTAAATTTATCATTATCAATTTGTGCATGAATAATGTTAAAATAAAGGATACAGATTATAAAAAGAATTTTTTTCATATTAATTTAATTTCTTTCGATTCCAGGTAAATCTTTATTTGGAGATGATTGAGTCCAAGGATATTTAGCATTTTCTGATACTGGAAATATTTTATTTAGTGTTTCAGCATCATAGATGTATCCATTTTTAATCACATAGTTGATACTATTAGTATTTCTTATATTATCTAATGGATCTTTATCTAAAACTATTAAATCTGCAATTTTTCCAATTTCAATTGAACCAATATCATTTGATAAACCTAAAGCCTCTGCACCAATTATGGTTGCAACCTTAAGCATGTTATGGTTAGAGATTCCTCCAGAGTACATGCTCCATAATTCCCAATGATATCCTAATCCTTGAAGTTGACCATGTGAACCAACTCCAGCAATTCCTCCCGCTTCAACTAGATCATTCACAAAAACAGCATGATCCTCAAAAACATGTTCTTCATCCATGAACCATCCAGCATTTCTTCTTCTTGACTTTGAGTCTAATTCTGACTTTGGGGTGAAACGATTTAATTTTTTATCACCTTGAACGTCTTCTTTTGCATAATAGTAGTTCTCTGCCCAAGGTCCGCCATATGAAACAAGAAGGGTAGGGGTATATGCTGTCTTAGATTCGGCTACAAACTTTGTAAAATCTTTATACAAAGGATAAATTGGAAAAGAATGCTCATGACCTGGATAACCATCAAGTATTTGAGTGACATTTAATTTAAAATCTAAGCCTCCCTCGGTAGTAGGCATCAGCTTTTGTTCTTTTGCGGCTTGAATTATCCATTGTCTGTTTTTACGATTCCCTGTTAAATACATTTTAATTGTCTTTGTATTATAATATTTGGAATATTGTTTCAATACATTTCTTGCATGATTTAAACTTTTAATATTATAGCCCCAGTAACCTACTCCAGGGCCAGTAGAATAAATTCTTGGGCCTGGAATCATTCCAGCTTCAACCATATCAGCATATGTTAGAACATCGGTAGTAGCAGTTTGGGGATCTCTGGTTGTTGTGACTCCATAAGCTAAGTTGGCAGCATAGACCCAAACATGATTTTTATGTAGTCCCCATGAGGGCCACATGTGCGCATGTGTATCAATAAATCCAGGAATTATTGTTTTACCCTTTAAATTTTTTATAAAAATCTTACTGTTGATTTTAGATATTTTCTTTTCTTTTAAGTAATCATTATTTGTTATGTCAATTCTACCATTTTCAACATCAATAATTCGATTATTCTTGATTAAAATGTCCCCATCTTCAATAATCTGATCATCATTCATGCTAATGATTCTTGCGTTTTTCAAAAGAATTAGGCCTTCAGGAATATCTCTATTTGCCTTTACAAAGATGTCTAATTCCTTTGCTAGGTAAATATCCTCTTCTTCATCACCCTCTTTACCATCTTCATCATCATCTTTATCTTCTTCTTCTTCTTCTTCTTCTTCTTCTTCTTCTTCTTGTTCATGAAGCCTCATTGATTCCTTTATGTCATATCGAAAAAGAGTTTTTCCTAAAGACCAGTAAACAATATCCCCATTAGAACTCCAGTTTGGAAATTGTCCTCCAAATTTAGTTAATTTCATTGATGGAAAATTTGCTTTTTTCGCATCACTTACATTAACTTTAACACCATCTGAGCCTACAAGAGGGACAGTAACAATGTATATATCATTATTGATTTGGGCTAAAGCATAATCTCCCTTAGGAGCTCTTGTAATCAAACTTGCTTTTGAGGGATTTTTTTTTGGAGCAGATGGGGTATCTGAAAGAAGATGATTGTCATTATATCCAGAACCATAAACTGTTATTCCATCAATTTGAATATGTTTTTTTCGATCAAGACCATCCCAATTTATAGAAATTAGACCTTCACCAGATGAGTTTAAAAAAATACGATTATTATTTTGAGCAAAGTGTGGATTTGACAACTTCATACTACCTTTCATTATAAAGGTACTGCTTCCTTGTTGTTTAGCATCTAGCCAAACTAAACTTGTCCTTTGTCTGGAAGAAGATGGTCCATCTGATTCTCTAAAAGCATCAGCAGAGCCAGTAAAAGCTACAATTCTATTATCATTACTCCATGCTGGCTCCCGATAAGTATTATTGTCATTTGTTAGTTTAATGGGTTTGTTTTTTTTTTCTATATCAACCTTATAAATACCCCCACCTTTTGATTCATCCCATGTAACAAATGCAACTTCTTTTCCGTTAGGGTTCCAAACAGGCATTGCTTCTGTAAAATTAAATGAAGTTAATCTGATTGGTTTTTTTTCTCTTAAACTCATCCAATACAATCTATCCAAAGCAATGAAAACTATTGAGCTACCGTCGGGTGATACTTTTTGATCACGAATTTGATTAATATTAAAAGTTTTACTATCATCTATTGGATAATTAAATTTTAATTGAGGTCCTAAAGCAATCTCTTCCTCAACATTAAAAGGAATATTTACTGCACTTCCGCCTGCAATCGGAATTCTATATATTTTACCTCCATAAGAAGCCAATAACTCCTTACTGTCTGGCGTAAAAGACATTGCTGGTAAAACACCTAGTGGGGCAATTGACTCTTGCTCATCTCTTTGGACGGGGTAGGCAAGCCAGCTCTCTTCTTCTGTTTTTAAATTGCGCTTAACTAAACCAGTTTGATCATTGTATCTGCTCCCGTAAACTAGCCATTTTCCATCAGGAGAAAGTGTTGGAGAAAATGCTGAGCCATATCTTGATGTCATAACTTCTTTAGTTCCATCTTCTCTATCATATGTTGCCAACTGATATTGAGGAAAACGTGCATTATATTGCCAAGCACCAGTTCTCTGAGAAAACCATATTTTTTTACCGTCAGCACTAAATCTTGGCTCAGAAATTTTCAAATTATCTGGTTTATCAATTAATTGAACACCTGCTCCTCCTTTTTTGTGATATAAGTGTAATTTGTAATTACGAGTACCTTCACTCAAAGCAATATAGCTTCCATCCGGAGACCAATCTGCAGATTGCATCTGCTTTGTTTCTCCTTTAGTTACTCTAGTTGTATCTTCTTTTATTCTATCAATAATCCACGCATTATTTCCTCCACTTCTATCAGAAAGAAATAGAATAGAATTTCCGTCTGGAGAATATCTTGGATGAGAATCAAAAGCTAAATCACTGGTAATTCTTGTTGCTCTTCCTCCTGATATTGGAAGTTCATAAATGTCACCTAAAAGATCAAAAAGTATTTTGCTCCCATCTGGATGAACGTCTAAAGAAAGCCATGTACCTTCATTTGTTTCTATTTTAACTGATCTTTCCGGAACTAGAGGAAGCTTGTTGTTGGATTGAGCATAATTAAAATTTATTATCATTGATACAATAAAAAAACATAACTTTTTCATAATGAATTATTTAAAAATAGATAATAAATATATCTAAAAATAAATAATGATAATAAAGATTATTTAATATAAATTATTAAATATTATTAATTTAGAAATTAGATTTATTTTAAATAATGCTAGAGTGGACCATTTAAAAAAACCATTTTTATTAATACTTTTTTTCTGTAATAATGTTTTTTGTCAAGAAAATCCTTTAGCAGAAATAATGAAATTAAACTTACCAATAATAAAAAAGGTAAGGACAAATTTAAAGGCTCATCAAGTTCAACTTAAATATATTCAAATTAATAGAGATAGTGATGAAAGTTTTTTTAAGGAATACTATTTTCAAAAGAACGATTCTAATTATTTTTATCCAGCAAGCACTGTAAAGCTTCCAATTGCAATATTAGCTTTACAAAAAATAAATCAATTAAAAAAAGATGGAATAAATATTGATATGAATACTCCATTTCACATTATTGATCCTATATCTAGAAAATACATAGCCAAAAGCGATAGCACTAACCCTAAAAATCAATTAACTATTTCTCACTTAATAAAAAAAGTTTTTTTGATAAGTGATAATGATGCTTACAACTATCTTTTTGATTTTCTTGGAAAAGACTATATAAATTCAGAAATGAAAAAAAAAGACATTAATAATTTCAGTATTAGACATAAGTTTTTGGGGTTAAATAATAATCAAACATGGGAGTATTGTTTTTTTAATAAAAAGGACACTTTATACATACAAAAATCAATAGAATCAAAAAATATTCCAATTGTTAAATTAAAAAATCAAGACAAAGGAATAGCTAATCTTGTTAAGGGAAAATTAGTAAATAAACCAATGAATTTTAGTAAAAAAAATTGGTTATCATTAAGTTCACAAACAAAAATTATAAAGAGAATTTTTTTTCCTGAAACCTTCCCGAGAGAAAATTTATTTAGCTTGGATAATTATCAAATAATGTTTATAAAAAAATGGATGGGAAAAAACACGTTAGAGAGTACTATTTTTTCTTCAAATGAACAAAACAAACTATATGATAGTTATGTAAAGTTTTTTATATATGGTGATACTAAAGGTAAAATGAATGATGAAATTCGTATTTATAACAAAGTTGGTTTTGCTTATGGAACAGTCTCGGATGTCGCATATATAGTAAATAAAAAAAAAGGAATTGAATTTATACTTGCAGGTACAATTTTAGTGAATTCAAATCAAATATTTAATGATGACATATATGAAAATGAAGAAGTTGGCATCCCATTTTTAGCTGAAATTGGACGTCAAATTTATCTTTATGAATTAAATAGAAGATAGTTAAAAATCTGTTTTATCTATTACTAAAATAGTTTCTAAAAGTACTTGGGTTCCATTTTTAATATCATTCATAGATGAAAATTCGTCGGGGGAGTGTGATATACCATCTCGACTTGGAATAAAAATCATACCCGTAGGTGCAATATGAGTCATTTCTTGAGCATCATGTCCTGCTCCACTGGGCATAACCTTAGTATTTAATTTTAGTTTATGAGCCTGATTTTGTATTATTTTTTGAATAATAGGATCAGTTAAAGCTGCTTTTCCAGTTGCACTAATTGGTGTAAAACTAAACTGAGTGTCTGTGTCATTACCAATATGTTTTGATTGATTTTCAATTAGGGTATAAATACTATCTAACTTATTTTCATTTAAATCTCTTAGTTCAAGACTCAAAATAACTTTTCCAGGAATTACATTTGGTGCTCCTGGAAACGATTTGATTCTTCCGACTGTTCCAACCTGAGTTCCTGAAATTGATTTAACAATATTATTAACTTCTAAAATAAATTTAGCTGCTGCTAACATTGCATCTTTTCTTTTATTCATTGGAGTTGTTCCAGCGTGATTTGAAAACCCTTTAATTTCAACATCCCACCAGCGAAGACCTACAATTCCTTCAACAATTCCTATTTCAATATCTTCATCAAAAAGAATACTACCTTGCTCAATATGTAATTCAATAAATGCATGTAAACTTTGAGGTTCTCTAGCTATTTTGAGTGCATTATTTGGATCACCACCAAGCTTAATTATACCTTGAGAATTCGTCAGCCCCGAAGCTGTAATTACTTCTAATGACTCTTTGGTTAGAGATCCAGCAAGAGCTCTAGAGCCAAAAACACCTCCTTCTTCATTAGAAAATATTATAAGTTCTAAAGGATGAGATGTAATTATATCATTTTCTATCATTGTTTCAATGCATTCAATTGCAGCTAGAACTCCAATTTGACCATCATAATGGCCACCATTGGGAACCGCATCGATATGAGACCCAAAACCTATTGGTTTAAATGATTTATTTTTTCCTTTTTTTGTTGCAATTAAATTTCCAGCAGCATCTATTTTTGTTTCTAAACCCAGAGCAATTAATTTATTTTTTAAATATTCTAATGCTTCAACATTAAACTCACTAAATGCTATTCTGTCATTCCCATTTGTAGATTGATTAACTCCAAATTCTTTTAATTTTTTCCAGTTTGCTTGAATTCTATTTTGATTTACATTTACTTGTTGAGATTGACAATAATTAAAAATTAAAACATAAAGTGTAAATAGCTTTTTCATTGTTATTATTTGTTTATGTAAATGTATCTATAAAACAAATAAAATTACAAAAAGAAATTATAGACTTTATTTTAGATATATATCTATTTTAAATACATTTAAGGAATAATAATTTTTAATTCAAAAATAATTTTTTTAAAATGAACAACAACCATTCAAGAAATAAAAATCAAAGTAAATGTCCTTTTATGGGCGGAGAGACTAAGGCAAGTGCAGGACACAGTCCTATCAACAGAGATTGGTGGCCTAATCAGTTAAAGTTGAACATTTTACGTCAACATTCGAGTTTATCTAATCCAATGGACAAAAGTTTTAACTATGCCAAGGAATTTCAGACTTTAAATTTAGAAGCTGTAAAAAAAGATATTTTTGATTTAATGACAACTTCACAGGATTGGTGGCCTGCTGATTACGGCCATTATGGTCCATTTTTTATTAGAATGGCATGGCATAGCGCAGGAACCTACAGAATTGCTGATGGTAGAGGTGGAGCTGGATCAGGAACACAACGTTTTGCACCTTTAAATAGCTGGCCTGATAATGCTAATCTTGATAAAGCGAGACTTTTACTTTGGCCCATAAAGCAGAAGTATGGTAAAAAATTATCATGGGCCGATCTTATGATTTTTGCTGGAGATTGTGCTCTTGAGTCTATGGGATTTGAGATTTTTGGATTTGCTGGCGGACGTGAAGATGTATGGGAAGCTGAAGAAGATATATATTGGGGTTCTGAAAAAGAATGGCTAGGAGATGAGAGGTATAAGGGAGATCGAGAATTGGAAAACCCCCTTGGGGCAGTACAAATGGGTCTTATTTACGTTAATCCTCAAGGACCAAATGGAAACCCAGATCCTCTTGCTGCTGCCAGAGATATTCGTGAAACTTTTGGAAGAATGGCGATGAATGATGAGGAAACTGTCGCATTAATTGCGGGTGGCCACACCTTTGGAAAGACACATGGTGCCGCTGATGCAGACAAGTATGTTGGATCTGAGCCTGAAGCATCTTCTATAGAAGAACAAAGTTTAGGATGGAAAAATACTTACAGGTCAGGAAAAGGACAAGATACCATTACCAGTGGACTAGAAGGTGCTTGGACAACTACTCCTACAAAATGGAGTAATAATTACTTTGAAAATTTATTTGGTTATGACTGGGAATTAACCAAAAGCCCAGCTGGAGCTCATCAATGGATTCCAAAATCTGGACAGGGAAAAGATAGTGTTCCAGATGCTCATATTTCTAATAAATTTCATGCGCCAATAATGTTAACTACGGATATTGCTTTAAGGGAGGACCCATTATATCGTCCAATCTCTAAAAGCTTTTTTGAAAATCCAGAAAAGTTTGCTGATACTTTTGCAAGAGCTTGGTTTAAATTAACTCACAGAGATATGGGTCCTAGAGAAAGGTATTTAGGTCCATTTGTTCCTGATGAAGAACTTATTTGGCAAGATCCTATTCCAACAGTTAAGCATGAACTTGTAAATAGTGATGATGTTGATGATCTTAAGAATGAAATTTTGACTTCTGGCTTATCAATTTCGCAACTCGTTTCAACAGCATGGGCTTCAGCATCAACCTATAGGGGTTCTGATAAGCGGGGAGGAGCAAATGGAGCTCGAATAGCTCTTGAGCCACAAAAAGATTGGAAAGTTAATAATCCACACGAGTTGTCAGAGATATTAAAAGTTTATAAAGAAATTCAGAATAAATTCAATTCTTCTCAAACAGGAAACAAGCGAATATCACTTGCTGATTTAATTGTTTTAGCTGGATCTAGTGGTATTGAAAAAGCTACAAAAAATGCAGGAAATGAGATTCATATTCCTTTTAATCCAGGACGATCAGATGCCATCCAAGAAATGACGGATGTTGCATCTTTTTCTGTTTTAGAACCTAAATCTGACGGATTTAGAAACTATGCTCAGTTTAATCATCAACTGTCTGAAGAGGAAATGTTAATAGATAAGGCACAACTTTTGACATTAACAGCTCCAGAAATGACTGTTCTTATTGGAGGCTTAAGGGTTTTAAATATTAATTCGGATCATTCCAATAATGGGGTATTTACTGAAAAAAAAGAAACTCTCAGCAATGATTTCTTCAAAAACCTTTTAGACATGAACATTACTTGGAAATCAATTTCTGATAGTCAAGACCTTTTTATTGGAAGTGATAGAAATACAAATGAAATTAAATGGAAAGGAACTAGAGTTGACCTAATTTTTGGTTCTAATTCTGAATTAAGATCTATTTCAGAAGTATATGCATGTAATGACTCCGAACAGCTATTTTTAAATGATTTTGTTTCCGCATGGACTAAGGTCATGAATTTAGATAGATTTTAGAAATCGGATTGGAAGTTAGCCTGATTAATAGGGTTGTCATTTTAAAAATTGTAATTAAATAAAAATTAATTATGAAAAATTATAGTCGTAGAAAATTTATTAAAAAATCTGGTCTTTCTGCAATTGCTTCACTAGGGGGGTCTACTCTTTTAAATAATTCATGCGATGGTAATTTGGAATCAACTTCTCGAAAAGGGAAATATATGGGTGATTTTAAAGCACCTAAAATTAATACTATTCAAGTGGCTTTCATAGGAGTTGGGGCAAGAGGAACCGGACATGCCAAACATATTGCCAAAATTGAAGGAACTGAAATTGTTGCAATTTCTGACTTGTATGAAGATTTGGTTAATAGGTCTGTTAAAAACTGTATTGACATTGGAAATGGACGACATAAAAATATTAAAAGGTATTTTGGGGGAGAAAGTGAATGGAAGAAGATGCTAGATGAAGTAAAACCTGATATAGTTTTTATTTCTACTAATTGGAAAAATCATGCTCCAATGGCAATTGAGGTTATGAATAAAGGAGCACATGCTTTTGTTGAGGTTCCCATTGCTGTTACAATTGAAGAAATGTGGCAAATAGTTGATACTTCTGAACAAACTCAAAAGCATTGTATGATGATGGAAAATGTAAATTATGGTAGAGAGGAATTATTATATCTTAATTTATGTCGTCAAAATATTATCGGAGATCTGTTACATGGAGAAGCAGCATATATTCATGAACTTCGTTTTCAAATGAAGGAGGAAGAGCGAGGGACTGGATCATGGAGAACCCATCACTATGCTAATCGAAATGGTAATTTATATCCAACACATGGATTGGGTCCCGTTGCTCAATATATGAATTTAAGTAGGGGAGAAGATCAGTTCAATTCAATAGTTTCATTTTCTTCTCCATCAAAAGGCCGTAATTTATATTCAAAAAATAATTATTCTAAAGATCATAAATGGAATGCTTTAGATTTTAAAGGTGGAGATTTAAATACATCAATTCTTAAATCTCAATTAGGACGAACTATTATGATTCAATGGGATGAGACAAGTCCACGCCCATATTCTAGACATAATTTAATACAAGGAACTAAAGGGATTTTAGCTGGTTTTCCTGCTAGAATTGCTTTAGAAGGAGGAGTCCCTGGAATCACAAAGGATCATCATCGATGGGCTGAAGGTGATAGTTTAGATGAATTTTTTGAAAAATACGATCATCCAATGTATAAAAGGTTAGGTTCATTAGCAAAGAAAATGGGGGGACATGGAGGTATGGATTTTATGATGTTATATCGTATAATTGAATGTTTAAGAAATGGCCAAGCCCTTGATCAAAATGTTTATGAAGGTTGTTTTTGGAGTGCTGTAGCACCTCTTAGCGAAGCTTCTGTAGTTCAGGAAGGTTTACCTCAAAAATTCCCAGATTTCACAAGGGAAAATTGGAAAATAACAAAACCACTAGGAATCATTTCTTAATGATTCTTTTCTGAATATAAGTAAGTAAAATACCATAGACAGGTAGAAAAAAAACTAAACCAATTAATATTTTTAAAACTGTTTGGGTTCCTGCAATCTCAAACCAATTTAATGACATATACTTATCTGATGAATTTGAAAAGGCAGTAAAAAAGAAAGTGTAAGAGTCAATTATATTTGAAATAATAGTAGATAAAGCTGGAGCAATCCACCAAATTGAATATTTTTCTCTAATTAATTGAAAAGCATAGATATCAATTAATGTACCCAATGCGTAAGCAGTTGCACTTGCCAAACCAATTCTAAGGGCAATTGAAACTAAATTTCTCTCAAAATAAATAATCAAAACAGAAGAAATAATTGCCAACGGATATGAAAATGTTATAGTTTTTCGAGCTATTGATTTGCCTAATAGTCTAACAGTTAAATCAGTAGTAACCACAACCAGAGGAAAACTAAATGCAGCCCATGTTAATTTAAATCCATATATATTTAAAGGAATTGCAACTAAAACATTAGAAAGTGTAATTATAAAAATATGTGTTACAACCAAGGAGGTTATTAAATTAAGATTACTGAAACTCATATATTATTAATTCATTTAATTTTTTTCCCATGGAAAGACAATCCAAATTGGATTTTTAGATTTATCTATTATAGTTCCTTTAAATTGAGTTTTAAAATTACTTGAAGTATTATCAATAAGAACTGCATATCGAATATCTTTATTTGTAGCTTTTATATTTTTATGAATTAAATCAAAAGTAGCACCAGTATCATTAATATCATCAATTATTAATATTGAATCGTATTTATTTGTTGAATATTCTAAAATGTCTAAGTTTGGTTTGTTTTTACTATCTCTTAATTGAACATCAATTACTTTATGAGGTATATTAATTTCATGAGATAAGTATATTCCTGGGACACATCCTCCTCTATTTACACTCAAAATAATTTCAGGCATCCAGTTGGAGTTATATATCTGCTTTGTAATTTTAGATAAGGCAGTTTTCATTTGATTAATATCAAAAGTTTTCTTCATCTATTTTCTTTTGTTAAGAACATCAAATTGATAATTGTATTTTATTGTCATAACCTGACTATTAATCCTATCAATAAAATCTTCATCTTCAACTAGATTTAAAACTACGAAAAGACCTGTATTGGCATTTTTTAACCATCCAAATCGAGCATTAACAGATGTTAAATTAGAAATATTATTGTGTTGTATTAGACTTTGAAGAAACATTCTAGGAGTAAATGAGTAGGTAAACTTACCTCCTGCAATAATAGCATTAATATTACCATTTTGAAGATTTAATTTATTATAACTGAATGTTAAAGCCGAATTAAACTTATCTCCAAGCCTAACATTTATATTATTTCTTGATGAAATTCTACTTCCCCCATAATATCCACCAATAAATGTTCTCGTAGAATAATATATTTGATTATTTTTATTTGTAAAGAAAACAAATTGAAGTTCTTTGTGATTGTATTCCCCAACAGGAATTTTAACTCCAAAAATTGAAAAATCATTCAAAACTCCTTCAGTTGTAAAGTTGATTCCAGTATGAATTTCTAATCCACTTTTCCATACCCAATGATTATCTACATGTAAAAAACTAGAAATTAGATCATTATTGAAATTATAATACCTTCTTCCCGAGATATGTGGTCTTACTTCAAGAAAACTTCCTGTATTTTTAGTTCTCCATTGTTTCCAAATTAAAAACTCAGGTTTTTTAAAAGACTCTCTGAGTAAGAAACCTACTTCAGGATTAAACCCTTCACCTACCTCAGTGTAAGCTCCATAAATTCTCCATCCGTCCCATACATACTCTGCTCTAAAGTTTAAAGCATGATCATCTTTTGTTATATCAGGACTTGAGCTTTTTGAAAGAAAACCAGAAATTTGTGCTTTTTTACCGATACCCCATTTACCATCAAGTGCAAAAACTCTATTATAATTATTTGTTTGTAGACCAAGATCAGATTTGCCAATATAAATTCCACCAATTGAAGATCTGGTTTTAGGAAAATCATGATTTACTCTTGCAACGGTGAAGCTGTTTTTATGAATATTCTTAGATCTAACCTCATCAGTGTGCATATTTAAAAAACCAATATTAGTCTGACCTATTTTACCTGAAACTCTTGAACCTCCTACAATAGGAACGACTGAGCCATCATTACTTAACCCGATTCGTCTACTAAAAAACAAATCTACTTCTCCTGGACTTCCAACACTAAATTGTCCAGCATTTTCAAGGAAAAAAGCTCTTTTTTCAGGAAAAAATAGATTAAACCTATCCAGATTTACTTGTTGCTCATCAACCTCTACTTGAGCAAAATCAGTATTGTAAGTCATATCTAAAGTCAGGCCTGGCGTAAGACTATATTTTAAATCGACACCAAACTCTTGATTATTTGATTTTGAATTGTTTGACTTATCATTAATGTTTTGGGTTAAAGCGTAAGGAAAAAGTTTTAAATTCTTTGGACTTTTTAAAGAAACCCCATTCATTTTTCCAGCTAATGAAAGTCTTTTAATTTCAAATTGAATTGGCAGGGGAGCCCAATATGCGACTTCACTGTTTTTGCTAATATTTCTCTGAAAGTTTATACCCCATATCTTGTCTTTTCCACTAGCAAAGCGAATTGTTTTTAAGGGAATTGAAAATTCAGCACTCCACCCGTAATCTCCTGTTTCAGTTTTAACTTTCCAGGAAGCATCCCAATTTAAATTTGTTCCACCAACTACTCCTCCTTGTTGCATATTTCCTTCACCTTCATTATCTATTTGCGCATCATATTCTACTCCTATTGAATTTGTTCCAAATAAAAACCCATTTTGTTGGTCATTGTATGTGTCCAAAATAAAAAGGAAACTATCATCATCATTTAAATTAGAGTCTCTTCTGGAATCAGATACTACAATTTTTTCTGGCTCTTTATCATAACAGATTACACCAATATAAAGAGTTTTATTTGTAAATGCTATCCTGATTTCTGTTTTTTCTGAAATAGGTTTTCCATAAAAAGGTCTTGCTTGAGTGAGGTTTGTGATTGGTTTGATTTTTCTCCAGGCCAAATCATTAATAATATTACCGTCAATATCAGGATCAGTTATAAGATAAGATGCTGAGAAATTGGGTTGAGATGTATTTATATTTTGACCAAATAATGACATATTAGTCAAAACGATAAAATAATATAAAAATCGTATGTAATTACTAAAAATGAGATTCATATTTAATTTTTAATCTAGCAAAGATTAATACTTTAATTTAAATTATTAAATTTTAAAAAAGTTATTTCTAATTTTAAACATCTTTTTAATTAGTTATTCGTTAATAATTTATTTTATCTTTAGGTAAATTATTTAATATGAGCAGTAAATTCTTTGGAAATAGATTAGATAAGAATATCCCAAAAAAAACCACGAAAAAACCATTTAACAAAAGCAATACAGCAAAGCGATCAACTGCTGTAAGAAAAACAGGCAGAGGTAATTAAAACATATTTTATAATCAAAATATTTAAATATCTTTAAGAGATATTTTTTGAAATAGTATTAATTCAAAATATATATTTATTTAAAGAATTTAATTGATTGAGAACCTAGGTAATTTGGATTTGAGATTGTATAATAATTAAAAATTATGATGACTAAAAAATTCAACCCTATTGATTATCAAATCCCAGGTAAAGATGAAGTTACCAGATTTGAAAAGATTCATAATATTTGTTTTGATTCTGCTGAGATTGGATCAAAGATGGTTGCCAATGAAATAGCTGAGTCAATTAGAAATTGCAACAAATCAAAGTTTATTTTGGGACTTGCAACAGGTTCTTCACCAATAGGAGTATATAAAGAATTGGTCAGATTGCATAAGTATGAAGGTCTAAGTTTTAAAAACGTTATTACTTTTAATTTAGATGAATATTTCCCTATAAATAAGACAGACGAACAAAGCTATTATAGTTTTATGTATCATCACTTATTTTCTCATATTGATGTCGTTAAGAAAAACGTTAATATTCCAGAAGGAAAAATATTTGAAAATGATATTTCAAGATATTGTTCTGAATATGAGCAAAAAATAAATTCATTAGGAGGAATAGATTTCCAGTTGCTTGGTATAGGTAGAACTGCACATATTGGATTTAATGAGCCAGGATCTAATCAAAATTCTTGTACACGAATTGTAAATCTTGACCCAATAACTCGAGAAGATGCTGCACCTGATTTTAATGGAGTTGAGTCAGTTCCAACCAGAGCTATTACGATGGGAATTAATACCATTCTTAATGCTAAGCGAATTGTTTTATTGGCATGGGGGCATAAAAAATCTGAAGTTATTTCTAGGTCTGTGGAAGGTGAAGTTGACTCTAACTATCCATCAACTTTTCTTCAAAAACATAACAATGCTACTTTTATTTTGGATAACGAATCAAGTGCTAAATTAACAAAGCACAAAACCCCTTGGTTAGTAAAAGATATACATTGGTCAGATGATCTAAGAAAAAAGGCAATAACGTGGTTAAGTAAAAAAACAAATAAACCAATATTAAAAATCACTCAACGAGATTATAATGAAAATGGGCTTTCAAGTCTAATAATTTCGAGTGGTAGTGTTTATGATTTAAATATTTGGATGTTTAATCAACTTCAAAAAACCATCACAGGTTGGCCGGGAGGAAAACCACTAACTGACGATACTGATCGACCTGAAAGAGCATCTCCTGCAAAAAAACGTGTTTTAGTTTTTAGTCCACATCCAGATGATGATGTAATTTCTATGGGAGGAACAATCAAGCGTCTTCATGATCAAGGACATGATGTTCATATTGCATATCAAACTTCAGGAAATATTGGTGTTTCTAACGAGGAAGTTATAAAGTTTATTGAAATAGCCAAAAATTCTTTTTCAGATAAACTTATTATAATTGACAGTTTTGAGGATAAAATTCAAAATAATTCTAAAGCTGTACTTAAGCTCAAAGCTTCAATAAGAAGAAGTGAATGTCTGGCTGCTGCAAGATATTTAAAAATTCCTCAAGAAAATTTACATTTTATGAATCTTCCTTTCTACGAGTCTGGGAAAATTAAAAAAAATGAACCCACTCAAAAAGATATTGATTTAACTTTAGATTTAATAAAAGCAATTAAACCTCATCAAATATTTGCTGCAGGAGATTTGGCTGACCCACACGGTACTCATAGAGTCTGTTTAAATATTTTATTAGATTCAATAAATAAAATTAAGAATCAGTCGTTTATGAAAACATGTTGGTTATGGCTTTACAGGGGTGCTTGGCAAGAGTGGGATATAGAAGATATTGAAATGGCTGTTCCTATGAGTCCTAGTCAGGTAGTTCAAAAAAGAAATGCGATATTGTATCATCAATCACAAAAAGATAAGGTTATGTTTCAAGGTGAAGACAATAGAGATTTCTGGTTAAGAGCCGAGCAGAGAAATAAAAATACTGCAAAAGAATATAATAGTTTAGGAATGGCAGAGTATGAGGCAATGGAAGCTTTTAAAAAATATATATTTTAATATGAGAAAGTTAATAATTATTTTTTTTGTAGTTGTTTCATGTGAACAAAATAAGGAATGGATTTATCTTTTTGATGGAGAAACAACTGATGGTTGGAGAGGATATAATTCTGAAATAATGCCTCCTGGTTGGATTGTTGAAGATGGGGTTTTAACATTTGAAACAGAAAGAAGATTAGAAAAAGAATATAAGGGAGGAAGAGATATAATATATGTTAAAGAAGAATTTGAAAATTTTGAACTGTATTTAGAATGGAAGATATCAGAGGGGGGCAATAGTGGTATATTATATCATGTTAAAGAAGGCTATGATGGCCCGTTTGAGGCATCTCCAGAATATCAATTGATTGATGATTTAATGTGGGGTGAGATAAATAATAGTTCACTCGAAAACTGGCAAAAAACTGGAGCAGATTATGCTATGTACCATGCTGAAAATACTGATAATTTAATAAAGTCTGCTGGGGAATGGAATAGTTCAAAAATAATATTTACTCCATCAAAAGTTGAACACTGGCTTAATGGTCAATTAATAATTTCATTTGTTCCTTGGTCTGAGGATTGGTATGATAGAAAAAAATCAGGTAAATGGAAAGATTATCCTGATTATGGAATATATAAAAAAGGATTTATTGCTCTTCAAGATCATGATAGTTCTTTGTCATTCAGAAATATTAAAATTAAGAGATTATGAATAAAAGAACTTTTTTAAAATCAGCAGTAACCCTTGCTTCTACAGCTTTTATGCCATCATTTAGCTGGCCCTTATCAAATAAAAAACAATTGAGAACAGCTCATATTGGAGTTGGAGGAATGGGTTTAGAGGACTTAAAAGCAATTTCCTCTCACAACTCAGTTGAAGTTGTAGCTTTATGTGATGTAGATTCAAATCACTTGAATTTTGCAAAGGCTATTTATCCTAATGCTAAAACTTTTTCTGATTACAGAATATTATTTGACACCATAGGTGATCAAATTGATGCAGTTGTAGTTTCAACTCCAGACCATACTCATGCTCCTGCTTCATTAATGGCAATGGATATTGGGAAAGCAGTTTATTGTCAAAAACCTCTAACTCATCATATTTCTGAGGCAAGAGATATGGCCCAAATGGCAGAAAAAAAGCAATTAGTTACTCAAATGGGCATCCAAGTTCATTCATTTTATGATTATAAATTAGCCACTTTACTCATTCAGTCCGGAATTATTGGAAAAGTTAATTGTGTTCGTGCTTGGTCACCAAAAAATTGGGGCTATGATGGTCCTTCTCCAAATAGTTTTGATCCAATTCCTTCAAATCTAGATTGGAATTTATGGTTGGGAACAGCTAAAAATCAAAAGTTTAAAGAAGGAATTTATCATCCATTAAACTGGAGAAAATTAGTTGATTATGGCTGTGGAACCCTAGGTGACATGGGCGTTCATATTTTTGACACTCCTTATAATGCTTTGATGCTTGATGTTCCTAAAACTGTTAAAAATGAATGTAGAGAACCTAACGGATATGGATTTCCGGAAAAGAATAAAGTAACATATATTTTTCCGCCAACTAAGTATACTTCAAATGAGTTAAAATGGGTATGGTATGATGGAGTTGGAGCTCCAAGTGAACATGTTGATTTACAATTACCTAATAACGAAAAGCTTCATGACCAGGGGGCTATGTTTATGGGAGAAAAAGGGAGGCTTTATTTACCTCATTTTCAAAAATTACCTCAATTAATTATTGATGGAAAGTATAAAGAAATTAATGTTGAAAAATTCGGATTAGGTACACCGGTAAGAGATTACAGTTCAGAAAGTAAGAAGCATTATCATGAATTTGTTGACTCATGTCTCGGTAAGGGACTTTGTTCTGCTCCATTTTCATACTCTTCTAAACTTACAGAGACTATTCTCTTAGGAGTTATTGCTGGACGGTTTCCTGGTAGAATACTAAACTGGGATAAAAATAAATCTAAGTTTTCTGAAGATGAAGCAAATGTATTTATTGGTGGAAACTACAGATCTTTTTAATTTTCTTTATACCCAGGCCCCTTAATAAATTTTCCAGAAAAAATATTTGTGTGCTTCCCATTTTCTAATACAATTTGACCATTAACCATTACATGTTCTACTCCTTCTGCATATTGAATAGGATTGTTAAAAGTAGCATTATCTTTAATTTTGTTTGGATCAAAAACTACTATATCTGCGTAAAATCCATTTTTTAAAAGTCCTCTGTCTTTTATTCCCAGGTTTTCAGCAGGAAAACTTGTTAATTTCCTAATTCCCTCTTCTAAAGTGATTAATCCCTCGTCTCTTGAATATTTCCCTAGAACACGAATAAAACTACCAAAAGCTCTTGGATGGGTTCTAAATCCATTTGGAGGGTTAGAGTAAGATCCCGCATCCGAACAAAACGAAACCCAAGGAAGTTTAATTTTTTTTCTAATATTATCCTCACTCATACTAAAATAGATGCACTGTATTCTACTATCATCCTCAATTATTAAATCAATTATTGCTTCTTCTGGACTTTGATTCCTAATTTTTGCTGCTTCAGCAATTGTCATTCCTATATATTTTTTCTTCATAGAGTCTTTATTAAAACCTACCATTAAAATTCCTTGTGGAGGTTGTTGTTCTAACTCCTTTTTTATATCTTGAATAAGCCGTTTTCTTGGTTCTTTTTGTTGCATTCGATTTATCCAAGCTCGATGCCCTCCTTCTTGAACCCATGTTGGAATTACTCCTGTCAAACCTGTTGAGGAAGCATTGTAAGTATACATATCAGCTGTAATTTTTAAACCTTCAGATCTTGCCTTTTCAACTTTTTGAATAATATCATCTAAAAGACTCCAATTGGCTTTTCTTGAAGCTTTCAAATGATAAATTTCAGATCTAATATTCGCATTTTTTGCAATTGTTATTAATTCATCAACAGCCTCTAAAACTTGATCACCCTCATTTCTTATGTGCGAGATATACATACCTCCATATTTTGATGCAACTTCACTCAAAGCAATTAACTCTTGAGTATTTGCATAGTCTGCAGGTGCATAAATAAGTGATGATCCAACACCCATAGCTCCCTCAAGCATACTTTGTTCTACTAACTTTTTCATTTTATCTAGCTCACTTAAGGAAGCTTGTCTATTAGCATAACCAATCTCTTGAATTCTTACAGTTGTAGCTCCCAGGAATGAGGCTATATTTGTTGAAACTCCACTAGATTCTAGCTTTTTCATAGCATCACCAAAAGACATATAATTAGAACTGTCTTTAACTCCTTTTGGTCCTGGGGAAGTTCCTTCACCAAAAACTTCTAAAGTAACTCCTTGCTTAATATCACTTAAGGACCTTCCATCTTTTAATAGGGATCCATATGCCCAACTAAGCATATTAATAAATCCAGGAGAAACAGCCTTTCCATCTGCATTTATAATTTTTTTTGAATTAAACTGTTTTGATCGTCCAACATAAAGTATTTTCTCATTTTTAATTGCAACAATTCCTGGGAAGGACTCTTTGCCGGAACCATCAAATATTATCCCATTTGTAATCAATAAATCACATGATGGAACCTCTTGACGGCAATTAATTGAAACAATAAAAAATAGAGCTAGTAAAATTTTTTTAATCATCTGGTAAGTGTTTGAATATAAATATATTAAAAAAAAAGTGAGATAAAATTTAAAGTCTGAGTTTTAAATCTAAGTTGGTTGATATATTAAATTAATTTACAACGAGATGATTGTTGTAGAAAATTTTAATAAAAATAATTGTGGATTTATTTATATTTAACAATGACTAATGTCCATATTGAATGAACAATAACAATTCCTATGACGATTTTTTTTTAGGATTAAGAAGAATACTAAATTATTTACTTTTCTTTTTAGTTAATGTAATCATTGTCATTTTTTTTCTAACAAAAGATAATCCAAATGAAGAAAATATTGATTTGAGTATTTATTATATGAATTATGATGTAGAAACCTTACCTGACTCCAAAACTGGATTAGAAATTAAATATGGATATGAATTATTTGTAAATACACCTGACTTATTAGGAAGAAAATCTTTGAAAAATCCTTATGTTAGAAATTCCTTATCATGTACCAACTGTCATATAAACGCTGGTACGCAGCCATTTGCAATGCCCTTAATTGGTGTCGACAAAAGATTCCCTCAATATAGAGGTAGAGAAGATGTTGTTGGAAGTTTAAAAGATAGAATAAATGGTTGTTTCGAAAGGAGTATGAATGGAAAAAAATTAAAAAATGACAGTCATAATATGAACGCTTTAGTTTCATATATAAATTGGTTGGGACGATATGTAAATGAGGGGGAAATTATAAATGGGAAGGGATTGAAGCCAATTAATTATCCTAACAGAAAGGTTGATTTGGTAAAAGGAGAGGAGGTTTTTAATAGAGTATGCGTTGAATGTCATGGAAATGATGGTCAGGGTGAAAAAATTGATAATTATACATATATTTACCCTCCCCTGTGGGGACCAAATTCATATAATAATGGTGCGGGTATGACAAGAGTTTTGACTGCTGGAATGTTTATAAAATATAATATGCCTCAAGGCACTAGATATGATTCTCCACTATTGACTGATGATGAGGCCTATGATGTAGCTGGTTTTATAAATCAAAAACCTAGACCTAAAAAAAATGATCTTAAGGAAGATTTTCCTGATAAAAAAAAGAAACCGATGTCAACACCATATCCACCTTATTCTGACTCATTTTCTCAATCACAACATCAATTTGGTCCTTTTCAACCTATTTTTGATTTTTACAAAAAAGAGTATAATATTGAAAAAAGTAAATAAATTTAAATAAATAAATAAATAAATAAATAAATAAATA
>NZFW01000008.1 GCA_002690805.1 Flavobacteriaceae bacterium
TCTAATGATAACTATGAACCTGTTTCAAATTGATAAATTCCAGAAACAGAGTTATTTCCTTGTTGATCATATGTAATTACTTGCCAGAAATAATTTGTCTCAATACTTAATTCCTGATTAAAAAAAGAATCGGTTATTTTATCCCCAAGTTTTGATAAATCATTTGATGAAGTTCCTAAATAAAAATCGTAGATTAATAAATTATCATCATCATCATTACTAGACCAATCAAATTGAATTATATTTGAGTTTTCAAGAGAAATTAACTCATTATTAGCTGGATAAATTAAATTAGCAGGTTGAGGTAAAAAGTCACCAGAAACATTTCCCTCCAAATAAAACTCCCATTTTTCACTTTCAGTAGTTATTGCGGTTGCATTTGAAATTGAAATTACTGACCATGAATAAGCTGACCCTTTAGAAAGCGTTACTCTGCTTGATATAGTTTCAAGAATTTCTCCATTTGATTGTTTTCCACTAGTCGTATCTTTAAAGATCGAATTTGAAGATTTATTAATGACAATTATTTCATAATAGTCTGTATTGTTTGCTTTTGACCATGAAAAATCTACTCTACTTTGTTCAAGATTGATACTAGATGCAGTATTACAGTTATCTCCATTTGTGGGTGCTAATAAAATTGCAGGATCAGGATCAGGCACTGAATCTTTACCGCATGCAAAAATTATAAAAAAAACTAGAGCCAATTTAATTTTCATCTTTTAATAATTTTAACTGATTGAGTGTTTATTTTAGTAGTTATATTCATAATATATATACCAGGAGTGTAATTATCCATTGACCATTCAAAATAATTTAATTCATCATAAATTTTAATTTCATTTGATTCTATAAATTCTCCATCTATAGTAAATATCTCAACTTTAAGATTTTTATCATTATTTCCTGTGTGAATTTTTGCAATAGAATTAACAGGATTTGGAGATACGTACATTTTATCACTAACGTTTATGGTTCTTTGATAAAGTCCTTGGCAGCTAGTTTCGGTTGAAACTTTTAATTGATTGATTCCTTTTTTTAACGGTAATGAAATGTTATCTAATTTTCTATAATTATATGATTTACCGTTTAGTTCAATAAAATAGTTTTCAGCACCATTTAAATTTAAATTCAACTCTTGATTATTATAATTAATAATTGTATTTACAGATAGTGGTTCAGGTTCACTAATTACAGCCGTAAAACACCTTTCAATTTGTTGGTCGTTATTTGAATAAATACATAGCATGTAATCTCCACTCTGAAGGTTATTTATTGTTTCCCCAGATTGTCTACTAAAACTTCCATCTAAAGAAAATCCGTTGGGACCAATCAAATTGTAAGTGTAATCAAATTCGGCAAAAGCAGATATAGTTATTGATCCATTATTTTTTGTGACACAGCTTTCATCAAACTTCATGATTTCAAAATTATCTTGTGCATCAAAATCACATATATCTCCCTCTCCATCCTCATCTGTATCAATTTGATCTTGATTAGTAATTTCTGGGCAATTATCAATTGAATCAGCAAAACTATCAAAATCGCTATTTTTTAGCAACTCTCCTTTTACAGTAATATTCAATTGAAAATTGATCAATTCACCTGAATCCTCAGGATAATTATCCTCAATATTTAATTTCCAATTTCCAAAAGCTGATGTACCTATTAAGCCGTCAATCGGTTGGTTAGGACGAAAACTTCCGGTAAAAGGTGGAAAAGCATTATTTATAGATATATTAGAATTCTGAGTAAAAACAGTGTTTGTGAAATTATCCCCCTCCTCAGCAGGTGTGTCAAGACCAAGGTTTTCAGCGAGACTAAATTTTGATCCATCAGGAGAGATTAAAAACAAAGATAAGTCAGATACATATGTGTGGTTTATACTAACAAGAATTTCTATCTCGCTAATTGGATTAACATCACTAATAAAAATTGAAGAACTGGTATATCCAATATTCCCTAAAGATATTGGATCATTTAAGTCTACAGGTAAGTTGTTAGCTAGATAGCTATTGTTAGTAATTGTTGCACTTTCAAAAGAAAAAGTTTCAGACCACTCACTGATTCCACATTCATTTAACGATGCAACTCTCCAAAAATAAATTGTTTCTGGATCCAACTCTCTTATGCTTAATAAAGAATCTTCTGTTTCTATTTCAAGGACTAAATCAATAAAATTTGATGATTTTGAAATTTGATACTTGTATTTTGAAAAATTTGAATCAGTTTCCCACTCAAAATCAAATTCTATAACCTGAGTGCTTTCTTGAATAGGGTTAATTAAGTTTGGGCCAGAAACTAACTGATCATAGCTTCTAATTTCTATAGGAAAAACTGCAGATACATTCTCTGATTCTGCAACTATGTTTATGGTTGACTTTCCAATTGGAAGATTAGAAAGTCCAAATAAATCAAGAGTAATACTGGAGGTGCTTGAGGAAAATGTGCTCTGGTCTAACTCATAACTAACACCATTAACTAGATTATTAACACTTATTGAAATTGGATTGTCAAACTGCTCATAAACACCTAAGTCAAAAGAAATTGATTCATTGTTAGGAGAACAAAAGTCATAGGAGAATTCATTAAAGAAAACAGCAAAAGGTCTTTGTTCAATTTTAATAGGTTTTTGATTTATTGCAAAATATATTGAGTTATTTGGAACAATTTTTATTCTAGCATTTTCGGATGAAATTCCACCTGGTACTTGAAATAAAAAAATACCATCATTTGGAGTTGAATCAGATAGTGTTATGTTAAAATCCTCCCCGGCGTTGAGAGATAATAAAATTGTTACATTGGAAGTGTTTATAGGATCCAAATTAGTACCTGCAACATCCCATTCGATATTAATATTGTCTCCAGTTTTCCATATGATTTCATCATCTGCCTGTGATATAATTTTAAATGGTCCTGCTTTTGATGTTGTTGTTAAAGTAACAGAATCTGTAGAGGATTGACCACCTTGTCCTGTTGATGAGGGTGATCTATCTCTAACCGTTAACCCCCAATTTAATTCTCTCGGGATATTAGGAACAGTCTCCCAGGCAGAATTAATTTCTGGTCTCACTTGGGTCAACTCCCCATTTAAAACAGAAATGAGATTAGGAATGCTTCTAACGGGATTAAGAGAAGGTGGCAGAGATCTAGCGGTTGTTCCAAGGTAATTTTCAGGTCCAAATTGCAAATAAGTCATTGATTCACTATCTATTTGTTCCCAGCAATAAGTTAACTGATCATTATCTAAATCATAACCATTAGCTCTAAGTTCATATGCAGTTCCAATAGGTATAACATAATCATTTCCAGCATCTGCAATAGGAGGAGAATTTATCAAATCCGAAGAAGTATAACAAGATGTAGTGGAAATATAATCTGAAATATCCTCAATACTTTTATAATTAAAATATGGATCACTATGAGGTTGAACATCGTCTGGGCCAGTTATACCAGCATAACCCATAATTGTTGAGCCACTTCCTGGTTCTACATTCGAGCCTGATCCTTCGTTGTTAAATGCAAATGAGTGATAAGCCCCAAATTGATGTCCCATCTCATGAGAGACATAATCAATATCAAAATAATCTGTTAAAAATTCACCATCATCGGATAAAAATCCATGTGATGTAAATGCACTTCCCTTGGAACCATTTACACATATACATCCAATACAACCTGCATTTCCATTATTAGAGCCATACGCAAACAGGTGACCAATATCATAATTTTCTTCTCCGATATTTGAAGTTAAATCAGCCTGGACCTCTGAATTATAATTTCCTGAGTATGGATCAGTATCCGGATCAGTATAGATTATTTCAGTCCCAGAAACAAGTTCCATCGTTATACTTAAATCAGTCTCATAAACGCTATTCACTCTGTTCATTGTAGATACAATTGCAGCTAAAGCATCTTCTTGAGCAGAGCCATTTTCATCTACATTATCATTCCAATAATTAGTATATTCAGCTGTTGTTGCAATTGCTAATCTGAATTTCCTTAAAACTTTGTCATTGGTAATTAATTTTCTTCTGTTGAAATCATTTAATGTTGATTTTGATTTTTTTTCAAATTCTGTTTTACATTCCCATTCTTTTTTGATTTCTTCACTTCTCTTGTAAACATAGTGTTGTCCTTTTGATTTTCTATCAGGTTGAATAAAAATATTTTCTTTACCGGGGATGTTAATCCATGCGCTAATTCCTCTCGGAGTATATGTGATTCTTGAGGAAACATTAGGCCGGTTTTTACTGTAACCCTTGTATGTTTTTATTAAAGGAAATTTTAGTGAGAGTTCAGTTGATAAGATAAAAATTTGTTCAACAATAAATAATTCATTCTCATTATTTTCATTGGGAAGAAAAATTTGATTAAAATTTTGATTTTTTAATTCATTTTTAAAAATAGATTCATCGAAACTAAATATATTGACGGGAGTATCTTCTATTTTTTTAGTTTGAACTGTTTTTGCTATCCAATAATCTTGAGACCTCAGGGTGCTCAAGCAGAAAATGAGACTTAGAGGAACTAATCTAAGCATATTTAAAAATAAATTTTTCATGTAATTAAAATAATTAAGTATAAATGAAAATGGTATTTTTGAATAAAATTTTTGTAATATACTGTTTTTTATGAAGGTCTTAAAATCGATTGATGATTATTCTAGTCACAAAGAATCTTTCTTAACTATTGGTACTTTTGATGGGCTGCATATTGGGCACAAAGCCATTTTAAAAAAATTAATCACAAAGGCTAAGTCAAAAAATGCCAATTCCGTTGTTCTTACATTTTTTCCTCATCCGAGAACTGTTCTTCAAAATGATAAAAGCATCAATTTAATTGACACACTTAAAGAAAAAGAAGACCTGCTAAATAATTTGGGTATAGATGTTTTAATTATTCAGCCATTTACACTTGAATTCTCAAAACTTTCAGCTCAAAAATTTACTAGAGATGTACTAGTCAAAAAATTGAATGTCTCCAAATTATTTATTGGATATGATCATAGATTTGGGAAAAATAGAACTGCATCTGTTCCTGAATTAATATCATTTGGAGATACATACGGATTCTCAGTTGAAGTTATTCCTGCACAAGATATTGATACCATTTCCGTTAGTTCTACAAAAATAAGAAAAGCTTTATTGGATGGTGATATTAATCTTGCAAATGAATTTTTAGGAAGAAGTTATCAAGTTCAAGGTTTAGTTTTTCATGATCAAGGTCTTGGAAGTAAAATAGGTTTTCCTACTGCCAACATTAAAATCAATGAAAAGTACAAAGTATTACCTAAACCAGGTGTGTATTGGGTTTCAATGTTTTGGAATAACAAAAAATATTACGGAATGTTGAATTTTGGAAATAGACCTTCTGTTTCAGGTAAAAAAAGGACTATGGAGATTCATTTTTTTAATTTTGATTATAATCTTTATGATAAAATCATTAAAGTAAGTTTTCTTTCAAAAATTAGAGAGGAAAAGAAATTTGATTCAATTGAATCATTAAAAGTTCAACTTGAAGTTGATAAAGAATTCTGTTATGAATTAGAAAAAAATATTTAACAAATACGATAATTATAAAAAAATGTTAGCAATACAATTTATCAGAAACAACAGGGATTTAATAATTGAAGCTCAAAAAAAAAGAAATTTTAATGTTGAAAAAATAATTGATAATATTATTAAGCTCGATACTTTGAAAAGAGTTAAACAAACTGAATTGGAAAATAAATTAGCTAAAGCTAATATAATTGCTAAAGAAATTGGAGCTTTGTATAAAGCAGGAGATGAGAAAAAAGTATCTTATTTAAAAAAAGAATCTTCAGCCCTCAAAACTTCCACAAAAATCATTCAAGACAAGTTAACTAAAATTGGAAATGAAATTCTCGAACTTAGAACAAAAATTCCGAATATTCCCAATGAAAATGTTCCCCATGGTGAATCTGAAAAGGACAATGAGGAGATTTTTAAAAGTGATATTTTTATAAATATCCCTAAAAATGCAATCCCCCACTGGGAATTAGCAAAAAAATATGACATCATTGATTTTGATTTAGGAAGTAAGATTTCTGGTTCAGGATTTCCTGTTTATAAAAACAAAGGTGCAAGGCTTCAACGCGCATTAATAAACTTTTTTCTTGATCAAAATATCTATGCAGGATACAATGAATATCAAGTTCCCCATCTTGTTAATTCAGAATCTGGTTTTGGGACTGGTAACCTTCCTGATAAAGAGGGTCAAATGTATCATGTGCGTGAAGACGACTTATACTTAATTCCAACTGCAGAAGTTCCTCTAACGAATATCTATAGAAATGTTTTGTTGAAGGAAAGTGATTTACCAATTTGTGTTACAGGGTATACTCCATGTTTTAGAAGGGAAGCGGGAAGTTACGGCGCTCAAGTAAGAGGTTTAAATCGTCTTCATCAATTTGATAAAGTTGAAATTGTCAGATTAGAAACTCCTGGAAAAGCTATTAATGCATTGGAAGGAATGGTAGAACACGTGAAAAAAATACTATCAGCACTTGAATTACCTTATAGGATTTTAAAACTTTGTGGTGGGGATCTGGGTTTCACTTCATCATTAACCTATGATTTTGAAATTTTTTCTGCGGCTCAAGAAAGATGGTTAGAAATTAGCTCAGTATCTATTTTTAATGATTTTCAATCCCAACGACTTAATTTAAAATATAAAACGAAACAGGGAGTTAAACAACATGTATATACCTTAAATGGAAGTGCTTTAGCGTT
The DNA here is from genome assembly GCA_002690805.1 of Flavobacteriaceae bacterium. GTDB lineage: Bacteria > Bacteroidota > Bacteroidia > Flavobacteriales > Flavobacteriaceae > Marivariicella. The sequence continues at coordinate 6,756 of NZFW01000008.1, forward strand.
ACCCAGAGTTGTGGCTGGTTTATTAGAGAATTTTCAGACTAATGAAGGAATTATTATTCCAAAAGCTCTAATACCATATACTGGATTTGATATAATCAGCTAATGACTTTCTATGATTTCTTGAATCAATGTTTATCTATATATAAATTTAAAACAGTTAGAAGAATAATTTCAGAACTTCAAAACAAAATAATTTAAGAATTTTGAGAAGTTATTTTCAACTTAAATTAAAAATTAATTAAAAATGAAGAACGTAACTCCGAAAAAATATCTTGGTCAACATTTTTTAATTGATTTAAATATTGCTAAAAAAATTTCGAAAACTTTAAAATATGATAATTATAATGATGTTCTTGAAATTGGGCCAGGAATGGGGGTATTAACTAAATTTTTAATTAAAAAAACAAATCTTTTCCTGGTAGAAGTTGATAATGAATCTGTTACATACTTAAATGATAAATTCCCAGAATTAAAAAAAAACATAATAAATAAAGATTTTTTAAAAATCAATCTTAGAAATTATTTTAAAGAATCTGTTGCTATAATTGGTAATTTTCCATACAATATTTCCTCTCAAATTATTTTTAAGGTTATTGAAAATCGAAATATTATTCCATTTTTCTCTGGGATGTTCCAGAAAGAAGTTGCACAAAGAATTTGTGAACCCCCTGGGTCAAAAAAATATGGTATTATTTCTGTTATATGTCAACTTTATTATGAAACAACTTTATTATTTACAGTCCCTCCAACTGTTTTTAATCCTAAACCAAAAGTTGATTCAGCAGTTATCCAGCTAAATCGTAAACAAAAAATATCTTATGATTGTGACGAAAAATTATTATTTCATATTATAAAGATAAGTTTCCAACAGAGAAGGAAAACATTGAGAAATAGTTTAAAATCATTAAGCTTGCCAATATATCTTAAAGAAGATAGTATCTTTGATTCGAGACCAGAATCCTTGAGTTGCAAGACATTTGTTAAACTCACCAAAATGATTGAAAATGTCAAACTTTCAAATAAATAAAGATTTTGTAACAACTATTAAGATTTTAATAGCTGAGGAAAGAAATACAAGTTTAAAAAAGAAACTTAAAGATCTGCACTACGCTGATATTGCAGAAATAGTAAATGAACTCAATTCTGATCAAGGAACTTATTTAATCAAACTCTTAGATAGTAAAAAAACAGCAGATATTCTTCCAGAGCTTGATGAATATCAAAGAGAGGCAGTTTTAGAAAATCTTTCTCCAAAAGAAATTGCAGAAGAGGTCGAAATACTTGATTCTGACGATGCTGCAGACATAATTGCTGAACTTTCAGAAGAAAGAAAAGAAAAAGTCATGTCAGAAATTTCTGACACATCACATATAGATGATATTAGAGAGCTTTTAACTTATGAGGAAAGTTCTGCAGGTGGTTTAATGGCCAAAGAATTAGTTAGTGTTCAAGAAGATCTAAGTGTTTTAAAATGTCTAAACACAATCAAAACTCAAGCTGAAGAAGTTACAAGAATTCACTCAGTATATGTAGTCGACAGCAAAAATAAACTTAAAGGTAGATTATCACTCAAAGACCTTTTGACAGCCAATTCTAGAGATAAAGTTAAAAATATTTATATTCCAAAAGTAGATTATGTTACTGTTGATCAGCAAGGTGAAGACGTTGCTAAAGTTATGTCTAAATATGATTTAGAAGCTATTCCCGTTGTAAATAGCAAAAAAGAACTTGTTGGAAGAATTACTATAGATGATATTTTAGATTTAATCAAGGAAGAGGCTGAGAAAGATTACCAATTAGCAGCAGGAATAGCTACAGATGTTGAAGCTGATGATACTATTTTTGAACTAACAAAAGCTCGTCTTCCATGGCTTTTTTTGGGCCTTTTAGGTGGTCTTGGTAGTGTTTTTATCCTTCAAGAGTTTGAAGTTATAATGTTAAGACCTGACTTAAGAAGTCTGTTTTTTTATACACCACTTATAGCTGCTATGGCAGGTAATGTCGGTGTACAATCCTCGGCAATAATAGTTCAAGGTTTGGCAAATGATAATTTAAAAGGATCGCTATTATCTAGACTTATAAAAGAAATAAGACTTAGTTTAATTAATGGATTGGCTTTATCAATAATTTTAGTGGTTTTTGGTCAAAGCATAAATCAAGACCTGAAGTTGAGTCTTACAATTTCTTTGTCAATGATGAGTGTAATCATAGTTTCTGCTCTTATTGGAACTTTTACACCTATTATACTTAATAAAAAAGGTGTTGATCCAGCAATAGCAACAGGTCCATTTATTACTACCTCTAATGATATCTTTGGTATCTTTTTATTTTTTTACATCGCAAAAATTATTTTGGTTTTTTAATATGAAAGTTTTACATCTAGATGAAAATCATCCAATTTTAATAGAAAGTTTAAATAGAGATGGCCATGAAAATATTGAAATGTATTCTGAATCAAAAACTGAAATAATTAAAATTATTCATCAATATGATATAATTATTATTAGAAGTAGATTTTCAATTGACAAGTCTTTACTTAAAGCTGCTAAGAAACTGAAAATAATTGCTAGAGTTGGAGCTGGACTTGAAAATATTGATGTGAATTTTGCCAAAAAATTAGGAATTAAAATTTTATCTGCTCCCGAGGGAAATAGAAATGCAGTTGGAGAACATGCAATAGGTATGCTATTATGCCTTATGAATAAATTACTATTATCAAATAAAAAAATTAAAAATGGTCTTTGGGATAGGGAGGCTAGTAGGGGATATGAAATTAAAAATAAAGTTGTTGGGATAATCGGTTATGGAAATATGGGCAGGAGTTTAGCAAAAAAGTTGAAAGGTTTTAATGTTAAAGTAATTTTTTACGACATAAAAGATGGGATTGAGGATAAATATGCAAAACAAGTAGATCTCTCTACACTAAAAAAGGAAAGTCAAATAATCAGTCTTCATGTTCCTAAAACTCATTTAACTAAAGAAATGATTAATTATAGCTTTATTTCTGAAATGATAAATCCATTTTGGGTTATCAACACATCAAGGGGGTCTGTTATAAACACAAAAGACTTATTAAGAGGTATTAGGGAAAACAAAGTACTCGGAGCAGGGTTAGATGTTCTTGAATATGAATCTAGTTCATTCAATTCTATTTTCACAAATAAAAAAACACCTGACTTACTTAAAGATTTATTTAATTGTGAAAATGTTATTTTTAGCCCTCATGTTGCTGGATTGACACACGAAAGTCACAAAAAACTTTCAGAGATCATCTTAAATAAAATTCAATTGACAATCAATTGAATTTTATTTAAGATGTAAACTTAATCATTTCCTGTTTTGTCATTTGTACAGTCCGCCAATCTTTTAAAATTATAGCACCTGTACTTTCATAGAAATTAATTGCTGGTCGATTCCAATTTAAAACTGCCCACTCAACTCTATTCGAGCCCAAAACTAGAGCTTCGTTAACAAATGCAGTATAAAGTTGTTTTCCAATTCCTTTTCCTCTATATTTTTGAGTAACTATCAAATCTTCTAAGTGAAGTGTAGATCCATCCCATGTAGAGTAACGTGGGTAATAAAGAGCCATTCCTACAACTTGGTTTTTAAATTCTACAACAAAACAGTTAAATTTAGGGTTCAAACCAAATCCATCTTTTTTAATATCTTCAACCTTAATCTTTACAGAATTTAGTTCGTTTTCATATTCAGCCAATTCCTTAATCAGATCTAATATTGATTCAGAATCATTAATTTTCGCCTTTCGTAACCTGTATTTTTCCATTGTAAAATTTTAAGAGTTAAATTATAACAAAATGTTATGATTTAAGAAGTTGTTTATTTTTTTAAAAAAATCTTTTTGATTATCAACATGTACCCAATGCCCTGATTCTTTTACTTCTAAAACTGAATATTTGATAAAATGCTTTTTAATTAATTCAATGTCTTTAGTTGATATATAATCTGAAAACTCTCCTTTTAAAAAAAGTGTAGGTTTATCAAAAACACCTGAGAGCTTAATTTCTTTATTTAATTCTATTGAAGAATTTTTCAATATAGAAATATTAAACCTCAGAGATAGTCTATCAGGAGATTTCCAGTAAAGATTCTTTAATAAAAAATTTCTGATGTTGGGTTCAGAAACAAAGTGAGATAAATGATCATCTGCTTGCTTTCTTGATTTAATAATTTCAAAATTAAGTGATGATAACCCAATTAAAATCATATCATGTTTAGATTTATATTTTTTTGGTGAAATGTCTATTATAATTAGTTTTTCAATTCTCTTTGGGTATTTGAAACTAAAATTCATGGCAGTTTTTCCGCCCATGGAATGTCCCAAAATAATTGCTTTATGAATATTATGATGATCCATATAAAACTTAAGATCATCTGCTAATACATCGTAATTAAAATTATTATTCCAAAAACTTCTTCCATGATTTCTTTGGTCAACCAAATGAACTTTAAATGAATTGTTTGCAAAAATTTTAGCCTGACTTTTCCAATTATCACCAATTCCTAGAAATCCATGTAAAATTATAAGATGATTATTACCCTCACCCAAAATATTAGAATAAAGATTCATTATCTAATTAGTTGATCTAAATATGTTTTTATTGTTTTTTCTAAACCATAATATAATGCATCTGATATCAAAGCGTGGCCAATAGAAACTTCCAAAAGACCAGGTATATTTTTATTAAAAAACTTTAAATTTTTTGAATCTAAATCATGTCCTGCATTTATACCTAATTTTAATTCATTTGCTTTTTGAGCAGATAATTTATAAGGAGATATGGCACCTAAGTTATTTTTTGAAAACCCAATAGCATAATTTTCTGTATACAATTCAATTCTGTCGGAGCCTGTTTTTTTTGCATATTCAACCATTTTAACGACAGGATCTACAAATATTGATGTCCTGATTCCATTTGTTTTAAACTCTGAAATAATTTCTTTTAAAAAATCAACATTTTTTTCAGTATCCCAGCCTTGATTTGATGTAATTACATTATTTCCATCAGGAACTAAAGTAACCTGTGTGGGTTTTACATTTAAAACTAAATCAATGAAATTTTTATTTGGATTACCTTCAATGTTAAACTCACTTTTAACAGTTTGAGATAATTCGTAAACATCAGAATACCGAATGTGGCGCTCATCAGGTCTAGGATGAACAGTAATACCTTGGGCACCATAAGATTCTATGTCTTTTGCAATCTGAATGACATTTGGCAAATGACCACCTCTTGCGTTACGTAAAGTTGCAATTTTATTAATATTTACACTTAATTTAGTCATATTTTTTATATCAAAATTAGATATTTAAAACCTATTCGAATAATCAATTTTAATATTATTTATTTAAACTTTAAACAACATTCTTAAAATCAAAGTTTTGTAATATTGTAATAATTAATTATTTGTAATGAAAGTTGGAATTTTCAAAGTTTCGTCAAAATTAGATTATTTAACCGAATATGAAAAAGCAGTTATTAAATATTTGGAGATTAATAATCATAATATTTTTTTAAATAAAAATCTATTCATTAATATTGAGACAAAGAAATATGAAGAACTCACTAAAATCAGTAATATTGATGTTTTGTTCACAATTGGTGGAGATGGAACTTTATTGAGAGCTATTCCTTTTGTTAAAGACAGCAATGTTCCAATTTTAGGTATAAACACAGGACAACTTGGATTTCTTACCAGCCTAAATAAAGAAAGCTTAGCAAAAGGTCTTGATATGTTTTTTAGAAAAAAATTTACTTTAATTACAAGAACGCTTATTGAACTTAGAACCTCACCTGAAATTCCAGAAATATCTTTTTTTCCATTTGCGTTAAACGAAGTAACTGTTACAAGAAAAAATAGTACTTCAATGTTATCTATTCAAACTAAAATTAACAAGCGACTATTAACAACATATTGGTCTGATGGACTAATAATTTCTTCCCCAACTGGCTCCACAGGTTACTCACTCAGTAGTGGAGGGCCAATAATCAGTCCTGACACGAATACATTTGTGCTAAATCCAATAGCTCCTCATAATATTAGTATTAGGCCACTAATAATTCCTGATAATTCAAAAATTGATATTATAGTAACCTCAAGAGCTAAAAACCATCTAATTTCTTTGGATAATAGAAGATTTTCCATAAAAAACGGTTATTCTATTTTGATCTCCAAAGCACCCTTTTACATAAATACTATTCAATTAGATGGAGACGATTTTTTTATGACCCTTAGAGATAAACTTTTTTGGGGACTAGACAAACGAAATAGACAATAAAAACCTTTTTTGTTAGTTAATTAAAGCACAAGGTGCTTTAACAAAATGATAAAAAAAATATTTATTTTAATTTTTATTGTTAACTCTTACAATTTAGATGCTCAATATCATGAACTAGGTTTATTTGTAGGAGGAAGTAACTATATTGGTGATGTAGGTTCAGATTATTATATAATTCCAAGTAATGTAGCAGTCGGTTTGGTTTATAAATGGAATCTCACTACAAGATATTCATTGAGATTTAGCGCAATTAATACTTCATTAAAGGCTACAGACTACAGAACTAATGATATAAATCGTTTTAGAAGAGCATATAGTTTTGAAAATAATTTAACAGAAGGGAGTTTAGGAATTGAGATGAATTTTGTTGAATTTAACCTCCATGATGAACAGACAAATTTCAGTCCTTATTTGTACTTGGGACTTAGTTTTATAAGTTATGATGAATTTTATTTTGACCCTTCATTAATCCCAATTTCAAAACCAATCAAATATAATAAAGCAGAAAGTGTCTCAATTCCTATTGTATTTGGATTAAAAACAAATCCAAGCCCTTACTGGGTAATCGGAATAGAGATAGGAGCTAGATATACTATGACAGATAATCTAGACGGAAGTTCTCCCTCTAGGGACATAGGAATTAGTAACGCTAATTTTGGAAATATTAATAATAATGACTGGTTTATTTTTAGTGGATTAACAATTTCTTTTACCTTTGGCGATCTACCTTGTTATTGCAAAGAATGATAATTGATAACTTAGATAAAAGTAAACTCCCAAACCATATTGCAATAATTATGGATGGAAATGGAAGATGGGCCGCAAAGAAAGGTCTTAGTAGAACCCTTGGTCACAATAGTGGTGTTGAATCGGTACAAGAAATAGTTGAGGAAGTCTTAAACCTAAATATACCTTACCTAACACTTTATGCTTTTTCATCTGACAACTGGAATCGACCTCCTCATGAAATAGGAACTTTAATGGATCTTTTGGTAGAATCATTAAAAACTGAGCTAAAAAAGTTGATTAAAAATAATATTCGCTTGAATACAATAGGAGACATAAGTGCCTTACCAAAGTTAGTACAAAATGAAGTAAAGCGAGCAATAGACATTACAAAAAATAATAATAAAATGGTCTTAACTATTGCATTAAGCTATGGAGCCAGAGAAGAATTAGAAAATGTAATAAAAGAGATTGCTTCAGAAGTTAAAAATAACACAATTTCATTGGAAAATATTGACCAATCAATAATAAATAAGCATCTTTACACTCGAAATTTACCCGACGTGGATCTATTGATTAGAACAAGTGGCGAACAAAGAATCAGTAACTTCTTACTATGGCAAATTGCCTATGCAGAATTGTATTTTACTGATGTGTTATGGCCAGATTTTCGCAAAAAAGATTTATATAGTGCATTGTTAAATTACCAAAATAGAGAAAGAAGATTTGGAAAAACAAGTGAACAAATCAATGTTTAGAATTCATTTCAAAAATAGATTACTCATTTTCCTTTTGATTGTTCTATGTTCAATTTTTAAAGCTCAATCACAAATAAATGGTTTTAATAAAGGAAGCAGTTATATTATTGACTCCATAACTGTAAGCGGGTTAAAAACATTTAATGACAAAACGGTTATCTCCTACAGTGGCATTAGAAAAGGTCAGCTATTACAAATTCCAGGAGAAGAAATAACTAGTGCTATCAATAAATTATGGAAATTAGAGCTCTTTAGCGATATTAATTTCTATGTAACAAATATTGATGGAAATAAAGCAACAATTGAAATTGAAATAAAAGAGTTACCTACTCTTACAGCAGTAAAAATTAAAGGTGTTAAGAAATCTAAATCTGAAAGCCTTATAAAAGATACTGAATTGTCTGAGGGGAAAAAATTATCTGAAAGTTTTTTAACAAATACCCGAAATTACATCATTAATAAATATAAAAAAGAAGGTTTTCTTAATACCAAAGTTAATTTAAATACCATTGCTGATTCAATTGGAGAGAATAACTTAAAAATGGTTGTCAGTATAGACAAAGGTGAAAGAATTAAAATCAAGTCAATCAATTTTGGTGGAAATGAAGTTTTTAAGGCTTCTAAACTGAGAAAAAAGTTTAAAAACACTAAATCAAAATTTACCGGTCGTTTTTGGAAAAAATCAAAATTTATTCTTGATGATTATGAAGAAGACAAGGAAAATCTAATTAGTTTTTTTAAAGAAAAGGGATACAGAGATGCTAGGATTATTTCTGATACTATCATTACAAATAATGATAATACATTAACTATAAATTTTAAAATAGAAGAAGGAAAAAGATATTATTTTGGTGATATCAAGTTTATAGGAAATAGTGCCTATAATAACTTTCAACTTCAACAAGTTCTCGGGATTAAAAAAGGGGATCCTTATAATGGTGTTTTATTAAAAAAACAAATTGCAGATGATACTAAACCTGACGGAAATGATATAACTAACTTATATCAAAACAACGGGTTTCTTTTTTCTTCCATTAATGCTGTTGAAGTCAGTGCAATAAACGATACAATTAATTATGAAATTAGAATAAATGAAGGTAAAGTAGCTCAATTCAATAAAATTTCTGTTGTTGGAAACACAAAAACTAATGACAGAGTTATATTCAGAGAACTCCGAACTAAACCAGGAGAATTGTATAGTAAAGATAAAGTTGTTAGAACAGTGAGAGAACTTGGTCAACTAGGTTTTTTTGATGCAGAACAAATTAGTCCAAATTTTAAAAATGTAGATCCAAATCAAGGCACGGTAGATATCGAATATGGGCTTGTTGAGAGTGGGCAGAGCCAAATAGAACTTCAAGGTGGATATGGTGGAGGTGGTTTTATTGGGACATTAGGCTTTTCATTCAATAACTTTTCTGCTAGAGGCCTAAAAAATAGAAAATCTTTTAAACCACTTCCAATGGGAGATGGTCAAACACTAAGTCTTAGACTTCAAGCAAGTCAATTTTATAGTACTTATAGTTTTAGTTTCGCTGAACCATGGCTAGGAGGCAAACAACCTTTTCAATTATCTACATCATTATCTCATACAATACAATACAGATATGACTTTTTTACAGGAAGAGCAGATAAATCCCAGTACATGCAAATTAGTGGTGCAAGTCTAGGTATTGCCAAGAGACTAAGAGTTCCTGACGATTATTTTACACTATCTCAAGCCGTTCAATATCAACTTTTTGACCTTAAAAACTACTACACTGGCTTATTTACTTTTGGAGATGGTAAGGCTAATAATTTAAATTATACAATTTCCCTGTCCAGAAATAATACATATACAAACCCTATATTTCCTGTCGGGGGCTCCACCTTTACATTGAGTGGTAAGTTTACGCTTCCTTATTCATTAATAACAGGAGAGGATTTCTCAAATATGGAAGAACGACCAGAGTTTCAATTACCCAACGGAGATTCAGATACACAGAAAATAGATCAAGCAAAGTTTCTCTGGCTTGAATACTATAAAATAAAATTTAACGGTACATGGTATACAAGAATAATTGATAAATTAATTTTAAAAACACAGACAGATTTTGGATTTATTGGATCTTACAACACAGATCGAGGTAATATTCCTTTTGAGCGATTTTACCTTGGGGGTGATGGAATGAATAATCAATGGTCTATGGATGGAAGGGAAGTAATTGCCCTTAGAGGTTATCCAAATCAATCACTATCTTCGAGAGATGGATCACTTTTATATAATAAATTTACAATTGAACTTCGTTATCCAATAACTCTAAAACCTGCTGCGTCAATTTTTGCGCTTTCATTCTTAGAGTCAGGAAATGGATACAATAGTTTTAGACAGTTCAATCCATTTGAATCTAAAAGATCAGCTGGATTGGGAGTTAGGATTTTTATGCCTGCATTTGGTTTATTAGGTATTGATTTTGGACATGGTTTTGACAGTACAACTCCTGGAGATACTACTCCAAACGGATGGGAAACACATTTTATAATTGGTCAAAACTTTTAAATTTTCACCATAATTTCAAAATAAAATAGATATATACCCGTTACAAGAATACAATCAACAATATTATGATTCCAAATCTTAAATTCAAATATATTTTGAAAATTTTGTGTTTTATAACAATTTTATTTTCATATAACTTAATTAATGCACAAAAAGGAGTAAGGATTGGATATATAGATATGAATGTAATTCTTGATAATGTGAGCGAATATAAAAAATCAATAAAGATACTTGATGACAGAATAATTCAGTGGAAAAAGGAGATTGAACAGAAAAAAAATCAGTTATCTCAATTTCAAAATCAACTCAATGCTGAAAGGGTTTTATTAACACCCGAACTAATATCAGACAGAGAAATAGAAATTAATGATTATGCAAATGAAATTATTGCACTTCAAGAAAAGAGATTTGGTCCCAACGGAGATAGAATTAAACAGAGAAGAAAATTAATAACCCCCATTCAAGATCAAGTTCTCATTATTGTTCAACAAATAGCCGAAGAAAAAAAATATGATTTTATTTTTGATCGATCTTCAGATATAGTTATGCTATATTCAGCAAAAAATTACGATATTAGCGACCTAGTTCTAAAAAGAATAAAAGTTAAAGAAAAAATAAAAGCGAGAAACGAAAAAATAAACGCTTTAAAAAACAAAAATTAATAACCTGAAATAATAAATTTAAAAATGAAACATTTAATTCAACTCTTCACATTTGTACTTTTATTGATAGCTCCTATTCAAGTTGCTAATTCACAATCAAAAGTAGCTCACATTGATGTTCAAAAACTTATAACAGATATGCCAGAAGTTATTGCGGCTCAAAAAGAATTAGAGAAGCTTCAAAAGACTTATACTACTGACATTCAAAATACCATAAAAGAATTACAAGTTAAACAACAAACTTATTCAGCCGATGCTGCAAATCAAACAGAAATAACTAATCAAGCTCGAGCAGAAGAGTTACAAGCAATGCAACAGAATATTCAAAAGTTTGAACAAACTGCAGCACAAGATCTTCAAAAGAAACAACAAGACATGATGTCTCCTTTAATTGAAAAGGCTCGTGCTGCCATTGAGAAAGTTGCAGCTGCTCAAGGTTTCGATTACGTATTGGATGCTACTCCTGGAGGTTTTGTTATTATGGCTAAAGGAAAAGATCTTTTGGTTGATGTTAAAAACGAACTAGGGTTTTAAATAAATTTCTAACCTCATCCTAAAATGATGAGGTTTTTATTTAAACCATGATGAGTAGGTAATATAACTTTTAGCTATTCTTTCAATTTCATTCTTTTGTAGAAAATCACTTACTGTTTTAATTTTTTTTCCAGGAACTCCAGCATAAATTGTATTAGGTGGGACGATGGTTCCTTTTGGCAATACACATCCTGCTGCAATTATACTATTAGAACCAATTATACAATCATCCATAATTATACTCCCCATACCAACTAAAACACTATCATCAATTTTGCATCCATGAACTATAGCTTTATGACCAATAGAAACATCATTACCAATAATTGTTGATGCTTTCTCAAAAGTTGCATGAATGACCACTCCATCCTGTATATTTACACGATCACCAATTCTTATTGAATTTACATCGGCTCTAATGACCGCTTGAAACCAAACAGAACATTTATTACCTAGCTTCAAGTCTCCAATAATAGATGCATTTTCTGCAAAATAACATCCCTCTCCATACTCAGGAGTAAAACCTCGAACACTCTTAATGAGCATATTTAGAAATTTGATTACCACTAATTTAAATAATATCAAATTGATGTGGTATTTTTACAAAAAAAAAAAAATGAAATCGTTTAATGTTGTTGGGAAAAGTGAAATTGGTAATCCAATAGCTACTTTTGAATTTGAAAAGTCTTTAGGGATTTTATATTCAAAAACATATAATAATATAGATGATGCGAAAAACTCTCCTATTGTTCAAAAACTTTTCTACTTACCTTTTGTCAAATCTGTTACTCTAAATAATACATCAATTCAAATTGAACGCTTCAATATTTTAGAATGGGAAGAGGTGATAAATGAGGTCTCTGATCAAATCGAAAATTACTTGAATTCAGATGGTATTATATTTAATGTTGAGCCTACTGAATCTAAAACTCCTATCAGTATTTATGCTGAAAGCACCCCAAATCCATCAGTTATGAAGTTTGTAGCGAACAAAAAATTAGTTGAAAACAATATTGAATATAAAAATATTGATGATGCGAAAGGAGCTTCATTAGTAATAGAACTTTTTAATCTACCATATGTTAAAGAGGTTTTTATCTCTGAAAATTATATTTCTATTACAAAGTTTGATGTAACTGAATGGGATATTGTTATTCTAGAAATTAGAGAATTATTAACCAGAGGCCTGAAGGAAAAAAAAGAGCTAAATAGTTCTTTTAAAATAACCTCATCAAAAATTAAACCCAAAAAATATAATCTTACTGAAATAGAAAAAAAAATTATTTCTATTCTTGATGAATATATTCAACCTGCTGTGGCATCTGATGGAGGAAGCATAATATTTGACTCCTATATTCCTGAAAAACAGAATGTAAATGTAATATTACAAGGAGCATGCAGTGGATGTCCTTCATCTACTCTTACATTAAAAAATGGAATTGAAAATATGTTAAAGGAGATGATGCCTGGACAAGTTGAAACTGTCAATGCTATTAACGGTTAATTAAATACTGGGTTATTTAAATGCTGGGTTATAAAATTCTTTTAAATAGTATGGCTCAAAGTAAGCAATATTTTCATATTCTTTCTTTAAAAACTTTTTATATGAAAGAGCAGCCATTTCTTTTGATGAAGGCTCATATAATTTGTCAAGAACTTTATATTTTAAATTTTTAATTGAACTTTTAGTCTTTTGAGATCCAGTTCCAAAAGCTAAAATACTATTGTTAGACATAAAGCTACTGAAACTATCTTTAGTGATAATTTCGGCCCATGTATTTTTAATAATTTTATACTGATAATCCAATAGTTGTGTGTAAACTTCCAATCTACGTGCATCAATCATTGGAGCCAAAAGAGTACCTTTACTTACCTTTATTTTTCTTGAAAGAATTGACAAGCTATTCAGAGAAATTAAAGGGATATTTAATGAATAGCAAAGTCCTTTGGCTGCTGAGACTCCAATTCTAAGACCAGTGTATGATCCTGGACCTTTACTTACAGCAACCGCTGAAAGATTTGATAATTTAATTTTAGATTCACTAATTAATTTATCTATACAAGGATGAAGTTGTTCCCCATGACTATAACTTTCACTGCTTTGCTCAATAGCATTAATAAGATTTCCCTTATAACTTAGAGCTACCGAACAGTTTTTGGTTGAGGTTTCAATATTTAATATCCAAGAACTCATTTAAATTATTCTATAGATAGAGGAATTCCAAAATAGAACTCAACCACCTTTAGTTTAAAAATATAATCAAATTTGGCTCTTATTTGATCAGATAATGATTGTTCATATCGTTGTTTAGCTTGAACATAATCAAAAGAATTCATTACACCAGCCTGAAATCTGTCCTGAGTATTTTTAAAGGCTATTTCCCTAGACTTAACTGTTTTTTGTGATGCTTCGTAAAACTTGTACGCTCCTCTTGAATCATTAAATGCTTGATTAATTTGTGCCTCCAGATCAAGTTTTTGTCTTTCAAAAGTGTTTTTTGTTCGTTCTAAATTTATTTTAGCTCTTTTTACAGAATTTTTTGAAGCAAAGCCGTTGAAAATAGGAATACTCAAACTTAGTCCATAGTTCTGACCTTCATTAAATTTGAATTGATCTGAAAAAGACAAAGGAGGAGCAGCCATTCTATTTTCAACTTCCCTAACAACTGTCTCTCCAGATGAAAGCACAGTGCCTATTGGAGCAAAATAAAAATCTCCAGTTCCAATTAATCGATCAGAATATCCTATTCTATTGCTATAACTATAAAATGCTCTCAAGCTTGGCTTTAACGAAGCTTTTGCAATTTCAATATCTTTTTCTGCAATGTCTATATTTACTATTCCTAATTTAATATCATTTCTAAAAGTCAAAGCCTTTTCAAAAATTGATTTTGGGTTTTGTTCTAAAATCTGAGAAAAAGGGATATCTAGGTCATCATAAATAATATTAAAATTCTCATAATCAGAAATCTGAAGTAATTGTGCCAAACTAATTTTAGATAATATAAAGTTATTTTCAGCTTGAATAATTGCCTGTTGTTGACTTGCTAGATTGGCTTCAAGTTCATAAATATCTCCACTGGGAAGAGCCCCTGCTTCTATTAAAGAAGATGTTCTTTTTAATTGTTCTTTTGCGACAATTAATTGACTTTTTTGTGTATTTAAAATTTCAAAATTGAACAAAACCTGAAGATAACTATTGGCTACTAACAACTTGGTATCGTCAATCATATCTTCCAGCTGATAGTTCTTTGCAAGAATATTTAAATTAGCTCTGTGGAGACTATTAATGTTTTGAAGACCTTTATAAACATCAATTCCTATATTAGCTCCCATTGAACTAAATTGAGTGGTAAGATTCTCTAATAATCCAGTTGTTATGTTTTGATTAAGCCCCACATTCCATGAATGAGATGATTGGGCATTGAAATTTGGTAAAAAATTACCAATCGCATTAGATTTATCTACGGTTGCATTTTCTATTTCCAGAATTGACTGTTTAATTGATATATTTTTTTCAATAGCCATTTCAACACACTGCTCAAGAGACATTGCCTGAGAAAAAATATAATTGGAAAAAATAAATAGGTAAAAAGTTAAAATATATTTCATATCAATACTTAAATAAGTCTATTAAATTAATCTTCAATGTTTTCAGAATCATTATCGTCGTCAGAATCCCCTATTTTTTCAGGCGTCGTTTTGTTCCAAACTTTAATTTTATCATCCATTGAGATACCTGATACAACCTCTACATTAATACCATCTGAAATTCCAACTTTTATATCAATTCTTTCAAAGGATTGATCATTCTTTTCGATCTCTACGTATGTTTCCTCTGTTTTTCTATCAAATTGAAGTAATGCTTCTGGAATAACCATTACACTATCCTTTCTTTGTAATACCAGTGAAGCATTAGCACTATATCCAGCTCTAACACTAACTGAATTATCTAAAAATACATCCCCCTCAATTTTAAATTTTACAGCTCCTTGCTCTTCATTTCCTTTTGGTGCAATAAATTTTAATTTTGCCTCAAAATCTTTATCCTGAATTGCTCCAAGCTTTACTGTTAACGGCATATTAATTACCAATTTTTCAACATCTGACTCATCAATTTTACCTTCAAAAATCATTTTATTTAAGTCTGCAATAGTCGCTATTGTTGTACCTGCATTAAAAGTATTACTTTCAACTACCTGATCTCCAGCTTTTACAGGAATTTCTAAAACTGTGCCAGCGACAGTTGCTCGAATATTGGTATTAGCTGTTGAAGATCCTCCAGCTGAACCCAAAAGAATTACTTGAAGGTCACTTTTTGCATTAGCTAAATCTTGACTTGATCTATTATAACTTAAAGATGCATTTTGAAAATCTTGTTTGGATATTATATCTTTTTCATACAGAGATTTATTTCTATCATATTCAATTTTTGCGTTATCAAGGATTATTTTTAATGATGCTACTCTTCCTTTAGCACTGTTCAATGATCCTTCATTGGGAACAACTTTAACTTTAGCTAAGAGATCCCCTTCTTTTACTTTATCTCCCTCTTCTACAAATAGCTCTTGGATAATTCCAGAAATTTGAGGTTTAATTTCAACTTCATCCTCTGGAATAACTCTACCAGTTACAACAGTCTTTTCTTCTACAGTATCAATAAAAGGAGATTCAGTTTCATAAACAGTAATTGATTTACTATTTGTTTTAATAAAATAGGCTGTTGAAAATAATGAGCCGCAAATTATTAGTGTTATTGTTATGTATTTTAAAATTTTCATTGTTTTACTAGATTTATTTTATAAAATTATTCTTCTCTTAATGCGTCTATGGGTTTAATGCTTACCGCTCTTTGAGCAGGGATCAATCCAATTAAAGTACCTAGTGTTACCATGATGAACAAGGCTCCCAAAACTAAATATATTGGAACTGTTGGATTAGTATATGGGAAGTCGGTCATATCAATTGTAAAAGCATTTATTCCAGCTAAAACAAACGAACCAAGAATTATTCCTAAAATTCCAGCAATTATTGTTAGAAAAACTGACTCCAATATTATTTGCACACGCACCTCTCCTGGAGTAGCTCCTAAAGCTCTTCTTACTCCGAGCTCTTTGGTTCTTTCCTTAACTGAAATCAGTAAAATATTTCCAATCCCAATAACTCCAGCTATAATTGTTGCAATACCTACTACTAAAG
Source organism: Flavobacteriaceae bacterium (assembly GCA_002690805.1). GTDB lineage: Bacteria > Bacteroidota > Bacteroidia > Flavobacteriales > Flavobacteriaceae > Marivariicella. The sequence goes on from NZFW01000008.1 coordinate 23,475, forward strand.
ATAAAAAGGTTAATCCATTAGCAAAACCCATAATGCTATTGAAAATCTCACCGAGATTAAAAGATCCGAATGCTCTCTCGTCCTTAGGAGAAACTTTATGAATTCTTTTTAGCATCTGTTTAACATCTTTTTCTACTTGAACAACATCTGCATCATCATAAGCAGCTATATTTAACCACCCAACAAAATCGCCAGTATTATATAAATTTTGATACGTGGAAAATGGAATAAACACATCAGAATCAGAATCAAAAGGACTTCCCTGTCTAAAAACTAATACTCCAATAACTTTAAAGTATACATTATCTACTCTAACATATTTTCCAACAGGATTTTCATTAGATTCAAACAAATCTGCTGCTGTTCTCTCGCCAATTACGCAAACTTTTCTTTTATATTTTATATCATCTTCATTTATAAATCTTCCTCCATCATAAATATCCTGAGTGGAGATTTTTCTAAACTCAGGGAAATCACCATATATTGCATAATCTCCAGAATTATTATTTCTCACAATGTTTGCAGGACTTCCTCCACTAAAACTTCCTCTAGAATTTCTTGGAACTATATATTTAATTTCGGGTATTCGATTTCTCAATATTTCGACATCTTGAAGTTTTAACTCAGGATTTCTTCCGATTTTGAATCCATTATATGGGATACTTGTTGACTGAGCCCAAACAAACATTGAATTCATAGCCACATTTTGAAACTGTCTTTCAAAACCATTATCTAAACCTTTTGCAGACCCTGATAAAGCTATATATATGAATATTCCCCAAAGAACTCCAACAACAGTTATTGCAGTTCTCACCTTATTTTTTTGAATTGATCCAAAAATTTCTTGCCAGGTATCTTTATCGAAAATTATTTTCAAACTATTCATCTCTCAAAGCAACTATTGGTTTAATTGAAGCAGCTCTTTTGGCAGGAATATATCCAGCAATAGCTCCAAATATTATTAAAATAAATGTTGAAAAAAGTGCAGTTGAAATATCTACATATGGATTTCTAATAAAAAACTTATCTAATGTATTTCCTAAGTTTTGTAGGATAAAAATTGCAATCACCATCCCTATAGATCCTGAAAGGGTTGTTATAAAAATAGATTCTTGTAATATCATCGCAATTACGGATCTTGGAGTAGCTCCTAATGCTTTTCTAACTCCTAATTCTTTTGTTCTTTCTTTTACAACAAAAACCATAATATTAGAGATACCTATTATACCTGCTATTAAAGTTCCAAGTCCAACAAAAGTAACTATATATTGTAGGCCAGTTGAGAATTGTTCATTTTGACTTGCTTGCTGAGCTACATTTCTTATAAAAATACCTTTTGAATCAGTTGGATCAATTGACTTTTTATTTTTTAAAAATAATCTAAGTTTTTTCTCGAAAATAAGAGCAATTTTTGATCCTAGCTCAGGTTTGAAACTAACTAATATTTGATCAATTTTATCATTACTTTTTTCAAGAAGCTGTCTTGTAGTATAAGGAAGATATATTACTCTTTCCTCGTTATCTCCTCCTTCATCTTGATAAACTCCTATTACTTTGAAAGCAGCTCCATCTAATGAAATATATTTACCAAGAGGCTCTTCTTGCTTAAAAAGGTCTAATGCTACTAATCTACCTATGACTGCGTTTTTTGTTTTTTTATTTATATCATTTTCATTTAAAAACCTACCACTCATCATTATTGTTTTTTCAAAATATTGATGAGATGGTGAAACTCCTCGAGACTGATATCGATCTGATTCATTCTTATAACTCGAAGTAGTATATCTATTAATTCGTGGTGTAATATATTGAAGGTAAAAAGGGAAATTTAACTTAATATCTTCTAAATCTGAGTTTTTAAATTCTATTCGTCTATTTGATTTAAATCCCTTGTAGGGTTTAGAAGTTTTTCCTGCAAAAATTCTTAGTGTGTTTGTAGCATCATCTAAAAATTCCTCTTTAAAAGTATTTTTTAGACCATTACCAAAACCAAATAGTATAATAAATATGAATATACCAAGAGCAACAGTAAAGCCTGACAAAAAAGTTCTGAGTTTGTTTTTTGCTATTGTTTGAAAAATTTCTTGCCAACGATCTAAACTAAACATAATTTGAAGCTAATACCTGATTTGTTTTTTTGTCTTCTACGATAACACCATCCTTTAACCTAACTATTCTTTTGCACATCTTGGCAATATCTTCCTCATGAGTAACCACTAAAATTGTTTTACCTTCCTCATTGATTTTCTGAATTAAATCCATAACCTCATAGGATGTAGTTGTATCTAGGGCTCCTGTAGGCTCATCTGCTAATAAAACTTTTGGTCTAGCAGCCATAGCTCTTGCAATCGCAACTCTTTGTTTTTGCCCTCCTGATAATTCACTTGGCAGGTGAGTTGCCCAATCTTTAAGACCAACCCTCTCTAAATAGCTTAAAGCAACCTCTTGTCGTTCTTTTCTTTTTATTCCTTGATAGTAAAGTGGCAAGGAAACATTTTCAAGAGCATTTTTATAATTTATTAAATTAAACGATTGGAAAATAAAGCCCAGGAACTTATTACGGTATCTTGCAGCCTTAGTTTCATCTAAATCTTTTATAATTACATCATCAAGAGAATACTGACCTTCATCTAAAAGATCTAACATTCCAACAATATTTAAAAGTGTAGATTTGCCTGAGCCTGAAGAACCCATAATAGCAACTAGTTCTCCTTCATCAACCTTAAAATCAATTCCTTTTAAAACGTGCAAAGTATTTTTACCCATTTTATAAGACTTATGTAGATTTTCAATGTTTATCATCTAAAAAAAATTTCGGTGCAAATATACATTTTTAACATACGTTTATTTATAATGAGTTAGATGTTTTTTTAAGCTAAAGGTTTAAACTCTGAGCTGTCATTTTTAAAAGCATATCATTTTCAATTTTAAAAATCATATCCTCAAATTTTGGAGGACCAAAATTTGGTTTGATATTATTTGAATTTCCAAATTCCTCTTTTGGTATTCCAATGAAATTGGTGTCTAATTTTCCATTTTTATTTGAATCGTGCCAAAATCTTACAACGTATTTTCCTGATTTTAGAGAATCTATTTTAATATTGGTTTTACGATCAACAATAATTATATTTTTAACTGTTACAACTTCCTTTTTATTTTCATCAAAAAGACCAAGAATTAAAAATCCTTCATTATTTTTTAAATTAACAACTTCTATATTTAATGTGATGGGGCCTCTATGCTTTTTATAATATAAAATATTGTGATCGATAATTTCTTGACCATAAGACACATAAGAATTTGAACTGAGAAATATCAGTAAAAATTTTAAACTTATACTTAAACATTTTATTAATGAAAGTCTATTTTTTATATCCATTAATTTTATCACTTAATTATTAGTTTAAAAATTGAATTATAATTAATCAAATCCATGTCAAGGACTCCCACTGTTATCATGAAAATTATTAGAATTATAGAGAAAACCCAAAAACCTAATAAAATAAATGCTGAAAAAGTATTCAACATGATTTTTGGATTTCTACTAATAAGAATTAATGATAAATTAAATAAAAAGAACAAGGGAATTACTAAAGTGAATACACAAAAACAAAATATTAATATACCTTCCAGCCCCACCCCAAACATAGTAAGACTGAAAGGAATATCAGTAAAAAAAGCAGTAAGTAAAAATCCAAATATTGAACCAATTATTCCAAATAATGAAATTATAAAAAGAAGAATTCCAACAAAATATGCAAATGCTTTTAAAATAAAAGGAATTATTTTTATGAAAGCTTTTATGATGGATTTAAAAAAAACTGAAATTGAATTAATTATTTTATTTTCATCGTATTCAACAGAGCTACTAAACTCTTCGTAACCTTCTTTAATTGTATTTTTAATACTATTAATATTTACAGACTCTCCTTTCATTTTTATTTTATCTAAGGTTGTTTTTGCCTCTGGAGTGAAAATCCAAAATAAAACATATATAAGAATAGTAAATGGTACTCCAAATATTAAAAGAATCAATAAAATAATTCTTACCCAAGCACTATTTAGATTATAATACTTACTAATACCTCCGGCAACTCCTCCTATCCAATTGTCATCTGGATCTCTAAAAAACTTACGAGAAGTTTTGGAGGAAGGATTTTCATTTAAAATTTCATCATCTGATAAATCCTCAACACTGCCCATAGTTTGTATAACAGATTCAACTTCTTTTTCAGAGATTACATAATCATCAAACTTTTTAAATTGAGAAAACAATTCAGCAATTCGGGATTCTATATCCTCTATTATATCCTCTTTTCCTGAGGTAGAATCAAATAAGTTATCCAATTCTTTTAAATAAGATTTTAATTTTAAATACCCTTTTTCATCTAAAGAAAAGTTGATTTGCGCAAGGTTAATATTGATTGTTTTATTCATATTTCCTTTTTTAAAAGCTCATTAACACTCTTTGATAATTCATTCCAAGAAATATTTAGTTCAGATAAAAACTCTTTTCCATTTCTAGTTATATTATAATACTTTCTCGGGGGTCCATTTTTCGATTCTTCCCATCGATACTCTAAAAGCTCACTATTCTTTAACCTTGTTAATAACGGGTATAAAGTTCCTTCGACAATTAACATATGATGGTCTTTTAATGTTTTTAAAATTTCAAAAGAATATTTGGAATCTTTATTTAGAATCAATAAAATACATAGCTCAAGTATCCCTTTTCTCATTTGAGCTTTCGTATTAACAATATTCATGAGCAATTTAAATTTTTAGATTTCTTTTTTTTCGATTCTAATTGCTACAGTATTTTTTCCATCCTTTTTCTCTTCTTCTTGAATTATTATCCACTCACCTTGAATTCCATCAATATTTTCTCCATCAATAGTTATGTTAAGATCAGTTTTAACTTCAACAACTGGATTAATATAGCCACATGAAGTAAAAGTTATGAGAAATAAGGCAACCAATATTTTTTTCATAAGTATTAATTTGTATGCTATTTTCAAATATAGTTTTATAAATAGTACTATGCAAAACATAGTACATAAAATATTTATTTTTTAAAAGATTTTAATTCATTGAAGAAAATTTCAAAATATTTTTTTCCTTTTGAAGTTATTGAACAAAGTGTCAAAGGATAATTATCTTTAAATTGCTTTTTTACTCTTATAAGGCCTGCATCATTTAGTTTTTTTATCTGAACACTTATATTACCTTTTGATGCTCCAGAAACCTCAATTAATTTATTAAAACTTGCGTTATCAACAGAAATTAAAAATGAAATGATCCTAAGGCGAATTGGATTAAAAAGTAATTTTTCTAAATCTTTATTCATTATTTTGTTGCTATCAAATCAAGCTCTGCTATTTTAAATTAATCTCTTTAGGCGGCTTTGGTACAAAAATCCATAGTATTATATATATAATTGCAAAACCAGAAAACACAGTTAACACCCTCCACAAAATAGGATCTATATTAGTGTGTATTGCAAGACCATGACACACTCCTCCTATATATCCTTTATCGGGATATCTGTATAACTTTTTCATATTTGGTTTATTGATTAACTTTCATTCTACTTAAAAATATTCCTGGAATCAACATTCCAAGTGTCCCTCCAGCCATATTAACAAGTAAATAATTAGCATCAGGATTTAAAATTATACTATAAATAAACATAAACATAACAATACCTCCAGCTGTCAATGGTTTAAATTTTATAATTAATCCATTCATCATTAAGACTAGTCCAAGAAGAAATAAAATTAATGGAACTGGATTGAATCCATTTAATAATGCGGTGAAAACAATCAACATCCATCCAAATCCAAAAACACCCCATATTATTTTTATAGTTCTATTCATAATAGTTTCATATCCAATCTCAATTCCTTTTTTAATATTCCATCTTATTGTATAAATCATGCCGAGAGTAGGGAGAATTACCCAATAAGCTAAAACAGTATATTTTGTGTGTTGAATAAACGAGGGAAAAAGGTAATGAACAAGACTCATAATATTAATCATTATACCCCAAAAAATAAGATTGAAACTTAAAGGCTTTAAATTTTCTTTGGTTTTATTAATGGTCTCATTTATCAATTTGATTTGCTCTACTGATTTCATATAATTTTTTTACAAATATAAACTAGTTTATTTTATAAACCAAATACAAAAAAATTATTTTCTATATATCTTGTAAATTCTCCAACTAGCCAAAGCAACAAGTATATATGGAATAGCCATTAAATAAATAATTCCATCATTAATACCTTTAGCAGTCTGTTGACCTTCTTCAGACTCTAAAACAGCTCGGCACATTGAGCATTGAGCATTCATAGGGTCTGAAAATAACAATAAAATAAAAACAAATAAAATAAATTTCTTAATTGAATTAACTGACATAGTATGGAGATATCATTATATAAACAATTACACCTGTTACGGCTATATAAAGCCATATTGGAAAAGTAATTCGAGCAATTTTCTTATGGTCTTCAAATAGTTTTGAAATAGCTCTAACATATGTAACTAAAACCATAGGAATAATTCCAATTGAAAGTATAATATGAGATATTAAAATAAAAAAATAAATATTTCGAATTAAACCCTTTCCTCCATATGGAGTTGGATCAGATGTCATGTGATATGCCACATACATTAACAAAAAAACGACAGAAAGACCAATTGCACACTTCATTAATCTTTCATGTAAAATAATTTTTTTTTGTTTTATAGAAAAATACGCATAAACTAACAAAATAGCAGTAACAGCATTTATTGAAGCATAAATTGGAGGTAAAAAATTAAGAGGTTCAACATTTGGAATCCTGATTCCAAATAAGATTGCCACTGCAGAGGGAATTGCTACTGATATTGTAACAATCCATTTCTTGTATTTTAAATTTGGTTTAATGGATTCTTTACTTTTTCCCATAATATTATTCTTTTAAAAGCTTTGGAATATCCTCTAATAACATATCTGTTCCATCCAAAACATTAGGGTCTTCTTGATCAATTCCTAAATAATACACAATTGGATTTCCATAAGAATCAAATCTAGATCGAATGTAGCCTTTTTTATCAATTAAGGCAAAAAAACCTTGATGTTCAAAACCACCAGCTACATCTGGATTTATTTTAGAAAAAATATTAAACCCTTTGTTAGATAACTCAAAAACAGTCTTTTTATCAGAAGTTAAAAAGTGCCAATTTTTAGAAAAAACATTATATAATTCAGAGTATTCTTTTAAAACCTTTGGGGTGTCATGATCGGGATCAATAGTAAAAGAGGCTATACCGAAGTCATTCCTATTCCCAAACTTAGCCTCCAAACGCTTCATGTTTTTATTCATAATAGGGCAGATACTTGGACATGTGGTAAAAAAAAACTCAACAACGTAAACTTTTCCAAGAAAATCCTCATTTCCAATCATTAAGTGATCCTGATTTGTCATTAAAAACGAAGGAACTTTCCTGGCTTTATCATTAAGAGTAATGAATGATAAAGGCTGAGAACCAGAAAGTCTGTCATTATCAATAATTTGTGAATTTGAAATTCTATTGATTATTACTGGAAATAATCTAAAAGCAATCACAACAAGAATAAAAGTCAGTATTAATGAATAATATTTTTTCATAACATTTATCTGTTAGAATATTTTTTTAAAGCTAATCGATATTCAGCCAAA
>NZFW01000009.1 GCA_002690805.1 Flavobacteriaceae bacterium
GAGCGAAAGACGGGATTTGAACCCGCGACCCTCACCTTGGCAAGGTGATGCTCTACCCCTGAGCTACTTTCGCAAAAGGTTTACAAATATAAAATAATCATGTAAAAAGCTGTTACAGGTGAATAAAAATTTTTAAATAATAATAAATTAATCAACCCCTAATCTTCTCTTTATTTCGTTTAGCTTCATTAATGCTTCAATAGGAGTCAAAGAATTAATGTCTAGTTCTTTAATTTCTTCGCGTAATGCTTCTAATATTGGATCATCAAGCTTAAACATCGTCATTTGAACTGAGGACTCTTTTTCTTCTACAGCACTTTTTCTATCCTCTAGTACGTTTGAATTTTCAAGGGCTTTTAATTTTTTTGTTGCAGTTTGTATTACTTCTTTAGGCATCCCAGCCATTTTTGCTACATGAATTCCAAAACTATGAGCACTTCCTCCAGACTCTAATTTTCTTAAAAACAAAACTTTATCCTTCAATTCTTTAACAGAAACATTATAATTTTTAATCCTACGAAATTGTTTAGACATTACATTTAATTCATGATAATGAGTTGCAAATAAAACCTTTGGTTTTTGAGGGTGTTCATGAAGGTACTGAGCTATTGCCCAAGCAATTGAAATTCCATCATATGTGCTTGTTCCTCTTCCTATTTCATCAAGTAAAATTAAACTATGCTTTGTAAAATTGTTCAAGATTGTTGCAGACTCATTCATTTCGACCATAAATGTTGAAGCTCCTTTTGAAATATTATCACTTGCACCAACTCTAGTAAAAATTTTATCAACTACCCCCATTTCAACAGATTTAGCAGGAACGTAGCTACCCATTTGACCCATAATTGTTATTAGTGCTGTTTGTCTGAGAAGTGCAGATTTTCCAGACATATTTGGACCAGTAATCATAATTAATTGTTGATCCTCATTATTTAATTTCACAGTATTTGGAACATATTTGACTTCATGTAGCATTTCTTGTTCAATTACTGGATGCCTTCCCTCTTCGATATAAAGAAAATTATTTTCTACAAATTTTGGAGATGTATAGTTATATTTTATTGCTGAAAATGAAAAACTCCAAAAACAATCTAAAGACGAAAGTTCATTTGAAGCTAACTTAAGAGTTGTTAAATAATCCTGAAGTTGATTTAACAGCTTTTCATAAAGACTATCTTCAATAGATTTAATTTTATCTTCAGCTCCAAATATTTTTGACTCAAAATCCTTTAATTCTTCTGTAATATACCTTTCAGCATTAACTAATGTTTGCTTTCTAATCCATTCTTCAGGGACTTTATCTTTATGAGTATTTCTAACCTCTATATAGTACCCGTAAACATTATTATAGGCTATTTTCAGTGAGCTTATTTTAGTTCTTTCTATTTCATTATTTAAAAGATCATCCAAATGAGATTTAGTTGTTAAAAGCAAAGTTCTTAATTCATCTAGTTCATCGGAAACCCCAACAGCAATAACGTTTCCTTTATTTAATTGAGCTGGGGCATTTGAATCCAATGTGTTTGAAAGAATTTTAATCAACTCATTAACAGAAGGAAATTTAGAGGCCTTATCCATTAATATTTTATCTCCACTTTTATTTAAAATATCCAAAATGTTCGGAATAAAATTTAGAGACTCGTTTAAATGAACCAAAGTTTTTGGAGAAACTTTATGAGTTGAAATTTTTGACATTACCCTTTCTAAATCAATTATTTTTGGAAGCAAGTCTTCTAAAGAACTATAGACTGTTTCATTATCTATAATTGCCTTTACTGTATGTTGACGATGGTTTATTTCATTTATATCTTTTGAAGGAAAAGCAAGCCAATGTCTCATTCTTCGTGCCCCCATTGAAGTCTTAGTGTGATCTAAAATTTTAATTAATGAAACTCCTTCATTATTTGAAGCGTGAAATAATTCTAAGTTTTTAATTGTAAAATCATCCATCCAAACATAGTTAGAGCTAACTAACCTTTGAATTTTAGTTATGTGACTTAATTTTTTTTGTTGAGTTTCATAGAGGTAGTGAAGAATTGCTCCAGCAGAGTTACAACCCTCAAATAAATTATTAATTCCAAACCCACTTAGAGAATTAGTTTTAAAATGAGAAGTTAATTTATCATTGGCAAAATCATTTTCGAATACCCAATCCTCAACAAAAAATGTTGGCAAATTAGATCCAAAATTATTTTCAAAAAGATTTTTTTGCGGTTTTCCTACTAAAATTTCACTTGGTGTAAAATTTTGTAAAAACTGAGCTATAACATCTTTATTGCCTTGACCAACCCAAAAATCACCCGTTGAAATATCAATAAATGATATTCCAATTTTTGTTTTTCCAAAAAAAATAGCAGCTAAAAAATTATTTTTATTGTGATCTAAAATTGAATCATTGATAACTACTCCAGGAGTGACTAATTCAGTGACACCTCTTTTAACTATTGTCTTTGTTAACTTAGGGTTTTCTAATTGATCACAAATCGCTACACGACAACCAGATTTCACCAACTTTGGTAAATATGTGTCTAAAGAATGATGTGGGAATCCAGCAAGTGGAGTTTCGCTGTTACTTCCAGCTCCTCTTTTTGTTAAGATAATTCCCAAAATAGAAGCTGATTTAATTGCATCATCACCAAAAGTTTCATAAAAATCTCCAACACGAAACAATAATATAGCATCAGGATACTTTTGCTTAATCAGATTATATTGTTTCATTAAAGGAGTTTCCTTTACTTTTTTTTGCACTTTTTTGCTTTTTTACTAATGTACACTTTTATAAAATCAAAAAAAGAAAAACAAAGAGACTGTAGCAATGTTTTATTTATTTTTGAGAATGCGAAAGTTAAAAAATATTGAACTAAATAGAAAAACCATTTTGGAGTTTAAATCTGCTACAAAAACTCCATTAATTATAATTTTAGATAATATTAGAAGTATGAATAACATTGGATCTGTTTTTAGAACTGCTGATGCTTTTTTAATTGAGAAAATATTTTTGTGTGGAATAACAGCTAAACCCCCTCATAAAGAAATTCGAAAAACTGCTTTAGGTTCAACTAATTCAGTTGAGTGGGAATATTACAAATCCACAAAGGACCTGATAAATAATTTGAAGGAAAAAGGTATAGAGGTGATTGCCATAGAGCAAGTTGAAGGTTCAACTTCGTTAGAAAAATTTAAACCACTAAAAAGTAAAAACTATGCATTTATATTTGGAAATGAGGTTAAAGGAATTTCTCAAGATGTAGTTAATACTGCCGATGGTGTAGTCGAAATCCCTCAATTTGGAACTAAACATTCTTTAAATATTTCTGTTTCTGTAGGTCTATTAATTTGGGATTTTTATAGTAAAACTATAAGTTTATAAGTCTTCTATAGAGGTTTTCCTGAACTTGCTCCTTTTTAAGTTTTAAAACTTCTTGAGGTTCTAGGACAAATAAAATAAAATTATTTTTTTTACTAAAAATTAATTCATATTCATTTGAAATTGAATTTAAATATTCATTTGATATTTCCATTTCAAATGATCTACCTCTTTTAATAATTTGTTTCTTTAACTGTGAAGTGGTTTGTTTTAAATAAATTATAATTTCAGGAGATCTGAGGTTTGAATTATGCTTTTCAAAATTCTTAACGAACTTTTCGAAAGAACCTTTAGAAAGATTATTTTTTGCAAAAACTAAAGATTTACCAATCCAAAAGTCACTAATTGTTTTTGTGTTTTTTGAAATTAGAAAATGAGCATTTATTTGATTTATCCTGTCCTTTAAAAAAAACTTTTCAGCCTTTAATGAAAACTTTCTGGGATTTTGATAAAATTCAATCAAAAAGGGGTTTTTTTTGAAATTTTCATTTAATAATTCAACATTAAAATGAGATTTAAAACTCTTACTAAGTGTAGTTTTTCCAACTCCAATATTTCCTTCAATAGAAATAAAGGAGTATTTATCCCAAAAAGGAATATAATATTTGTCATTTTTAATTTTTCTTACCTCTAATTCATCATTTGACTTATTTAAAAGCTGACTAATTGAATATTTGCTTTCTGGATGAATTAATTCAGGAGATAAATCAAGCATAGGAATTAAAACAAATTTTCTTTTATGAATTTGTTTATGTGGAATTTTTAATTCTTGTGAGTTAATAATCAAATCATCAAAAAATAAAATATCAATATCTATCTCTCTTGAAAAATATTTACCATTAAAACTTTTAATCCGTCCAAGAGAATTTTCAATAGACTTGATTTTTCTCAATACTATACTTGGAGAAAATTTGGTTTTTAAAATTAAGCATCCATTATAAAAATCTCTACTTTTAAACCCCCAGGATTTTGTTAAATATAAATTTGAAATCTTTTCAATTCTTCCCAACTGAACTTCAATCTCCTTAAGAGATATAATTATATTTTCGAGTCTTCTACCTTTATTACTTCCAAAAGAAATATAAACTCTATGAAAATTATTTCCAATCATAATACGAAATTACAAAACGCTATCTTTGTATTGTTAAATTATTTAATTAGTATTTTTATAATAAAAAATGAGGGCTTCAGATAAAATTGTTGCAGAAAAAATTTATCTATTTTTAAGTGCTTTATTTATAACTTCACTTGTAGTATCTAATATTATTTTTCAAAAATTTTTTTATTGGTATCCTATCGATTTCTCATTATTTGGTCAACCATTATTTGAGATTTCTGTTGGATTACTTCCTTACCCAATTACATTTTTAATTACAGATTTAATTTCAGAAATTTATGGGAAACGAAGAGCGAATCTTGTTGTTGTTACAGGAATATTTGCTTCTTTTTTCTCAGCAGGAATACTACTACTCGGAAATATTCTGCCGGCTGTTGATTATTCTCCCATAAATGACACGTTGTATGAAAAAGTGTTTGCTTTGTCACCAATAGCAGCATTAGCTTCAATGATTGCATACCTAATTGCTCAGTTTGTTGATATTAAAATTTATCATTTTTGGAAAAAATTAACAAAAGGAAAAAAACTATGGCTAAGAAATAATTTTTCCACTTTTGCATCTCAATTTTTAGACAGCATAACTGTTGTAGGATTATTATGTGTTTTTAATATTCTTAGCTGGGAAAATTTTATTGGACTTTCAATGGCTTCGTTTATTTTTAAAATAATTATTGCATTGATTGACACTCCTTTCCTATACATTTTTGTGTATTTATTTAGAAGAAGGTTTTCTCTGAAAATAGGAGAAGAAATTGATTGGAATACAGATGATAAATAAACCTACTCGTTTAAATAAATATTTTAGTGAGATTGGATTTTGCTCGCGCAGAGCTGCAGATAAATTAATTCAAGAGGGAAGAGTTTTAATAAATGGTGAGCTTGCACTGGTTGGTCAAAAAATTAATCTTGAAGATATAATCAAAGTCGATGGAGAAACATTAAATACAAAAAAAAATAAAAAAGTTTATCTTGCTTTTAATAAACCTATTGGAATTGTTTGTACTACTGATACACGTGTAGAAAAAGATAATATTATTGATTTTATAAATTACCCTAGTAGAATTTATCCGATAGGAAGATTAGATAAACCTAGCGAAGGTCTAATTTTCTTAACTAATGATGGAGATATTGTAAATAAAATTTTAAGAGCAAGAAATAATCATGAAAAAGAATATCAAGTTACTGTTAATAAGCCTGTGACAGATGATTTTGTATCTAAAATGAGCTCAGGCATACCAATTTTGGATACTATTACTCGTAAATGTTTTATCAAGCAAACTCATAAAAAACAATTTAAAATTATATTGACTCAAGGATTGAATCGTCAAATAAGACGAATGTGTGAGTATTTAGATTACAGGGTAACTAAGCTCAGAAGGGTTAGGATTATGAATATTAAATTAGATGTAGAAGTGGGAAAATATAGGTATCTTACATCAAATGAAATAAAGTCAATAAAAGAATTAATTGTGAACTCAAATAAAACTATAGACTAGCCTACAGAAATCATAACTTCTGTACCTTCATTCCCTCTGACATTAAAAACAGTATCGTCTTTAAAAATTAAATATTGACCTTTTATTCCTGATAAAATTCCTTTATAAGAAATTTGTTTTGTTAAATTCAAACTAATTACTTTTTTAGGAAAATTATCAATAGGAAATTTAATTTCAGTTAAATTAATTTCACTTACAACATAAGGCTTAAAATCATGTGATAAGTTTTGAATAGCCTTTTCTCTTGTATATTTCCAATCTACTGGTTCAAATTCGTTTTGAAGCATCTTTCTCCAATTAGTTTTGTCAGAAAATACTTTTTTTAATTCAATCTCTGCTTTACCAGCCAAAAACCTGTTCGGGACTTCTAAAATCGATATTCCATTTTGTGCTCCTTGATCAATCCAGCGAGTTATTAATTGTTCTTTTCTGGTAACACCAACTTTTACATGGCTGCTAAGAGATAAATAAACAATGTGTGGTTGTAATTGAATTTTTTTTTCATATTCAAGATCTCTATCTTGAATTCCCAGGTGAGCAGTACTTAATTCAGGTCTTATAATCCAATCTCCAATATGAGGTGATTCAAAAAAACAGCTTTTACAAAAACCCTGTCTAAAAATGAGTTTTTTACTACCACAACTTAAACATTGTTCTCCAATTTTAGTAATATTGACTTGTCTTCCAATACATTGATTAATCTCAATGAAATCATTTTCGAATGACAAAAAATATCTTATTGGGGAACTATTAGTTGTTAGCATTTTTTTTAACACACCTCTAAACATAAATGAAAGTTTTTAAATTTACTTTATAAATATAAGTATCATATGCCAATTCCTTTATTTCATTCTATAGCATCATGGGCTTTAAAAAAACGAATTACACAAATCGAACTGTTTATAAAATACCCTAACGAAACTCAACAAGAAGTTCTTTTTAAACTTCTTAATACAGCTAAAAATACTGAAATTGGGGAGAAGTATAAATTTTCTTCAATTGAAAGTTATCAAACTTTTAAACAAAGGCTTCCAATCGTAAAATATGAGGAAATAAGCAAATCTATTGAACTTTGCAGACTAGGTAAACAAAACTTGTTTTGGCCAACGACAATAAAATGGTTTGCAAAATCTAGTGGAACCACAAATTCAAAGAGTAAATTTATACCTGTTAGCATCGAAGCTTTAGAGGACTGTCACTATAAAGCTGGGAAGGACATGTTATCTCTTTATTTAAACAACAATAGGGATTCTCAACTATTGACTGGTAAATGTTTAAGGTTAGGAGGAAGTGGAGAATTATATGAAAATAATAGTAGTTATTTTGGTGATCTTTCTGCAATTTTTATAGATAACCTTCCTTTTTGGGCTGAATTAGGAAGCACTCCCAGTAACAAAGTATCATTAATGTCTGAATGGGAAAGTAAAATGGAAGCTATAATTTCAGAAACCTTAAATGAGAAAGTAACAAGTCTAGCTGGAATACCCTCATGGATGCTTATTCTGCTTCAAAATGTTTTAAATAGAAAAAAAGTATTTAATATAAGTGATATTTGGCCCAATATTGAAGTATATTTTCATGGTGGGGTAAATTTCAATCCATATAAAAGTCAATTTGAAAACCTATTAAAAGGTAATCAAATTCAATTTTATGAAATATACAATGCATCCGAAGGGTTTTTTGCAATTCAAGATCAAAATAAAAGTTCTGACCTACTTTTGATGTTAGACTATGGGATTTTTTATGAGTTTATCCCAATGAATATGTTCAATAATTCTATTCTAGATGCAATTCCTATTTGGGAAGTAAAAACTGATGTGAATTATGCGTTAGTTATAACAACTAATGCTGGTCTTTGGCGATATTTAATAGGAGATACAATTAAATTTACAAGTTTAAATCCATACCGAATTAAAATTACAGGTCGCACAAAACATTTCATTAATGTTTTTGGAGAAGAATTAATAATCGAAAACGCAGAGGAAGCAATTAGCATGGCAGCAAATAAATTTAAAGTATCAATAGTAAATTATACAGTTGGTCCAGTTTTTATGGGAAAAAAATCAAAGGGAAGTCATCAATGGCTTATAGAGTTTGAAAAAAAACCAAAAAATATTGAAAGTTTCTCCATATTTCTTGATGAAAAATTAAAAGAGTTAAATTCAGATTACGAAGCTAAAAGATATAAAAATATGACCTTAGAAAGTCCTGTGGTTACTGTTATGAAAAAAGGTGTTTTTTATGATTGGCTTTCTATTAATAATAAACTTGGTGGACAAAATAAAATTCCAAGATTATCAAACTCTAGAAACTATATAAATTCATTGTTAAAACTCAACAATTAAAGCTAGGAAACTGCTTTTAAGCTATGAAGCTCGATTCTTTTCAACTGTTCCTCCACAAATAGTTTTGTTACTTTGAGTTCAGTTATATTAGTTCCAGGAAGATCAAACATAGATTGATTGAGGATTTCTTCACACAAAGAACGTAACCCTCTAGCCCCTAAATTATAATCAAGTGCTTTTTGAACAATAAAATCAAGTGCTCCAGAAGTGAAAGTCAATGAAATATTATCCATAAAAAAAAGTTTTTGATATTGTTTAATTAAAGCATTTTTTGGATCAGTTAAAATAGATCTTAGGGTGAACTTATCAAGAGGATTCATATATGATAAAACAGGGAGCCTTCCGATTATTTCTGGAATAAGTCCAAAAGTCCTAATATCTTTGGGTGTTATATACTGAAGTAAGTTTTCTGTATCAATTTTTTTTGCTTTAACATGATTTTTAAAACCTATTGCTTGGAGATTCAGTCGATTATTAATTACTCTATTTATTCCATCAAAAGCACCTCCAGCTATGAATAAAATATTTGAGGTGTCTACCTCAATAAATTTTTGATCTGGATGTTTTCTACCTCCCTTTGGAGGGACATTAACAACTGTACCTTCCAGTAACTTCAAAAGTGCCTGCTGAACACCTTCTCCTGAGACATCTCTGGTAATTGATGGATTATCTCCTTTACGTGCAATTTTATCTATTTCATCAATAAAAACTATTCCTTGTTGTGCTTTTTCAATGTCGTAGTCGGCAGACTGTAAAAGTCTTGTTAATATCGTTTCCACATCTTCACCCACATACCCTGCTTCGGTAAGTACAGTTGCATCAACAATTGCTAGAGGAACTTCAAGAAACCTTGAGATAGTCTGTGCTAATAATGTTTTTCCTGTACCTGTTTGGCCAACAAGTAATAAATTACTTTTCTGAATCTCTAACTCGTCTTTTGATTTTTGACTAGCTATTCTTTTGTAATGATTATAGACAGCCACACATATAACTTTTTTTGCAGTCTCTTGACCAATAACATAATCATCTAAAAATGCTTTAATCGCTTTTGGTGGTTTTAATTCTATACTGAAATCTGAGGAATCATCTTTGGATGCTTCTTCCTCAACTATATTATTTGCTTGACTGATACATTTTTCACATATATGAGCGTCAAGGCCTGCAACTAGTATTTGTGTTTCGGGTTTTACCCTACCACAAAATGAACAAGTTAAATCATTATCACTACTCATATTTATTTTTTAACAAAGTTATTTTACAGCATTTAAAACCTCATCAACCATTCCATATTTTTTTGCCTCCTCTGCTTTCATCCAGTAATCACGATCACTGTCGTTAGTCACTTTATCAATAGATTGACCTGAGTGTTTGGATATAATTTGGTATAGCTCATCTTTAAGCTTAAGGATTTCTCTTGCAGTAATTTCTATATCAGATGCTTGTCCTTGCGCCCCACCTAATGGCTGATGAATCATAACTCTAGAATGAGGTAGTGCAGATCTTTTACCTGACTTACCTGCGCTTAATAAAACTGCTCCCATTGAAGCAGCAATACCTGTACAAATAGTTGCTACATCTGGAGTAATAAATTGCATTGTATCATATATTCCAAGACCTGCATAAACTCCACCTCCTGGAGAATTTATGTACATTTGAATATCTCTCTTTGCATCTGTACTTTGTAAAAAAAGAAGTTGAGCTTGTATGACATTTGCAACATTATCATTAATCGCTGTTCCTAAAAACATTATTCTATCCATCATAAGTCTTGAAAAAACATCCATTTGAGCAACATTCAACTGTCGTTCTTCAATGATGTATGGAGTCATACTACTAACAATTTCATCGTAATACATAGAATTTATACCATGATGTTTTGTCGCATATTTCTTAAATTCTTTTCCGTAATCCATAAGTTCCTTATTATAATCTGTGTTAAAAATAGTTAAAAAAATTAGGCTTTAACAT
Source organism: Flavobacteriaceae bacterium (assembly GCA_002690805.1). Taxonomy (GTDB): domain Bacteria; phylum Bacteroidota; class Bacteroidia; order Flavobacteriales; family Flavobacteriaceae; genus Marivariicella. Next base: position 10,294 of record NZFW01000009.1, read on the forward strand.
AAGCTTCTTTTACGAAACCTTCAAAATTTATTTTTCTTAATTTTAATGGAGCATTTTCTTTGTAAAACTTCAAAAGTTTTTTGCTCATTAATTGTTCTTGTAAGCGTTGACCCTCTTCTTTATTAGACATAATCCTTTTGACTATTCCTTCCATCTCTTCTTCACCAGGAGCAGGTTGACCATATTGTGCCATTTGAACCTTAATCATATCTTTTGCAAAAGCCTTCAATTCTTCAATTTTTACTTGTAAATTATTGTCAGAAATAACCTTTCCCTCAATTAATTGATACCTAATTCCTTTCTCGGATTTTTCATATTCTTCTTCTGCTTTTTCTAATGTAAGAGGCTCTTTCCCGGAGTTTTGCATCCATTTAATAAGAAATTTTTTTGGTAATTTAAATTTTGTGTTTTTTATTAGAAACTCTGTAACATCAGTTAAAAATTTTTGATCAGATTGCTGCTCTAGCTGCTTTTCAATTCCCTCTGCTATTTTTAATTTAAATTCTTTTTCAGATTTAACAGTTCCTGGATTATGAATTTTATCAAAAAGTTCTTGATTTAAACTGGCAAGAATTCTCTCATTAATTTCCTTAATTTCAATCGAAACCTCACCTGATAAATTTGATACAGTATCCTTACTAACTCCTAATAATCTTGTAGCTTTTTCAGATTCTTTGAATAAATTTTTAAGTTTAACTTGAATCAATTCTCCTGGTTTTGATTTGTATATTAAATCTTTTACTTTTTTATCATTAAAATCATCAACATCAAAAGTTGATGTTGTTTTTATTTCATTTTCTTTTGATTCAAAAGAAGCTGTGATTTCATATCCCTTTTTTACAACTTTCTTTGAAACTATTTTTCCATATTGTTTCTGAATATTACTTAATTGATCATTTATCATTTTCTCATCGGCATATATTTGGTATTGGATTATCTTTTTTCTTGTTTTTAAGTCTACTTCAACCTTAGGAGATAACCCTAATTCAAAACTAAAATTAAAACTTTCAGATTTCCAATCAATATCATTATTCATTTTCGGAAGAGGATTTCCTAAAATTGCAATTTTTTGATCCTTGAGATATTTATCTAAACTTTCTTGAAGAATTTTGTTTACCTCATCTGCAATTACAGATTTTTCATACTGTTTTTTAATCATACCTATTGGCACATATCCCTTTCTAAAACCAGGAATAGAAGCAGTTTTTTGATAGTTTTTTAATAAATCTTCAACTTTTGTAGCAAAGTCTTTACGCTCGACAGTTATAGTTACAACTGAATTCAATGAGTCGGAATCCCTACGTGAAATATTCATGAATTATAATTTAGTGCGCAAAAATACAATAAAATAGGACCCTATCCAACGAGTTTACAATTAACAATTTAGTAATTTTATTATTTGAAATAGTATTTCTGATGTTAAAGGATATTTACACTTAGCTTTAAAGTTTCAAAAAATTATAATTTATATGTTAATTAAAGAAATAAAATCATATTTTTGCCGACCAATTCATTAATCAACAGAGGGTCGGGTACCCTCATAAATTAATTTTATATGCCAGTAAGAATTCGATTACAAAGACACGGAAAAAAAGGAAAACCATTCTATTGGTTAGTCGCTGCAGATTCTCGTTCAAAAAGAGATGGTCGCTATTTAGAAAAAATTGGAACATATAATCCAAACGTTAATCCGGCTTTTATTGATGTAAATATGGATAGTGCCCTAAAATGGTTGGAAAATGGGGCAGTTCCCTCTGAGACTGCCAGAAATATTCTTTCTCATCTTGGGATTATGCTCAAACACCATCTTAATGGTGGCATAAAAAAAGGAGCATTAACTCAAGAGCAAGCTGATGAGAAATTTATAAAGTGGATGACTGAAAAAGAAGAAAAGATTAAAGCTAAGTTAGATGGTTTAATAAAAGATGAGTCTGAGGCAAAAAAGAAAAAAATTGAAGCCGAAAAGGCAGTTAATGAAAAGCGTATTTCTGACGCTGCA
>NZFW01000010.1 GCA_002690805.1 Flavobacteriaceae bacterium
AGTTCTTAGTGAAAGTCCCAAATCGTATTTGTTTTGATAACTAACAAAATTTGTTATATCAGTACTAAGTGGAAGACCTTTAACTTTTCTAAACATTAAACTAGGCTTTAAACTAAAATTCTCATTAATAGAAAACTCTGATCCTCCTCCTATATAGGTATGTACCCTGTCCTTTGCAGTGACAGCTAAATCATCTTTTCTTTTGGTATTAAAGAGTCTAGGCAATGAAAAACTGAACCAATGATTATCTCGTTTAGCATATAATCCAACTCCAATGTTGGGATTAAAACTTGAAATTGAAGTTTGACTTGGATCAGGTATGTTTGAATATGTAGTTAAATTACTTGGATCTGAGCTATAAAAATTACCTCCAGCTTTTAACCCAAGATACATTGTTGTTTTTTCCTCAACCTGTAATCTATATGAAAAATCAATATATGCAAATGTTTGCTTTTCTATAAAAATTTTATCTGACACTAATGAAATACCTAATCCAACATTATTTTTCATTGGTCTTGAATAAGAAAGCGCAAGTGTTCGTGGAGCTCCCTCTAATCCAACCCATTGATTTCTATCTAAAATTGTAATTAGATCCCCCTCTTGTGATCCTGCAAAAGCAGGATTAATTACATTCATATTATATTGATAAAGTGTATAATAGGATTCTTGCTGCGCAAAAAGCACAAGTGAGAAAAAGTATAGTGAGTATCTAATTATGTTTTTCATTTCTTTAATTTTAACTATATATTTTATTTTTTTAACATTAAAAAAAGAGCAATTACAATTAGTATGGTTAATAAAATTTCTAAAAATTGTTTTAAGCTCATTTTATAAATTATATTGACATTATAACAGAATTTAAATTTTCTGATTTTAATAGTTTTAACTTTTTTCCCAATCGATACCTTTGAGTTTCAACTGTTCTAATTGATACTCCAGTTATTTGGGAAATTTGATTAGTACTTTGATTCATTTTTATATAAGCACAAAGTCGAAGATCGTTTTGCGATAATTTTCCGTACTTTAAGACAATTGTTTTAAAGAAATTTGGATAAACCTCAGTGAATTGACTCTCAAAATTTTTAAATATTTTTTCTGATCCAATTATTTTATTTATTTCTTTCTCAATTTTTAAAGCTGTTCTTTCATTTTCAATATTTTCTTTACCCTTAATGATTTTCTGCTTCAAACTATCAAGAGAAGTATTTCTTTGAGCTATAAAGTTTGTTTTACTGACTAATTCTAATTTCTTTTTATCTAATTGATTTTTTGTAAGTTTTTGTTCAAACTCAAGTCTAGTGTTTCTTTCCTTTTGATAATTATAGTTTATTCTGATTGTTACTAATGAAAAAAACAAGATTACTAATCCAATAATAAGTATGTATAAATAAGTGTTATAGGTAATTTTATTTTGATTTAACTCACTTTGCTTTTCAGTTAATAATATTTGTGTCTCTAGATTTGAAAATTTACTTCTAATGTTTAAAGATCCTGACAAACCACTGATTTTAATTAAGGAATCTTTTACTTTAATAAGATTCTGATAATCATTTCTATTCAAATAAACACTTTCTAAAATTCTATAATTTTCTTTTTTTTGATTAAATCCCAATGAAGATTTAGATAAATTTTCAATAGCAATTCTCTCAGCGCTATTATAATCCTCAAGACCAAGATAACATTTTGAGATAAAGGAATTCACTCCAGGTAATTCATCAGGAAAGTCTTTTAATAGAGTCTTTGCTCTGTTAAAGTAATCTAGTGCAATTTGAAATTCATTTTCAATGAAATATCTTTCACCAAATTGATGTATTACATATGAGTAATTTCTATGAAAATATATAGATTCATGATTTTTAGAGGAATTAATTTTTTCATAAAGAATTGCCGCTTTACTGTAATATTCATTAGCTTTAAATTTATTATTGGTATTCAAATACAAATTGACAAGTTGTGCATATGAATACATTTCCCCATCTATGTCTTCTATTAATTTTCTGCTTTTAAGAATTTTAAGATACAGTTTCTCAGTTAAATTATAATCTTTCTCAAGAGAAGCAAAGAGGCCAAGATTTCCATAGACTGTATTTAGTCCAATTTGTTTGTTTCTTTCATCATCTAATAAAAGAAAATTTTTTTCTGCTTCTAAAGTTTTTTGTTTAGCATTTTTAATATCATCAATAGCAAAGTATAAATTACTAATGTTTAATAGCACCCATGGAGGAGATTCTATTTTCTTTTCTATTAATTCAGATTTTGGAATGAGTTGATATGACTTTAGAGCTTCTGAAAAATATGATAAAGCCTCGGCGTATAATTTTTTATTTGTAAGGAGTTGTCCTATTAGGTTATATGTTGAAACTAACTCTCTATTTGGATTAACAATATCTGCTGTTTTAAGAACCTCAAACCCAAAATCTAATGCTTTGTTTGGATTCAATTCAAGATGCTTTACTATTGAATCATTTAAGGACTTATGGAAAGATTTTTCAATCTGTGCAGAACCAAAGACGATACTTAAAAAAATAATTGTTTTATAAAACAAAACTAATTTTTTACAGACGAAACAATTTTAAATAAAGAATTAAACTGATGAAGTTTGATTTTTTCTTTTTGCCTTTCTTTTAAAAAATTTTTCTTTTTCAATCAAAAATTGCTCACGTGTGTATGTTCTACCATTACAGTAAATGGACCTAACACCCTTAGGAAAGTCATTATAAAATAAGTATTCACCTATCATTATATAAATTTAAGCAACTAATTTAAAAAATACAATTAAATATAGTGAATTTAAAACTACGTCATTACTACTACGTTACATTATTATTGCTTTTAAAAAAAATACAATTATTACTCACAAACATTAATATCGATTGCCTTCTCAGGCGTTGGTCTATATGCCATACATACCATACATAAATTGTCAGTTGGGACATTTATTATATCAAAATAAAATTCTTCTCCCTCTTCTATATCTGGAGGAAAATCACAATAATTGGAAAGTCTAAAAACATTGTTATAAACCTTACCACTCATCTCATCAGTCCATTCATTTTCTACAAGGTCTGAAATTGGACCTCCATCAACTAGTTCAATAACATAATTAAAACAAATGCCTTTAATTGCAAGTTTTGCTTTATAAGGATATTCCTCTGAACAAGGAGTCTCATTCATTTCCTCTTTACATGTGGATAAGGTAGTTAAAGTCAAAATGATTAAAAAATACTTTATGATCCTCATAAATCAAGTGTGATTTGAGAATCTTCATTACTTAAAAGAATTTCATCATTGACTTCAATCTCTTCAGCAACTATTTCTGAATCATCAACTGTATATGGTAAGCTTTCTTTAAGAGTAACAGATTTAATCTTCTTATCGGAAAGCTGGTTTCCTATAGCCTTAATTCCCTTAATACTGATAAACTCTTCTGCATTTACAAGTATTGATTTAGGAGCATCCTCTCCCCTTTTTTGTTTTGTAAAATTAATTTCTAAAATTGGTCTACCTTCTGTTGTAACAAATAAAAGCTGAGTCTTTTCCTTAATAAAAACTTCTTCCTTATTTGAATTTTCTATTAAAAATCTTTTTAAAAATGATCTATTTTTTACAGGATCAAAATAAACTGCAGTAATGGGTTTAGAAGGAATCCATTTCTCTAAAATTAATTGTTCTTTATCAAAATGAAGAGTTAATTCAGGAGTCATTACTTTCACAATAGAATTTCCAGTAACCTCAAGCAACTTATCTTCTCCTTTAAAAGCTCCTAGAAGTTTTCCACGTCCATCAGTATTTAATCTTTGCACAGTGGTGTCAATCCATATATCTCTTGGTTTAAGTGTTGATTTTCCTTTTACTTTGAGCTCTACCCCATTTTTACGTATGGTATATTTTGTTACAATATTTCCTTTTGAATTTCTTCCTTTAATAATATAGTCAGCAAAATCTAAATCCCATTTTAATTTTTTAATGCTTCCAGTATTTCTTAAATTAATTGAAACAATTTCGGCCTCACCATTTGGATTTGCTGAAAAATAAACTACTTCAGAATTTGATTTTTCTTGAGTTAGATCATATAGCTTATCTCTTGTAACTCCACTTACAGGAAAACGCTTAATAAAATATGTTCCTTGTTTTCCATCTCGATAAATCATGTTATAGATGGTTCTTTTGTCTTTGCGCTTGAATACAGCAGCATGAATAATATTTTTTTCAATAAAAACCTTAGTATCAACTTTTACAACCTGCATGAGACCAGATTTGGTAAACACAATTACATCATCTATATCAGAACATTCGCATACAAACTCATCTTTTCTAAGCCCAGTCCCAACAAATCCTTCATCTCTGTTAATATATAGTTTTTGATTTCTAACAACTACTTTCTTTGCATCTACATCGTCAAAAGTGGTAATCTCAGTTTTTCTTTGTTTATCCTTACCATAAGTTTTTAATAGATGATCGAAGTATCTTATGGAATAGTCAATTAAATGGTTTAAATTATTTTTTACTTCACTAATGTCTCCCTCCAAAGAATCAATTTTCTGTTGCGCCTTATCAATATCAAATTTTGAAATTCTTTTTATACGAATTTCGGTTAGTTTAACAATATCATCTTCTAAAACAGGTCTTTTTAGTTTACTAATATGAGGCTTTAAACCCTGATCTATAGCATTTATAACAGCTTCCCATGTTTCTACCTCTTCAATATCTCGATAAATCCTATTTTCAATAAAAATTCTTTCTAGTGACGCTGAATGCCATTGATTTTCCAACTCTTCTAACTGAACTTCAAGTTCGTTTTTCAATAATTCAACTGTATTATCAGTCGAAATTCTTAGCATTTCTGATACTCCGATAAAAGAGGGTTTATTATCAATAATTACACAGCTGAGAGGTGAAATAGATGATTCACAATCAGTGAATGCAAATAAAGCATCAATTGTTTTATCAGGAGAAATACCAGGGGGAAGATAGATTAATATCTCAACATTTTCTGCAGTATTATCTTCAATTTTTTTAATTTTAATTTTACCTTTATCATTGGCTTTCAGTATGTTATCAATTAATGATGAAGTGTTGGTTGAAAAAGGAATCTGATCTATTACTAAAGTGTTTTTATCACGCTGAGTAATAGATGCTCTAACACGGATCTTACCTCCTCTCATCCCATCATTATAATTCTCAACATCAATTGATCCGCCTGTTTGGAAATCAGGATAAATTTTAAAGGATCTTCCTTTTAAATAACTAATTGAAGCCTTAATAAGTTCGTTGAAGTTATGTGGTAATATTTTTGTCGATAATCCAACAGCGATACCTTCTGCTCCTTGTGCTAAAAGCATAGGAAATTTAACGGGAAGATTAACTGGCTCTTTTTTTCTACCATCGTAAGATAATTGCCAATCAGTTACTTTAGGACTAAAAACAACCTCTAGGGCAAACTTTGAAAGTCTTGCTTCGATATATCTTGAAGCCGCTGCCCTATCTCCAGTTAATATATTACCCCAGTTCCCTTGCATGTCAATCAAAAATTCTTTTTGACCGATTTGAACCATGGCATCTGATATACTCGCATCACCGTGAGGGTGATATTGCATGGTATGACCCACAATATTCGCTACTTTATTATACCTACCATCATCTAAATCTTTCATGGAATGGAGAATTCTTCGCTGAACAGGTTTGAAACCATCTTCAATTGCAGGAACTGCTCTTTCTAAAATAACATAAGAGGCGTAATCTAGAAACCAATCTTTATACATTCCTGTTATTTTAACAAGTGTATCCGAATTATTTTCAGAATCTAAAAAGCTATTCTCTTCTTTAATCATTCTACAGGATCTAATTCAACTTTTAGGTTTTCTATAATAAATTTTTGTCTCTCTTGTGTATTTTTACCCATGTAAAAGCCTAATAACTCCTCACTGGTAACAGACCTGTCGAGCATAACAGGGTCTAATCGGATATCTTCACCTATAAAAAATTTAAATTCATCAGGAGAAATTTCACCAAGCCCCTTGAACCTTGTTATTTCTGGATGACCTCCTAATTTTTCTATAGCTTCAAGTCTTTCTTTTTCAGAATAACAATAAAATGTTTCTTTTTTATTTCTTACACGAAATAATGGAGTTTGAAGAATGTACAAATGTCCTTCTTTTATCAGTTCAGGAAAAAATTGTAAAAAAAATGTTATTAATAGAAGTCTAATATGCATTCCATCCACATCAGCATCAGTTGCAATGACAATATTATTATATCGAAGATCTTCCATACTTTCCTCAATATTAAGGGCAGCCTGAAGTAAATTAAACTCTTCATTCTGATATACAATTTTCTTTGTCATACCAAAAGTGTTTAATGGCTTCCCTCGAAGGCTAAATACAGCTTGGGTATTTACATCTCTTGATTTTGTTATAGAACCTGAGGCAGAATCCCCTTCTGTAATAAAAATTGTTGATTCTAAACGTCTATCTTTTTTTAAATCACCCAGATGTACCCTACAATCTCTAAGCTTTTTATTGTGTAAGCTTGCTTTTTTTGCACTCTCCCTTGCTAATTTTCTTATTCCAGATAATTCTTTTCGTTCTTTTTCAGCTTGCATTATTTTACGCTGTAAAAATTCTGCAGTTTCAGAATTCTTATGCAGATAATTATCTAATTGAGTTGTTAAGAAATCAATTATATAGCTCCTTACAGTAGGAAAATCACCACCCATCTCTGTGGAACCTAATTTTGTTTTTGTTTGTGACTCAAAAACAGGCTCCATTACCTTTATACTTATTGCAGAGATAATTGATTTTCTAATATCAGAAGCATCATAGTTTTTGCCAAAAAACTCTCTTACGGTTTTAACGATACCCTCTCTAAAAGCTGATTGATGAGTACCTCCTTGAGTTGTATTTTGTCCATTAACAAAAGAATGGTATTCCTCACTATACTGAGTTTTACTATGGGTAATAGCAACTTCTATATCCTCGCCTTTCAGATGAATGATTGGATATAATAAATCTGATTCGTTAGACTGATCTTCTAAAAGATCTTTTAGTCCATTTTCAGAATAAAATTTTTCACCATTAAGTGTTATAGTTAAGCCTGGATTTAAGTAAACATAATTTCGAAGCATCTTCTCAACATATTCAGTACGATACTTATAATGCTTAAAAATTAAAGAATCAGGAACAAACTCTACCAAAGTTCCCTTTCTTTTGGTGCTAGGTAATTCTGAAGGATTATCAACTAATTCACCTTGTTCGAAAAAAGCTGATTTCATGTTATTATCTCTATGAGAAGAAACTTTAAAATAAGAGGACAATGCATTTACGGCTTTAGTTCCAACACCATTAAGACCTACCGATTTTTTAAAAGCTCTAGAGTCATATTTTCCTCCAGTATTCATTTTACTTACAACATCAACAACCTTACCCAAAGGAATTCCTCTTCCATAGTCTCTGACTTTAACCCTACTATCCTCAATAGATATTTCAATTGTCTTTCCAGCTCCCATAACATACTCATCAATACTATTATCAAGCACTTCTTTTAACAATATATATATACCATCATCTGGAGAAGATCCATCACCAAGCTTCCCAATATACATACCAGGTCGCATTCGAATATGCTCTTTCCAGTCAAGAGATCGAATATTTTCCTCTGTATATTGTGATTTATTAATCATATGAAAGGGTTAAAGATAACCGTTCAGATGCCAATTTAATTGGTCACTTAGTGTAAAAGTATTAACAATTAATTGATCTTTTTTGTTGAAAAATTGAAAAATATAATAATATTTTCAAAATCCGTTCACTAAACATTAAATCGGAAATGCAATACATCTCCATCCTGAAGTACATAATCCTTTCCTTCAACTCTAATTTTTCCAGCTTCTTTTACCTTTAACTCACTACCAAAATTGACTAAGTCTTCAATTGAAATAACTTCAGCACGAATAAATCCCTTTTCAAAATCAGTATGAATAACTCCTGCAGCCTGAGGAGCAGAAGCCCCGACTGGGATTGTCCATGCCCTAACTTCTTTTTCTCCAGCTGTGAAATAAGTTTGTAAGTTCAAAAGACTGTATGTAGATCTTATAAGTTTGGAAGATCCAGGCTCTTTCAAACCAATATCATTTAAAAACATTTCGCGCTCTTCAAATGAATCTAGTTCATTAATGTCAGCCTCAATAGAAATAGCAAGAAATAATATTTCTGCATTTTCATCAGAGATGGAGCCTCTAATCTTTTCAACATAGGAGTTACCATTTACAGCATCCGCCTCTGATACATTACAAACATAAAGAACAGGTTTATCAGTAATTAACTGAAGAGGCTTAATAAACTCAATTCTTTCCTCTTCTGAGAAATCAAGCCCTCTAACGTTTATAGATTTTTCAAGAGCTTCTTTAATTCTAAAAAGTACCTCTAACTCTTTTTGAGCTTCTTTATTTCCGGTTCTTGCAGATCTTGATACTTTTTCAATTTTTTTTTGAACTGCCTCCAGGTCTTTGAGCTGTAGCTCAATATCTATTGTTTCTTTATCTCTTAGAGGATCAACTGATCCATCAACATGAACAATGTTATCATCATCGAAACAGCGGAGAACATGAAGAATGGCGTCAGTCTCTCTAATATTTCCAAGGAATTGATTACCTAAACCTTCTCCTTTACTTGCTCCTTTAACTAAGCCTGCTATATCAACAATTTCAACAGTTGCAGGAATAATTCTTTGTGGGTTTACTATGTTAGATAATTGAGATAGTCGTTGATCTGGAACATTAACTATACCTATATTGGGTTCAATTGTACAAAACGGAAAATTAGCACTTTGTGCTTTTGCATTTGATAAACAATTAAATAATGTTGACTTTCCTACATTTGGAAGACCTACAATTCCTGCTTTCATATATTATTCTTGGTGTAAAAACTTTTGTTTGGAAAGAAGTTCAACTTCTGATTCAACTACATCTTCATCTGGGATACAACAATCAACAGGACAAACTGCTGCACATTGAGGTTCATCATGAAATCCTTTACACTCAGTACATTTATCTGGAACTATATAATAGAATTCATCTGATATTGGCTTTTGAATAGTTTCAGAATCTGAAGTTGTTCCATTTGGCAAAACAAAAGAGCCTTCAAGAGCTGTACCGTCTTTAAATCTCCATTCGTCAGCACCTTCGTAAATAGCAGTATTTGGACATTCAGGTTCGCATGCACCACAATTAATACAATCATCAGTTATAATAATCGCCATAACAATTTTGTTTTTACATTTGCAAAAGTACATCCTATATCTCTATCCTACAAACTAATGAACTTAAGACAAAGAAAAATTCAGTCATTAAAAAAACTAGGTAAATGGTTTATGGATTTAGAGCTTAATAAAATCACAGCTGAGTTACTAAATAAAATTCAATCTAATAATGGTTGGTTCACTAAATGGAATTTGATTACTGCTTCTAATGCCTGGGGGAAAGCCTTAAACGATATTGATATTGATTTATGGCTTAAAAATTATGATTCAGCTAAAAGTTCTAAAAAAATAGGGATGATTTTAGCTGGTAACATTCCTTTTGTAGGACTTCATGATGTTTTAAGTGTTTGGTTTATGGGCTATAAAGGACATGTTAAACTCTCTAGTAAGGACCTTTATCTGTTACCACTAATTATTAATTTTTTAGAAAATGATTGTCCAGAAACCAAGGGACAAATTGTTTTCATAAATGATAAACTTGAAAATCTTGATGCAGTGATTGCAACTGGAAGTGACAATTCAGCTAGATATTTTGATTATTACTTTAAAAATATTCCAAATATTATTAGAAAAAATAGAACTGGAGTTGCAGTAATTAATGGGACTGAGAGTAAAGATCAAATCAAATCATTAGGTTATGATATTCTTGCACATTATGGTTTAGGATGCAGGAATATCTCTAAATTATTTATTCCCAAAAATTATGATTTAAATTTAATTTTTGGAGGTCTATTTGAGTACTCAACTGTTATGGAATCTATTAAATACGTAAACAATTATGATTATAATAAAGCCGTTTTTTTAATGAGCGAATTTAAATTCCTAGATAATGGATTTTTTATGTTAAAAGAAGATTCCAGGTTTAGTTCACCCCTTGCAAGTGCTTTTTATACTGAATATGATTCTGTTAAAAATTTAAATATTATCCTAGAAGAAAATAAAAGTAGAATACAATGCATAGTATCAAATGAAAACAAGAAAAATCATATACAATTTGGAGAGGCTCAAAACCCAAAACTATATGAATATGCTGACGGAATTAATACTTTTGATTTTCTTGAAAAATTATAATTAATTGATTTACTAACAATTTAGGAATAAGTGTGTTTAAAAAATTAAACAAGAACAGTAATATTAATCTTCTAATTACTGATATTTGCATTTTAAATTTTTAATGAAAAAACATAATTTTAGTGCAGGACCCTCAATTCTTCCTAAAGAAGTACTAGAAGATGCCTCAAAATCAGTTTTAGAATTAGATAATATAGGCCTTTCATTAATCGAGATATCTCACAGAAGTAAAGAGTTTATATCAATAATGGAGGAAGCTACCGCTAGGGTTCTTAAAATCACAGAGCTTCAAAATAAAGGATATAAAGCTATTTTTGTTCAAGGCGGTGCTAGTCTTCAATTTCTTATGACGGCATATAATTTATTAGAAACTAAGGCCGCATATATAAATACCGGTACATGGTCAGTTAAGGCAATAAAAGAAGCTAAATTATTAGGAAGTGTTCTTGAAATATCATCCTCGCAGGATAAGAATTATAATTACATTCCTGAAATGAATAATATCCCTAATGACATTGATTATCTGCATATTACAACTAATAATACAATTTTTGGAACTCAATACAAGTCTTTTCCTGATTGCTCTCCACCTCTAATTGCTGATATGAGTTCAGATATTTTTTCAAGAAAAATTGACTTTTCAAAATTTGATTTATTTTATGCTGGAGCTCAAAAAAATATGGGGCCTGCTGGAGTAACTCTTGTTGTTATTAAAGAAAGTTTATTAAATAAAGTTTCAAGAAAAATACCTACAATGTTAAATTATAGCTCCTATATTAAAGCAGATAGTATGTTAAATACTCCTCCTGTTTTTGCTGTTTATACAACATTATTAAATCTCAGATGGATTGAATCACAAGGTGGAATTAATAAGCTTGAAAAAAGAAATCTTAAGAAAGCAGAATTACTCTATGCTGAAATCGATAGAAATAGCTTTTTTAATGGTTTTGCAGAAGTTAAAGACAGAAGTCACATGAATGTAACGTTTACCTTAAATAACGAAAACCTTTCAGATGATTTTAATAAAATATGGGAAAACAATAATATAAGCGGAATAAAGGGTCATAGATCTGTTGGAGGATACAGGGCATCAATTTACAACGCATTACCAATTGAAAGCATTAATGTGTTAATTAATTGTATGCAGCAATTTGAAAAACTTAATAAATAAAACCTATGAATATTCTTGCAAATGATGGAATTTCTGAATCAGGTGTAAAAGCACTTAAAGACTTTGGATATAATATTATAACAACCAATGTAGCACAAGAACAACTCATTGAATACATTAATCAAAACTCTATTGATGGCCTATTAGTCCGATCTGCTACAACTGTGAGGAAAAATTTAATTGATTCATGTCCAAATTTAAAATTAATAGGGCGTGGTGGAGTTGGAATGGATAACATAGATGTTGAATATGCTCGTAAAAAAAATATTCATGTAATTAATACTCCAGCAGCATCATCTGCCTCGGTAGCTGAATTGGTTTTTGCTCACCTTTATGGAGGTGTCAGGTTTTTATATGATTCAAACAGAAATATGCCATTGGAGGGTGAAACTAATTTTAAAGATTTAAAAAAACGTTATTCTAAAGGGATTGAATTAAGAGGAAAAACAATAGGAATCATTGGATTTGGAAGAATTGGTCAAGAAGTTGCAAAAATAGCTTTGGGTATTGGCATGAAAGTTATTGCATGTGATAATTTCTTGGATGAAACTGTAATTAAGCTTAAATTCTTTGACAATAATTCTGTTTCATTTAAAATCAAAACGGTTTCAAAAGATGAAGTTTTTAAAAAAGCTGATTTCATAACCCTTCATGTTCCTGCACAAAAAAAATATGTGATTGATAAGAAAGAGTTTAATCAAATGAAGAATGGCGCAGTGTTAATAAATGCAGCACGCGGAGGTGTAGTAAACGAAGTAGCTTTAGTTTCTGCTCTTGATTCAGGTAAAATTCTTTTTGCAGCCCTCGATACCTTTGAAAATGAACCAAAACCCGAAATCAAATTACTAATGCATCGTGATATATCTCTTACGCCCCATATAGGTGCTGCTACTAATGAAGCTCAAGATAGAATTGGGGAAGAGTTGGCTAATCAAATAAATAACTTACTTAAATAAATATTTTGTTTAAAAAATTAAAAACAAAATGGGGGATTGAGTCCAACTTTCAGCTCATTATAATTTTTATTGTTTTTGGACTAACTGGATCTGCCAGTGTTCGTTTTGGAGAACCTGTTTTAAGTTTTTTTTCTATCACACCTGATTTATTCAAAGATTTTTCACTTGGCTATGCTATATACTTTATATTAAGATTGGTCGTAATCTTTCCTATTTACCAAATATTACTGATATTTTTTGGTACGATTTTTTTTCAGTTTAAGTTTTTTTGGGAGTTTGAAAAAAAGATTTTAAAAAAAATGGGGATTAAAATCTAATTTTTTATAATAAAATTCTCATAGTTTTTTATAAACTTTTTAATTTTTGGAGAAATTATCGCTTGACAATATGGATGTTGATTATTTATCTCAAAGAAGGCCATGTGTTCCTTTTCAGCTCTATAAAAGGTAGAGATAGGAGAAATTTCTGTTACGATTGGATTTTTAAATAAAGATTTATTTTTTATTTTATCTAATACCTTACTGATAATTTCTTTTTCATTTTTAGAATTATAAAAAATTGCAGATCGGTATTGAGTTCCAATATCGTTTCCTTGTCTATTAATAGTTGTAGGATCATGAGTAGTGAAAAATATTAAAACTAATGTTTCATATGAAATTGTCGAGGACTCATAAACAACTTCAACTCCTTCAGCATGCCCTGTATGTCCCATACACACTTCTTTATAACTAGGGTTCTTAATATTACCCCCAGTATATCCAGGAGTAACTTTGATTACTCCATTTATTCTTGAAAAAATTGCCTCTGTACACCAAAAACAACCTGCAGCAAAGTAAGCTCTACTCTTCATGATTTATATTTTTATCAAAAATAATTTTAATAAAAATTATATAAAAGTATAACAGTGTAAATATTTTGGTTAAAAAGAATTAATTTTATAAATGTATGATTAAAGCAAATTCTATATATAAAACATATAATGGACTCGAGGTTTTAAAAGGCATTGACCTGCAAATTAATAAAGGTGAAATAGTTTCTATAACAGGCCCATCTGGAGCTGGAAAAACAACCTTACTAGAAATTTTAGGAACTTTATTATCTCCTGATATAAAAAACAAACCAACTTTAGAGATTAATGGGACTCAAATATCTTCTTTAAATAAAAAAAATATAGCAAAGTTTAGAAATGAACATTTAGGATTTGTTTTTCAATTTCATGAACTTTTACCTGAATTTAATGCTCTGGAAAATGTTTGTTTACCTGGATGGATTGGTAAAAAAGACAATAAACAAACTAAAAATAGAGCAAAAGATTTATTAAGCCAACTTGGTCTCCATAATCGTTTAAATCATTACCCACACTCTCTATCAGGTGGAGAGCAACAGAGAGTTGCAGTGGCTCGTGCACTAATAAATAATCCAAAAATAATTTTTGCTGATGAACCAAGTGGTAATTTAGATTCAGAACGAGCAAATGAACTACACGAACTTTTTTTTAAAATCAGAAAGCAAACTGATTGTACATTCGTTATTGTAACTCACAATGAAATTCTAGGTGACAAATCCGATCGAAAAATCTTAATAAAGGATGGTTTAATTTTTAATGAATAAAAACGAAATTCACTCATTTTTAATTGAAAAAGCAAATTTCTATGAAAATCCTATTTTCATCGATACTGATCCAATACAAATTCCTCACCAATTTAGTAAAAATGAAGATATTGAAATTGTTGGATTTTTAACGGCCATAATTGCCTGGGGAAATAGAAAATCAATAATTAAAAGTGGAAATAAAATTATTGAGATACTTGAATATTCTCCATTAGATTTCATTTTAAACCATAGTAATAATGATTTAAAATCATGTAAGTATTTTGTTCACAGGACCTTTAATGGAAATGATTTAATTTATTTTATTAAAAAGCTTAACGAAATATATAAATCCAATAAAAACCTAGAAAATTATATTTATAAGCCAAACTCAAGTATTTCCAAAATTCAAACTTGTTTTCATGAAAATTTCTTTAAAACCATTATTGAAAAGAGAATTCAAAAACATATCGCAAACCCAATGAGAGGATCTGCAGCTAAAAGAATGAATATGTTTTTTAGATGGATGGTAAGGTCAAGTAAAGGAGGTGTTGATTTTGGAATTTGGAAAAAATTTAAATCTTCTCAACTCTCCTGTCCTTTAGATGTTCATTCTGGTAATGTTGCTCGAAAACTTGGAATATTAAAAAGAAAACAAAATGATGCAAAAGCAGTTTGTGAACTTGACATATTTTTAAAAAAAATTATGCCTAATGATCCAGTTAAAATAGACTTTGCTCTATTTGGATTGGGAGTTCACGAAAAGTTTAAATAATATATAGTTTCAATAAAATCATATCTGTCATACTTTTTTACTAGTTTTGATAAAAATTAAATAGAGCTATTTTATTGCCTATGAAAATTTTGCTCAAAGATGCAACAATTATAGATCACAGTAATCCATTACACTGTGAGTCAGTTTCCCTTCTTATTGAAAATGGTATTATAAAACAAATAGATAAAAATATTAGTACTCAAACTGATATTGTTGTTAGTGATAATAATCTTCATGTTTCCAGAGGTTGGTGGGATGTTTCTGTTTCATTTGGAGAACCCGGTAATGAAGAGCGAGAAACAATAGAAAATGGTTTAGTCGTTGCTGCTAAATCAGGTTTCACTTCAATTGGATTGAACCCAGATGTGTTTCCTTTTTCAGATAATCATGGTGCCATAAGTTACCTAATTAATAAAAGTAAGGGTAATACAACAAATATTCATCCTGTTGGTTGCTTAACAAATTCCTCAAATGGTAAACAAATAGCATCACTTTATGATATGAAAGAAGCCGGAGCTATTGCGTTTGGAGATTATAAATTCTCGACTGAAGATTCTAATTTACTTAAGATTGCCTTGGAATATTCACAAAGCTTTGACGGAATTATCAGTTCATACCCGCTAGATGCTAAAGCTGCTAGTAATGGAATAATTCATGAGGGGCCAACAAGCACAAGGCTGGGACTTAAAGGTTTTGGTTCATATGCTGAAAGTAGCAGGATTTTTAGAGACATTAAAATTTTAGAACATACTGGCGGTAGACTTCATTTTTCATTCGTTAGCTCAAAAGAATCAGTAAAATTGATTGAAGTAGCAAAACAAAAAGGTCTCAATGTTTCATGTTCAACAGCACTTCCACATCTTTTGTTCACAGACCAAAATATTGATAACTTTAATTCTGATTTTAAATTTTTTCCTCCACTTAGAACTATGGAAGATAAATTAGCCTTGAGAGAAGGCTTACTTTCAGGAGTAATAGACTGCGTAACAGCAATGCATGAACCTAGAAATATTGAAATTAAAAATTTGGATTTTTTTTCTGCAAGCGATGGAAGTATTGGGCTAGAATCATTCTTTCCACTATTGAATACGATCTTTCCAATCGAAAAAACAATTCAGTTTTTAACTAGGGGTAAATCAATATTTGGAATTGATGACAATAAAATTAAGGTTGGAAGTTTAGCTAACATAACAATGTTTAATCCCGATAAAAATGGAGTTTTTAAAAATGAGGATATTTTATCAAAATCAAGGAATTGTTCTTATATAAATCATCAATCAAAAGGTTATGTTGTTGGAAGTTTGAATAATGGTATTTTATCAATGAGAAATAAATAACATTCATGAATTTACCTTCATTCCCGCTTGTATATAAAATCAAACAATCCAATTCTACAAAAGAAAAAAAACCATGTTTGATTCTACTCCATGGTTATGGCAGTAATGAAGATGATTTATTTAGTTTTGCACCTTACTTACCAGAGGAGTATACTGTCTTATCATTTAGAGCACCTATAGCCTTAAGTTTTGGTGGATATGCCTGGAGTAATATACACGAACACTTAGAAAATAAGTTTACTGTGATTAAAGAGGCTAATGAATCACTAATGCTAATTGAAGAATCAATTAAATTATCGATTACTAAATTTAGTTTAGATGAAAAAGATATTAGCTTAATTGGATTTAGCCAGGGATGTGTATTAAGCTGGGCAATGGCTATCAATAAACCGAACTTAATAAGAAGAGCGATTGCATTAAGTGGCTATATAGTCCCAGAACTATTAAAAGTTTCAGTAGATAATATTAATAATTTATTAATTTTTAATTCACACGGAATATCAGATCAAATAATTCCTATCATTAAAGCAAGAGAAAGCTATAGTTTAGTTAAAAAAAATAATCCGAAAATTACGTACAAAGAATATAATGAGGGGCATGGAATTAATCAAGACAATTTCTCTGATTTTTTATTTTGGATAAAAAATACTTCTATTTAGGATAAATAAAATGTTCAATTGTTTTGAAATTAATGCCACTTTCATCAATACTATATTTTATTAATAGTTCTCCCCATAAGGTTCCATCTGAAAAGTTTGCAATTATCCATTTATGATTTAAAACCTTTACTTGATTTATTAAAAATTTTCCATTCATATCATCGTAGGGGATAATTAAATTTTTATTCTTAGAAATATTTGTATCATATAATTCATCCTTAATTATTGAGACGATATTGTCATCATATTCTTCTCCTAAAGAACTCAAAGCTTTATAATTTCCGAATAATGAAAAAGAAATTTCTTCCTCTATTTGATTTTCTAAGTTTTCCTTTTGTTCTTTCAGAATGTTAATTGAGTTTTCTTTTTCATTCAATAAAGCTTCTTCTCTTTCTAAAATTCTTCCAGAATTAACAATTTGAAATATTAAAATCAGTGAAACAAATACTAACAAATATGTAATAATTTTATTTTTCATAACACAATTAAATTAACATGAAATACATAAATTATCATATGCAAGAAAAACATTATCAGGAAGTTTTTTACTCACATCATCATGTAGGCCCATTAGATTACTAATATGAATTAAATATGTTTTTTTTGGTTTTAACTCATTTATGAGAATGAGTGCTTCTTCTAGATTTAAATGAGATGGATGAGATTCAACTCTTAAGCAACTTAAAATTAATACATCAAGATTTCTAAGTTTTAATTTCGATTTATAATTAATAGTTTTAATATCAGTCATATATGCAATATTTTCAACTCTATATCCTGTCACGGGTATTTTATCATGCATTGCTTTTATTGGATTAACCCACTTCCCTGATAGCTTAAAACTTTCATTTTCTTTAATAATTATTGAATTAACTGATGGTGCTCCAGGGTATTTATTTTTGTCATTAATTATGTAGTCAAATCTTTTATTTAGATTTTTATAAACATCAATAGTTGAATATATATTAATTGAACCCTGACGAAAAAAAAAAGGTCTAATATCATCAAAGCCAGCTGTATGATCAGCATGTGAATGAGTGAAAAGAATTGCATCAAGAGTATCTATGGGATTTCTCAAAATTTGTTGCCTAAAATCTGGACCGCAATCAATGACATGATTTTTATTATTCCAACTCATTAATAAAGAACATCTTAATCTTTTATCCTTAAAATTACTACTTAAGCATACTGGATTTTGACTTCCTATTACAGGTATACCCTGAGAAGTTCCAGTACCTAAAAAAATTAATTGAATCATATTAAATCAAAGGTAAATATTTGCGTATAAATAAAACAATCTTTGTAATTTTATGACAAATAATAATACTTATGTCAATTGAATTAAGTGGCGACCGCCCTTTTGAAAATAGACCTTCAATCGAAGCAAAAGCATTAAGAATTAATCTTAATGAACATATTTACGGCACTTTTGCTGAAATTGGTGCAGGTCAAGAAGTAGCAAGACATTTTTTTAGAGTTGGAGGCGCATCCGGAACAATTGCAAAAACAATTAGCGCTTATGACAAAAGTTTTAGTGATAACATTTACGGGGAAGAAAATGATGGGAGATATGTTACCGAAACGAGACTCAATAAAATGCTTGATCATGAAATAGGCTTATTAGAGGATAGAATTTCAAGAAAAGATCATCCGAACAAACTCTTTTTTACTCTAGCAAATACAGTGGCTACAATTGATTATGCAAAAAAATTTAAAGGACATGGATGGATGGGAATTAGATTTCAAACTTCTGATAAAGAAAAATATAGTGAAATCAGTCTTCATTTTAGATTCCATCATCAAGAAGCTAAGTTACAACAAGAGGTTTTAGGCTTGATGGGTGTAAATCTTGTTTATGGTGCTTTTTACAAAAATAACGACCCAAAAAAACTTTTAAAATATCTTTATGACCACATTGATAATGACGGGATTAATAAAGGTTTCCTTCCTGTTGAAATTGATACTATCAATTTTTCAGGTTCCGTCTTTAAAAATGTAGATAATAGATTAATCAGCTTAGAATTAGTAAAGTTAGGTATGACTGATGCGGTAATGTTTAATCCAGAAGGTAATAACATTTTGCCAGCAAGAGTTTTGTACAAAAAAAACATATTAGCGTTGAGAGGAAGTTTTAGGCCTGTTACTAATGTCAATATTGATATGTTTGATAAATCATACAAAGTGTTTTTAAATGAACCTAATGTAGATGAGGATAAAACAGAAGTAATTTTTGAAATCACTCTATCGAATTTAATGTCTGAAGGAGAAATTGACGAAAAAGATTTTATGGACCGAGCGTTGCTTTTATGTTCATTAGGGCACACAGTAATGATATCTAATTTTAAAGAATATTATAAACTAGTTGATTATTTCTCAAATTATACTACAAGTCAACTTGCTTTGTCAATGGGAGTTAATAGTTTTGTTGAAATTTTTAATGAAGAATACTACAAAGACCTGAGTGGTGGTATTTTAGAAGCATTTGGTAAGTTATTTTACAACAATTTAAAAGTATACTTATACCCAAATAGAAATGAAAATGGTGAAATCATAAATAGTAATAATCTTAAACTACATCCCAGAATGAAAGAATTTTATAAATTCTTTAAATACAATGGAAAAGTCGTTGATATTTTTGATTTTGAGGAGGAGAATTTATCTATTTTTTCAAGGGAAATTTTACAAAAGATTAAAAATCATGAATCTGGATGGGAAGAAAAACTACCTGAAGGTATTGCTGAAATGATCCTTAAAAATAAAATGTTTGGTTATCTACCCGAATCAGACAGATAATTTATAGTATTTGTGAAGCATGATCTTTAGTGGTTACTTTGTCAATTACTCGTTGAATAATTCCACTTTCATTTATAATAAATGTTATTCTATTAATCCCCTCATACTCTTTTCCTCTAAACTTTTTTGGACCCCAAACTCCAAAGATTTTAATTATATTGTGATCTTCATCAGATAATAATGAAAAAGGAAAATCAAATTTTTTTGAAAAACTAAGCTGATGTTTAACGCTATCCGCACTTATACCTATAATATTATATCCTGCTTTTTTTAGATCAGAATAGTGATCCCTGAGATTGCATGCTTGAGCAGTACAGCCAGGAGTATTTGCTCTTGGATAGAAAAAAACAACAAGTTTTTTGCCAATGAAGTCAGAAAAATTAATCATCTTATTGTGCTGATCAATCGCAGAAAATTCAGGTACTTTATCACCAACTTTTAATATATTCATATTTTGATTTTATTTAACTAAATAACAAAAAATCAAATGAACAAAAAAGAAAAAGTACATTTCGTTATCAAAAAACTTGATGAGCTATATCCAAAAGTTCCAATACCTCTTAATCATTCGGATCCATATACTCTTTTAATTGCTGTATTATTATCAGCACAAAGTACAGATAAAGGTGTAAATAAAGTAACACCTCTACTTTTTAGTAGGGCCAGTACTCCCTATGAAATGGTATTATTAAGTATTGAAGAAATTAGATCAATTATCAGACCAGTTGGCTTATCTCCAATGAAATCAAAAGGAATTTATAAATTATCAGAAATCCTTATAAATGATTATAATGGTATGGTTCCAGCAAATCTTGAAGCTCTTGAAAAACTTCCTTCAGTTGGTCATAAAACAGCAAGCGTTGTCATGGCACAAGCATTCGGAATTCCTTCATTTCCCGTTGATACTCATATACATAGACTAATGTTTAGGTGGGGCTTTTCAAATGGAAAAAATGTGAAGCAGACAGAAAAAGATGCAAAAAGACTTTTTCCTAAAGAAAAATGGAACAAACTTCATTTACAAATTATTTGGTATGGCAGAGAATATTCACCTGCAAGGGCATGGAATATTGAAAATGATATAATAATGAAAAAAATTGGACGTAAATCTTTATTAAAATCTTAATTTTTTTTTAAGTTATTTTTAAAGGATAATGAAAACTCTAAAATTTTCTTTATAACTTTTGGACTGGGTCCTTGGTTCTCTTTTATTTTCGATGAAAAATTAATCATATTACTTCATGAGTATATGATATTTAACGCACAATAATGTAATTTATTATTTACTTGATAAGTGAAATATTATAGCTTTCAACAAGCTTTCTCAAATTTATAATTGCATATCTCATTCTTCCTAGTGCTGTATTTATGCTAACATTTGTTAAGTCAGCAATTTCTTTAAAACTCATGTCCTTGTAAAACCTCATAAGTAATACTTCTTTTTGGTCTTCAGGAAGCTCTAAAATCAGCTTTTGAAGATCAGCAATTATTTGATCATCAATAAGACTATTTTCAGCATTAAGTGAACCATCAGAAATTAATTTAAAAATATCATAATCTTGATTGTTTTCAAAAATTGGAATTCTATTTTTTTTTCTGAAATAATCAATTACTAAATTATGAGCAATCCTCATCATCCACGGAAGAAATTTACCTTCTTCATTATAAACTCCTCTTTTTAAAGTTTTAATTATCTTAATAAATGTATCTTGAAAAACATCATCAGCAATATCTTTATTTAAAACTTTAGAGTATATAAAATTATATAATCGAGTTTGATGTTTTTTTATTAAAAACTCTAATGCAGATTCATTACCCTTGATATAGTCACTGATATAATTGGCATCTTGTTGTGATGATAAGATTGTTCCCATAAGCATTACTTATTATAAAAGTTAGAATTTATATAATTTAAAAGTAATGTTGTGCTATAGGCATTTCATTTAGACAAGTAAATTTACAAAAATTATTCTTCAAAAAAAAAATGGAATAAAACATTTAGTAAAAACGATCATAAAAATTGTAAATTTGAAGCTTTTAATTTTTAATGAATAAACCATCATATCATAATCCAAAGTCTTACATAACCATAAAGGGCGCTCAATTACATAATTTAAAAAATATTAACGTAGTAATTCCCAGAAACAAAATGACAGTAATAACCGGTCTTTCGGGATCTGGAAAATCATCACTTGCATTTGACACTTTATATGCTGAAGGACAAAGAAGATATGTTGAAAGTTTATCTTCCTATGCTAGACAATTTATGGGTAGATTAAACAAGCCAAAAGTTGACAAGATTCTTGGGATTTCACCTGCAATTGCAATTGAACAAAAAGTAAATATCTCTAATCCAAGGTCAACTGTTGGAACTAAAACTGAAATTTACGAATACCTAAAGTTATTATATTCAAGAATTGGTGTTACCTACTCTCCAGTTTCAGGAAAAGTAGTAAAAAAAGATACTGTAAATAATTTAGTTGATTATGTAAGAAAATTAAATCAAGGAGACAAACTTCTTTTACTTTCACCAATTAACAAAAATGATAGATCATTAAAAGAAAAGATAAACCTTTTATTTCAACAAGGTTATGCGAGAATTTATGTTGATAATAAAATTATAAGAATTGATCCTGATAAACCACCTAAATCCTCTTTTAAACTTATTGTTGATCGTGTGATTGTAGATGATAGTGAAGAGTTTTATCAACGGTTTGCAGATTCTGTTCAAGTTGCCTTTCATGAAGGTAATGGGAGATGCCTTTTGAAGAACTTACAGTCTAATAAAATTATAGAGTTTTCTAATAAGTTTGAGCTTGATGGAATGGAGTTCTTGAGTCCAAATATTCATTTATTTAGCTTTAATAACCCTTATGGGGCATGTAAAAAATGTGCAGGATATGGAGATATAGTTGGGATAAATCCTGAACTTGTAATTCCAGATACTTCAAGATCTATATATGAAGAGGCCATAGTGCCTTGGAGAAGTACAGGGTTTAAAAAATTTTATTCAAAACTAATTAAATCAGCAGATGATTTTAAATTTCCAATTCATAAACCCTATTATAAATTAGATGATACTGAGAAAGAAATACTTTGGAGTGGAAATAAGTTTTTTACTGGTATAACAGGTTTTTTTAAAAAAATTGAAGCAAAAAATTACAAAATTCAGAATAGAGTTCTTTTGTCAAGATATAGAGGAAAAACCAAGTGCAGCGAATGTAAAGGGAGCAGGTTACGAGAAGAAGTTAATTACATAAAAATTGGAGGCAAAAGTCTTCCTGATTTGATTAATTTACCAATAAAAGAAATAATTTATTTTTTTAAAAATTTAAAAATCAGTAACACTGATCAAAATATTTCATCAAGAATTTTGACTGAAATCAAAAGCAGGATAAATATTTTGAATGATTTAGGTCTTGATTACCTTACATTAAATAGGAAATCCAATACATTGTCTGGAGGAGAATCCCAAAGAATTAATATTGCAGTTTCACTTGGAAGCTCTTTGGTTGGTTCAATGTATATATTAGATGAGCCATCAATAGGTCTTCATTCTCAGGACAATGAACGTTTAATTAAGATATTAAAGCGACTCAGAGATATTGGCAATACAGTAATTGTCATTGAGCATGATGAAAAAATAATGAGTGCTGCAGATAAAATTATTGATATGGGTCCCGAAGCTGGTTCGTTTGGTGGTGAAATTGTAGCAACTGGAAATTTCAAAGAAATTATAAAATCCGAAACTTTAACAGGTAAATACTTAAGTGGAGAAATGAAAATTGAAGTTCCTAAAAAACGAAGAAATACAAAAAAATGGGTAACGATTAAAGGGGCTAGAGAAAATAATCTTAAAAACATAACTGCAAATTTTCAATTAGGAGGGCTTACAGTTGTTTCAGGTGTTTCAGGAAGTGGAAAATCAACTCTTGTAAAAGATATTTTATATCCAGCTTTATTAAGAAATTTTGAAATATACTCAATCAAACCTGGTCAATTTTCTTCATTAGTTGGTGACTATAAGTTACTTAAGAGTGTTGAGTTTATTAATCAGAATCCGATAGGAAGATCTTCCAGATCAAATCCTGTAACTTATATCAAAGCTTTTGATGATATTCGTAATATTTTTTCAAATCAAAATCTATCAAAAAATAGAGGCTATAAACCTAAACACTTTTCATTCAATGTAGATGGTGGTCGTTGTGAAACTTGCAAAGGCGAGGGAGTTGTCACAATTGAAATGCAGTTTATGGCTGATGTACTTTTAGAATGTGAGTCTTGCAAAGGGAAAAGATTTAAAGATGAAGTAAGAGAGGTCAAGTACAATAATTTTTCTATTGATCAAATATTAGATTTAACCATTGATGATGCATTAAAACTTTTTAGTTTAAATGGAGAAAATAAATTAATTAGCAAACTAAAGCCTCTAAGCGATGTTGGATTAGGCTATGTGACTCTTGGCCAATCTTCAACAACCTTATCAGGTGGAGAAGCACAAAGAATAAAATTAGCCTCTTTCATTGCTAAAGGAGAAACTAAAGATAAAGTTCTTTTTATATTTGATGAACCTACTACTGGCCTTCACTTCCATGATATAAAAAAATTATTAATATCATTTAACAGATTATTAGATAACGGCCATACAATTGTAGTTGTCGAACATAATTTAGATCTAATAAAATGTGCCGATCACTTAATTGAATTAGGGCCTAAAGCAGGAAAAGAAGGTGGAGAAATAGTTGCTCAAGGTCCACCAGAAAAAATTATTGATTTCAAAAATTCTCCAACTTCAAAATACTTAAAAATAAAATTATCAACTTAAATATTTTTTAATTTGTTGATTAATATCCTTCGATAGTCCTAAGAATTGACTTAAAATAGCATACAAGCAAATTATTAATAATGACCTTAAACCAAGGTTTATAAAGGAAGAATATTCTAAGTTAATTTCTTTAAGAATGAAATAAACTACAATAATCAACAACAAAATCTTTAAAGTTTGGAATGAGTATGGATGAATTTTTAAACCATAAGCTATAAGAATTAACTTCATGGTGTTTATAAATATAATAACAAAGAGAGTTGCATATGCTGCACCAATCACTCCATATTTTGGAATTAAAATCAAATTTAAACCAACCGCAGTAGTAGCAGATATAACTGAAAACCAAAAAATATAGTGATAATATTTAGAATTAGTAATTATATTATTTAAACAACCTATGGACATGGAAAACAACTTACCTATCGAAACAACACTAACTACACTAATAGCTGATGCATAAAGGGGTTGATTGACGAATTTATAAAAATCACCTGTGTTAAGGTTGATTAATAAAAATAAAAAACCTGAAACTAAAAATAAGTTATTACTACTTTTCTTTAAAAGTCTTATTAAATATTTTTTATCATTAGAATTAATTGCTTTAGACACCAGAGGACTTACTATTTGAAACATTGCTCTTCCAGGTGCTTCGATTACAGCTGCTATAAATAAAGCTACACTGTAAAAGGCAACATCATCAGATGTAATTAATGAAGCTATCATAGATTTATCAATATCTAAAATAACACTTGATGCAGCACCTGATAAGAAGATTAAAAAACTATAAAAAATGATTTTTAAATAAGACGTAGGGAGTTTAAAAGTTATTTCTGGACTGTAGACAATAAGACTGTATATTATTATAAAAATAAGCCTTAAATAGTAGCCTATAATTAAAGAATAAATAAAAATTTCAAAATTTATATAATCAAGTGCATATAGGGTTAATAATAAAAAGTTCAAAAGTCTAGGGTAAAACTCTTTTAAGAAATTTCCAAAAACCGAAACTAATTGTACTCTCAACCAACTATAAAATATTTCAAAATAAGATGTTGAAATAGCAATCAAAATAATTACAAACGCATATGTACTCAGAAGTGGTTCTTTAGAAGAAATATTTGAAACCAAAGACGTTGAAAAAAAATACAAATAGAAAAATATTAAAGAAAGAATTAAAAGTGGAGACCAAATAGAAAAAATCAATAAGCTATCTCTTTCCTTTTTATTATTAAATGAGCTATAATACTTTATAATTGCATGCTGTAATCCAAATGAAATAAAAGGCTGAACCAAATTTGAGTATGCTAAAAGAGCTATCACTACTCCTTGAAATCTACTCCCCATGAAATTTGGATACATATAAAGGGTATTTACTGCCCCTAAAAAAAAAGCTAATCCAATACTAAGTAAATTATAAAAAGTTTGTTTAGCTACAACACCCATTATTTAAAATTTGATTTTAATCTTTTGCTATACATAAATAGTAATAAAATTAAGGTAAATAATGAAATACTTATATATCTAATATTTGTACCAAATTCTACTACTTTTGGAGAAAACTCAAAAGAAATAATATGTTTACCACTTGGAACTTTTAGGGCTCGAAGAACATAATTAACCCTGTAATGAGGAACAATTATTCCATCAATTTTAGCTTCCCACCCATTTGGATAATACATTTCAGAAAACACAACAACTTGATTTGAATTGCTATTAAAACTGTATTTTAATGCATTAACGGATTCTTCAATTAATTGAACTTTTGATTGATAATCAATATTTTTTTCGATAGTTAATGCATTAGCAGCATCTTGATCTTCAATTATAGCATGCTTTTTCAAATCGATTCTTTTAAGAGTTTTAAGTACATCGTCAGCAGAGTTGACCTTAATTATTGAATCAACAATCCATGCATTTCCTTGGGCTTCTTCATTTATTAATGGGGAAAGTCCCTCTTTAGACTCATATAAAACATATTTAACATTTAGAATATTTAAAATTTCAGGAAGCTCATTGTAATTAAAAAATTGATAAAGCTCCTGAAACCTTCTAGGCTTTGCTCCGTGATACCCTCCAATAGAATTATGGAAATAAGCTGTTCTTCCACCAGTCAAACTTAATTTAGGCTCATATACTCTATACCGGGTCTTATCTTTTAAAATAGTTTTATCAGCATTTGTAATTCTAAATGGAGACTCTATCTTAGATTTATTAACAAAACGATTCCAATCCAAATAACGAAATGCAACACCTCCAAGATCGTATGTAGTAATTCCAAAAAAGAGAACTAATGCAATATTTTTTTTAATTCTGTTAAACTTAAAGATTGAGAATATAAAACATACTAATGAAATTAAAATTATTCCTCTTATAATATCTTCCTTAAAAACTATTTCTCTAGCATAAATTATTTGTTCTAAAATTTGATCACCATAAGCCTCTAAAAGCCTTGAGTCAATTGGACTTTTAAATGAAAAAGCACCAATAAACTTGAAAAACAATAAAGATATTAGCATGCACAACAAAATAATTGCAGATTTAAAAAAAGCTTTAAAGTATTTATTGGGCTCAGAAAGAATTTTTTCAAGTCCAAGTACTGCTAGAATAGGAATGCAAAGCTCCAAAATTACTTGAACAGATGAAACAGCTCTAAATTTGTTATATAAAGGAATATTAAAAATAAAAAAATCAGTTATGAGTGGTAGGTTTTTACCCCACGAAAGAAATAATGATAAAATTGATGCAGTAACTAAAGCATTTCTTAGAGGTCCTTTCAAAATTATAGCTGCAAAAAATGCAAATAAGAAAACAACTATACCTATGTAAGCTGGAGCTTCAAGAATTGGCTGAGAGCCCCAATAAGTCGGAACAGAAGATGTAAAGTCTCTCGATTGACTCTTTGAAATACCTTTTTTTACTAAAAATTCATATAATTCAGAATCTGAACCTAAATTTTCTCTAGAACCTCCACCCTGTATTCTTGGAATAATTAAGCTCAAAGATTCAAAAATACCATAACTATATTCAGTTATATAATCATAATCTAAACCATTTGATTTAATTTTTTTACTACCATCAAGATTTAACTCTAGTTCAGACCCATTACGAGTACTGAATTTTGAATATTCTGAAGTAGCTAAAAGAGGAGTTGCATTTAATCCTAACGATAACAAACCACTAACTGAAAATAAACCTATACCCTTAAAAAAAACTTTAAAGCTTTTATTCTTGTATGCGTCTATAAAATAAAATAAGGCTAATAACACTAGTATAAATAACAAATAATAGGACATCTGGTAGTGGTTTGCTCTTATATTTAAACCAAGACCTAGCACACTAACTATAAAGCCTTTGAGCCACTTTTTATTAATTAGTAATAAAAAACCTGCGACTGCAAGTGGCATGTAAGCTAATGCGATAGCTTTTGTATTATGACCAACTTGAAGTATAATTAATAAATAGGTTGATAATCCAAAAGCGAAGGAACCAAAAACTGCGATTCTCCAGTCAACTGGTAAAACCAGAAAAAGCACATATGAGGAAAATAGATACAGAAATAATATGTAAGAGGGGCGTGGCAATAGCTTAAATAAATCATGAATAAAACCTAAAAAATCTGCTGGATACTTTGCCCCTAATTGGTAAGTAGGCATACCACCAAATGCATTATCTATCCAATATGTTTCCTTTTGACCATTTTCGGCTCTGTATTCTTTAATTTGTCTTGACATACCAGAGTATTGAACTATGTCTGATTGAAGTAGTTTTTTACCAGAAAGAGATGGATAATAAAATAATTGTGCGAAAAAAGCAAAGCATAAAATTACAAGAACATGCTTATATAGATAATTATTCAATATCTTCATAATCTATATATTCTCCTAATTTATCGGACTTCCCACTCTTATTCTTATTTCTGTTTTGATTAGCACTATTTGAATTACGTGAAGCTTTCCTTGAAATATCACGTAATAACCAGCCCAGTATTAAGGGACTCAAGCGTCTAATAACGTATGAGATAATAAAAATGAAAAGTAAAATCTTAAGTAAGGAGCTCAAAACACAATGATTAAATTAATATCAAATTTAGAAAAAATAATAGATAAGATTGTTAATTAAGCCAATCCATAATTTTATATTTTATAAAAAAATCGAATTATATTGCGTAATATGTTTCGGATTAAAAACCTACAGTTATTACTAATTTTCTTTTTTGTCACAGAAATTGTAAAATCTCAATATACTGATCAAATTAATTCGAATCGTCCAGGTTATTCAATTGGTGCCTTTTCAGTAGGTAAAGGAGTGATTCAAATCGAAACAGGATTTGAAATTAGAAATTATAAACATGATGGTTTTAACCAAAGTTCTATAAATGGAACTGTAGGTTTTTTATCGCTTCGATGGGGTTTTTTATTTGAACAATTGGAACTCACTTATGACGGTTCATACATGTTCGATAAATTCACAAATAAATTATCAAACATTCCTACTGAAACAAAAAGAAGTGGTTTTTTGCAAAATTTTTTAGGATTAAAATATTTAATCTATGATCCATTTAAAAAAGAAGAAAAAGTAAATGTTTACAGTTGGAAAGCCAATAATGGATTTAAATTGAAGCATTTAATTCCAGCAATATCGATAACTGTTGGAGCTAATTTTGATCCATTTAGTGAAGATAATCCATATCCTTATGGTGACTTATTTGGTACTTTTTTTAGACCAATATTTTTTCAAAATTTATTTTATATAGCTCCTAGTCCAACACCACTAACTTTAATGGGAACTATTGCAACACAATCTCACTTTTTAGGAACCTGGGTTTTTGTAACAAATTTTTCATTAAAAAGATTTTTATCAGAATACCTAGAAAAAACATACATAATTACTTTAACGCATACATTTAACCCTTTGTGGTCAGTATATATTGAAAACCAGGGTGTTTTTTCCGAAAGGTATTCTGATAATATTTTTAGAGCAGGAGCAGCATATTTAGTTGGTGATAATCTTCAAATAGAGGGAACTATTGGAGGGAATACAAAAACAACACCTAATTTTATTTCTATAAATGCTGGAGTGTCATACAGGCTTGATTTTCATAAAGATTTTAAAAATCCTGAAAAATTAGAAAAGAAAAGATTAAAAAAAGAAGAAAAAGCAAATAAAAAAAGTACTAAAAAATTTCAAAAACAAGAGAAAAAGAGAAATAAAAATGCAAGAAAAAAACCTAAACAATAACTTTGTATATGAATTCATCTATCATAATTAAAGAAGTTATTAGTGAGGAGGATCTTAAAGATTTTGTTCAATTTCCATTTAGTTTATATAAAGATCATCCATACTGGGTTGGGCCTATTATCAATGAAGAACTTGAGACGTTGAATAAAAAGAAAAATCCAGTTTTTCAAAATGCAATTGCTAATTATTTTTTAGCATATAAAAATGGATTAATAGTTGGAAGAATTGCTGTAATTATTAATTGGATAGAAGTTAATGAAATAAAAAAGTCTAAGGTTCGTTTTGGTTGGTTTGATTTTATTGATGATATAAATGTTTCAAAAAAACTTCTTGAAAAAGTCGTTTTAATCGGAAAAAAAAACAATTTAAAACATATTGAAGGACCTGTAGGATTCTCAAATATGGATAAGGCAGGGATTCTAATTAAAGGCTTCGATGAACTAAACACCATGATTACATTATATAATTATCCATATTATTCTGAACATTTAAAAAAACTAGGTTATCAAAAGCTAGCTCAATGGGTAGAATATGAAATAAAAATTTCGTCTTTTGAAAAATCACCAGAAAAAATTAGAAAATTTTCAAAATTAATTTTAGATCGATATTCACTTAAGATTCTTAATTTTAAATCAAACAAAGAAATCTTACCATATGTTGATCAAATGTTTGATTTACTTGGAAAAACATATGATAAACTTCAAACTTTTGTTCCAATTCAACCTTATCAAATAAATTATTATAAAGAAAAATATTTCAGATATATTCATCCCGAATTTA
This sequence comes from Flavobacteriaceae bacterium, assembly GCA_002690805.1. Classification (GTDB taxonomy): domain Bacteria; phylum Bacteroidota; class Bacteroidia; order Flavobacteriales; family Flavobacteriaceae; genus Marivariicella. The sequence goes on from NZFW01000010.1 coordinate 30,454, forward strand.
TTAAATGCGTTGTTGATAATGAAAATAATCTTATTGCTTTTTTAATAACCATGCCTTCGTTTTCAAAAGCATTAAAAAAAATTAATGGAAAACTTTTTCCTTTTGGGTTTTTAAGAATTTTATGGGCACAAAAGTTTATTAAAAAAGTATCCCTGTATTTAATTGGCGTAAGGCCTGATTATCAAAATAAAGGAGCTATTGCTATCATAATGAATGAGCTTCAGAAAACTTTTAATAAATACAATATAAAAGTTGTAGAAACTAATCCTGAATTAGAGGAAAACACTCCAATTCAAACTTTATGGAAGAATTATGAACATCGTCTTCATAAAAAGCGAGCAACCTATACCAAGTCAATAGAGTAATTTAACCTTTTAAAAGTTTTATTTTTACAAAATGTTATCTGAAAATACAATAGTCGCATTAGCATCTCCTCAGGGTACAGGAGCTATTGGTGTTATAAGAATATCAGGTTCTGAATCTATTTCAATTGCTTCAAAATGTTTTGAATCATATAGAGGCATAAAATTAATTGATCAGTCCTCTCATAAATCATTTCTAGGTTGGATTAAAGATGGAGATCAAATAATTGATAAAGTATTAATTACAATTTTTAAGGGCCCAAATTCGTATACTGGAGAAGATATTATTGAAATTTCATGTCACGGTTCAAAATATATACTTCAAGAAATTCTTCATTTAATAATTAAGAATGGAGCTGAACCGGCTAAGCCAGGTGAATTTACACTAAGAGCTTTTTTAAACCAAAAGATGGACTTAACTCAAGCTGAGGCAGTTGCTGATCTAATTTCATCTGAATCTAAAGCTGCACATGAATTAGCTATCAATCAGATTCGAGGAGGTTATTCTAAGAGTATTAAAGAATTAAGGAAAAAACTGATTCATTTTGCATCAATGATTACTCTTGAGCTTGATTTTTCAGAAGAAGATGTTGAATTTGCGGATAGAAAAGAATTTTTAAAACTTTTAAATGAAATAGAACAACAATTAAAAGATTTATCTGAATCATTTGCATACGGAAGCGTTATAAAAAACGGTGTCCCAGTAGCAATACTAGGAAAACCAAATTCTGGAAAATCCTCTCTCTTAAATGCTCTACTTAACGAAGATAAAGCTATAGTGTCTGATATTGAGGGTACTACTCGAGACAGCATTGAAGACACTTTAATAGTTGAAGGAATTCAGTTTAGATTTATTGATACCGCAGGTTTAAGAGAAACAAAGGATTCAATTGAATCAATTGGTGTTAAACGAGCTATTGAAAATGCAAAAAAAGCAAATATTTTATTATACTTATATGATATTACTGATACAGATTATAAAAGCATTTTAGATCAGCTAAAAACAATATTGTCGTTTAATAAAAAAACCATACTAGTTCAAAATAAAATGGATCTTTCCATAGATGATAAGAAAATAAGAACTCTAATCAAGGATGAATTTCCCCTCCTACCTCCTGCTCTACCAATAATAACTCATAAAAAGGAATCAATTGACAGATTAAAAATTGAATTAATTGAAACTGTAAATAAGATGTCCAATGCGAGTGAAACTATAGTATCTAACGTTCGCCACCACTCATCCCTACAGAGTGCCCTAAAAGATATAATACTAATTAAAAAAGGAATGAAAAACAAAATATCTGGAGACCTTCTATCTGTAGACTTAAATTCTGCAATTCAATCACTTGGGGAGATAACTGGCGACATAAATACTGATGATATTTTAGGAAACGTATTCCAGAATTTCTGTATCGGGAAATAATTACGTTTCATTATCCTTCCTTTTAGCGCCCTAAAGGTCTGATTTTGTGCATGTTATGTGCATAACTAAGTTTTTAATCTTCCTTATTCTACCCATGAGAATAATAAACTTCAAAAATGGGCTGGAATGTCAGGTGTAAAAAAGACAATTACTCCTCATTGTGGACGAGCTACATTTGCCAATTTGTTTATAAAGATTCCAGCATATAATATTATAGATTTAATGAAAATTATGGGACATAAAGAGGTCAAAACTAGTCTATGTTATATTGGACACAAGTCTATTGGAAATGACTCAAGTAATTAGAAAATTTCCTAAGGTATTGAATTAGATTATATACAATACGTATGACTCTTAAAACCCTCTGAAGTATTTATTTTAGGGGGTTTTATTATCCTATAATTATTTTGTGTTAAAAACACCCATTGCAAATCTATAATTTTTTTTCTCAGATTTATATAAATCTAATTTATCAAGAGCAAGTGTGTCCTTATTTAGGACAATTTCAAATAAATTTATTTCATCATCATCCATTTGATATTTTTTCATGAGCAAAGAATTATCTTTTATTTCAGAAATAAATTTTCCTAACTCCTTTACAATAATTTTTTTATTCTGCCCCATAATTCCAATCATCAATTCAAGAGAATCGTTTACATTAGTACTATTAAAATCCAAATCAGCTTTCATTAACTTACCTACTTCTTCTCCCACATACATATAACCCCTCATTGCACGAATGTCATCTGCATTATTAAACCATAAAAAACCTCCGGTGTCATCCATCCAAAGCTTAGTTGAATATCCATCTTCACCCTTGTCTTCAAGCACATCAGATATATATAAAATTCCTTCTACATTAACTATTCTATCATTAGGAGTATAATCAGTATCAAGCATTACCCACTGTCCAGCAATTGGATTGTCTGGACCACCACATCCGATTAATAGAACTAAACCTAAAACAAATAATAATTTTTTCATAGTTTTTATTTTGAGTGGTTTATTTAATTTTTCTTATAGTTAATAAACCAATTTTTAATTTTTTCCATATTTGGAGCAAGCCAAACAAAGTAGAAGAAAAAGCAAAGCCCAATTGCGTTTAAATATTCAGCATTTAAGATGCTATAAATTATTAATACTATCATTGCTATTCCTAAAATATAACCAACAACAATCCAAGGTTTACTCATTTACTAAATGTAGTCATTTAAACTAACAATCATAAATTAATGTATATTATATTTAGATTAAAAATTAAATACATCAATTACAATAATAGACCATCTAGATTTATTTATTTAGTTAAATTTGACCTTTCGTTTTTTAAATGAAGCCGTATAATAATAAAAATTCGCCAAAAAAAAGTCAAATAAGAACAATGTTCAACTCCATTTCTGGAGAATATGATTTTTTAAACAAATTAATGACTTTTGGAAGCGATACAATTTGGAGAAAAAAGATTTATGAAATTGCAAAGAAATCTGATCCCAAAAAAATTCTTGATATAGCAACAGGAACAGCTGACATTGCATTGGAATTATCCAATATACAAAATGCGCAAGTTGTTGGTATCGACATTTCAGAAAAAATGTTAAAAGTTGGCGAAGAAAAAATATCAAAAAAAAGATTGATGTCAAAAATACATTTACAAATAGGAGATGCTGAAAACATTGACTACCCAGACAAATATTTTGATATAATTAGTATTGGATTTGGGGTAAGAAACTTTGAAAATTTAAGAATTGGTTTGAAGGAAGCTTTTAGAGTTTTAAAAAAAAATGGTAAAATAATTATTCTTGAAACATCTGTTCCTAAAAATATAATTGTAAGATTTTTTTATAAAATATTCACAAGAATTTTTATACCCACTCTTGGTAAATTTTTCTCTGAAGACAAAGCTGCTTATAGTTACTTACAAAAATCTGCTGAAAAATTTCCTTCAGGTGAAGATTTTGTTTTAATTCTTCAAACTATTGGATTCAAAAACGCTAACATTCAGGAACAACTGTTTGGTGCAACATCAATTTATACTGCTGAAAAATAAATGGACTTCAACATTAAATTAAATAAAATCTCAAATGAGAATTTTTTCAATAATCTTAAATTTTATCATAAACAAAATACACCATTTATAGCGTACAGAAAAAAACAATCCAACGATTTACATTGCCATGTCGATGAAAAACCAATAGAATTAAGGTCAATTAGCAATGTTAGATGTGGATTTGTATTCATGCCATTTGATAAAAACAATACTGGCTATCAACTTGGATTGGAGCATTCTTATATTACCAAGTTAAATCCCAAAATGAGCTCAAACTTGATCTATCCATCAGTTGAAAATTTTATTGATTATAGTAATCAAAAGAAAGAATATATTAAATGTGTTAATCAAATTAAAGGAAAGCTTGACCTTAATTTTTCAAAAGTAGTATTTACACATATTTTTGAGCTGGAGCAAAAGGAAATAAATCCGATTCGGTGTTTTAAAAATCTTTTGAATTTAAATTTGGATGCATTATGTTATTTGTTTTTTCATCCTGATATAGGATTTTGGTTAGGCGCAAGTCCAGAAACTTTAGTGAATTTTGATGGTAACAACTTGGAAACTGTTGCACTTGCCGGTACAAAAAAAATAGAACTTGAAAAATGGTCTTTGAAAGAAACTCAAGAGCAAAAAATAGTTGAAAAGTATATTCTGGATAAGCTTAAACCTGTCTCTAAAATAATTAATACTACAAAAACAGAAACTATTAAAGCTGGGAATATTGAACACCTCAAGTCAACAATTACTGCAAAAACAAAATTATCACCAGCGAAACTAATTGACATAATACATCCAACCCCAGCAGTCTGTGGGTTTCCTTTTGAAAAAGCTGTAAAAGAGATAAACGAAATGGAAAAACATGATCGTTCTTATTACACAGGCTATCTGGGACTTGTCAATAAAAAGTACTGTGAGACCTATGTTAATTTAAGATGCGCTAGAATTAAAAATGGAAAAGCCACTCTATATTCTGGTGGAGGTATTACAAAAGATAGCGTAGCCGAATCTGAATGGAATGAAATTGTTTCCAAGTCCGGAACAATTTTAAAAACATTTTTCAATTAATATGGAAATTCATTAGTAAATTTGTGAAGAATTATGTTACCTGTAATCCCCTCTGCTCAAACCCTGATTCTTTACCTTCAAAAGTATGAAATTACAGATGTGGTTATCTCTCCAGGTTCCCGAAATGCACCACTAGCCATTGGATTTGCCTCTAATAAAAGCTTTAATTGCTATAGTATAATCGACGAAAGATCGGCAGGGTTTTTTGCGATTGGAATTGCACAGCAAAAGAAGCTACCTGTTGTTCTTTTATGTACCTCAGGCTCTGCGATTCTCAATTACTATCCAGCTGTATCTGAAGCATATTACAGTGAAATCCCTTTAATTGTTTTATCTGCTGATAGACCACAATACAAAATCGGTATTGGTGATGGACAGACAATAAACCAAACAAAAGTTTTTGAAAAAAATATCTCTTACTCAGATAGCTTGATTCAGGATGTTACACATCAGACTGAAGAAATTCTAAAAAGTAACAGACAAAGCTTATTAAATAAAGACTCTAATTCAAATTTAATTTTAGATTCACAAAAAGAAATACAAAAGAAAAATCAAGAAACAATAAAAAAAATCATTTTAAACTGTTTAAATCTAAATAAACCTGTTCATCTAAATATTCCATTTGAGGAGCCATTATATAATTTTATTGAAAACCCAAATATTAAAATTCCAAATGTCGAGCAAATTCTATTCGATATTGTTGAAGAGAAAGTAAATTATGCCTCTCTTCAAAAAAACTCTAAAGTACTTGTCTTAATTGGATGTCTTAACCCCGGTGTGTTGTCCACAGAAACAGTCAAGTGTTTGGCTAAAAATAAAAAATTTGTTGTTTTAACTGAAACTACATCAAATATTTATCACAAATGTTTTTTTAATAACATTGATAAATTAATAGCTCCCATAGAGCATCTAGATAACAAAATTGAGGTTTTTAAAAGTCTTAAACCTGAACTGCTGATTACGATTGGAGGAATGGTAGTATCAAAAAAAATAAAAACTTTTTTAAGAAATTCTACAAACATCAAACATATTCATCTAGGGACTAAAAATGCTAATGACACTTACTTCAAAAATGTTTCGCAACTAAAGGTTGATCCCAACAAATTTTTTTCAAAGTTTTCTTCATCAGAAAGCCAAATCTCGAACTATTATGTTGATTGGGAAAAAATTCTATCTAAAAGAGAAATTGCACACAAAAAGTTTATAAAAAAAATACAATTTTCCGATTTATTAGCATATTCTTTAATAGTAGATAAAATTCCGAAATACACTCAAATTCAAGCAGCAAATAGCTCAACAATAAGATACTTACAACTTTTTAAAATGAGGTATAATAATGTTATGTATTGCAATAGAGGAACGAGTGGAATCGACGGGTCTACATCTACAGCTGTTGGCGCTTCTGTTGTTAGTTCAGACCCTGTTTTATTAATCACTGGTGACTTGAGTTTTTTTTATGATGTAAATGGATTATGGAATAATTACGTGAGTCCAAATTTTAGAATAATAATTATTAATAATGGTGGTGGTGGAATTTTTAGGATTCTTCCAGGATTTCAAAATACAAAATTATTTACCAAATACATTGAAACAAGCCAAAACCTAAAAGCAAAACAAATTGCCAAACTTCATGGATTCACCTACCAAAACAAAAAAACAAAGTTAGGTTTAAAACTAGCACTAAAAAGTTTTTTTAAGACTTCATCAAAACCCAAAATATTAGAAATTTCCACTAACTCTGAAATCAGCTCTGATACATTAAAATCCTACTTCAAATTTTTGTCAAAGTCAGATTCGGATCGTTAAATAAAGCCTTATATTTATCAAAAAAAT
>NZFW01000011.1 GCA_002690805.1 Flavobacteriaceae bacterium
AGTTACATATAAAAATTTAGATAAATTATTATTAGAAGAAAGGACTCCAGTTTGAATTCTTTTTAAAACATTAGAGACTCCTTCAATTTCCTTTATATTGTCTATGGTTGACTTAGCTATTTCATATGAATTATCAATGTTTTTATCTTCCCAATAACCTTTTGAATGTAACTGAAAATATCCGCTAAAAGAACCAACAACATTTTTGATCATATTATCATACATACCTAATTGAAGAGATCGCATTATGATTGCAAGAAAAATAGCAATAAAAATTGCTGCTATAGTTATAAAACTCCTTCGCTTATTTCTCCAAACATTTCGCCAAGCAATCTTTATTAACATTATCTATTTTAATCTTGAAACATATTGAGTGGAAAAATAATTTTCTGGAATTGAAACATCAAAATTCCATATCTTATATTCTATAACAGTTTTATTTCCTTCATCATCTAAGGGGAAATACTCCAGTTTTGAAGGTAGTTTTTTACTATTAAATTCTTTAATTTTAGAACCTACCATTTTATTTACAATTTCTAAGTCCTCATCATAAAATTCCGTTTTAAGTTGCATATAATCCTTTTTATCAACCCAAACAATTAATTTACCCCAAACAACAGAAGCTTCATCATTAGGAATTAATTCTATCTTCCAACATGTTAAATTTTCAATAGTTTCTGTACCTATTATTTTGTGAGTATAATCAACTACCATTGAGGATTGTTTTATCAAATCATCATTAGTAAAATCAGTACCCATCCAGTTTTGAGTCATCATTGATGGTGGTAGCTTAATTATCCTTTCAATAGTAGGCAAATAATTCCATGCCTCTTTTTTTCTTTTTAAAAAAACTGACCCTTTTTCTTTTGCAGGGCTTGTCACCAAAGAAACAGAAAAATCGACTCCTTTAGACCAACTTTTAAGTTCCATTTTTTTCTCCCATTTTGGTCTAACTATTGTAATAATCATTTCCGCGTAAGATGATTTACCTCTTAACCTTTCATCAGCAATTTTTATAATTTCTTCGGCACTTTGGGAATAAAGACTAAAGCAACTAAATACAAAAAATATTAAATAAAATTTCTTCATGATCTTATAAATTATTTTTTAATTATCAATTTTTGGCTTGTCCAAAATTTCCGGTTCTATATTAATTTGAGAATTTCCTGAAGAAATTTTTATAACATCCTTATCGATTTTTTTAAACTCTTTTGAGCTTTCATTATAATGATTAACTGCTGTTCCAAGTGTGTTACCTAGCTTATCATGATATGTTTTATAAGCATTTAAATGATTTGTTAATTTTTCAACATTTCTTAAAACATCATTAATAGAATCTTCAATTTTCATATTATTTAATGCCTTATTCGTCACCTGTAGCATTGGAAACAAACTCATTGGAGATACAATCATAACTTTTTTCTGAAAAGCATATGAAACTAAATCTTGCTGATTAATTCTTAATGAACCTACTCTACTATTCAACAGATCTTGATAAAGCCCATCAGCTGGAATAAACATATAAGCATAATCAACTGTGCCTTCGTTTGGTCTTATATATTTTGCAGTTTCATCAATTCTATTTTTAATATCAGATTTGAATTTTTTCTCAAGATCATCTAATTCATCTTTATTTGATGACTCAATCATTTTATTGTAATTATCAAGAGAAAATTTAGCATCAATAGGTATAATATATTCATTCACTCTTACTATTGCATCAACTGCTTCAGAATTACTAAAAGAATATTGCATTTCAAATAATCCGGGAGGCAGAACGTTTGCTAAAAGGTTTTCTAATTGAATTTCACCAAAAATTCCTCTTTGTTTTTGATTTCCAAGAATTTTTTCTAAAGTTTTCATCTGGTTAGCAAAACTGAGAACTTGCTCATTTGTCCCTTTTATTTTCTCTAGTTCTGAAGTAACTTCTTTAATTACTTTATTAGATTCTTTGAACTGATTTGACATATTAGAAGCTGAAGATTTTGTAAAATCATTCATTTGCTTATTGATATCGTTTAGTTTAGACTCTAAATCGACTCTTGTATCTTTGGAATTTTTGTCTATTTCTTTTCTAATTTCTTGAATTTGATTTGTCAAAGAATCTGAAAAATTAATTAAATCATTAGTTTGAGATGAGGTTTTATCAAACTTTATATTGTAAATAAAATATGATAAAACTAAAACTAATAAAGCTAAAAAAGCAACTAAAATTTCCATATGCATTTGTAAGAGAAAATATTTTAACACTATAAATTTAGTTATAATTTAGGTATTTATTTCAACACAAAACATCAATTGCTTTTGGAAGAATCTTTATGTTCAATTCATTTTTCATAACAAAATAAAACTCTCCATCAATTTGAATATTTATGTAATAATTTTTAGAAGTTATTTTAAAATTTTTTAAATCATAATAACGAACTGATCTTTTTCTTTTAATTGAAAACCCTAATAAAATCATAATTATAAGATAATTAAAGATGAAAATATTTGTCTTACTTGCTATTACTAAATTAAAACTCCCATCATCAGTTTTAGCCTCTGGTGTTAAACTTAAACCATAACCCTGTTGATTCGTGTTTGCTATCAATAAAATATTTGGAGTTGCGGAAATGGTTTGGCTCTCAGTTATTATTTCAATATTTGGAGGCGTGAAAGAAAACAAAGATTTGAAAAATGATGGAATATAGCCCAATAGACCATGAATTTTATTTTTATTATAATGTCTTATAAATTCAACTCCCATTCCAAAACCTATATTACTAAAGAAGTATCTATTATCTACTTTTCCAATATCCATTTTTTTTGAAACATCTTTGACTATTATCTTGAGAGCCTGTTGATAATTAGTTGAAATATTAAAATGATTTGAAATACCATTACCTGATCCAATAGGAATTATACCTAGCTTAATTTTTTTTTCTATTATTAGTTGACCAATTTGATTAACAGTTCCATCTCCTCCACATGCAATTATAACATCTACTCCTAAAGCAACAGCTTTATTAGTCAACTGTATTAAATGGCTTGAGTTCTTTGAGATAAATATTTGATATTTATCAATTCTTTCTTTAAAAAATAAGTGTATCTGAGCCTCTAAAGATTTTGCTTTTTTTAAATGTACTGGATTTACAATAAAAAAGTAATTTTTATTCATTCTTATAAATCATTTTTCCTTCTACAATTCTATTCATATAGTCTTGAAGGAAAACCTGAAATTTATATCCAAGGTCTTTCATTTCTTTATTTGAATTTTCAATCAAGTTATTATCAAGATCATAGTCATTTGAATAATAAAAACCTTTTATTCTTTGACCATTTGAAACAGCAATATATTTATCATTCATTATAAAATAACTGCCTGCCCCAAAATAATTAACAACAAAAGATTCTGTTTTAGTATCAGATAATAAACTTTTTCCCCAGCTTCTAAAAGGCTTTTTATAATTCATTAAATCTACAATTGTTGGAAAAATATCCATGTGTTGACCTAAAGTTTTGGAAACTCCTCTTATTTTTCCCTTTGGCGAATAAATCATTAAAGGATTAGCAAACCGATTAATTATTTTTTCATAGTAAGGATAATATGTTTGATTTCCATGATCAGCAGTAAAAATAAAAATTGTATTATTAAACCATGATTCATTTTTTGCCTCATTAAAGAATTTTTTAAGCGCATAATCAGTATATCCAACTACCTGGTGCATTGGAAGATATCCTTTTTTAAAAACCCCTTTATATTTTTCTGGAATTATGTAAGGATCGTGAGATGTTAAAGTGAAAATTGTTGATAAAAATGGTTGTTTTTCTTGATCAAGATTTTTTTTAGTAAAATGAAGAAACTCCTCATCCCAAATCCCCCAATATCCATCAAAATCCGAATCGTCATTATATTCGTCTTTACCATAATAATTATCAAATCCTAATGTTTTAGAAAAACCCAAATAACCCATAGATCCATTATTTGCACCATGAAAAAAAGATGTATTGTATCCTAAACTATTAGCTATTGAAACAACAGACTCTACAGGTTGGTTCGAATATGGAGAGGAAGTATATGCTGTTTCGAAAGATGGAATTCCAGCTAAGATTGCAGGCATTCCATGAATTGATTTTCTACTATTTGCAAAAAAATTAGGAAAAACAAGACTATGTTTAGATAATGAATCCAGAAATGGGGTATACCCTTGAAAGTTTGGTATTACATTATCAGAGTTTAAACTTCCCCAATATTCTCTTCCCATACTCTCCAAAATAAAAATAATTATATTGGGTCTAGCATCATATTTTGGGTTGTCAGAATAATGCTTTATTGGTTTGATTAATTTATTTACCTCTTCATCTGTGAATTTATATGATGTTTTAAAACTTGTTTTTCCAAATGTTCGAATAACAGTAAATGGACTATTTAATACGAAGTCTGCATGTTGAGGACTTTCTACATTTTCCATTGCATGGATTAATGTTATTGGACGAGTACTTTTCTTATAATCTCCGCGAACACCGCCAATACATAAAAATATGACAAATAAAAATATTAAGGAAGAAGAGAGTGTATTAGACAAGTTACTTTTATTAACCATTTGTTGATTTGATATCTTATTATATAAAAAAAACCAAACACTAATAAGCAAGAAAAAAAGTAAAAACAAGTATATATATTCCTTAAAAAAGTGAAAAAGTAAATCCACTATATTACTTTCATTTTGAATAACCTCAAAAAATTTAGCGTTGATTCTCATTAAGTTAAATCTGTAATAAGCTAAATCAATAAAGTTTAGAGCAAGACCTAAAAATGCTCCAGAAAAATAAAAAAATTTAAGTACAGTTTCATATGGCTTAATCCTGAATTTAGACCTAAAGGGAAAAAAATAAATTAAAATAAAAGCACTTTGAAGATAAATAATTGCTGCAAGATCAAACTTTAAACCATAAAAACTTAAACTTAAAATATCTGAAAGATTATTTATTTTGATTAAATCATAATTAAAGAATAAAAATAACCAACGACTTATCATATAAAAAATAAATACAAGACCGATTTTAATTAAAAATTCTTTTATTTCTAGAAATTTTTTTGCCATGAATATTTTATAATTGACAATTATACGAATTTAAAAAAACGTGAGTATTTTTTTTAAAATTCAATGAAGTAAAATTTTTATATTTGAACCGAAAAATATTAAATTTTTATGAAAAAAATTAACCTTGTTCTAATATTACTAATTTTTTCTTGTTCAAAAAATGATACTCTTGTAAGTCAAGATAATATTCAAAATATAGATCAAAGTCCTGATGGATTAAATCTTATATGGTCAGATGAATTTGATGTTGATGGAACTCCTTCTGCCACAAAATGGGTTTTTGAAACTGTCCCCCCTAATAATGGAAGTTGGTGGAATAATGAGGAGCAATATTATACAGACAGGAGAGAAAACTCGATTGTAGAAAATGGTGTTCTTAAAATTATAGCAAAAAAAGAAAATTATGAGCAAAAAAGTTATACTTCAGCAAGAATGACTACCCAAGATTTATTTGATTTTAAATTTGGTGAAGTCCACATAAAAGCTAAGCTTCCTGCTGGACAAGGAACTTGGCCTGCTCTATGGATGCTTGGTAAAAATCACGCGACAGTTGGCTGGCCTCAATGTGGTGAAATAGATATCATGGAACATGGTGATGGTAATCCAGGTCTAGTTTCATCATCTGTTCATTTGGCTAATTCAGATGGTAATCATTATTATTTAAGAGGTGAGCAAATAATTGAAAATGAATCTTCAGACTTTCATATCTATAAATTAAAGTGGTCATCTTCAAAAATGGAGTTTTTTGTTGACGATAAAAGACATCATGTGTTTAATGTCAATAACACAATGCCATTTGACCAACCTTTTTTTCTAATATTTAATGTTGCTATGGGAGGAGATTTTACAAATGGAAATATTGATCCTAATTTCTTGTCAGCAACCATGGAAGTGGATTATGTAAGAGTTTATCAATAATTTAATACAAAAGAAATGAATAACAATATTAGTCTAATCATAATTTTTCTTTTTGGTTTAATCGTTAATGCACAAAATAAAAATTCTTATCAAAAAGAAGTTGAAATTTTATTAAGCAAAATGACAATTGACGAAAAAATTGGACAAATGAATCAGTACAATGGTTTTTGGAATGCTACGGGTCCAGAACCTGTTGGAGGTGATGCCTCAAAAAAACTTAAAAATTTAAAATCTGGACTAGTTGGTTCTATGCTTAATGTTAGAGGTGTTGAAGAAGTTAGAGCTATACAGAAAATTGCTGTTGAAGAAACTAGATTAGGAATTCCATTAATTTTTGGTTTTGATTTAATACATGGCTATAAAACTATTGCCCCAATTCCATTAGCTGAATCAGCAAGTTGGGATTTAGAAGAAATAAAAAAATCAGCAGCATTGGGAGCAAAAGAAGCATCCGCAGCTGGAATAAATTGGACATTTGCTCCAATGGTTGACATTTCAAGAGATGCTAGATGGGGTAGAGTAATGGAAGGTGCTGGGGAAGATCCCTACTTGGGTAGTTTAATTGCTGCAGCAAGAGTCAAAGGATTACAGGGTGAAGACTTATCATCACCTCATACAATAGCTGCAACTGCAAAACATTTTGCTGCATACGGATTTATTGAGTCTGGTAGGGATTATAACACAGTTGATATTGGTGTAAATACATTACACAATATTGTTCTTCCACCTTTTAAAGCTGCTGTCGATGCTGGCGTTAAAACTTTCATGAATTCATTTAATGACTTGAATGGTATACCTGCAACTGCTGATTCGTATCTTCAAAGAGATATTTTAAAAGGTCTTTGGGGTTTTGATGGATTTGTTGTTTCAGACTGGGGATCTTTAAGAGAAATGATTGATCATGGATATGCAAAAAACAAAAATCATGCTGGAGAATTAGCTTTAAATGCTGGGTCTGATATGGATATGGAATCAAGTATTTATCTTCAAGAAATAAAAAAACTATTAGTAGATAAAAAGGTCTCAATGGAACAAATTGATGATGCAGTTAGACGAATTCTTAAAGTTAAATATGAATTAGGCTTGTTTGATGATCCATATAAATATTGTGATCTAGATCGAGAATCAAGTATTACAAATTCTAATGAGATAAATACTGGAGCACTGGAAATGGCAAAAAAATCTATTGTTTTATTAAAAAATCAAAAAAAATTATTACCACTTAAAAAAAGTGGACAAAAGATTGCACTAATTGGTCCATTAGCCAGTGATAAGAATAGTCCATTAGGTAACTGGAGAATAGCAGCAGAAAACAATAGTGCTATTTCTGTAAAAGAAGGTCTAGAGGCCTTTAAAGGTAATATCATTGAATACAGTCAAGGAGTTCGACTTGTGAACAAAATACCGGAAGGTTTTCATGAAGAAGTTCAAATAAACAATACAGATAAAACAGGGTTTGAAGAGGCAAAAATTGCGGCAAAAAATTCTGATGTTGTTGTTATGGTTTTGGGTGAATATGGATTTCAATCAGGAGAGGGAAGAAGTAGAAGTAAGTTAGATTTGCCAGGATTTCAACAAGAACTTCTCGAAGAAATTTATTCAATAAACCCTAATATAGTTCTCGTTTTAATGAATGGAAGGCCCTTAGTTCTTAACTGGGCAAATAAAAATATTCCAGCTATTTTAGAAGCATGGCATCTAGGAACTCAAAGTGGAAATGCAATTGCTCAAGTTTTATATGGTGAATATAACCCAAGTGGTAAACTTCCCATGAGTTTCCCAAGAAGTGTTGGGCAAATACCTATTTATTACAATCACAAAAATACAGGAAGACCTGGAGCTGACGGTGAGGATGCAGGAAGTGTTTTTTGGTCTCATTATATTGATGAAAAAAACAGTCCATTATTTCCTTTTGGCTATGGATTAAGCTATACTTCTTTTAATTATTCAAATATTGAATTAAATAAAAATTATCTTGAAAATAATGATGATGATTATCTGATTGCTAGTATTGAAATAAGTAATACAGGGGATTTTAAAGGTAAGGAAGTTGTTCAACTTTATTTGCATGATAAATATGCTAGCGCAATAAGGCCTGTTAAAGAATTAAAAGGTTTTGAAATAATAGAACTTGATCCTGGTAAATCCAAAAAAGTTAGTTTCAAAATCACAAAAAAAATGCTAGAATTTTATTATAACAAAAATGATTGGATATCTGGTTGGGGCGCTGAGCCTGGTGATTTTGATTTATATATAGGAACAAGTTCTGCAACAAAAAGAAAAATAGAGTTTGAGCTTCTGAAATAGTCATAAAAAAAAGTCGCTGATTAATCAGCGACTTTTTTTATTAAAATTAAAATTTAATTATTAAAATATAAGTTATCTACATATACAGTTCCGTCAGCACTTCCAACTATAACGAATTGAGAAACAGCTCCTTTTGTTGTCAAAGAAGTAAGAGTTGATAAATCAATATCTACGCCCTGCCACTGGTTATTAGTATTTATTGTAATAGTTATATCACCACTGTCCACATCGTCTCCTCCTCCGTAAGCTCCATCAGCACCAAAATCAACTATTTTTATTGCAAAAGAAGAAAGGTCAGGTGACCATACATCAATGTGAAAATTAGTCGAAGAACTTGCATCTACGCCTGAAGCCATATCAATACCAGTATATCTTCCATTACCTCCATCTTGAAAAGTATATTTTTGGACAAAATCTCCAGAAACAATTTCTTCAGTTGAATGAATTACACCTTGCCCCCAATCAGTAGCCCATCGTACAACTTCAACTGGAGCTGAATAGGCCTCACTGAAAATTGATACAACATTTGACGCAACAATACTTGGAGTTGAAGCAGATGAAGTAGGAATTGACCCTAAGCTAGTGGCAAAGAAAAATAAATTATCAATGAAAATTGTACCATCAGATGTTCCCTCAACAACTAGCTGAGAGATGGATCCATTTGTTGTTAACGCAGGAAACTCTGACAAAGGTATATCAATCGAAATCCATTCCGAGGGTGAAGAAATAATTATTTCTTTAGTATCTTCAACATCATCACCTCCACCATAAGCTCCATCAGCACCAAAATCAACTATTTTAAGTTTAAACGAACTAGAATCTGCAGACCAAACATCAATATGAAAATTATTAGTTGAACTTGCGTCAACACCCGAAGCCATGTTAACTCCTGTATACCTTCCATTACCTGTGTCCTGAAAAGTATATTGTTGAATAAAATATCCTGCTCCTAAATCAATACTAGCATGAGTTGTGCCTTGTCCCCACGAAGTATACCATTCAGCTACTTGATAAGTTGAAGTATATGCTGAGCTGAATATCGATACAACATTTTCAGGTGAAATAGAAGGTGTGGTAGGTGGGGTTACCGGAACAATCACAATAGGACATCCATTGTTAGATTCATCTCCTGGTTCTGTATCACAAGCATCCACTGTATCAATAAGTCCATCAGAATCTGTGTCAGGAATAGCTGCGCCAGGAAGTCCTCCTGTTACATTATCAATTAAAAAAGTTCCCATAGTTTCAGTACCAAAACCAATAAAAATTACAAGTTTTGAATAAGTAGCTAGGTCAGATAAAGGTTGAGCTTCAGGTTGACCATCCCCATAAGGGTAACTATTGACCCTATTCAAGCCAAAATCAAAAGTTAAAGTTCTCCAACCTGTTCCTGAAGTAGAAACCAATACTTCTACTGGATAATTTCCATCTGGTTGACCTTCTAATTTTGCCAAAACTGTAATTTCATCGGCAGAGTTTTTAAAAAGATCAAATGAGATTATTTGAGCGTCCGAACTAGTCATATCAATTAAGTTAGATGGAGCAAGTGATGCCGCTTCATATGCAACTCCTGAATTTACAATTTGGCCTGCGAATGCAGAGATTTCGAATGAAGTAACTCCATCATTAACTAGAAAAACTCCTTGAGAAGTTTCAAAATCAGTAATTAAATTAACTCCAGGTGCTACAGGGGTGACAGGATCAACTGGAGTCACAGGATCAGTTGGATCCGGTGTGACTATTGGATTTGGTGTAACTAAATCGTCTCCATCTCCCTTGAAACAGGATGAAAAAAAAGATAAGGTTACAACTGCAATAAGCAGGTTTAGTTTATAAATTTTCATATTCATTTTAGGTATTAATAATATATTTAGTTGTTCTAATTTTTTTAAAATTTAGATCGTGTACGACCTAATTTTTATAAATAGATGACGAAGAAACAAAAAATAAATTATTTTTAGTAATTGAATTACAACTATTTACAATAAAAAATTAAAAATTATTCAGAATGCAAATAAAAAAAGCCTTCCTTTTAAAGGAAAGCTTCTCATCAGTTGCTAGACCCTTTAGGGTTTTGCAACACACAACACTTTTATATTTTATTTAATCACGTTATCAGGTAACGTATGGAATTTTAAATTCTTTACAAATATAACTTTTATTATTTATTAATTCATATTATAAGTGATATCTAAAAAATTTAAAATATTTTTAGCTCTTTTACTGTGCTCTATGAACCATCCCAATTGAGCTTTATTAACTGTTTTTAAATATTGAAGATTACTTAAAAAGGTCTTATTTGTTTGTATATCAGAATAGTTGATGGATACACTGCCTTTTGGTTTGTTAAATTCAATATCATACACAGTCATTTGATCAAAAACATATGGGTCAAAAATAATATTTATCTGATCAAAAATTCTTTGAACAAGATACTCCTCTCTTTCTCTGATGTAATCTATAAATAAAAAATTGTCATTATAACCCAATAAAGTATCTATGACTTTTTGATTTTTAATTAAGGTTAAACTTCCTGAATTTTTTAATTGATCAATAGATGCATTATTTGCAAAAAATCGAGATGGTCTAGGTAGGTATCTTGCATAAAAGTATAGATCATTTGAATACTCATTAAACTTTTTATATTTAAAAATAAAATAGATTGAGTCAATTTGAATTTCTCTTTCTTTTCTTCTTAGGATAAGACCATCTAACTCAGAAATATCATTTTTTAAATCATTTTTAAAAGAATTGACAAAATCTAACTCACGTTTATCTTCGATAATTTGCTCTCGATAATTTTCTACGAAAAAACCAAGAGATATAGCTAAAAATAGCATCAAAAATTCTCTCAAAAATTTCATCATTAATTATTTTAAACTTAAGATCTTCTGATTTTAAAATTCCATATGGAACTTTAATTTCCAGCAAATATATAGCCACATCCATTTTCTTGAGCTCTACCTAATGCCCACACACCTGATGGAACTAATTGAATTTCAGGAAGCAATCCATTTATCAAGTCTTTATATACTTGATTGGAATCCAAATTCATTTGATTTGCAATAGCACCACTATATACTTGAGTAGCTAGATTACAAACACAAAATAGGGCACCTCTTTTTTGTAAATCTTTAATCCCTTGAATTTGTGGAAGAGGCAAATCTCCTTCTCTTGGCTCATATACAGTATTTCTTTTTGAAGGTTCACCTGTAGAATTATCATTTATGTTAAAAATTTGACCTAAAGGATATTTTTGCCACATTTCTGAATTAAATGCATATGCAATAGCTGTATGACGAAGAACTGTCATTGCTGTTATATCGCTATCTGGGGAACCCGTTTCATTATTTGATTGGTAAAATGCCCAGTTCCAAACAATTGGCAATGTACCATGTGGTGTACTTCCATCATAGGCTATCCTGTGACTTCCTTTAATTTTTTTAAACCATTCATCTGAATCTTTTGAGTCAAGATGATTAAATTCTGGAAGTGTTTCCATATTTTCAAATTCCTTTACCATCATCGGAAATGCTGAAGCGCTAACTCCAAGAGCGAGCGTTGCGAAAAATGATCTTCTAGATTTATCTGTTTTCATATTTATTTATTTATTTATTTATTTATTTATTTA
>NZFW01000012.1 GCA_002690805.1 Flavobacteriaceae bacterium
GAAAATATATTTTATTTAAATAAAGAATACATTAATATCTTTGCGTTACTAAGGACAAAAATGAGGTATCAATATATTTTTTTTCTTTTACTCTTTTCAATTAATTTATTCTCTCAAGGAGATAATAATTTAATTGAGCTAGACGCAAACGGGGTTACTATTAAATGTCCTGGAGCAGATATTGGATATACTCAAATTGTTAATGGAAAAGAATACACCGTTGTAGATCGAGCCTCAATTCAGTCCATAATTTCAAATCTTGGTGATGTAACCTGTGTATGTACTTCAAATATTAATAATATGTCTAAGCTATTTATGGGTTGGGCTTCATTTGATCAAAATGTGGGGAATTGGGATACCTCTGCAGTAACCAATATGGAATCTCTTTTTAACAATAATCAACTATTCAATCAAGATATAAGTAATTGGGACACTTCTAATGTGACTGATATGACTTTAATGTTTTATAACAACCAGCTTTTTAATCAAGATATTGGTAATTGGGACATATCTAATGTCACAACGACTTCAGAAATGTTTAGGGGTGCAAAAAAATTTAATAAAGATATAGGGAGTTGGGATACTACTAATGTGATAAATATGCGTCTTATGTTTTATTATGCTGAAGCATTTAATCAAAATATAGGGAATTGGGACACTTTAAATGTTACTGATATGAAAGAAATGTTTAGAGGTGCAACAAATTTTAATGGAGATATAGGAGGCTGGGATACTTCTAATGTGACAACAATGATAAGAATGTTTGAAGAAGCCTCCAGTTTTAATCAAGATGTTCGAAACTGGGACACTTCAAAAGTAAGCTTCATGGGAGGAATGTTTGTAAATGCAAGTTCATTTAACCAGGATATAGGAAGCTGGAATACCACTAATGTGAATGACATGAGCAGCATGTTCGAAGGTGCAAGTTCATTTAATCAAGATATTGGTGGTTGGAATGTATCAAATGTCACGAATTTAAAAAGACTTTTTTTTAATGCAACAAATTTTAATCAAGATATTGGTAATTGGAATACTTTAGATGTTACTGATATGGAAGGTTTATTTGCTGGGGCAAATGCTTTTAATAAAAATATTAACAATTGGAAAACATCAAAAGTTACTTCAATGTTAGGCATGTTTAATAATGCTTTATCATTTAATGAAAATATTAGTGACTGGGACACATCTAGCGTTATTAGTATGTCGCAAATGTTTAAGGGAGCATCTGTTTTTAATCAAGATATTAGTAATTGGAATACTTCAAATGTTACTCAAATGGATAGTATGTTTTATGAGGCAAATAATTTTAATCAAGATATTAGTAATTGGGATGTCTCCAATGTAAGAGATTTTCAAGGAATGTTTGCTGATGCAGTAAGCTTTAATCAAAACATAGGTAATTGGAATACCCTTAATGCTACTAATATGTTGGGTATGTTTTTTAGAGCAAGTTCATTTAATAATTATATTGGAGACTGGAACACCATAAATGTTGAAAATTTACAATGGATTTTTAGAGATGCTGCTGCTTTTAATCAGGGTATTGGGAATTGGAATACATCTAATGTAATAAATATGGATGGAGCCTTTCAAAATGCTTCAAGTTTTAATCAAGATATTTCGAATTGGTGTGTTGCTGGAATAACTTCTGAACCAACCGATTTTTCAATTAATTCTGCTTTATCAAACAATAATAAACCTTTTTGGGGAGCAATCTGTAGTGGTTCCAGTTCTATTTACTTAGACACTAATGGTGTTACTGTAAAATGTGATCAAGCTAATATTGGAGATACAGGAATAATTAATGGCAAAGAATATACAGTTGTTGATGAATCCACTTTAAGAACTATGGTTGAAATTAATGAAGATGTTTCATGTGTATGTACCTCTTTAATCCAGAATACAAATGAACTATTTAAAGATAAAACCTCCTTCAATCAAGATATAAGTAGCTGGGATACCTCAAATGTGACTGAAATGGAAGTTATGTTTTATAAAGCTTCTAGTTTTAATCAAGACATAAGTAATTGGGTCACTTCTAACGTAACCAATATGTCAAATATGTTTTATGACGCAGATTCATTTAATCAAAATATTGGAAGTTGGGATACATCTAATGTTACCAATATGAATAGTATGTTTTTTGAATCAGGTTTTAATCAAAATATTGGAGCTTGGAATACTTCTAATGTTATTAATATGAGAGCGTTATTTTCCAATACAGTTTTCAATCAAGATATAAGTAGTTGGAATACTTCCAAAGTAACAAATATGATAGAAATGTTTTACAATTCAACATCGTTTAATCAAGATATTGGGAATTGGGATACTTCAAATGTTACTGATATGAAAGGAATGTTCGCAATTGCAAAAGCATTTAATCAGGATATTGGAGATTGGGATACTTCAAATGTTACTGATATGAGTTATATGTTTTCTGATGCTAGTTCCTTTAATCAAGATATTGGAACATGGAACACCTCAAATGTGATAAATATGTCAAATATGTTTTACGGAGCAGTGGCATTTAATCAAGATATCTCCAATTGGATCATGATAAATAATGCTAACATTAGTTTTATGTTTTATAATGCTTCTTCATTTAATAAAAATATTGGAGCTTGGAATACATCAAGTATTATTGATATGTCAGGAACTTTTTGGAATGCAAATTCATTTAATCAAGATATAAATAGTTGGAATACATCAAGTGTTACAAATATGAGTCAAATGTTTAAAGGAGCAATTTCTTTTAATCAAAATATTGGAGCTTGGAACATATCAAATGTTACAAATATTTCTGGAATGTTTTCAGGTGCATCAATTTTTAATCAAAACATTGGGCTCTGGAACACCTCCAATATAACTGCTATGGCTGGAACATTTGAAAATACTACTGCTTTTAATCAAAATATTTCAAATTGGTGTGTTGAAAGTATATCGCCTGAACCACCAGATTTCTCAACTAATTCTGCTCTAACAAATAATAACAAACCTCTTTGGGGAGAAATCTGTAGCTCAATTTACTTAGACAGTAATGGTGTTACCGTAAAATGTGATCAAGCAAGTGTTGGAGATACAGGAATAATTAATGGTAAAGAATATACAGTTGTTGATGAGTTCAATTTAAGAACTATGGTTGGAAATGATGAAGATGTTACATGTGTTTGTACCTCATTAGTTACCAATACAAATGAGTTGTTTGAAGATAAAATCTCATTTAATCAAGATATAAGTAGCTGGGATACCTCTAAAGTATTATCAATGTCTGAAATGTTTTATAATGCCTCCAATTTTAATCAAGATATTTCTAAATGGAATATTTCAAGCTCAATAGACTTGAGTTACATGTTTGGAGGAGCTTCTGTTTTTGATCAAAATATTAGTTCATGGGATACTTCTAGCGCAGTTAATATTAAAGCGATGTTTGTTGAAGCAACTTTATTTAATCAAGATATAGGAAGTTGGAATATTTCAAATGTCACCAATATGAGTTCAATGTTTAGTATGGCCTCAAGTTTTAATCAAGACATTAGTGAATGGAATACCTCAAATGTAACTAATATGAGAGGGCTCTTCAGCTTCGCCTCAAGTTTCAATCAAAATATCGGTAATTGGGATACGTCTAATGTAACTGTTATGGAGGCAATGTTTATGAATGCTTCGAGTTTCAATCAAAATATTGGAGGCTGGAATACTTCAAGTGTAAATACCATGAGGCAAATGTTTGTTAATGCCGAAGCATTTAATCAAGATATCAGTAGTTGGAATATTTCAAATGTCACCAATATGTATTCGATGTTTGAGGGGGCTTCAATATTCAATCAAAATATTGGCATATGGAATACCTCTAATGTAACTGATATGATTTCAGTTTTTACTCGAGCATCAAACTTCAATGCAGATATAGGCGAATGGAATACTTCCAATGTTGTGGATATGAAGGAAATGTTTTTGGAAGCATCTGCTTTTAACCAAAATATCAGTAATTGGGATACTTCAAATGTTAGAACAATGGATGGAATGTTTAATGGGACAAACTCTTTTAATAGTCAAATAGGGAGTTGGAGCACCGAAAGTGTAACCACAATGGATAATATGTTTAAAAACGCTTTATCTTTTGATCAAGATATTTCAAATTGGTGCGTTTCTAATATCCCAATTGAACCTCAGGGCTTTGCATTGAATTCACAATTAACTGAGGAAAAAAAACCAGTTTGGGGAAGTTGTGGGCTGCAAGTTATTACTAATATTTATATAGATAATAACGGGGTAACTATAAAATGCGAACAAGCCAGTATTGGAGAGAAAGGGGTAGTTGATGGTAAAGAATATACAGTTGTTGATGAAATATTACTAAGGTCAATGGTTGAAAATGATGAAGATGTTACTTGTGTGTGCACATCTAAAGTAACAAATACATCTTCATTGTTTACTGAAAAAATATCATTCAATCAAAATATTAGCTCATGGGATACCTCCAATGTGGTTGACATGAGTGGAATGTTCGCTGAAGCTGTTGCTTTTAATCAGAACATTAACTTTTGGGATACCTCAAATGTTACTTCAATGGAGCTTATGTTTAATGCTTCGTTAGCATTCAATCAAGACATTGACTCTTGGAATATTTCAAATGTGATAACCCTAGAAAATATGTTTTTAGAAGCAACAAGCTTTGATGGGAATATAGGAAGCTGGGATACGTCTGGTGTAATAAATATGGGAGAAATGTTTTACGGAGCAACTTCTTTTAATCAAGATATTGGAGCCTGGGATACATCAAAAGCAAATAATATGTTTGGAATGTTTTGGGATGCACTATTATTTAATCAAGATCTCTCAAAATGGTGTGTTTCTAATATATTAACTGAGCCTATGAATTTTTCATTAAACTCTCCTTTAGCCAATGAAAATAAACCATTATGGGGGACTTGTCCTTCTTTAATTGTTGTTTCTTCAGATTTAGAAGTTTCAGAACTTTTAACTCCAAACACAAATTCATTAGAATCAAAATGGATTGTTAAAAATATTATTGAAAATCCAGGGACTGCTGTTTATGTATTTGATAAAAATGGCAATACAGTTTTTTCAAGTCAAAATTATGATAATCAATGGGGTGGGCTAAATACGGATGGTCAACTACTCCCTGCTGGTAGTTATTATTATGTAATTATAAAATCAAATGGAGATCGATTAGATGGATGGATTTTCTTAACCTATTAAAATTGTATCACGAAAAATATTAGTCACATATCCAAAAAAATATTAATCATTTTTCTAATGATAAATGGACAAATCATACTTTGCCAACAGCAACCATATTATCTTTTTTACAATCAAAATATGAGTGTAATTAACCCTGCCGCTACTAGTATAGAAGGATCAGTAATTCGATTTAATCATAAATCCTCAATGATTGGAGTTGAAGGAGGTCCAAGTCTTCAATCAATAATTTTTCACTCAAATATAGACAGAAATGCTGCATGGGGAATTAGTATTCAAAATGAAAAAGTAAGTATTGAATCTCATGGAGCAGCCACAGCTGATTATAGTTATCGATTGAAATTTTCTAATGATAGCTATTTAAATCTTGGGATAAAAGGAGGAATGTTTTTTAACAACATAGATATTAATGCAATTAATAGAATTACTCCTGAGGGTAATCCTGATCTTAGTTTGGTTAAAAATTATTCAAATCCAATTTTAGGACTAGGTGTTTTTTTTAAAGCCAAAAATTATTTTTTGGCCTTGTCGATGAATAACTTATTGAAATCTAATCGTTACGAAGAGGAAAGTGGTCTTGTTCCTCAATCTATCGATAGTGGACAAATATACTCCTCATTTGGTTTTAATATAAATCTTAATGGATACATAAGTATAGAACCATCTATGATATACAGTATTGCTAAAGATATAGAAAACCAAATGGTAATTGTCTCTTCTGTAAACATTGGCGAAAACATATCTTTTGCTTTAGGAGCTGCAAATAATAAAACTAAAAATTTTCAAATATTATTCAAAAATTTAAAAAGTGTAGATTTTGGAATTGGATATGAAATGAGGGCTAAAAATTCAATACTAAATGGAAACAACCTTGAAATTTATTTAGGATATAAATTAATTTCTAACGGAGGAAGAAAACCTTCTTGGGAAAGGAGAAAATAAAATGTAAATTGTAATAAATTTTAGTTTTTGTGAGAAAGTTAATTACAGATGGGTTTGTTATTTTTATTAGCATTTTTGCATCTTTTTCTGTTGAAAATTATCGTGAAGCAAGTTTAGAAAAGAATATTTTAAATGATGCTGTAATTACACTTGGAGAAGAAATGGTTTCAAATATTGAATACACAAAGGACCATCTGGACCAAGTTAAAAATATGAATTATCTTAATAATGAAATAATTAGGAACTTTAGAAGTATTACTCCAAAAGAAATTTTTGAAATTCATACGAACAATCCCTATGTTCATAATTTTGGGATTGATGGAAAAATATCATACGTAAAAAAATATAATGATGAGTCATTATTTAGTCTACTAGTTTCTTGGAATGCATGGGAGCCAGAAAAAGTTTTTTTTGAATCAATGTTAAACTCAGGAAAATTATTAGAAATCAAAAATAAAAAACTTAGAAAAGAAATAGAATCTATCTATACTAAACAACAAGAAAGAGTCAATGGTATGGCTATTGCTACTAAGAACAATACTGATATGGTTGCTGACTGGTTACTAAGAGCTCAAAACACCTATAATTCTGATATAAACAGTAATGAAACATTCTCTAAACTTAGAGATCAAGAACTAAAAAATCTTTTGAAAGTAAAATCAGCCATTTTATCATTAAGAATTAGTGATCTCGAAAATTATCTTCAAGCCATTCAAAATGTTGTTTTACTTATAAGCTCTGAATATAAAAAGCTAGATTAAACTAATTTCTTTTAAAAAAAACCAGTTTAAAATAGAATCTAAATCTTAATAGTCAAATAAATTATGAGAAAGTTAATCACAGATGGTTTTGTTATTTTTATTAGCATTTTCGCATCATTTTCTGTTGAAAATTATCGTGAAGCAAGCCTAGAAAAAGGAGTTTTAAATGATGCTGTAATTACACTTGGTGAAGAAATGGTGTCAAATATAGAATATACAAAAGAACACTTATTCCAAGTAAGGAATATGGAATATTTAATAGATGAAGTCATAAAAAATTATGAAACTATTACGCTAGAAAAAGCTTATGAGATTCATAACAATAATCCATTTATCCATACTTTTAATATCGAAGGAGAAATAGAGTATTTTAAAAAATATGATGATAATTTTTCAATATTATCCTATTGGAATGCTTGGGAGCCTGAAAAAGTTTTTTTTGAATCCATGCTTTATTCAGGAAAACTTCTTGAGATAAAAAATAAAAAAATTAGGAAAGAAATCGAATCGATTTATACAAAACAACAGGAAAGAGTTTCAGGAATGACGGATATAACAAAAAATAATTCGAATAAAATTGGTAATTGGTTTGAATTAACAAGGGATAAATACTCATTCGATACAACTAATAAGTCCATATTTCAAAATGATAAAGACCAAAAATTAAAAAATATGCTTATCACAAGAAGAGGCATTTTGAAATCAAGAATAGTTGATACTGAGAACTACCTACAAGGACTCCAAAATATTGTTTTATTGATAAGTTCGGAATATAAAAAATTAGATTAATGACTTTCAAAAATCTCTGTTTTTCACTTTTATTTTTAAGTTATATGAATAATTCCTACTCTCAAATTGAGCTTCCATTTTCTAAAATTCCTAAAGCTCCAAAAGAAATTTCTTCTTCTACGATTACTGCTAGAATGATTCAAGGACTTGGCTTCAGATACTACTGGGCAACTGAGGATTTAACTACTAAGGATCTTTTATATAGACCATCTGAAGATGCTCAATCAAACTATGAAACTCTCGAGCATATTTATAGCTTAGCTTTAATGATAAATAACGCAACAAATTCTACTCCTAATATTCGTCCCTTAAAAGAGGTACCTAATAATTTTGAGTCCTTGAGAAAGGAAACTTTAAATCAATTAGAAATAGCATGTACAAATTTTTTAGCTGCAGGTGAAAATGATATTGAAAGTATGAACATTATTTTTAAAAGAAAAAATGATCAATCTTCATTTCCCATTTGGAATTTAATTAATGGTCCAATCTCTGATGCTATATACCATACAGGGCAAATAATTAGTTTTAGACGAACCTCAGGTAATCCTGTTCCAAAAGGAGTAAATGTTTTTTTAGGGGTAAAAAACTAGTTACTTTTTATAACGACCAGGGGCCATAGACTTACTCAAAACCGAAAAAACAGCAGCTGGTAATATTCTTATTAAAAAAGTAATAATTTTCCATGTTTTTGTAGGAATACATATTTTATTTCCCCTAAGGGTTGCCTCAACTGCTTCCTCTGCTATTCTTTTTGCATTTTTTTTCATAAAATTTGGAACTCTATCCATCTCATCTTGGACTCCACTTGCTGTATGAAAATTTGTTACTGTATATCCAGGACATACAGCAGTTGAAGTTATTCCTTTTCTGTTATAGCTCAAATTTAATCCCTCACTAAACCTATTCATGAACGTTTTAATGGGACCATATAGAGATTGAATTGAAGATGGTGGAGCATAAGCTGCTACAGATGACACAATCATAATCCTTCCATGTTTTTTCTCTAACATAGTTTTTATGAAAAGCTTTGTCAGACTTATTACAGATGTGGCTAATACCCTTATAAATCTTTCCTCGTCATCCATTGATGTCTCATGAAATTTATCTGGATTTGCAAAACCAGCATTATTAACGAGTAGTGAAACCTCATATTTTTTAGAAACACAATAATCAAATATTTTAAATGGTGACTCTTTATTATTTAGATCACAAGAGATAAAATCTACCTTTACATTATTTTTTGATTGAATCTCCTTTGAAATTTTATTTAGTCTATCCTTTGATCTTGCTGTTAAAACTAAATTAAACCCTTTTTTTGCAAGACAATTAGATATTTCTAATCCAATTCCAGATGAGGCTCCTGTTATTAATGCATAGGTGTTATCCATAATTATTGATTATAAAATTACCATTTGAAAAATTCTTCCTCTGTGATTTTTTTATAATCTTCTTCCTGTTGAGGGTCATAATAAAAGTAAAAAGAATGTTTTTCTCCAAAATTTACAACTGTTCTTTTAAGATCTTCAAAATAAAATTCTTTTGCTTTAAATTGAACATAAAATCTGGTGATTGGCATATTTTCAAAAACCCAATTTTCTTCTGTCCTTATATACACATGTCTAAGATATTCATTCTCTTGACCTCTTATCAATGCTATAATGTCATGGTCTGTTTCATTTGAAATCAAAAGAGTTGAATTTGAAATTGATTCTACATTTCCTGGAAACCGATGAGAAAAAACCTCATCACCTGTTATACCCCTTTGAGCAATAGTTGAAAAAGAGAAAAAGATTAATATCAAAAAATTAATAACAAATTTTGTATTGATCATTTTATTATTTTAACAAAAATATAATTATCGTACAATATGATTATTAAAAATAGTGAAATTAATGATATTGATTTCATTTTTGAAATGTATAAAGTTGCTACTGAATATCAAAAAAAAAGAGTCATTGATATCTGGCCAGAATTTGATAGAGTAATGGTTAAAAAAGAAATCATCGAAAAAAGGCAATTCAAGTTAATCATAGATAATGAAATAGTATGTATTTGGGCTGTAGCATATGATGATCCATATATCTGGGGAGAGAAAAATAATTCAAAATCAATTTATATTCATCGACTTGCTACTCACAGAAATCACAGAGGAAATAATTTTGCTTCAAAGGTAGTAGAGTGGGGTAAAAAATATGCTTTACAATTAAAAAAAAAATATATTAGACTAGATACGGTAGGGCACAATAAAAAACTCATACAACATTACTCTAATTGTGGTTTTAAATTTTTAGGACTAACTCAACTATCTCAATCTGAAAACCTTCCAGATCATTATCAAAATGCTATAGTATCTCTTTTTGAAATTAAAATATAGTTTTACTATTTGTATATTTAGATTTAATTCTAAAAAAACAAAAGATGAAAAAATTATATTTTCTGATTTTAACCACAGTTTTTTTTGTGGCGTGTAATCAGAATACTCAAAAAAAAGAACCTAATAAAGAGGTTAAAATAGAAAAGCAATCAGAAACGCAAGAAGCTTTGCTAGTTGTTAATTATGAATTGGAGAATATGAGTCTCGAAGATCACGCAAAGCTTGGAGCTGAGGTAGCTCCAAACTTTACATCAGAAAATATTCAAGGATTAATTGGAAAATCCTTTATTGGAAATGTTGATAAAGGTGTTTTTGGAGGGGTTTATTATTTTTCAAGTCAAGAATCTGTTGATGCATATCTAGATTCTGAGCTTTGGAAAGGTATTGTTGCTCATCCAAATCTAGTAAACTTTAAAACTGATAAATATGGAAGTGCTAGTATCTCTAAAATTAGTAATGGAGTTGCTTCCAAAAGAAATACCTCAAGTGAAGCCCTTGAAGCAGAAGGATTAAGTGTATTAGTAGTAAACTATGAATTAGAAAATATGAGTCTGGAAGATCATGCTAAGCTTGGGGCAGAGGTTGCTCCCAATTTTACATCAGAAAATATACAAGGATTAATAGGAAAAACTTTTATTGGAAATGTTGATAAAGGTGTTTTTGGAGGGGTTTATTATTTTTCAAGTCAAGAATCTGTTGACGCATACCTTGGTTCTGAGCTTTGGAAAGGTATTGTCGCTCATCCAAATTTAGTGAACTTTAAAACAGACACATATGGAGTTGCAGGTATATCAGCAATTTCAAATGGAATTCCAAAACTTTAAAAATAAAAAAAAGGCCTTATTGAATAAGGCCTTTTTTATTACTTAATTAAGTATAGGTTCTTTAGTAAATTTTGATTTTTTTCATACACACCTCTTATTATACTCTTATAAAATAAATATTCACCAGTGTAAGCATCAAGATCAAACATTAATTTTTCAGATGTTAGTATCTCTTTTGAGGTTTCTAGGTCTAATTGAACATCCAAATAATCATCAGGCTTTTTGGCAATTGATTCCCCAAAGACAAATCGACCAAAAAATGATAATGAAACAAAAGGAAAGTTTTTATTATAAAACTCTATTCCAATTTTATCAAAATTTGAATTATTATCTGAAAGTCTTTTAAGCATTACTTCATAATAATAGGATAGTTCATTTTTTAAATCTTCATTATCAATTGAACTTAACAAACCCGAGGATTGCATATTTTTAAAAGTTGAATTATCCATGAATAATGTTCCATAAGCTGGAAGCATTTCGAGGGTTTTAATCTCATTTTTCATTTGAACCCAATCAATATTTTTTTTATGAAAATTATAAATTAAATTATTAAGCTTAACCAAGCTTTCAAAATTTTTGGATTCGTCCCTTGATAAAATTACAGACATATTAATTGAGTCTTGTTTCAGGTCATTTATTAAAGATTGATAGTTTTTAGATAAGTCTCGTTTTATGGAATAATTTTCTCTTAAATTATCTGCTAAAAACCCCAGAGATATTGCTAAAAAAACCATCAAAAAATCAATGAAATATTTAAATATATTTTTATTCATAGTGATTGATTTTGAATATTATACAAAGATTTGAGTAAATTTTGATTATACGACATTATTGTTTTCATTAATCCGTTATAAAACATAAATTCTCCGGTATAGGAGTCTAGGTCAAACATAAATTTTTCCGATGTTAGTATTTTTTTTGATGAATTAAGATTAAGTTGAATCTCTAAATAATCATCAGCTTTTTTTGTGAATCCCTCCTTGAGATATTCTCCATTAATGTTTAATGTTACAAATGGAAAATCCTTATTTGAAAACTGCATTCCTACTTTATCGAAGCTAGCATTATTGTCTGAAAGTCTTTTGAGTATAACTTCATAATAGTACGAAAGACGATTTTTAATACTCTCATCTTCTATATAACTCAATAGTCCTGAAGATTGCATGTTTTTAAATGTAGAGTTATCCATAAATAAAGTAGAATACGGGGGAATCCCTTTTAAGGTTTTTATTTCATCTTTCATTTGGCCCCAACTAATCTCCCCTTTATGATATAAGTAAACAACATTATTTAAATTTCCAAGATCTTCAAATTCCTTAGATTTCTTTAGTAACATTATATTATGCATATTGATGGAATCTTGCTTTAAATCATTAATTAATGAATTAAAATTTTGAGATAGATCTCTTTTTATTGAATAGTTTTCTCTAAAGTTATCAGCTAAAAACCCTAAAGAGATAGCCAGGAAAACCATAAAAAAGTCTGATAAATATTTAATTATATTTTTCATGAATATA
>NZFW01000013.1 GCA_002690805.1 Flavobacteriaceae bacterium
ATGGAATTTCAGGAGAGACTATTTTAGGAAGTTTGGCTGCAGGTCAACAAATAAATTATTCAATTATTGATATGTTTACAGGATCGATTCCTGGTTCTATAGCAGAAACCTCAACTCTATGGATTTTAGTTGGAGCTATAATTTTAATAGCGACTGGGATTGGTAGCTGGAGAATTATGGTAGGGGGGATAATTGGTGCATCGATTATGGGAATATTATTCAATTTATGGGGAGCAAACCCTCTAATGAGTTTTAATTGGGTTAGTCATTTAATAGTTGGAGGTTTTGCATTTGGAATTGTATTTATGGCTACAGATCCTGTATCTGCAGCTCAGACTCAAAAAGGAAAATGGATATATGGTATATTAGTTGGTGTGTTTTGTATTATGATTAGGGTTTTTAATCCAGCATATCCAGAAGGAGTAATGCTTGCTATTTTATTAATGAATGTTTTCGCTCCCACAATTGATCATTATATTTACAATTCGAATATAAATAAAAGAAAAAAACGCTGGGAATCAGCACAAATTAAAACAGCTTAAAATGGATAGAGATAGTAATGCTTATACTTTTTTATTTTCTGCGATAATGGTTCTACTTGTTGCCGCAACTCTTTCAGTTACTGCTACATCGCTTCAAGATATTCAAGATGAAAATGTTCGTAAAGAAAAAATGCAAAATATTTTAGCAACTATTGGTGTAAATGTAGAAAGAGAAAAAGCTCCAGAAGTTTATAAAAAGTATATAATCGATGAATTAGCTTTAGTTTCTGATGGTTCAATTGATAAAAATACTGATGCTTTTACATTAAAATTAAATCTTGAAATTAAAAAACCAATTAAAGAACAAAGATTTCCATTATACTTGGCTGAAGTTGATTCTTTGAAATATTATATTGTTCCTTTAAGAGGAGTTGGTTTATGGGATGCAATATGGGGATATGTTGCACTTGAGGGAGATAAAAATACTATTAAGGGGGCTGTTTTTGATCATAAAGGAGAAACTGCCGGTTTAGGAGCTGAAATTACTCAAGAATGGTTTCAGGATAGTTTTACTGGTGAAAAAGTTTTTAATGAAAATGGAGATTTAGTAGGTATAAATGTTTCAAAAACTAACAATGATCCCAAAGGACTTGATAAGAATGATCATGAAGTAGATGCTATTTCTGGAGCAACGATTACAGGTGATGGGGTCACAGACATGATAAAAGAACGATTACAAAACTATTTATCTTATTTTAAAAGTAAAAATGAATTAATAGCATATCAAAATAATTAAAATGTCCAAGTATAATAAATTACCTAAAGAAGCCCCATTGATTTTATTTATCAAAGAGCAAAAAGAGCCATTATTTTCAAAAAAAAATAGAGCATTATTGACAGATCCTATGGATGATAATAATCCAATAACTGTTCAAGTACTTGGAATATGTTCAGCCTTAGCAATTACAGTTCAATTAAAACCTGCAATAGTTATGAGCCTTTCTGTAATAGCAGTAATGGCTGCTAGTAATGTTATAATTTCTTTACTCAGGGATTTAATTCCTAATCGAATAAGAATTATCGTACAACTAGTTGTAGTAGCCTCTATGGTTATATTAGTTGATCAAATATTAAGAGCATATGCATATGATGTTAGTAAAGAATTATCGATATTTATTGGTCTAATTATTACAAATTGTATTGTAATGGGAAGGCTAGAGGCTTTTGCTTTAGGTAATGGAGTTTGGAAATCATTTTTAGATGGTATAGGAAATGCTGCAGGTTATGGATTTATCCTTATAGTAGTAGCATTTTTTAGAGAACTACTAGGTTCAGGAAAGTTATTAGGCTATCAAGTTATACCTGATTTAATTTATGAAATGGGTTATGTAAATAATGGTTTAATGCTTTTATCACCAATGGCCTTAATTACAGTTGGAATTTATATATGGTTACAGAGATCAAAAAACAGAAATTTAATTGAAAAAAATTAAAATAAATGGAATCTTATCTTAATCTATTTGTAAAAAGTATTTTCATAGAAAACATGATTTTCGCATATTTTTTAGGAATGTGTTCCTACTTAGCAGTCTCAAAAACAGTTAAAACTGCTGTTGGTTTGGGTTTTGCCGTAATTTTTGTTTTAACAATAACAGTTCCTATTAATTTTTTAATAGACACTTATGTTCTCAAACCTGGGGCTTTAAAATGGATTGGACCAGAATATGAAACCGTAAACTTGAGTTTTTTGAGCTTCATAATGTTTATTGCTGTTATTGCATCTATGGTCCAGTTAGTTGAAATGATTGTGGAGAGGTTTTCTCCAGAACTTTATGGAGCACTAGGTATATTTTTACCACTCATTGCTGTAAATTGTGCAATTCTGGGTGGCTCATTATTTATGCAACAAAAGGATTTTTCTGGAATTACTGAATCTGCTGTTTATGGTTTTGGATCTGGGATCGGATGGTTATTAGCTATTGTTGCAATTGCTGCGATTAGAGAAAAAATCGCATATTCAAATGTTCCTGCTCCTCTAAGAGGTTTAGGTATAACGTTTATTATTACAGGCTTAATGGCTTTAGGTTTTATGAGTTTTATGGGAATTAAATTATAACTAATGGATTATAGAGTAATTATATTAAGTATCATAGTTTTTCTGATTCTTACTTTTATGTTAGTAGGAATTTTATTAGGAGCTAAAGCAAAGCTTTTGCCTTCTGGACCTGTCAATCTTAAAATTAACGGAGATAATGAAATTGAAGTTTCCTCTGGAGGCACATTATTATCAACTTTAGGAAATAATAAGATATTCTTACCCTCTGCCTGCGGAGGTGGTGGTACATGTATTCAATGTAAATGTCAAATTTTGGATGGTGGAGGGGAAATACTTCCTACTGAAAAACCACATTTTTCAAGAAAAGAAATTGCCGAAGGTTGGCGTTTAGGATGTCAAGTTAAGGTAAAGGAAAATATGGTTATTGAGGTTCCAGAAGAAATTTTTGGAATAAAAAAATGGGAAGCAACAGTTGTAAGAAATTGGAATGTTGCTTCTTTTATAAAAGAATTTGTTGTAGAATTACCTCAAGAAATGGACTATAAAGCTGGAGGATATATTCAAATTGAAATACCTCAATGTGAAGTCAAGTATAGTGAAATTGATATTTCGGCTCATCCTGACGAGCATCCTGATGAAATTGAAAAATTTAAAATGGAATGGGATAAATTTAACCTGTGGCCACTAGTCATGAAAAATCCTGAAACAGTTGAAAGAGCATATTCCATGGCTTCCTATCCAGCTGAGGGTAAAGAAGTTATGCTCAATGTTAGAATTGCAACTCCACCTTGGGATCGAAATAAAAATGGATGGGCAGAAGTTAATCCTGGAGTTGCCTCTTCATATATTTTTTCAAAAAAACCTGGAGATAAAGTAACAATTTCTGGACCCTATGGTGAATTTTTTATTAACCATTCTGATTCAGAAATGCTTTATGTTGGAGGTGGTGCTGGAATGGCTCCTATGCGATCTCACTTGTATGAGCTTTTTAGAACGCTTAAGACTGGAAGAAAAGTTACATTTTGGTATGGAGGTAGATCAAAAAGAGAATTATTTTACATGGATCATTTTAGAGCATTAGAAAAAGATTTTCCTAATTTCAAATTTTATATTGCCCTTTCTGAACCTCTTCCCGAAGATGATTGGAAAGAAAAAGATGGACTAGAAGGAGTTGGTGATGGTTTTACTGGTTTTGTTCATCAAGTAGTTATTGATAATTATTTATCACAACACGAGTCTCCAGAAGATATTGAGGTTTATTTTTGTGGACCCCCACTTATGAATCAAGCTATAGAAAGAATGGCTGATGATTTTGGAGTTCCTCCTGAAAATGTTCGCTTCGATGATTTTGGAGGGTAAATCGTTCAATTATCTTGTAAATGATATCTGAACAGGAACTTCATAATTTAGCAATGAAAACAGTTGGTGATTCATTACGGGAAAATGATTTTGAATTTTTAACAGTCAACTCTAAACTAAATAAAGATCCTCAATTTGTTTGTTTAAAAGAAAAAAAACTCCATTTTTTTATAGTAAGAGCATTTAAATATCCAGACAATCCAAAATCTTACGATACTCATATCATAAATAAATTAAAAGATCATGCTGAGAATTTCGGTGCTCAAACTTACTATGCTGGTGTTGGGTTTGCAAATTCAAAAAATTATGAGGAGCCTATTAATAAGAACGAACCTTATGTTATTAACTTTGAAGGCTGGACTCAAATTGAATAACTTTAAAAAACAGATTTAATGCGTTTTTTTTTAACTTTTATTTTCTCAATATTTTTAATCTCCTGTAAGCCAGTATCAAAATCTAAATCTATTAAAGGGTTTCAGCTTGGCACAGCATATATTATAAAGCATGATGCCCAAAAAGATAATAACTCTTTGAGAACAGATATTGATAGTATATTTTTTAAAATAAATAGATCCATGTCAACCTACAAATTAGATTCTGATATCTCTAAAATAAATAATGGCCATGAAGTTAAAGTTGATTCCTTTTTTAGAGAAGTGTATTTTAAATCTGATGAAATATGGAAATTAACGAATGGAGCTTTTGATCCCACAGTTGGCTCATTAGTAAATGCGTACGGATTTGGACCTAATAAAAATCAGTTTAATGAACTTTCAAGTAAACAATTAGATAGTATTTTGAAAATAACCGGATGGGATAAAATTTATTTGAATGATGAAGGAGTTTTATTAAAAAATGATGAGAATATTTATATAGACTTTAACGCAATAGCCAAAGGCTATGCTG
Organism: Flavobacteriaceae bacterium; assembly: GCA_002690805.1. GTDB lineage: Bacteria > Bacteroidota > Bacteroidia > Flavobacteriales > Flavobacteriaceae > Marivariicella. The sequence goes on from NZFW01000013.1 coordinate 4,804, forward strand.
TGGATGTGATTTCTAAATACTTAGATAAAACTGGAGCTAAAAATTATTTAGTAGAAATAGGAGGGGAAATTTCAGCCAAAGGATTAAGTCCAGAAAGTAAAATGCCATGGAAAATTGGTATTGATAATCCAAAATCTAAATTATTTGAAAGAAATATTTTTGACACCTTTTCTCTTTTCAATAGATCTATAGCTACCTCAGGAAATTACAGACATTATAGAGTTAATGAAAAGACTGGAAAAAAATATGTTCATACAATTGATCCAAGATCAGGTTATCCCAAAGAATCAAATATTTTAAGTGTATCTGTTACAGCTAATAATTGCATGACAGCTGATGCTTGGGCAACTAGTTTGATGGTGCTTTCTTTTGAAAAGGGTAAAAAAATAGTTGAAAAGAATCAAGACCTTGAAGCGTTTTGGATTTTATCTGATGGAAAAAAATTAAAATCAATTTATTCTTCAGGTTGGATTAAATAATTTCACCTTATTTTTTTAATAAATTCATTTATTTTATTTACACCTTTATTGTTTAAAAAATTTATAAAAGCAGATCCAATTATGGCTCCATTAGAGTAAGAAACAGCCTTATTAAATGTCTCAAAATTACTGATGCCAAAACCAACAATAGTAGGATTTTTAAGATTCATGGATTTGATTCTTTTAAAATATGAAGTTTGAACTGTATTAATTGTATTTTTTTCACCTGTGACGCTTGAACTACTTACCATATATATAAAACCATTTGAAACATCATCTATTAATTTAATTCTACTAGTTGGTGTTTGTGGAGTAATTAAAAACATGTTATATAATCCATGATTCGAAAATATTGATTTATAGGTTTCGTTGAAAACCTCAACAGGAAGATCAGGTATAATTAAACCATCGATTCCAATTGACATACATTGCTTACAAAACTTTTCAATGCCAAACTGCATTATTGGGTTTAAATAACCCATGATAATTAATGGAATATCAATTTCTTTTCTAATGCCATCTAATTGATTAAAAAGCTTTTCAGTTGTCATTCCATTTTTTAAAGCCATGGAAGAGCTTTTTTGAATTGTTGGTCCATCTGCCAATGGATCAGAAAAGGGAAGGCCTATTTCTATCATATCAACTCCTGAATCCTGAAGATTTTTAATAATAGTTATAGTGTCGTTTAAGTTCGGATGACCAGCAGAAAAGTATATAGATAGTATTTTTTTTCCTTTTTTAAAGGCGTTATCTATTCTATTTGTCATAATTGAAAATAATTAATAAAAGTGTCTAAATCTTTATCTCCTCTTCCCGAGCAGTTGAAAATTATTATATCATCAGGATTAAAACTTTTAATATCAAGTACCGCGAAAGCATGAGCAGTTTCTATAGCAGGAATTATTCCTTCCATTTGGGATAGAGTTAGTCCCCAGTCCATTGCATCTTGATCAGTAATTGAAATAAATTCTGCACGCTTACTTCTAAAAAGATGAGCATGCATAGGTCCTACTCCTGGATAGTCAAGTCCAGCAGAGATAGAATATGGTTCTGTAATTTGACCATCTTTTGTTTGCATCAATAAAGTTTTACTTCCATGGATAATACCTTCTTTTCCAAGTGCAGAAGTGGCTGCACTCTTACCTGAGTTAATTCCTTTTCCAGCAGCTTCAACAGCTATAATTTTCACACGGCTATCATTTAAATAGTGATAGTAAAGTCCAGCTGCATTACTCCCCCCACCTACACAAGCTATTAAGTGGTCCGGATATTCTCTTCCTTCTATTTCATTTAATTGTTTTTTAATTTCTTCACTAATAACGGATTGAAAACGTGCTACCATATCTGGATAAGGGTGCGGACCAACTACAGAACCTATTATATAATGAGTATCTAAGGGATTATTAATCCAATCTCTAATAGCCTCATTCGTAGCATCTTTTAGAGTCTTACTTCCTGAAGATGCAGGACTAACCTTAGCTCCAAGCATTTTCATTCTAGCCACGTTAGGAGCCTGACGTTTAATATCTAATTCCCCCATATAAATTACACACTTAATACCCATTAATGCACATACTGTGGCTGTTGCAACCCCGTGCTGACCCGCCCCAGTTTCAGCGATTATCCTGGTTTTTCCTAAACGCTTTGCTAATAGAATTTGACCAATGGTATTATTTACTTTATGAGCTCCAGTATGACACAAATCTTCCCTTTTTAAATATATTTTTGTATTGTATTTTTTTGAAAGGCGTTCAGCAAAATATAAAGGTGTAGGTCTTCCAACATATGAGGCTAAGAGTCCGTTTAATTCTTTTTTAAAACTTTCTTCTTTTGTTATTCTTAAATAATTTTCTTTTAATTCAGTTAAATTTGCATATAACATTTCAGGAACATAAGCACCTCCAAAATCTCCATAATACCCTTTTTCATCAACATTATAATTCATATAATTTGGTTTTAAATTCTTTTAATTCTTTAAATTTTTTTATTCCAGGATCACTTTCAAATTTACTATTTACATCAACCCCAAATACGGGTAATTTTGATTTTAACAGTTTGTGAATCTCATCCATATTATTTATTCCAATTCCACCACTTAAAAAGAAGGGTTTTTCGGATTTGTAGTTTCTTAAAATTTTCCAATCAAAATTATATCCATTACCTCCAGGGAGTTTTCCTTGACTATCAAAAAGAAATAGGTCACTACTATTTTCATATAGTTTAATTTTATCAAAATTAAAACTTTTGTCAACTCTAAATGCTTTGATTACTGTAACATCAAATCTCTTAATGAGGCTGCAGAAACCTGGACTTTCTTTCCCATGAAGCTGAATTGCTTTCAAATTATGCTTGTCTATATTTTTTTTAATATATTTAAAAGAGGCATCAACAAAAATCCCAGTTTTAATTATTTCATTGGGTAATTTTGGTATTGAGGTTTTAATATATCTAGGTGATTTTTCCCAAAATATAAAACCCATATAGTTTGGTTTTAAAACTGAAATAGTTTTAATATTTTCAAAATCACTCATTCCACAAATTTTAAAATTCACTTTCAATTGTTTTTATAAATTTATATGCAGCCTTTCCTGGATTATTTGTCTTCATAAAAGTTTCACCGACCAAAAAACCTTTATATCCATATTTTTTAAGTTCAATTATTGAATTAGTATTAGATATACCACTTTCAGAAACTTTTATAAATTCATTTGGTATTTCTTTGGCTAATTTTTTACTTGTTTTAAGATCAATTTCAAAATTTTTTAAATTTCTATTATTCACTCCAAGCAAATCAATAGATGATATTATTGTTTTTTTCAACTCATCTAAATCATGTATTTCTAACAAAACCTCTAAGTCTAATGTTTTGGCAAAATCAGAAAGATTTTTGATTTGAGACTTATTTAAAACTGAAGCAATTAATAAAATTACATCTGCACCATGAGCTTTTGACTCTAGAATTTGATACTCATCAACTATGAAGTCTTTTCTTAAAATTGATTGATTAGTAGAAGCTCTTGCAATATTCAAATCCTCAAGAGAGCCGCCAAAATATTTTTGATCTGTAAGAATTGATACTCCACAGACTCCTGATGATTCATAACCTTTAACAACATCGATCAGTGAATGTGAATTATTTATGATTTGTTTTGATGGAGATCGCCGTTTGTGTTCAGCAATAATTCCTGAATTACTTTTATTTAGGGTTTTGGATAACGATATTGTTTTCCTTTCAAAAAGAGGAAATTTTTCCAAACATTTAACTGGAAATAAATTTTTTTTTATTCTTACCTCAATTTTTTTATCAAAAATTATCTTTTCTAAGATACTCATATTGAACTAATTTTTTGAAGGGTTTTTAACGATTTTAATCCTCTTCCAGAAATGAGAGATTCCATGGCATTTTCATATCCACTCTTAAGTGATATATTCATTTTTGTTGAAATAGCTATAGCTGAATTAGCACATACTACTTGATTTTGAGCATTGGTTCCTTTACCTGATAGAACATCTAAAAATATTTTTGCGCTGGATTCTATTGAAGCACCACCTAGTATATCATCCTTATTTAAAGTTGACAAACCGAAATCTTTTGGTTCGATCAATTTTTCTTTAGAATTTGAAATGATTTTTGTAGAGCCAGTTAATGATATTTCATCGTATCCATCCAAAGAATGGAGTATTGCGAAATTTTTATTAGAATTTTGATACAAATAGCCATAAATTCTTGCTAGTTCTAAACTGAAAACACCTACAATTTGATTCATGGGAAATGATGGGTTTACCATTGGACCAAGCATATTAAAAAATGTTTTTACTGCTAATTCTTTTCTAACTGGAGCAACATTTTTCATTGCAGGATGAAATAAGGGTGCATGAAGTATACATATTCCAGCTTTTTCCATACACTTTTTTAAAAAACTTTCATTATTTGAAAATTTAATACCTAAGTATTCCATTACATTACTTGATCCACAATTTGAAGAGACTCCATAATTTCCATGCTTTGCTACACGAATTCCTGCACCTGCTGTGACAAAAGAAGCTAAAGTCGAAATATTGAAAGTGTCTTTGTTGTCTCCTCCTGTTCCACATAAATCAATTGCATCGAACTCTTTGAGATCTATACGCATACAAAGCTCTAATAATGCATCCCTAAACCCCTCAAGCTCTTTAACTGATATGCTTCGCATCATATAAACAGTCAAGAAGGCTGAAATTTGACTAGGATTATATTTTCCATCAGCTATTTTATAAAGGATTTCTTTTGATTCTTCTTTGCTAAGAACCTCATGTTGAATTAAACGATTTAAAGTAGATTTCATTTTTTTTATTTAAAGTTCAACCAATTATTAATTATTTGTTTTCCATCTGGAGTTAGAATAGATTCAGGGTGAAACTGAAGACCTTTGACATCAAAGTCTTTGTGTTTAAATGACATTATATAATTATTAGAGTCATAAGCAGTTGCTATCAGATCTTTAGGTAAAGGATTTTCAATTATCCAGGAATGATATCTTCCTACTGAAATTTCTTTGGGTAATTTATCATAGATATAATCATTTTTAACTATTTCTATTTTAGAAGATACACCATGATAAACCTTCTCTAAGTTTTTTAAACTTCCCCCAAAAACCTCTCCTATAGCTTGATGACCCAAACAAATCCCTAAAATTGATTTCGTATTTGCATAAGTTCTTATGACCTCTTTCAACTTGCCTGCCTCGTCAGGAATACCAGGCCCCGGAGACAATAAAATTTTATCATAATTTAAAATATCTTTAATATCAAACTTATCATTTCTACAAACCTTAACATTAACATTAAAATCTTTTAAATAATGAACAAGGTTGTAGGTAAATGAATCATAATTATCTATTACAAATACTTTATTCATAGATTTAAATATTTTCTGCTATTTTTAATGCTTTATTTAAAGCACCAAGTTTATTATATACTTCTTGCAATTCATTTTCTTCATCTGAACTAGCAACAATTCCTGCACCAGCCTGAAAAAATAATTTATGATTTTTACTCAAAAATGATCTAATAATTATTGCGTGATTAAAATTACCTTTAAAATCCATAAATCCTATTGCACCTCCATAAAAGTCTCTTTTTTCATTTTCATATTTTTCTATTAATTCTAGTGCTTTATGTTTAGGAGCACCACTTAAAGTCCCAGCAGGAAATGTATCAGCAACTAATTGAAAAGTGGGTGTGTCATATTTTTTAATACCTGTAACTTTTGAAACCAAGTGAATAACATGAGAAAAAAATTGAACCTCTCTATTAGTCTTAACCTTTACTAAAGATCCATTTCTACTTAAATCATTTCTAGCTAAATCTACTAACATAACGTGTTCAGCATTTTCTTTAGGGTCTTTACTGAGTTCAATTGCTGATTTTGCATCTTCTTCATCGTTACCTGTTCTTTTATACGTTCCCGCAATTGGATGAATTTCAGCTTGGTTGTTTTTTACTATTAATTGAGCTTCAGGTGAACTACCAAAAATTTTAAAATCACCATAATCAAAATAAAACAGATATGGTGAAGGATTAACAGTTCTTAATGCTCGATAAAGATTAAAATCATCACCTTTAAAATTTTGAGAAAATCTTCTTGATAACACAAGTTGAAAAACGTCACCTCTTTGACAATGTTTTTTTGCTTTGGATACTAATATTTTAAATTCTTCATCAGTTATTTCAGAATTCGTATCACCAATTTTAGAAAATTGATAATTAGCAAAATTTTTAACATTTAACAATTGCTCAACTTCTTTAAGATTTGATTTACTATTGAAACAATGGCAAAATAAGTACGCTTCATTATTAAAATGATTAATGGCGACGATGTTTTGATAAACTGCATAATAAATTTCAGGAATATCAATACCTCTCAGATCGTTGTTTGGTTTAACAGACTCAAAAAACTTAACTGAGTCATATGATAAATAGCCAAATAATCCATTATTTATAAATTTGTGATTATTCTTACTAGATTCAAATTTATTTATATAATCATTAATTTTTTCTGGAATAGAAACAGTGTCATCGATTTTAGTAATTTTTGTTAATCCATTTGGAAAATTCTCTTTAATCTCATTGTTATGGACCTCAATATTAGCTATTGGGTTAAAACACACATAAGAAAAGCTGTTGTCATTTGCATGATAATCACTACTCTCAAGAAGCAAGGTGTTTGGAAAATGATCTCTAAGCTTTAAATAAACACTAACTGGAGTTAGAGTATCTGCTAATATTTTTTTTTCAAATGTTTTTAAATGATATTTTTTCATATTCAATTTTAATTGTAACAAAAAAGGCTTGTCGTGTAGACAAGCCTTTTTTGTTTTCATAAAATGGTAGGGTCTTCACTGCCTTATTGCATTTGAAGTATCCACCAAAAAGTTTTTGTTTTTAAAAGCATATTCAAATATAGTTCTATGATATAATATATCAAAAAATCTTTTCAATTTATTTACTTTTGTCTATAGTTAACAACTAAATTAAAAAAAATGGATTTATCACAAGATGAGTGGATGGCAAAATTAAAAGAGGTAAAAAATCACATAATTTTAGATGTAAGAACATCAGAGGAGTTTAAAGAAGCACGAATACCAAAATCAATATTACTTGATATTTCTTCTCCAATTGATTTTATGAAAGGACTTGAGCCTATGGATAAAGAGAAGGTTTATTTAGTCTATTGTCGCTCTGGAAATAGAAGCTCTAGAGCTTGCGCAGTCATGACAAGTATGGGGTTTAATAAAACATTTAATCTTGTTGGAGGAATTCTTGAGTGGAAAGGTTTAATTAAATAAAATAAAACTAATTGTATTCATTATCTAGAGTAAGAATTTTTTTTGAACAAAATGGTTTTGAAGTTTGTTCTAGGTTAGCTGATATCCTTGGTATAAAGACAAAAAATGTAAGACTTTTTTTTATATATGCATCTTTTACAACTATAATAGGAGGTTTTTTAATTTATTTAATTTTTGGGTTTTGGATTCGAATGAAAGATATGATATATACCAAACGATCCTCAGTTTTTGATCTGTAAATTATTTTAACAAAGTTAGATCTAATTTAATTTGAATTTTGTATTGATTTTTTGGATATTGCTGCCTTCTTTAAAAAATAAATTATGCATTTTAACCAAAAGAAATTTGCTACACTAATAATATCTCTCTTAATGCCAATAATTTCATCTGCACAAGAGATGGATAAAAAAGGCCTTGACGATAAAATCAACGAAGCTTTTAAACCTATTGCAAATTGGTTTGAATCTGTTATTTTACATGATTTCCCAATTACTGAATCATTGTTTGGAACTGGAATACCAACAATTATAATTTTATTGGTTGGAGGTGCACTATTTTTTACTGTTTATTTTGGATTTGTAAATATTAGGCATTTTTCAACAGCAATTAATACTGTTCGTGGAAAATTTGATTCTCTTGATAAAAAAGATAAAACTAAAACTGATGGCGAGGTGACTCATTTTCAGGCTCTAGCAACAGCAGTTTCTGGTACAGTAGGTAACGGAAATATAGCAGGAGTTGCAATGGCAATTGCTATAGGAGGGCCAGGTGCTACATTTTGGATGATTTTATGTGGTCTATTAGGAATGTCAACAAAATTTGTTGAATGTACTCTTGGAGTGAAATACAGAGATGTTGGAGAAGATGGAACAGTTTATGGAGGGCCAATGTATTATATGACTAAGGGTCTGAGAGAGATTGGTTTTGAAAAGCTAGGTAAGTTTCTTGCTATTGTTTTTGCTTTTTTATGTATTGGTGCTTCTTTTGGAGGTGGTAATGCTGCTCAATCAAATCAAGCTGCTATGCAACTAGTAAATTCTTTTGGAATGACAGGTGGAAGTGCAAGAACAATTATTGGTGTAATAATGATGATTTTTGTTGGAATAATTATAATTGGAGGAATAAAAAGAATTGCTTCTGTTACAGAAAAAATTGTTCCTTTCATGGCTCTTATGTATATTCTTGCGTGTTTATATATAATAATAACTAATATAACTTTTGTTGATGATGCTTTTGGAATGATTTTTTCTCAGGCTTTTACCCCAAACGCTGGTTTAGGTGGATTTTTAGGAGTATTAATTACAGGTTTTAGGCGTGCTGCATTTTCAAATGAAGCTGGAGCAGGTTCTGCTTCAATTGCTCATTCAGCAGTAAAAACAAACTATCCTGCTTCTGAGGGTTTAGTTGCTCTTTTAGAGCCCTTTATTGACACAGTTGTTATTTGTACCCTAACAGCCTTAGTGATTATAATTTTCAATGGAGATAGCACTGTTTTTAATTATGGAGGAGTAGGAGGGGTTGTAATGATAGATGGAGTCCCTGCAGAGGGAGCAAGTATTACTGCAGCAGCATTTTCAAAATATATTGCTTTTTCTGGACCATTTTTGACAATTGCAGTAGTTCTTTTTGCTGTTTCGACAATGATTTCTTGGTCATATTATGGTCTTCAATCTTGGATTTTCGTTTTTGGAAAAAGTAAAGTCGCAGATTTAACATATAAGGTGTTATTTCTAATTTTTATTGTTATTGGGGCTGCCGGTGATATGTCTTCTGTATGGGGGTTTTCAGATGCAATGATTTTAGGGCTAGTTTTTCCTAATATGGTCGGCTTATTCTTTCTCTTCCCAAAAGTTAAAGATGAGCTTGAAAAATATTCTCAAGCAATAATTAATCTCGTAAATAAATAGAAATAATGTTTTTTTATACACAACGTATTTATAGTTTACTATATTTGCACACACTTAAATGAAAGGAGGTTTATAAATATGTTAATTATTCCCATTAAAGAAGGAGAAAATATTGATAGAGCGCTTAAACGTTTTAAAAGAAAATTTGATAAAACTGGCGGTATGCGTCAGCTAAGAAGCCGTAAACAATTTTTAAAACCCTCAGTAAAAAATAGAGCTAAAATTCAAAAAGCTCAATACATTCAGCGTCTTAGAGATCAAGAAAATCAATAGATTGTTCTGAACATATAAAACTAAATAAAGGTTGTAACTTTGAGATATAGACTCTTGATTTTCAACCTTTTTTTATGCATTTAAAAAAATTTTTAGAATACATTTCATTAGAAAAAAATTATTCATCACATACAGTTTTAGCTTATCGAAATGATTTAAATGCTTTTTTAAACTTTTCTTTAAACCAATATAACATATCATCTCTTGATAAAATAGAGTATGATGTTATACGTTCATGGGTTATAAGTTTAATTGACTTAGGCGTCTCAAATAGAAGTATAAACAGGAAGCTTTCCACATTAAGATCTTTTTATAATTTTTTAGTTAAAACATCTTCAATAAAAACTTCTCCAATGAAAGAGCACAAACCTCTAAAAGTTGATAAAAAAATTCATGTCCCTTTTTCAGAGCAAGAGGTTTTTTCTTTGCTAAACAGTGATTTGTTTTTAAATAATTTTATTGGTGTTCTTGAAAAAACTTTGATTTACACCCTTTATTTTACGGGTGCAAGGAGAAGTGAGATTGTTGACTTGAATTTCAATTCCGTTGACTTAAAAGAGGGTATCCTTAAGGTTCTTGGGAAGAGAAACAAGGAAAGATTAATACCTATTCATAGAATTTTAAAAAAACAACTTGAATTATACATAGTTAATCGAAATTCAATCAATCAATCACCCAAAATAAAATTTTTCTTTTGTTTCGAAAATGGCAAAAAAATATCTCCAGGATTTGTCTATAAGACTGTAAATTCGTACTTTAAATATGTTACATCAAAATCAAAAAAAAGTCCTCATATGTTAAGACATAGTTTTGCGACACATATGCTTGATCAGGGTGCTGATTTAAATGCAGTAAAGGGGCTTTTGGGACATTCTAGCGTTGCTGCTACTCAAAATTACACCCATACTAGCATGAAAAGTATAAAGTCCATATACTCTAAGAACCATCCTAGGGGTAAAACAAAATAACATTTTAAATTTATTATTTCATGAAATATAATTTTCAACCTATCAATTTTAATCCGAGTTTAAATCTTAAAAATTTAATTAAAAAAAGAATAAATAAGTTAGAATTATTTTATGATAAAATTCTCTCTATAGAAGTATATGCGAAGGAAAAGAGTTATTCTAATTTAAATAAAGAAATAGAATTTATTATCAGTGTACCAGGAGATCAATTAGTTGTAAAAAAAAGATCTAATTCTTTTGAATTTTCACTTTATTCTGTTTCTACATCTGTTGAAAGACTTTTAAAGAAACATAACGATAAAACTAGAAGTAACTAAATTATTCCAGAAAGTCCGTATCCTATCGCTAGACCAAGTACAAACATAATTAAGCCCTTTAATGAAAAAAACCAACTGAAGTTTTCTTCCCAAGAATCGGGGATATAGTTTTTATTTGCATCTTCTAGCTTTCCAGTTCTCGTGGAATAGCCAGCATACCAGTATATAAAGATCACTAAAATTGTTATGAAAATAATCGTAACTAAAAAGTCGGTATTCATATTAATAGATTTGATTGGTTTTAAGTAAGTTATGAAAATTTTTGTATAACTCAAAAAAAATAATTTCATGTTTTATTAATTGTTAATAGCATTTACTAATATTTTTTTTGATGGGTTTGTCTTTTTTATTTCAAATTATGTTATTTTTGGCGTCAGTTTATTGAAATTTTGAAATTTAAAATTATAAAAATCTAGTTATTTGCCTTTTAAATATAATTAGATAGATCTAATAGAATAATGCCGATGTAGCTCAGCTGGCTAGAGCAGCTGATTTGTAATCAGCAGGTCGTGGGTTCGAGTCCCTCCATCGGCTCATATTTTTATTGGGGAGATACTCAAGCGGCCAACGAGGGCAGACTGTAAATCTGCTGTTTTTAACTTCGCAGGTTCGAATCCTGCTCTCCCCACACAATA
>NZFW01000014.1 GCA_002690805.1 Flavobacteriaceae bacterium
AATATTTTTAAAGTATATTTTAAATAACTTAAACTTTTACTTCTGTTTTTCATCAGTTTAATATGTAAATCTTAAAACCCTAAACTTTAATAGGTGTTGTTTTTGGAATTAATGTCACTAAACTAAAGATAGTCGGGAAAACCCAGTAATTTTTAGATTTTGATCATTAGAAGAAACATATTGAGAAACTGTCTGCTTTGAATCTTTAATGTAGGCTTGGTTAACTAGAGTATTATCCTTAAAAAACCTTTTTATTTTGCCTTTTGCTATGTTATCTAACATTGATTCTGGCTTTCCCTCTTGACGTAATTGATCTTTAGCTATCTCAATTTCTTTTTCGACGATACTTGAATCAACCCCATTTTCATCTAGGGCAATTGGATTCATTGCAGCTGCTTGCATAGCAACATTTTTAGATATTTCTCCTGAATTATTAACGACTTCTGATAATCCTGTTAAAGTTGCAATTTTATTACCAGCATGAATGTAGGAACCTACATATGGAGCTCTCAAGATTTTAAAACCACCAACTTCAATTTTTTCTCCTATGATTCCTGTTTGTTCAATTAATTTATCAGAAACTGTCATACCCGTAAAATCTGAACTTAAAAAAGAATCCAAGTTATCAAATTGAAGAGCATGATCAGCAAGTGAGTTTGCTAATTCTAAATATGATTCATTCTTTGCTACAAAATCAGTCTCACAGTTAATTGAAATGATAACTCCTTTGGTATTCTCGATGTTAACTTTTGCTAAAACTGCCCCTTCTGAAGAGACTCTGTCAGCTCTGTTTGCAGCTACTTTTTGACCTTTTTTTCTAAGATTTTCAATAGCTTTTTCAAAATTTCCTTCAGCATCGACTAATGCTTTTTTACAATCCATGATTCCTGCACCAGTGGATTTACGTAATTTATTAACTTCTGCAGCAGTAATTGTCATAATAATTTATTTAAAATTGATTATTATTTTTTGTCATTTGAACTTGTTTTTTTTGGTTTACTAACTGTTTTCCTTTTTGTTGCCTTCTTTTTAACAGTTTTAACCTTAGGCGAAGCTTCTACTTTTTCAGGGGTAGCATTTGCTTCTTCAGGGGTAGCATTTGCTTCTTCAGGGGTAGCCTTTGCTTTTTCAGGACTAGCCTTTACTTTTTTTGGAGCAACTTTTGCTTCTTCAGGAACATCTTCTGTTTTTTCAGAAGTAGCTTCTTGTTTTTCAGGGGCAGACTCGTCTTGAGGTTGAGTTTTACTAACATTAGGACTTGATTTACCTTCCCCTTTTTCTAAAGCCTCTTTTTCATTCTTTCTTTGAGATAGTCCTTCAGAAATTGATAGGGTTACAAGATTTAATATTTTTTCAATTGATTTTGAAGCATCATCATTTGAGGGAATCACAAAATCTACTTCTCTTGGATCAGAATTTGTGTCCACCATTGCAAAAATGGGAATATTAAGCTTTTGTGCCTCTTTGATGGCAATATTTTCTCTTTTTATGTCAACAACAAAAAGTGCTCCTGGTAAGCGTGTCATATCTGTTATTGAACCTAAGTTTTTTTCTAATTTTGCTCTCATTCGAGAAACCTGTAATTTTTCTTTTTTTGAAAGTGTTTCGAAAGTTCCATCACTTTTCATTCTATCAACAGCAGCCATCTTTTTGACAGCTTTTCTTATTGTAACAAAATTTGTTAGCATACCTCCAGGCCAACGCTCAGTTATATAAGGCATATTAATATTTTTTACTTTTTCAGCAACAATATCTTTAGCTTGCTTTTTTGTGGCAACAAAAAGAATTTTTCTTCCCGATATGGCAATTTTTTTAAGTGCGGATTGAGCTTCCTCAATTTTCGCCGCTGTTTTGTATAAATTTATTATATGAATTCCATTACGTTCCATGTATATATATGGAGCCATATTTGGATTCCATTTACGTGTAAGGTGACCAAAGTGTACACCTGCTTTTAAAAGATCTTTTACTTCTGTTTGTGCCATAATTTTTAGTTTACGTTCTCTGATAAATTAGCAATAGGCATTCACCTATTTAGATGCTAAACTAACATCCGCATTTGCGGTTAGACAACATTGATTAATATTTATTTGAATTTTTCTCAAGAAATAGACAGGATTAACGTTTTGAGAATTGGAATTTTTTTCTAGCTTTCTTTTGACCGAATTTTTTTCGTTCAACCATGCGAGGATCTCTAGTTAATAGACCTTCAGGTTTTAGAGCCACTCTGTGCTCTGTGTCAATTTTGCAGAGTGCCCTTGCAACAGCAAGACGAACTGCTTCTGCCTGACCAGTTATTCCTCCACCTTTAACTGTGACTTTTAAATCGAATGACCCTTCAGTTTCTGTTAGAGCAAAAGGTTGAATAATTTTATATTGAAGAGGGGCAGTAGTAAAATAGTCAGTGTAGTTTTTCTTATTAACCAATATACCACCCTTTCCTTTTGAAAGAAAGACACGGGCAACTGAAGTTTTACGACGACCAATAGTATGAATTACTTCCATTATAGTAGATCGTTTAAATTAAATTTAGTAGGATTTTGACCTTCTTGTTGATGCTGGTCTCCTGCATATACTCTTAAGTTCCTAAATAATTGAGCTCCTAACTTGTTTTTAGGAAGCATTCCTTTAACTGATTTTTCAACTAATCGAGTATTATTTTTATTATGTACTTGTTCTGCAGATAGAACTCGTTGTCCTCCAGGGTAACCGGTATGACGTATATATTGTTTTTGTTTCCACTTTTGTCCTGAAAGAACAATTTTTTCAGCATTTATAACAATTATGTTGTCACCACAATCAACATGTGGAGTAAAATTTGGTTTGTGCTTTCCCCTTAATAAAGAGGCAACTGCTGATGCGGCTCTTCCAAGAGGTAGACCCTCGGCATCTACTAATAACCACTTTTTATCGACAGTTTTTGAATTAGCAGAAACAGTTTTGTAGCTTAATGTATTCACTATTTTAATATTTTAGTCAACAGCATCTATATGCTATTGGGCTGCAAATGTACTATTTAAAAATGTTTTGAAAAAATATTTTTGTTTAAACTATTAAAAAGAATTAGTGAGCATCTAACCAGTGCTCTCCCTCTCCCAAATCAACTGTAAGTGGAACCTCAAGATCAAAGGCACTTTCCATCTCTTTTTTAACCATTACTTTTAGAGAATTTAATTCTGATTTTGGAACATCAAAAACTAATTCATCGTGAACTTGAAGTAACATTTTTGAATTCCATTTTTCAGTTGTTAACTTTTTGTGAATTGAAATCATTGCTAATTTAATTATGTCTGCTGCACTTCCTTGAATAGGAGCATTTACTGCATTTCTTTCAGATGCACCACGCACTACAGCATTTGCAGAATTAATATCCTTTAGGTATCTTCTTCTACCAAGGACAGTAGAGACATAGCCATTTTCTCTTGCAAAGTCTATTTGAGCTTTCATGTATTCTTTTAGTTTGGGATATGACAAATAATATGCTTCAATTAGTTTTTTTGATTCAGACCTGTTTAAGTTTGTTTGTTGACTTAATCCAAATGCAGATACCCCATAAATTATTCCGAAATTTACTGTTTTAGCGTTTGCTCTTTGTTCACGGGTCACTTCATTTAGCGGAACTTTATAAACTTTAGAAGCTGTTGATTGATGAATATCTTCCCCATTTTTAAAAGCAGAGATCATAATAGGATCCTTACTTAAAGCTGCTATAATTCTGAGTTCAATTTGAGAATAATCTGCAGCCAAAAGAATATGATTCTTGTCACGTGGAACAAAAGCTTTTCTAATTTTTTTGCCTTGATCTGTTCGAATAGGTATGTTTTGAAGATTTGGCTTATTACTACTTAAACGACCAGTAGACGCAACAGCTTGATTATAGACGGTGTGAATTCTTTTTGTCTTTGGATTTAATTCTTTGGGCAGTGCATCAACATATGTGTTTAGTAATTTTTGTAGCGATCTCCATTTAAGAATATCAATGATAATTTTATGATCTTTAGATAAATATGAAAGAACTTCTTCTGAAGTAGAGTATTGTCCTGTCTTAGTTTTTTTTGGCTTGTCAACTAGCTTAAGTTTATCAAATAAGACAGCTCCAAGTTGTTTAGGGGATGCAATATTAAAATTTTGACCAGCTTGATTATAGATGTCAATCTCTAAGAGATTTATATCACTTTTTAATTCTTTTGAAAGCTGAATTAAAAAACCAACATTTAAATTAATTCCCTCCAATTCCATTGAGCTAAGAACTGTAAGCAAAGGAATTTCGACATCATTAAATAATTTAATAATCTGTGATTTGACAAGCTCTTTTTCAAAATGCTTTTTTAATTGAAATGTGATATCTGATCTCTCAACAGCATATTCTTTCAAAGAAGGAAAATCAAAATCATTTAGTTCACTTGGATTGTTTAATTTCATTTTAATTAAATCACTATTTGATATAGGTTTATAACCTAAATATGTTTCTGACAGAATTTCTATTTCATGACGCATATCAGGATTTATTAAATAGTGAGCAATTAGTGTATCAAATAGAGGTCCTTTAATTGATATATTTAAAGCACCAAGCACTTTAATATAATATTTTAAATTATGGCCTATTTTTTGAATATTTGTGTTTTCAAAAAACAGCTTAAGTTTCATTAAAATATCAATAACATTCTCTTTATCCTCAGGAAATATTAAATAATATCCTTTTCCCGGGCTCCACGCAAAAGAGATGCCAGTAATTTTTGTATTTAAAGCATCATTATTTATTGTTTGGATGTCAAAAGAAACAGCACTTTGATTTAAGAGTTTTTCAATGAGAAGATCAATGCCATTTGAGTCATCGACTAATTGATAAAAATGAGGAGTGTTAGATAAATTATTTTTTTCTAAAAATGAATCTGTTGAACCTCCCCCAGGGATATTAAATAAATCAAATTGATGTCCTTCCTTGGAGGTTTGATTTTTAACTTCAAGATTTGATTCTTTTTTTTCTATAAGTTTGGGATTAAAAACTTTTTCAAAACTTTGGAGCATTCTTCTAAATTCAAGCTCTTCAAAAATTTTTTTTACCTGATTCATATCAGGTTTATCAAGTTCAAACTCTTTAGCATTAAATTCTACCGGAACATCTAATAAAATTTTGGCAAGCTCCTTAGACAATATGCCCATTTCTTTATTTGCCTCAATTTTTTCTTTAAGTTTTCCTTTGAGATTACTTGTGTTAGCTAAAAGGTTTTCCATTGATCCGTACTCAGCTATAAATTTTTTTGCTGTTTTATCGCCAACTCCAGGAAGTCCTGGGATATTATCAACTGAATCACCCATCATACCCAAATAATCAATAACTTGAGTAGGATTTTTAACTTGAAATTTTTCCTGAACTTCTGAAATACCCCAGATCTCAATACCGTTTCCCATTCTGGCAGGACGGTAAATAAAAATATTTTCAGAAACCAATTGAGCAAAATCTTTATCAGGAGTAACCATATATATTTTAAAACCTTCTTTTTCTGCTTTTTTTGCAAGAGTTCCAATGATATCATCAGCTTCATATCCTTCTTTTATAATTATAGGAATATGCATAGCACTTAAAATATTTTGAATATATGGTATAGCTAATTTAATTGCCTCCGGAGTTTCATCGCGATTTGCTTTGTATTCGGTATACATTTCTGTTCTAGATTGAGACCCCCCTTTATCGAAACATACTGCTAAATAATCTGGTTGTTCTCTTCTAATTACATCAATTAATGAATTTGTAAATCCCATTATAGCTGATGTGTCAAAACCTTTAGAGTTAATTCTTGGATTTTTTATAAAAGCATAATAGCCTCTAAAAATTAGAGCATATGCATCGAGGAGAAAAAGACGTTTATTTTTTTTAGTCATTTTGAAAGTACTCTATAAAAATTATAATTAATCATACTTTATTTATGATACTTAATATATTTTCAATTTTTTTAAGAATTTTTATACTGCTAAATTCAACAGATTCATACAAAACTTCTGCGTCACCATGGGGGATAAATTTATGCGGAATACCAACAATTTCAATTTTTATTTTATAATTATTTTCTTGAGCAAATTCCATTATTGCAGAGCCAAATCCACCTTTTTTTACACCCTCTTCAAAAGATACTACATATGTATGATTATTAAAAATATCATGAAGCATTTCAGTATCGAGTGGGTTAACAGATTCAAAAGAATAATGTGAAAATTCAGTAGTGAAACTACTACTAATAATTGCATTATTTACATTTTTAAATAGTGTTCCTAAACTAATAACAGCTATTTTTTTACCAATAGATATTTTAGAGGCTTTATTCAAGTTTAATAATTTAAAATCTTTATTTATATTTTCAATCTCAGAATCACCTCTTGGATATCTTAAAGCCACAGGACCGATCGGTTTAAATTGAAGTGTGTATAAAAAATCTCTCAATCTTTGTCCACTTCTAGGAGCTAAAATTGTGATGTTTGGTATGCATCTTAAAAAAGAGATGTCAAAAACACCATGATGAGTAGGTCCATCATGACCAACAATTCCAGCTCTATCAATACAAAAAATAACATTTAAGTTTTGAATTGCAACATCATGAATTATTTGATCATAAGATCTTTGAAGAAAAGTAGAATAAATGACACAAAACGGAAGTAGTCCTTCACAGGACATTCCAGCAGCAAGAGTTACGGCATGCTGCTCTGCAATTCCAACATCGAAACATCTTTCAGGAATTTGATTCATCATTTCAGTCAAACCACTACCTGTTGGCATTGCAGGAGTTACACAAACAATTTTTGGATTAATTTCAGCTAGATCCAAAATTGTTTTTCCAAAAATTTGTTGAAATTTTAATTTTTTGGTTTTTTTATTTTTATATATTTTTCCAGTTATTTTATCAAATTTTCCAGGCGAATGATATAAAATTTGATCTTTTTCAGCTGACATTAATCCTTTGCCTTTAATTGTTCTTATATGCAATAACCTTGGACCTTTTTTTAGCTTTTGTTCAATTAATTCTTTTTGCAGTAATTTCATATCATGACCATCAACTGGACCGTAATAATCTATATTTAATGAATTAAAAATATTATTTTTTTCGTCAAAATTTTTATTTGACTTTTCTAAATAATTTTTTAGTGCACCTACGCTCGGATCTATACCCATAGTGTTATCATTTAGAATCACTAATACATTTGCAGATGTCGTGCCTAAATGATTTAACGCTTCAAATGCCATTCCGGTGGCAATTGAGGCATCTCCAATTACAGAGACGTAACTTATGTTTTTTATTCCTTTGACTTTTGATGCCAGAGCCATTCCTAATGCAGCTGAAATACTTGTTCCAGCATGTCCAGTCCCAAAAGAATCATATTTGCTTTCATCCATTTTTGGAAAACCACTAATTCCGTTCCACTTTCTATTAGACTTGAATTCCTCATATCTCCCAGTTAAAATTTTATGACCATAAGCTTGATGCCCAACATCCCATAAAATTTTATCCTCAGGAGTATTAAATGTATGATGAAGTAATACAGTTAGTTCAATAACACCAAGACTTGCTCCCAAATGTCCCTCATTAGAAGAAATTATATCAATTATATATTGTCTTAATTGTTTTGAGATAGAAATCAGATCTTCCAATGAACAAGATTTCAAATCTAATGGTGATTTTATAGCTTTTAGTTGCATTTAACAAATATAATATTTCGTTTTAGGAACCCACACTTTTTGTAATTTTCAATTATGAAAAATTTACCTGATCAAATGTATTTTATGAGAGAAGCTCTTAAGGAAGCAGAAAAAGCTCGGCACAGTGATGAAGTTCCAGTTGGAGCAATTGTTGTAATAGAAAATAAAATAATTGCAAGAGCTCATAATATGACACAAACTCTTAATGATGTTACAGCTCATGCAGAAATGGTTGCAATTACTTCTGCGTCAAACTATCTCAATAGTAAATATCTAATTAATTGTAGTCTTTATGTTACTCTTGAGCCATGTGTAATGTGTGCAGGTGCGATATTTTGGAGTCAAATTAAAACGCTTGTTTATGCTGCCTCTGACCTTAAAAGAGGATTCTCAATTCATAAAGGAATTTTACACCCTAAAACTAAAGTGTTAAAAGGAGAATATGAAAAGGAATCATTAAAGTTGCTGAGAGATTTCTTTAAAAGTAAAAGAAAATAAAAAAACCTCCACTAGGGAGGTTTTAAGCAGTCTTAATATAAAGAATTATAATTTAGTAAGATTAGAAGCTTGCTTCCCCTTATTACCTTCTTCTTCTACATATTCAACTTTA
Organism: Flavobacteriaceae bacterium; assembly: GCA_002690805.1. Lineage (GTDB taxonomy): Bacteria > Bacteroidota > Bacteroidia > Flavobacteriales > Flavobacteriaceae > Marivariicella. Next base: position 8,301 of record NZFW01000014.1, read on the forward strand.
TCACCCTCTTGGAGTGAAAGCCCATTAAGGGCTGTAACGTGAACGAATACATCGTCACCCGACTCATCGTTTGTAATAAATCCATATCCTTTGGATTCATTGAAAAATTTAACTGTACCAGTCATATTGTGTATTAAAATAATTTCGGCTAAGTTACACCAACTTTCGTTTCTTAAAACCTTTAATGTGTTTTATTTTTAAAATTTAATTATTTTTTTTTATTTCATTTGTATTTTTCATCCTTTCAAAATTTTCTTTAGTAAGCGTGTAATGCCTAATATCTTTGCCTTTCCATCGATGAAACAAAAAAACAGGAAGAAAAATAATAACGAAAAAAACAACACTACTTCCAATAACTTTTTCGCCTAAAATATCATTTCCAACAATATTTTTAATATAAAAGCCTGTAAAAAGAGACAAGATTATAAGAAAAAATAAAAAACGAAGTGTATTTTTCATCTACTAAAATTATTTTTTTACAATACTTAATCCTAATTCATCAAGTTGAGGTTTTATAATTGATGAAGGAGAATCAATCATTACGTCTCTTCCAGAATTATTTTTTGGAAAAGCAATGAAATCTCGAATTGTCTCTTTTCCCCCGAGTATTGCAACAAGCCTATCCAAACCAAAAGCAATTCCTCCGTGAGGTGGTGCCCCATACTTGAAAGCACCCATTAAAAAACCAAATTGTTTTCTCGCTTCTTTATCAGTAAATCCTAATAAATTAAATATTTGTTTTTGAAGGTTAGAATTATGTATTCTAATAGAGCCTCCACCAATCTCATTTCCATTAAGAACTAAGTCATATGCATTTGCCTTAACTTTTTCAGGTGCTGTTTTTAATAATTCAATATCTTCTTCCTTTGGCGATGTAAAGGGATGATGCATCGCATGAAACCTTTTTAATTCGTTATCCCATTCTAATAATGGAAAGTCAGTTACCCATAGTGGTGCAAAAATATTAGGATCTCTTAAACTGAGTTTTTCAGCAATTGCTAACCTTAAATCTCCTAATTGTTTTAACGTTTTTTTATAATCACCTGAAAGAATAAAGATTAAATCACCAGGCTCAGCATGGGTTATTTTTACCCAGTCAATTAATTCATCATGAGAGTAGAATTTATCTACAGAGGATTTTAAAGTTTTATTGTCATTGTATCTTACCCAAACCAAACCCTTTGCTCCTATTTGAGGTTGCTTCACCCAGTTTGTCCAGCCATCAATATCTTTTCTTGATATTGAGTTTCCATTCTTTATAGAAAAACCAATGATTGACTCTTCAGAGTCAAAAACATTAAACCCTTTGCCTTTTGAAATACTTGTTAAATCTCCAAATTTCATTTCAAACCTAATGTCTGGTTTATCACTTCCGTAGTTTTTCATGGCTTCATCATATGTCATTCTGGGAAAGTTATTTAGTTTTATGTTTTTTAATTTCAACAAAAGATGAGAAATTAACCCTTCAAACTCATTTAGGACATCATCTTGATTAACAAAGCTCATTTCGCAATCAATTTGAGTAAATTCTGGTTGCCTATCTGCTCTTAAATCCTCATCTCTAAAACATTTAACAATCTGGAAGTATCGATCTATACCACCCACCATTAGTAATTGTTTAAATGTTTGCGGTGATTGGGGGAGGGCATAAAATTCTCCTTGGTTCATTCTTGAGGGGACAATAAAATCTCTTGCTCCCTCGGGTGTTGATTTAATTAGATAAGGAGTTTCTATATCAATAAATCCTTTTTTGCTTAAATAGTTTCTAACTTTCATTGTAACATCATGACGAAAAATAAGATTTTCTCTTATTTCAGCTCTTCTTATGTCAAGATATCGATACTCCATCCTCAATTCTTCACCTCCGTCGGTATTATCTTCAATAGTAAAAGGGGGAATTTCAGATTTATTTAAAATATTTAATTTTTCTACCAGAAGCTCTACTCTTCCAGTTTGAATATCTATATTTTTTGATTCTCTTTCAATTACTTTTCCAGAAACTTGAACTACATCCTCTCTTGAAAGGTTTTTTGCTTTATCATATAGTTTTTTTGTGGAACGCTTTTCATCAAAAATTAGCTGAGTAATTCCATAACGATCTCTAATATCAACCCAAATAATGAAACCCTTGTCTCTTTTTTTTTGAACCCATCCTGCAAGAGTTACCATCTTATTTATATCAGATGATTTTAATTCTCCACAATTGTGTGTTCTAAGCATAGCTAAAAATGATTAACAAAGATATTAAGTTTTAACACCATTCCATCGGTTAATAGTTAATTTAAGTTGATAAACAATATAAAAACTACTTGGAACAATAAATAAAGTTAAGAAAGTAGCAAAAGTTAGACCAAAAATTACAGTCCATGCAAGTGGCCCCCAGAAGATCACATTATCACCACCTATAAATATTTTAGGATCCCATTCTGTTATCAAAGAAAAGAAATCTATGTTAAGACCAGTTGCAAGAGGAATTAGTCCCAATATAGTTGTTATTGCAGTTAAAAGAACAGGACGAAGTCTTGCAGCTCCTCCATAAACTATTGCTTCACGAGCATCTAATTTTGGAAGAAGTTTGTTTAATGCAATCCCTAGCTCTTCTTTTTTTCTAGCAATTAATAATTGTGTATAATCAATTAGGACTACTCCATTATTTACAACTATTCCCGATAAAGCAATAATTCCCATCATAGTCATCATTATTACAAAAGGCATTCTAAATAAGCTTATCCCGTAGAGCACCCCAGTAAAACTCAAAAAAATAGATAACAAAATTATTAGAGGGTTCGATATTGAATTAAATTGAAGAACTAATAAAAATAATATCATACCAAGTGCTGCTGCTAAAGCTCCTAAAAGAAATCGCATATTTTTATCTTGCTCCTCGATTTCACCAGTAAATCTTAATTCAATATTAGGATTGATTTGATCATAACTCGAAACACTTTGTTTGACATTAGACACAACATCATTTCCGTTATAGCCAGCTAAAACAGGAGAATATAAGGTAACTACTCTTTTCAGATCTCTGTGTTTGATTGCATTAAATGAAACCGAGTTTTTGTATTTAACAAGAGTACTAAGAGGGATTTTTTTAATTTTTCCAGTAGCTTGATCTCTAAAAACTATATACTGATCCAATAGTTTGTCAACAAAATTCCGATCATTTTTATGAAATCTTACATTGATGTCATAATCTTCTCCCTCATTTTTATAAACACCTGCCTTTTCTCCAAAAACTGAACCTCTAAGTTGTTGACCAATTTGACCAGCTGTTATACCCAGACTCCCAGCCTTTTTTCTGTCAATATTAATTACAACTCCTGGCTTACTTTTATTTACATTTATTTTCAACCCTTCAACTCCTGGTATATTTTCAATTGTCAAATAATTTTTTAAGTTTTCAGCAGTTTGAATTAATTCATCATAGTTTTCGCCTACTATTTCAATATTAATTGGATATCCAGTAGGGGGTCCTTTTGCATCTTTTTCAACTGAAACAGTTACACCTGCATATTTATCTTTTAGTTCTTTTTGTAACTCTTTTCTCAAGTTTTCGCTTGAAAGTCCTTGCCTATATTTAAATTGAGATGTTGTTATTGTGATTTTAGATTTGTGAGGCATATCTTGATCACCTCCATTATCAATTTCAGGATTTTGTGATCCTAAGCCTACAAAAGTTACATTGGAATCAATCATAAAATTATGTCCATTATCAATGTATTTTGGGCTATTTATGACTTTTATAACATCTGCTTCAATTAATTTTGATGTAAAATTTGTCTTGTCTATAGACGTTCCCTCGGGATACTCAATATAAATAAAGATTTGTTGAGGTTGATTCTCAGGAAAAAACTCAACTTTTGGAGCTGACAGTCCTAAAATAATAAATGAAGAAAAAAGAAGTGCTGTAGTTCCTATTAACATTATGAAAGGTGTTTTTCCAGACAATGAAAACCTTAGAACTTTAGTATATGTTTTTTCTAAATTAACAAGACTTACAGTTCTAAAATAAAAAGCCCATTTTTTTATGAACAGCTTATATGCCCAAAGTAGCACATTAAGTAAAATCAATAAAGTTCCAAGACCTCGAAAATTCCCAGGAAAAAAAATTAATATGGAGCCTATTCCAGATAAAAATACAGTTAATCTTCTTAGTTTTTTTCTTCCAATTATTTTGTCTTTTGTACTCATGAATTTTGAAACAAGCATTGAATTAAAAAAAATAGCTACTATCAATGAAGACCCTAATACTATTGAAAGAGTAAAAGGGAAATAGATCATGAATTTACCTATTGTTCCTGGCCAAAAACCTAAGGGTATAAATGCTGCAACTGTTGTTGCAGTTGAAACAATAATGGGTGTTGCTATTTCTCCAATTCCTTTTTTTGCCGCCTCCATTCTAGACATACCCTCTTTCTCCATTAATCGATATGCATTTTCAACAACAACAATACCGTTATCTACAAGCATTCCCATTCCCATAATTAAACCAAAAAGAACCATTGTGTTTATAGTGCTTCCTAAAAAGTTTAAGATCATAAATGACATAAGCATGGACATGGGTATTGCAAACCCGACAAAAAGAGAGTTTCTAAAACCTAAAAAAAACATTAGAACAGTAACTACAAGTATTACTCCAAAAATTATATTGTTAACCAGATCACTTACTATGTTTTTTGTGGTATTTGATTGGTCATTTGAAATCTCAATATTAATTGAAGTTGGAAAGTCTTTAGATTTAACATTATTAATTAATGATCTTATTTTTTCCACAGTTTTAATTAGATTTTTTCCACTTCTTTTTTTTACATCTAAAACTAGCGCTGTCTTCCCATTTGAACGAGCATAAGAATTTTTTTCTTTTTCCTTGAATTTGACTGCAGCTATATCTTCTAAAAAAACAATTCCATTTTGAGTTTTCACAACAAAATTATTTAAATCCGTAGGAGAATTTATTTCCCCCAAAACTCTCAAATTCCTTCTTTTTCCTTCACCTTCAATACTTCCTGCAGAAATAGTGTTATTCTCTCTTTGAATTGCATTAATTATATCTTTAAAAGAAACGGACAATGCTGTCATTTTAAGAAGATCAACGGCAACTTCAATCTCAAAATCCTGAACACCTCGTAATGCAACTTCTTTAATTTCGGACATTTGCTCAATCTTATCTTGAAGTAGTTCTGCATAGAACTTCATTTCCTTGATCGGAAGATCCCCTGTCAAACCAATATTTAAAATTGGCATTTCTTCTGATATTGTGAGTGCAAAAACGTTTGGTTCTACTTTTGCATCGTTGAAAGTAGGCCAATCTGATCCGGATGTAATAGCATCGATTTTATCTTTAACTTCTACCTTAGCGTTTTCATTAGATATACCTTCGTCAAACTCAACAGTTATCAATGAAACATTTTCTCTGGATGTAGATACAATGTCTACAAGATTTTTTACTCCTTTGAGCTCTTCTTCAAGCGGATCAGTTATTAACCTCTCGATATCCTCCGCTGTATTCCCTGGGAAAACAGAACTGACAAATATGTTATTTTCTTTTATTTCAGGATAATTCTCTCTAGGCATTGAGAAATACGCAGAGACCCCAAGAAAAAAAAATACTCCAATAACTACATAGATTACGGTACTTCTATTTATTGCCCAAGAAGATGGTTTGAACTCTTTTAATTCTGATGATTTTTTCATTAGTAGAATTACTTGTTAATAATTGAAAGATTTTACTATTTGTTTATCTGCTACTAAGCGAATTCCGTCTTCAACAATCAGATCACCACTATTTAATCCTTCAAGAACTTCAATTTTATTATCAGATATTTTTCCTAATTTTACAAATGTTTTTATGGCGGTAAATTTATTTTGACTGATATCTAGCGGTTCAAGTTTGAAGACATAAAATTCATTACCACTATTTTCAATTATATTTTTTTGAGAAACCAATAATGCATTTGGATTTTTGTAATCGTTTATTAAAATTTTTACTGTCATATTTGGTTTAAAATCATAATCACTATTTTTAAGCATAACTTCAATTCTAAAGTTTCTATTATTGGGATTAATTATATTTCCCACAGCGGATATTTTTGAAGCAACAAGTACACTGGAGAGAACAGGAGTGATAATAAAGACTTCGGAATTAATTTTTATATTTGAAATATGAGTTTCTGGAACCTCTGCTTTTACTTTTACTTCGTCAAGGTTAATAATTCTTAAAATAGGGGTTATTCCTGGACTAACGTTACTGCCTGGATCAGCTATTAATTCGTCAATAATACCATCAAAAGGCGCAATTATTTTTGATTTAGTTATTTGAAATTTTAATTGATCTATGTTTTTCTTTAAACTAAAATAATTGGTTTCTGCTTGTAAAAATTGAATTTCTGATCCAATCTTTTCTTTCCATAAGCTTAATTGTCTCTCGTAAATCGTTTCGGCTAATTTGACTTGCAATTTCATTTGCTCAATTTTAGCTATAATACCTTCATTAGAAAGTTCAACAAGTACCATTCCTTTTGAAACTTTTTGACCTTCTTTAACATAAACAGATTTAATTATACCAGGAATTTCAGGATATAGTTTTAAATTTTTATCCGAATCTATAGATCCTTGAACTTCTATGTAATGTTTAAACGGAGCACTAGTAACTTTAAAATTTGTTACAAGAGGAAGTTTTTGATTTTCGTCTAAATCAAAAATAACATCATTCAATATTTTTAATTCTTTCTGAAGAACGTTTATTTGGTTACTAAGTTTAGTTTTTTCAGATTGAATTAATTTCAAATCATTAGAATTAATAATATAGTTAATATCATTTTCTTGTTTACTATTGCAGCTGTAAGAGATTATAGTTAAATATAAAATGTATGTATATTTTTTCATTTTTAATTATTAATATTTAAAAGTGTTTCTAGTTCAATTTTTTTAGATACTAAATCTTGTAGTGCATCTAAATATTTTTTTTGGGCAGTGTAAAGTTGAGTTTGAGCCTGTCTTAGTTCGAAACTACTTGCCATTCCTTGAGAAAATTTAATTTTATTTTTATTTTCAATTCTTTCCGATAACTCCATATTATTTTTTGTTACATAAAAATCATCAATTGCTAGTTCAAGGCTAACTTTGGCATTTTTAACATTAATTTTTATTTGTTGTTGTGTTGTTTTAAGATTAATTTTCGATTGTTCATATGAAATTTTTGCTATTTGAGAACTTGCCGAACGTCCCAGAGAACTAAAAATTGGGACATTAAGGCTCATTCCGAATAAAGCCGAGCCAAACCATTTTTGATTTTGATTATTAAATGTAAATGAATTGCTATTTCCAGTATATGCACCACTAATAAATGCAGATAGTTTAGGCAATGATTTGCTTTGCTCAAGTTTGTATTCAAGTCTTTTTTGTTCTACATAATTATTTGCTATTTTAATATCAATATTTGAATTTAAATCCCAGGTTTCGATTTGGGGAATTTTATTGATTTGTATATCAATAATCGATTCAAGTGAACTTTTAAGTTCTAATTTCGCTTGTTCATTATAACCAAGTGAGATTTTTAAGAGATCTTTTAATAAGAATTGAAGTTGATTTGCAAATTTTCTTTGTGATTCAAGCTCAGACAATGTTATTTTTAATTGCTCTACACTTTCTTCTTCTATAAATCCACCATTAAACAGTTTTTTTGCTTCATCAAGAGTTTTGTCTAGGTTCATTATATTTTTATCTATAATTTTTAAATTTTCTTTAGAAATTAAAGAATTTACATAGGCATTGGTTACTGATTTTCTAACTTCATGATTGGTTTTTTTTAAAGCATTATCAAAAAATTCAATGTAAGATTTAGTGGCCTGTAATCCTACTAAATATGATCCGTCAAAAAGTAATTGACTAATTTTTGCTGATCCAACAAGGTTTTGTTCAGTCCCAAAACTAACCTCAGTAAAATCACCTTCTTGACCTCCAAAAAATTGAGCTGGAATTAATGAAACTGGTAATTCTAAAAAGTTTGAGTAATCAAAACTTGCTTTAATCTGAGGTAATCCAACTGAAATTGTTTTCCATTTTTCTTTGTATGCCTTATCAATTTCATTTTTAGCATTTATGATTTCAGAATTATTTTCAAGGGCAAAACTTATTGCTTCATTAATGCTTAAGCTAGGAGGATATTCCTGGGCTAAGGTAATATTAATTGAAAAAAATAAAATATAAATATATTTATTCATAATTCTGATTTTTTATAAACTTTATTTAATAGAGACAATCCTTTTTTTGTTGAAATAGCCCTTAGGTGATATTCAATAAAATCTTCAATTACCTCATCCACTTTGAATTCATTTAGAGGAAATAAATTTATATCACGAACACCTCTCATACCGTTTAGATATATTCTAGTAACAAAATCAATATTGATTTCCTTTCTAAAATATTCTGATTTAATACCTCTTTTTAAACTTTCTTGAATATTATCTTTAAATAGGTTGAATTCCCTATCCTTTATTTCTTCATATATTTCTGGATAAAATTTTTGAAGCTGAAATTGAGGTGATGTTTCAGTGTTTCCTAGAATTTTCATTGCTTCTTTTTTCATTTCAAAAAGTTCTACTATTGGATTATCTGCATTTTTTCTTATTTCTTTAAAAGTTTCAACTAATTGTTTCTGAATAGACTCGGTGCAGGAGCTGATAAGTTGATTTTTATTTTTAAAGAATTGATAAATAGTTTTTTTTGATATTGACATTGATTCAGCTAAATCGTCCATAGTTACACTTTTAAATCCTAAGGACAAGAATAGATTTAGAGCTTTAAGAATAATTTTTTTTTTCACTAGCATGCAAATCTACAACAGGAAACTTTATAAACCAAAAGAGTTTCCAATGTTTATTTAACTATAATAATAGATTATTTATTTACATTTATTAAAAAATAATTAATGCTCTTAATTAAGAAATATCAAAATCTTTTTTCAGACTACTTAAAGAGCTCATTGCCCGAATCACCTCCTGACAATTTATACAATCCGGCATCATATATTTTGAAATTAGGCGGGAAAAGAATTCGTCCAATATTAACTCTAATTTCTGCAGAGGTTTTTGGCGGTTCCATTAATGATGCTCTTCCAGCAGCTTTAGGAATTGAAGTTTTCCATAATTTTTCACTAATTCATGATGATATAATGGATAAGGCACCATTAAGAAGGGGAAAAAAAACTGTTCATGAAAAATGGGATGTAAACACTGCTATTCTCTCTGGAGATGTAATGTTAATTTGGTCATATGAGCTTTTTCAAAAATACTCACCAGATATATCTTTTTTATTGAATGTAATCTTTACCAAAACCGCTAGGAAGGTATGTGAAGGCCAACAAATGGACATGGACTTCCCAAATCAAGAAGATATTTCTATTGATGATTACATGTTGATGATTGAATATAAAACAGCTGCTTTAATTGGATGTGCATTGTCAGTTGGCGCTATAATTTCCGGAGCAAAAAATGAACAAGTAAATTTAATATATGATATTGGATTGGAGCTTGGATTAGTTTTTCAACTTCAAGATGATTATCTAGATGTATTTGGAGATAGAAAAAAAACTGGAAAGCAAATAGGTGGAGATATAATTGAAAATAAAAAAACCTTTCTTCATTTATATGCCAAAACAAAATCATCTAATGAATTAAAAAAAGAATTAAAAAAATGGACAGCTCTCAGTCCCAAAGATCCTGAGAAAAAAATTTCTGCAATTAAGTCCATTTATAATTCATCTGGAGCAGTCAAAGCAGTTCAAAAAAAAATTGAATTATTGTCAAAAACATCTATCAATAAAATTAAAAGCTTGAAGCTTGCTCAAAGTAAAGAAATCATTCTAATTGATTTTGTAGAGAGATTAGTAGAAAGAGATTTTTAAAATAGTCTTTTTATTAAGGCTTCAATGAACCAACTTTTTTTAAAAGTGTACATTAGTTTTATTTCTTCAAAAAGGGATGTCTTGTTATCTAAAAATTTAAAAATTATCTCCGGCTTATTTCTTTCAAACATTATTTTAAAAATTGAACTACCCATTTCATTATGCTTGTTTAATACATCTAAAAAAAGTAAATCGTAAAACCAAAATCGAGTATTTTTCTCAAATTTGTTTAAATGTTTTTCTTTTTTTAAAAAGGAAACAAGTGAGTTCGTTTTATTTATTGTATTTAAAAATGTATAACCTGTACTAGCTTTGGTCCATCCACCAGCAGTTCCAATATGGAGCAGTTTTTTAGTGTTACCTGACCTAAACTTATAGGCTGTCATTGGAATACTTCCTTTTTCTGTTTCAAGTACTTTATAACTTCCTGAATCTAGATTATTTAGATAAGTTTTAATTGATCTTTTATATTCAGATGTTTTTAATTCAGTGGGGGAAAAAAGTGTGTATTCTACTAGAGCTTTTGTTTTGGAAAATGGAAGAATATACATGAACCTTGTGGATTTTTTTTGAGGTAAATCAAAGTCCATTATAGTTACTGCGTCTGGAGAAAAAATTTCATTTTGAGTTTCAATTAATTGGCCGATAAAATGCTGTTTTAAAAATGGATATTGTTTTTGATTTTTAATAATATTAATATCAAGAATACTTGTAAAGATATATTCCCCAAAATAAGTTCCTTTGTCAGTCGTTACAATATTTTGTTTTTTATTGATATTTTTGACTTGGGCATTTAAGTAGCTTAAATTATTGTCTTTCGATTTTATCACAAGAAAATTATTATAAAAATCAATTCCTCTGATTTGTTTGTAAGTGTATGGTTTTGTCTCAAATTTCTTTACAAATCCATCTGACTTAAAATATGCAAAATCCCATTTTCTACTAACAATTTTATCTAATTCTCCTGCTCCTTTTTCCCAAAAGCACCAAGTCCTATCATTAATAGATTTAGAGTCTTTCTCAATTAATAAAATTTTTTTATTTACAAAATATGGATCAGAAACTAATTTATCTGCAAGAAGAAGACCTGATGCTCCTCCGCCACAAATTATATAATTGAATTTTTTTGTTTCCATAAAGTATTATTTCAAAAGTATATAATTCAGATCAATACTCTTCTTTTTTAATTATTTTTGCTAAAAATAAAATTATTTTTAATGGAAAGTATATTCTCTTTTTTTGAGTCAATAAATCCTATTTTAGGTGCATTTTATGCAACTATTTTTACATGGGGATTAACCGCACTAGGAGCTTCATTTGTATTTTTATTCAAATCAATGAATAGAGCGGTTTTGGATGGAATGTTGGGTTTTACAGGAGGGGTAATGGTTGCCGCAAGTTTTTGGAGTCTTTTGTCTCCTGCCATTGAAATGACTGCTGGGGTTGGATTAGAGAAAGTTATTCCAGCATCTATAGGATTTGGTTTAGGTGCTATCTTTTTATTTTCATTGGATAAAATTTTACCACACATACATATAAATTTTAAAGAGACAGAAGGAATTAAAACACCATGGAGAAGAACAACACTTATGGTTTTAGCTATAACTCTCCATAATATTCCTGAAGGGTTGGCGGTAGGAGTTTTATTTGGGGGAGTTGCTTCAGGACTTCCGGAAGCATCAATTGCTGGTGCAGTAACATTAGCAATTGGAATTGGAATTCAAAATTTTCCTGAAGGGATTGCAGTTGCAATGCCATTAAGAAGGCAAGGAGTTAGCCGTTTTAAAAGCTTTTGGTATGGTCAAATGTCAGCAATTGTTGAACCAATTGCTGCAGTTATTGGTGCTGTCGCTGTAACTTTTTTCACACCTTTACTTCCGTATGCATTATCATTTGCAGCAGGAGCAATGATTTTTGTTGTTGTAGAAGAGGTGATCCCTGAAACTCAACAAGATAGATATACTGATATTGCGACCCTAGGATTTATTGGTGGCTTCATATTAATGATGATTCTTGATGTATCTTTAGGTTAAATTTTCTTAGAAATAGGATTCCAGCCTTGTGCAGTTAAATCAATTTGCTCATTTAATCCATTTATTAGTTTTGCTCCAGTTTCTTTGTTTGTAAAATATCCAATAATTGTTAAATAAGGGTGATTTTTAACTTTGTCATAATCAGATTGTGAAATTGCCATTAAAAGTTCATAATCTTCTCCACCATTAAGAGCAGCAGTTGTTGGATTAAATTTAAACTCTTCACATATGCTGATAACTTCAGTATCGATAGGTATTTTTTGTTCATAAATGTGACATCCTAATTTTGATGACTTACATAAATGAAGAGTTTCTGAAGAGAGGCCATCACTAATGTCAATCATAGCGTTAGGAATAATATTTAAACTCTCTAAAAGTTCAAAAACATCTTTTCGAGCCTCGGGTTTGAGTTGTTTGCCAATACTGTAAGTGTATGAATCTAAATCAGGCTGAACATTTGGATTGACTTTAAAAACAGACTTTTCTCTTTCTAAAACCTGAAGTCCAGCATAAGCTCCTCCTAGGTCTCCGGTTACAACTAATAGATCATTATTTTTAGCCCCACTTCTTTTACAAAGTTTTTTTTTATCAATTATTCCAATTGCTGTTATTGATATTATCATACCTTTTGTTGAGCTGGTTGTGTCTCCACCTACTAAATCAACATTATATTTTGTACATGCAGCTTTTATACCATCATAAAAATCTTCTAATGCTTCAACAGGAAATCTATTAGAAACAGCAATGGATACAGTAATTTGATTTGGTTTTGCATTCATTGAATAGAGATCAGATAAATTAACAACAACAGATTTATACCCTAAATGTTTGAGAGGAACATATGATAAGTCAAAATGCACACCCTCAACCAATAAATCTGTACTTATAACACTTAATTTTTTATGAGAATCAATTACACATCCATCATCTCCAATTCCAAGAATAGATGAAGAGTTTTTTATGGTAAAATTCTTGGTGAGATGATTAATTAATTCAAATTCACCAAAAGTATTAATTGGAGTTAATTTTGTGTTTTTATTTTCAAGCATTCAACAAAAATACACAAATAGATACATCCTTTACATATCATAATAATTAGTTATGAATTGATTAAATTGCAAAATGAAAAAAAACTATTTCTTGATTGTTATATTTTTCATTTGTATTAATTGTAATAAATATGAATATGATATAATAAATCAACCAATAATTTCTCCATCAATTGTCGATCCTCCTCTGTCTTCTGATCCTTCAACTCCCTTTGATCCGCCTGAGGCGCAAATAATTAAATGTGAAAATGGTTATGCTAATGGTTATCCATGCAAAGGAATGGATTTTTACAACCAGGTAACACTTTCAGAGCTAGGAAGTAGTTTTGCAAATGATAATTGGGGATGGACAGATCGTCAAAGTGGAAAAGAATATGTAATACAAGGATTAAATGATGGAACAGCTTTTATTGACATAAGCAATCCTTTGAGCCCAAAAATCATTGGAAAACTTCCTGTTTCAACACCAAGTACTTGGAGAGATATTAAGGTTTATAAAAACCATGCTTACATTGTTTCTGAAGCAAATGATCATGGTCTTCAGGTTTTTGATTTAACACGTTTGAGAGATATTGAAACTTTTCAAAATCTTGATCCGGATAATAGGCTTGATACTTTTGGAAGTGCACATAATATTGCCATAAATGAAAGTACAGGTTATGCGTATATTATTGGAAGTCAGAGATATTCTGGCGGTCCGATTTTTATTGATCTAAATGAGCCTAAAAATCCAGTTGAGGTTGGTGGATATAGAAGTATGGGGTATTCGCACGATGCTCAAGTTGTTTTGTACCATGGTCCAGATGAAAAATTTTTTGGTAAAGAAATTTATATAGGAAGTAACAGTGATGGCGGATCAAATAATAGGTTAGTAGTTGTGGATGTTACTGATAAAGACAATCCAAAACTAATAACAACTAAATCATATGGTGGATCAGGCTATGCTCATCAAAGTTGGCTGTCTACGGATCATAAATATTTATTTTTTGGAGATGAATTAGATGAATATTATTTTGGTGGTAATACAAAAACTTTTGTTTTTGATATGACAAATTTAAGCAGCCCATCATTAATTTTTACTTACAATGGAGAAACAACCGCAATTGATCATAATGGGTATGTTGTTGGAGGACTCTATTATTTATCAAATTATACAGCAGGATTAAGAGTTATTGACATTTCTCAAGTTGGAAATAAGACTATGGATGAAGTTATGTTTTTTGACACCCATCCCGAGAGTGATCTTAGTAGTTTCGATGGAGTCTGGAATGCCTATCCATTTTTTCAAAGTGGAATTATTGCAATTAGTGATGGTCAGGGTGGACTTTTTTTAGTTAAATCTTCTAATTAAATGAAAAAATTAATTTTAATTTTATTTTTCTTAATTAGTTGTTCACCAGATTTTTCAGAATTGACATTTTCAGATTTGTCATTTATAGAAAATGAATTAAAAATTATTGAAATTCTTAAGGGAAATGATGATGATATTGTAAATAAAGTTGTTGCAACAAATGATGGAGGGTTCATAATAGTAGGAAATACAAAAAGTACAAATGGATATTATCAAAGTAAAGAAAGAGAAGGGAATGATATTTTTTTGTCAAAATTCAACGCTGAAGGAATAATAGAATGGATGAAAATTTATGGGGGATCTGACGATGATATTGGAAATGATGTGATTGAATCTTTAGATGGAAGTTTTTATATTATAGGATATAGTAAAAGTAATGATGGAGATGCTTCTTTTAATAAAGGACAACATGATAATTGGCTAATAAAAACAGATTTTTTAGGTAACTTAATTTGGGAAAAAAGTTATGGATTTGCTGGTCATGATCATGCCTATAATATTATAAAAACCAATGATGGAGGCTTATTTTTTAATGGGTTTTTAGACGTTACTTCATCAGAAGGGGAGGGAAGTTCTCTTAGGCATGGTGTTGGAGAGTTTTGGTGTCATAAAGTCAACATGAATGGAGAAATAATTTGGAGAAGGTTTTTTGGTGGATCTAATAATGACAGATCTTATGATGCCATTGAAACTTTGGATGGAGGGTTCATAATAGTAGGAACCTCGGAAAGCCAAGATTTTGAAATAACTAATCCAAATGGAAGTTATGATATGTGGATTGTTAGAATTTCATCTAACGGAGAATTGGTATGGGAAAAATCTATTGGAGGATTAGCTATAGATGAAGGTATTACTATTTTAAAAACAGATGATAATAACTATATGATTCTTGGAAACACTAATAGTTTAAAAATAGAGGGTACAAAAATTCAAGGCATGAATGATTATCTTTTTATAAAAATTGATTCAGATGGGAATATTATATTTAAGTTTCGACACGGAACCCAAAATTTTGATTATGCAAAAGATATGATTCAAACTAAAGATGGCAGCTATTTTGTTGTTGGCTATTCCAGAAACCCAGAGAATATTCAAGGCGTAAACCTTGAAAACAACTCTATTTTTTTAAGTCAAGCTCAATCAAATGGGGTCATTCAAAAGACATGGACTTTAAATGGTGCTAATGAAGATCTCGGATATTCAGTTTGTCAGTTAAAAAATGGAAAATTAGTTATCGTAGGATCAACTGAAAGTACAGACCTTGATTACTCTCGTGTAGCTCATTTCGAAAGTGAATCAAATTCCTCAAATAAAGATATTTTTATTGCTATTTTGAATAAGTAAAGATTACTTATTAAAAGTTAAAATTTACAGTTGAAAAGAAAAATTTATTAAGTATTACTTATATTTGCAGTGTATTTAATTAAACTTTAAGATAATATGATTAAGGTTTCTGCTTCGGCAAAAAATAAAGTTAGAGTATTAATGAAAGAAGAAGGTTTTGACCCTAATCAAGCTTATGTGAGAGTGGGTGTTAAAAGCGGTGGCTGCTCTGGACTATCTTATGATTTAAATTTTGATGATAAAACTAATAATGAAGATAAACTTTACGAGGACAATAATGTAAAAATTATAGTTGATAAAAAAAGTCTTTTGTATTTAATTGGTACTACCTTAGAATACTCAGGTGGATTAAATGGAAAGGGATTTGTTTTTAATAACCCAAATGCTGAGAGAACTTGCGGGTGTGGAGAAAGCTTTTCTCTTTAAATTTTATTTTATGGCATACACTGAAGAAGAATTAAAAAAAGAATTAGAGACAAAGGAATATGAATATGGTTTTTATACTGACATAGAATCGGAAACATTTCCAGTTGGATTAAGTGAAGAAATTGTTGTGGCAATTTCGAAGAAAAAAAATGAACCAGAATGGATGACTACTTGGAGACTCAAGGCATTTAATTCATGGTTAAATATGAAAGAACCTGATTGGGCTAATGTTAAATATGAAAAACCAGATTTTCAATCTATTTCATATTATTCAGCACCAAAAAAGAAGGACCAGTATAAAAGTCTTGATGAAGTTGATCCAGAACTATTAAATACATTCAATAAATTAGGAATTTCAATTGATGAGCAAAAAAAACTTACTGGTGTTGCTATGGATATTGTAGTTGATTCTGTTTCTGTAGCTACAACTTTTCGTGACACCCTAGCAAAGAAAGGTATTATCTTTTGTTCAATTTCTGAAGCAATTAGAGAGTATCCAAAATTGGTTAAAAAGTATATTGGCACTATTGTTCCATCAACTGACAATTATTATGCAGCATTAAATTCAGCGGTTTTTTCAGATGGATCATTCTGTTATATACCAAAAGGAGTTAGATGCCCAATGGAATTATCTACATATTTTAGAATAAATCAAGCAGGAACTGGTCAGTTTGAAAGAACTTTAGTAGTTGCTGACAAAGGGAGTTATGTTAGTTATCTTGAAGGCTGTACAGCTCCTTCAAGGGATGAAAATCAATTACATGCAGCAGTTGTTGAATTAATTGCACATGATGATGCCGAAATCAAGTACTCTACTGTTCAAAATTGGTTTCCTGGGAATAAAGATGGTAAAGGTGGAGTATACAATTTTGTAACAAAGCGAGGAATATGTCACAATAATGCAAAAATTTCATGGACTCAGGTTGAGACAGGTTCTGCAGTAACATGGAAATACCCCTCATGTGTTTTAAGGGGTGATAACTCAATAGGTGAATTTTATTCAATAGCTGTTACTAATAATTATCAACAAGCAGATACAGGAACAAAAATGATTCACATTGGGAAGAATACAAAAAGTACAATAATTTCAAAAGGAATTTCTGCTGGAAGCTCTCAAAATAGTTACAGAGGTTTAGTTCAAGTTAATTCTCGCGCTCAAAATGCAAGAAACTTTTCACAATGTGATTCATTATTGATGGGCAACAAATGTGGTGCTCACACTTTCCCTTACATAGAGGCAAAAAATAATTCTGCTCAAATAGAACATGAAGCAACAACCAGTAAAATTGGAGAAGATCAAATTTTCTATTGTAATCAAAGAGGAATCGATACTGAAAAAGCAATTGCACTAATTGTTAATGGTTTTAGTAAGGAAGTATTGAATAAATTACCCATGGAATTTGCTGTTGAAGCTCAAAAACTATTAGAAATTTCCCTAGAAGGATCAGTGGGATAAAATAAAAAATATTGATTATGTTAACTATAGAAAATCTTCACGCATCTGTAAATGGCAAAAAAATACTTAAAGGTGTAGATCTTGATGTTAAAGCAGGTGAAGTACATGCAATTATGGGTCCAAATGGATCTGGAAAAAGTACTTTATCATCAGTAATTGCTGGAAATGAAGTATATGAGATGACAAAGGGAAATATTTTATTAAATGGTGAAGATATAAATGAATTGGATGCTGAAGATAGAGCTCATAAAGGAATATTTTTATCTTTTCAATATCCTGTTGAAATCCCAGGAGTTAGTGTTACAAACTTTATTAAAACTGCAATTAATGAATCAAGAAAAGCTCAAGGCTTGGATGATATGAGTGCTAGTGAAATGTTAAAAAAAATTAGACAAAAAGCCGCTCTTTTGGATATTGATACTAAGTTTTTATCACGATCATTAAATGAAGGCTTTTCCGGAGGAGAAAAAAAACGAAATGAAATATTTCAAATGGCAATGCTAGAACCTAAACTATCGATTTTAGATGAAACGGATTCAGGTTTAGATATAGATGCCCTTAAAATTGTTGCAAATGGAGTTAACAAGCTTAAAAATGATCAAAATGCTGTAGTTATAATAACTCATTATCAGCGACTATTGAATTATATAGCTCCAGATTTTGTCCATGTTCTTCATGATGGTAAAATTGTAAAATCGGGAACTAAGGATTTAGCAAATGAGTTGGAAGCTAAAGGATATGATTGGATAAAACAAGAATCAAATTAATGGAGCTTAAGGAAAAATTATTAGACTCTCACCTAGCTTTTGAGCAACAATCAGAGGTTAACGATATTATTCAAAATTATAGAAGTAATGCTCTTAGAATTTTTGAAAAAAAAGGATTTCCAACAAAAAAAAATGAAGAATGGAAATTTACTTCATTAGTATCATTGATTAATAAGAACTATGCATTGTTTCCTAAAACTGATTCTGGAATTGAATTTAAGCATGTAGAGCCTTTTTTCTTACATGATATTGATACGTATAAAGTTGTATTTATTGATGGCATTTACAGTCCATTCCTATCAGAAACAACTCATGATGGATTGGATGTTTGTCTTCTTTCAGCTGCGCTTAACAAAAATAAATACAAATCAATAATTGATAAATATTTTAACAAAATAGCATCAAAAGAGGAAAGTTTGACTGCTCTTAATACTGCATATGCACGCGAAGGCGCTTACATATACATCCCAAAAAACAAGGTGTCGGAAAAGCCCGTGGAAATCATACATTTTTCAACAGGAGAACAAAATGCTATTTGGCTTCAACCCAGAAATTTAATAGTTGTTGAACAAAATGCTCAGGTACAGATTATTGAAAGACATCAAAGCTTAACACATCATGATGTTGTAACCAACTCTGTTACAGAAATATATGCTCATAAAGATTCATTGGTTGATTATTACAAAATTCAAAATGATTTGGATTCTGCAAGTTTAATTGATAATACTTACATAAATCAAGAACAAAACAGTCATGTTAGTGTGCACACTTTTTCTTTTGGAGGAAAACTTGTAAGAAATAACTTGAATTATTTTCATAAAGGTCAAAATATATTATCAACACTAAAAGGGTTAACAATTTTAAAGGGTAAGCAACATGTTGATCATAATACACTAGTAAATCACTCTATGCCTAATTGTGATAGTCATCAAGATTACAAAGGAATATATTCTGAACAATCTAAAGGAGTCTTCAATGGAAAAATTTATGTAAATAAAATAGCTCAAAAAACAAATGCTTTTCAACAAAGCAACAATATTTTAATTGATGATAAAGCGACCATAAACTCTAAGCCTCAACTTGAAATATTTGCAGATGATGTCAAATGTTCTCATGGATGTACAATTGGACAACTTGATGAAGATACATTATTTTACTTGCGTTCAAGAGGTATTCCTCGAAAGGAGGCTAAGGCACTATTGACTTATGCATTTGCAAATAATATTTTACAAAGTGTTCAAATTAATGTTCTTAAAAAAAGAATAAATAGCCAAATTGCTGAAAAGCTGGGAGTAAACTTAGGATTTAATTTATAAAATGATAGATGTAAAAAAAATAAGAGATGATTTTCCAATTTTAAAAAGAAAGATTAATGGAAATCAGTTAATTTATTTTGACAATGCTGCTACATCTCAAACACCTCAGGTAGTAATTGATAAAATTTCAAATTATTATTCAAATTATAATTCGAATATCCATAGGGGTGTTCACATGTTAAGTCAAGAGGCAACTGAATCTTACGAAAAATCAAGACGGATAATTCAAAATCAATTTAATGCCAAGTCATCTAACGAAATAATCTTTACATCTGGCACAACTCACGGAATAAATATAGTTGCTTCTGGATATTCTAATTTTTTAAAAAAAGGAGATGAAATTATTTTATCTGAAATGGAACACCATTCTAATATTGTTCCCTGGCAAATGCTTTGTGAAAAAACAGGAGCAATTATAAGAATTGCTAAAATGGATGAAAATGGTGTGCTGATTTTAGATTATTTTAAGTCAATATGTTCAAATAAAACTAAACTTGTGTTAGTTTCTCATGTTTCAAATGCTTTAGGGACTATCAATCCTATAGAATCAATTATTTCAATTGCTCATTCTAACAATGCAGTTGTATTAATTGATGGTGCTCAAGCAGCACCACATATTAAAATTGATTTACAAAAACTAGATGTTGACTTCTATGTTGTCTCAGGACATAAATTGATGGGGCCAACTGGTATTGGGGTTCTTTATGGAAAGGAGTCTCTTTTAGACATGTTGCCACCTTATCAGGGTGGAGGTGAAATGATTGAAGAAGTTACTTTTTCTAAAACTACATATGCTAAATTACCTCATAAATTTGAAGCTGGGACACCAAATATTTCAGGTGGAATTGCATTAGGAACAGCAATTAGTTATCTCAATGAAATTGGATTTGACTCTATTTCAAAGTATGAAAAATCATTATTGGATTATTCAACATTTAAATTACTTGAAATTGATGGTTTAAAAATTTATGGAGAATCAAATCAAAAAACTGCTGTTATTTCTTTTAATATTGAATCAATTCATCCCTATGATTTAGGCACAATACTTGACAAGTTAGGAATAGCAGTTAGAACAGGTCACCACTGTGCTCAGCCAATAATGGATCATTTCAATATACCAGGAACAATTAGAGCTTCATTTTCATTTTACAACACTAAGGAAGAAATTGATATTATGGTTGAAGCGATTAAACGAGCAAAATTGATGTTAGCTTAATTATTAAATTTGAATATGAAATCGATAGCTACAATACAGAAAGAAATTATTGATGAGTTCAGTCTTTTTGATGACTGGATGCAGCGTTATGAATATATGATTGATCTTGGTAAATCATTGCCAATAATTGATCAAAAGCACAAAACAGATAGTAATATTATCAAGGGATGTCAAAGTAAAGTTTGGGTTTATGCAGAATTAAAAAAAAATCAAGTAATTTATACAGCTGATAGTGATGCCATTATCACTAAAGGTATTATTGCTTTACTTTTAAGGGTCTATTCAAAACAACATCCATCAGATATATTGAAAGCCGATACAAGTTTTATTGACAAAATTGGTTTGAAAGAGCATCTTTCTCCAACTCGAGCGAATGGTCTTTTATCAATGGTAAAACAACTTAAAATGTATGCTATTGCATATCAAACACAATTAAATTAAAATGAATAATAATGTTGATGTTAATGAGTTAGGAGAAAAGATAGTTAAAGTAATCAAAACTATTTTTGATCCAGAAATCCCAGTTGATATTTATGAATTAGGACTAATCTATGATGTATTTGTTAATGAGGATCTGGATGTGAAAATTTTAATGACTTTGACAACACCAAATTGTCCTGTAGCCGAAACACTACCAGTCGAAGTAGAAGAAAAAGTTATGTCTATAGATGAAGTTAAAAGTGCCTCAGTTGAAATTACTTTTGACCCTCCTTGGTCAAAAGAATTAATGAGTGAAGAGGCTAAATTAGAATTAGGATTACTGTAGATTTATGAATGAGCCAATTATAAATCGTGTCTCAAAGAGTTCTCTGGAGACAATTGACATAGAGATATACCGTTTAAAAGGCAATAGATGTTTTTTTGACATTAAAAATGTTTTAGAAAACGGGTTGGTTCTTCGTGAAAATATTTTTAGAGAATATGTAAAAATGCATGATTGGTCAAAATATTCAAATCAATTTGTAGCAATCGGATGCAGTTCAAATGCTATTTTGCCCTCTTGGTCAAAACTATTAGTAGCAGCATCATTAAAGCCATATGCAAAAAAGGTAATTATAGGAAGCTTAGAGCAATTAGAGACTGTTCTTTTTGAAAAGGTTTTAAATGAAATAGATTTTTCTAAATATCTTAATAAGCCAGTAATCATTAAAGGGTGTAGTGATTTGACAATTCCGGAATCCGCCTATGGCTTACTTATAAACAAACTCCAAGGAGTTGCTAAAAAGATATCTTATGGTGAAGCTTGCTCCTCTGTTCCTCTTTGGAAGTCTGAAAAATAAACTCATCATTATTTAAATTAGACCATATTATGTCTAAAAAAATACTTATAATTACTTATTACTGGCCTCCATCTGGCGGATCTGGTGTTCAAAGATGGTTGTATTTTTCAAAATACCTTAAGAAACTAGGCTATTCACCAATTATTTTAACTATTAAATTTGAATCATCCTCTTATCCATCATTAGATCAATCTTTGAAAGCAGAGGCAGTCGGAATACCAATTTATCATGTTAAAGCCTTTAATTGGATTAGGTTATATTCTTGGTTTAAATATGGTTTTAATGGCTCAAAAAAAGTTCCACAAGGAGAGTTCTCAAAACATGGAATATTGGATCATGTAGCTAGTTTTTTGAGAGGTAATTTTTTTATTCCTGATGCTAGAATTAGCTGGGTAAAACCTGCCATAAAAAAGTGTATTGAGATCATAAATGAAAATAATATTAATAAAGTAATCACAACAGGACCACCACATTCAACACATCTTATTGGCCTAAAATTAAAATCTTCTCTCAATATTAATTGGATTGCTGATTTTAGAGATCCATGGAGTGATTTATTTTATCTAAAGTCTTTTTATCGTTTACCTTTTGCAAAGAAAAAGGATAAAAAATTAGAAACTGATGTTCTATCCAATGCTGATTGTATTTTAACAACAACTTCTAAAAATTTTCATAAAGAATTACAGTCTAAAATAACTAGAAAGCAACAATTTTATCAAATTTACAATGGGTTTGATTTCGAATTATTTAATAAAACAAAAAAAAATAAGAGTAAAGAGTTTAAAATAGTTTTTACTGGTCTATTAACTGAAAATCATTCATACGAGTCAATTATTAAATCATTTTTGAAGCTTAAAAACTTGTATCCTAAAATGAATTTTAAAGTTGTTTTTGCAGGTATAATTTCAGATAGTATATTAGAAAATTTAAAAACCATTCCTAATTTCAGTTATTCTGGGTATTTAGAACATTCAAAGGCCGTTAATTTAATGTGTCAGGCAAATATTCTTATAAATTTTTTATTTATTCAAAATAAAAAACCTTCAATGATTTCTGGAAAGCTTATTGAATATATGGCAACAGGAAATCCAATCCTGATGATAGGAGATACAGCTAGTGAGGCATCAAATTTATTGTCAAAGCAAAGTTATAATTTAACAGTAAACCCTTTTGATATAGATTTAATAATATCATTTTTTAAAACTAATTATGACAATTGGATTAATGGAATAAAGCATGAGCCCGAATACAATGCTGTTTTACCGTATACAAGAGAAAAAAACACAAAAAGCTTGATCAAAATAATTGAAGGGCTTTAAAGTCTGTAAAGATTATTTTTTATTATATAGTCGTTAACTGAGGAAGGAACTAGTCCTATATTGGATTCGCCAGTACTATATTTTTTTCGAATGTAAGTACTAGAAATTTCCATAAAAGGTGCTTGAAAAAACTTGATTTTATTATGATTAATAAATTTTTTAGGAATGGATTTTTTATTTTTTCTAGGATAAATATATATGTTATGATTTTTTAATATACTTTGATAATTCTTCCATTTTTCAAAATTCATCAAAAGATCACTACCCATTAAAAACACATATTCATTTTTAGGATTATTAGTTCTTATGAACTCTAATGTGTCACAAGTATAGTTGGGTGCTGGAAGTTTTAATTCAACATCTGATAACTTTATCATTGGATTATTTGCAGTAGCTAGCTCAACCGCTTTAAATCTTTTATCAAAATCATTATCTTGACGTGGAAGTTTAAATGGATTTTGGGGAGTAACAATAAAGATTATTTCACTTAAATGGGTGTTTTTTATGAAATAACTTGCCACTTCCAAGTGCCCATTATGAACGGGATCAAAAGAACCAAAAAAAAGACCTTTTTTCATTATTTTTTTAATATAAATTCTCTAACAATTTTCTCAATTTTTAATTTGGCAATTTCCAGATCATCATTAATTACTATATGATCAAACTTATCACATGAAGTCATTTCCTTTTTGGCTTTTGCTAATCGAATTTTTATATTATCCGAATTATCAGTTTTTCTATTTAAAAGTCTTTTTTCAAGAGTTTCAATATTAGGTGGCTTTATAAATATCGTCAAAGTGTTATTAGAAAATTGTCGTTTTATATTTAAACCGCCAACTACATCAATATCAAAAACAACTATTTTTTTATTTATCCATATTTTTTTCAGTTCGGATTTTAAAGTTCCATAATATATTCCAGGATAAACCTCTTCATGCTCAATAAAGGAATTATTATTAACACCCTTTTTGAATGATTCAGTATCTAAAAAATGATAATCTTTCCCATTAATTTCTTCTCCTCTTGGTGATCTTGATGTTGCAGAAATTGAAAACTCAAGAATTGAAAAAGTGTCTAATAAATGCTTTACAAGAGTTGTCTTTCCTGATCCAGAGGGAGCAGAAAAAACTATCATTTTTCCATTTTTCACTATAATACGTTTAGAAGTTGTTCTTTAATTTTTTCTAATTCATCTTTCATTTGAACAACTAATTTTTGGAGTTCAAAATCATTAGCTTTTGAACCTATTGTATTAATTTCACGACCGATTTCTTGTGAAATAAATCCAAGTTTTTTCCCACTATAATTATTATCATTCAATGTTTTTTTAAAATAATTTAAATGATTACTAAGGCGAATTTTTTCCTCAGTAATATCATATTTTTCTAAATAAAAAATTAATTCTTGTTCGAATCTATTTTTATCAATAGTCACCTTTAGATCTTTCAATGTTTTTTTCAATTTCTCTTTTATTGATTGAATTCTATTTTTATCAATTTTAGTAATTTTTTTTAGAAAACTTTCAATAACTGCAATTCGATCAGTAAAATCTTTAAAAATTATTTTCCCTTCCTGATCTCTAAAATTATCTACTTCTTTTAAAGCATTTTTAAAAAGCTTGAAAACTTCTTTTTTTTCAAAATCACTTATTATCTCTTTTTCAGTTTTCATTACACCAGGAAATTTCATGGCTATTGAGAGTAAATCAGATCCTTCATTTAAGGGAAGTTTTTTTAATTGTGATATATAATCCTTTACTATCTCGAGATTGATTTTTGATTCATTTTTATCGCTTAAGGATTTATTATTTATTGTAAGATCAATTTTACCCCTTTTAAGTGAATGAGCAATTTCTCTTCTAAATTCTGATTCTAAATCTTTGTAATTATTACAAATTTTGGAATTAACATCAAGATTTTTGCTATTTAAAGTTCTAACCTCTACTAAAATTGTTTTGTTTTCAAAAATGGACTCAACTTTCCCAAAACCTGTCATAGATTTTATCATAACTCTAATCTATCTCGCGTATTTTAATATTACGGTAAGATACTACATCACCATGGTCTTGAAGGCCTATTTTCCCTGTTTTAAACCTCCCAAAGTCAGAAAAAGTTTCATTATCAAATTTAGAACCACTAACTAATTCTTTCCAAGGCTCACCATTTACTGGAAATGTTGCAATTTCTGTATTATTTAGTTTAATACTACCCTTATTAGAAATATGATTTACCATAAGAATGACTTTATTCCAACTACCTGCGGGATTGCATACATCTTTACTTGGCTGAACAAGATCGTATAGAGCGCCAGCTTGATGGTATTTAGGATTAGCTTTTGCATCAGGATGCCTATCATTGTCTAAAACCTGGACTTCAGGTCCAGTCTGATAAGCTTCAAAATACTTTGGATCTTCTTTGACTCCCCAGAAAATACCACTATTTCCTCCTTCTGATATTTTCCATTCTAGAGAAAGTTCAAAATTTGTATATTCATCATCTGTAACAATATTATGCCCTCCACCATATTTTTTACCGTTAGGGGTAAATACCATTGCTCCATCTTCAACTGACCATGCAGGACTCATTTCAGTTTTATTATATTGGTGCCAACCATTAAATGTTTTACCATCAAATAGATTAATCCAGTTTGCTTCAGTTGATTCATTGAATTCAGTTTTTGTTGAGTTTTCCTCAGTTATTTTATTCTTCGGCTGATCTTGACAAGCCAAAATAAAAATTCCAGTAAGTAATATTATATTTTTCATTTTTAAATATTTAAAATTTTTTTAAGATGATTTTTGTCAATTTTACCTCCAGCAAAATCATCAAATGTTTTTTTGGTTGCTTCAATTATATGATTTTGAATGAATTCAGAACCTTCTTTTGCCCCTTGTTCAGGGCTTTTAATACAACATTCCCACTCCATAACCGCCCATAAATCACAACCATATTCCGTTAATTTAGTAAAAATTTGCTTAAAATCAATTTGGCCATCTCCAGGTGATCTATATCTTCCAGCTCTATCAATCCAGTCGCCATATCCCCCAAAAACTCCTTTTTTCCCATTAGGTCTAAATTCAGAATCTTTTACATGAAAGGACTTTATAAAACTGTGATAATGGTCTATATATTCTATATAATCTAATTGTTGAAGAACAAAATGACTTGGATCATATAAAATATTTACTCTTTTATGATTATTTGTTGCTTTTAGAAATCGTTCAAAAGTAATCCCGTCATGAAGATCCTCTCCAGGATGAATTTCATAACAAACATCAACACCTTCTTGATCAAATTGATCTAATATTGGAAGCCAACGTTTTGCTAACTCTGAAAACCCCATTTCTACAAGACCTTCGGGCCTTTGAGGCCATGGGTGCCATGTATGCCAAAGTAGTGCACCTGAAAAAGTAGCATGAGTTTTTAAACCAAGCCTTCTACTTGCTGTAGCAGCTTTTTTTACAGTTGATATAGCCCATTCAGTTCTGGCTTTGGGATTGTTTTTATATTTTTTTGGGGCAAAGTTGTCAAACATTAAATCATATGACTGATGAACTGCTACAAGTTGCCCTTGAAGATGAGTCGAAAGCTCAGTTATTTCTAATCCATAACTATTGATTCTTCCCTTTAATTCATCACAATATGTTTGACTCTCAGCAGCTTTGTCAAGGTCAATCAGAAAAGATTCCCAAGTTGGGATTTGAATACCTTTATATCCTAGATCAGAAGCCCACTTACAAATTCCATCTAAAGAATTAAATGGAGCTACTTTATCTACAAATTGTGCTAAAAAAATAGCTGGTCCTTTAATTGTTTTCAATACTTTAATTTTTAAAGTTCAACCCAAATATTACCTTTATTATTTGAAGCTATTGCCTTTTCAATAAAAAGCATTCCTCTTACTCCTTCAGATAGTTTGGGATATTCTCCTGAGAAGCATTTTTCATTATTTATTGCTTTTGCAACACCTTTATAAATATTTCCCATGGCATCAAAAATACCTTCTGGATGACCTGCAGGGATTTTGACTCCATCCTCAGAGAAATTTGAATTATATGGATTACCCCTTTTAAAAATTTGAAAAGGTTTGTTTTCACTCAAATAATTCAAATAGTTGGGGTTTTCTTGCTCCCATTTTAAAGCACCCTTTTTTCCGTAAATCGCAACCGTAAAGTTATTTTCTTCACCCGTTGCAATTTGACTGGCTCTTATGAGTCCTTTAGACCCATTACTCATTCTCAATAATATTGTACCGTCTACATCCATAGGGTTATCTTGATACAAATAATTTAAATCAGAGAGTAATTTAGACACTTTAAGATTAGAAACATATTCTAACATATCAAAAGCATGTGTTCCAATATCACCAATACAGCAACTTATCCCTGATTTCTCAGGATTTAATCGCCATGTGTTTGATCTTTTTTTAATGTCATGAATAATAGGATTAATCCATCCCTGATAATATTGAAGATCAACTTTTTGAATTTCACCTATTACTCCATCAGCAATCATTTGTTTCATTTGCCTAACCATTGGGTATCCTGTATAGGTATATGTAACAGCAAAAACACATTTTTTTTCTTTTTGTAGTAATTCTAATTCTAAAGCTTCAGCATGACTCGTTGTTAAAGGTTTTTCACATATGACATTAAAACCATTTTGAATTAATTTTTTCGCCATTGGGTAATGCAAATAATTTGGGGTCAATATTGAGATTACTTGCATTCTTTTATCAATAGGTAACCTAATTTCCTCTTCTACTAAAGTTTCAAAGTCTTTATAAATTCTATTTTGAGGTAAATCAATTTTTTTTGCAAAATCAAGATTTTTTTCAAGATTAGGATTAAAAACACCACCCACAATTTTAAACTTATCAAACATTTGTGAGGCGATTCTGTGAACAACCCCAATCAATGAATCTGATCCTCCACCTAAAATCCCTAATCTAATTTTATTCATCTTTTAATTTAATTTTTTCATTTTTAAATGTTAATACAAAAAAGATAAGAACTATAAGCGCAAAACTTGAAGGTAAGATCCAGATTTGAGTCCAGTCATGTCCCGTATTATTTGTAAATTGATCTGTTATGTACCCTGCTAACCTGAAGCCAACGAGCATTCCTAGCCCATAAGTAGCAAGAGTTATAAGCCCTTGAGCAGAACTTTTAAATTGGTCACCTGCTTTATAATCAGTGTAAATTTGTCCAGAAACAAAAAAGAAATCATAACAGATTCCATGTAAAATAACTCCAAAAATTAACATCCAAGCATTTACACCAACGTCTCCATATGCAAAAAGAATATATCTAATAACCCAAGCCAACATTCCAACAATTAGTGTTGTTTTTATCCCATATCGCTTTAAAAATATTGGTAGAAGAAGTATAAAAAGTGCCTCAGAAATTTGTCCCAGAGTCATTACTGCAGCTGCTTTTGGCATTCCAACTTCATTTAAAAATTGATTTGCGTGCTGGTAGTAAAATGCCAATGGAATACAAATCAAAATTGATGATATGAAGAAGATTAGATATTTGGTGTCTTTAAGTAGAGATAATGCATCAAGTCCAAGTATTTTTTTTATACTAAAATCACCTTTTTCAGCTGTAGGGGGTGTATTAGGTAAAGTAAAACTAAAAATTCCTAAAAATGCAGATGCTGAAGCAGTTAGATAGAATGTATAAGTTAAAACTTCCTTAGATTCCCAACCAAAATAACCAATAATTAGCCCAGCAAGTATCCATCCGACTGTTCCAAAAACCCGAATAGGAGGGAATTCTTTTGAGGGATCATTCATTTGACGAAAAGCTACAGAGTTAACTAAAGCCAATGTAGGCATGTATAAAATCATGTAAATTAAGATATATGGATAAAATGATAAAAAGTCAATTGATGAACCAGCTTTATACAATAAAATTGCTCCAAAGAGATGAAGAAATCCAAGAATTTTTTGTGCTGAAAAATAACGGTCAGCTATTAATCCAATAATAAAAGGTGCTATAATTGCACCTATTGATTGAGTTTCGTATGCGATGGCAAGTTGAGAACCACTTGCATTGAACGATTGAGACAGAAATGTCCCCATTGTGACAAACCATCCTCCCCAAATAAAAAATTCAAGGAACATCATTAATGATAATTGAAATTTAATTTTGCTCATTATTACATATTTATTTTATCCATATTTTAATAATAGATTCTTTGTCGCCACTATTCCTTCTTCTTCAGATAAGTTTGGCCCTTCATATTCCACACCTATAAATCCAGAGTAGTTGGCATTTTTGACTATTTCTAACATTTTTTTAAAGTCGACAACTTTTTCATCTCCATTTTTATCAAAATCATATGATTTCGCGCTAACTGCAAATGCTTTTGACATCATTTTAGTAACACCAATATATTTATCATATTCATCAGAACACCCATCAGATGAAGCACCCCATTCATTTGAAATGCAAAAGTTTCCAAAATCAGGTAAAGTTCCACAATTAGATCTATTTACCTCTGTTATAACATTCATCAAAAGGTCTGCGTCTGAGGAGAAGCCACCATGATTCTCTACAATCACATTAATATTAAAATTTAATGCATAATCACTTAAAAAAGCTAAACTTTCTTTAGATGAAACCTTCCATGATTCAGAATCATTAGAGCTGCCATTTAGGTTTACTCTAATTGAATGGCATCCCATTTTATTTGCAGCTTCAATCCACTGTATATGATTTTCTACGGCTTTTAGTCTGGAAACTTTATCTTTTGATGACAAGTCTCCCTCGGCATCAATCATTATTAATAAATTTTGTAATCCATATTGATTTGAAAGCTGAATATTTTTTTTAACAAAGTTATCAAGAGCATTTTTTTTGTTTTTAGCATCCATTACATCTCTGTACAAGTCATTTACATATTCTAACCCTTCAAAGCCCCATTTTTTTGCTAATTCAGCAAATTTATAGGGAGAAATGACCTTATCTTGAATCATCTTATGGATTGACCACTGGGCAAGAGATAATTTAAAAAAAGGGTTTTTAGTTTTCAAAGAGATTTTTTCTTTTTTTATTTTTTTATTACATGCTCCTATTCCAAGTGTGCTTAATCCAATCCCTGCATAAGAGATATCTGATAAAAATTTTTTTCGATTCATTGGTTGTTATTAGAATATATTTGGATTATCTAAAAGTAATTAAATATAGTCACTAAAAAAAAACATAAATAAAATTTGGAGTATAAATTATTTATCAAACAAAATTAATAATGAAATCATTTTTTATAAAAAATTTGTAAATTCAAACTTTGATTATTTAGTGATAAACCAAAAATTACAAAAAAAAAATCAATGAATGAAAATAACTATGATGCTATTGTTGTAGGAACCGGAGTTAGTGGGGGATGGGCAGCCAAAGAGCTTTGTGAAAAGGGTTTAAAAACAATTGTTTTAGAAAGAGGTCCGATGGTAAAACATGTAGAAGATTATAAAACAATGAATGACCAACAATGGGATTACCCAGCAGGGGACATAATCACAGAAGAAATAAAACAGAGGCAACCAAAACAAAGTAGGACTAATTATGTAAATACTGAATCAACAAAACATTTTTTCGTTGATGATATTGAAAATCCGTACAATGAGGTAAAGCCATTTAACTGGATTAGAGGATATCATGTTGGAGGAAGATCACTTTTGTGGGGGCGCCAGGTTTATCGTTTGGGTGATATTGATTTCGAAGCCAATTTAAAAGATGGTATTGCTGTTGATTGGCCAATTAGATACAAAGATATCGCTCCATGGTATGATTATGTGGAAGAGTATATTGGAATTAGTGGTGAAAAAATGAATCTCCCACAACTTCCTGATGGTAAATTCCTAAAGCCAATGGAGATGCATTGCGTAGAAAAAGATTTAAAAAAATCCTTAGAGGAAAATTATGATGATCGTGTTTTGACCATAGGAAGGGTAGCTCATATAACTGAGGGAACTAAGCCAGGTCAAGGAAGAGTATCATGCCAATATAGAAATAAATGTAGAAGAGGTTGTCCTTATGGAGCATATTTTAGCAGTAATTCTTCGACTCTTCCAGCTGCTGATGCAACTGGAAACATGACATTAAGACCAAATTCTATTGTTACAGAAGTCATTTATGATGAAAATAAAAAACAAGCTTCTGGAGTAAGAATTATAGATTCACTAACAAATGATGTCATAGAGTATTCAGCAAAAGTTATTTTCTTGTGCGCCTCAACTGTCCCAACCACATCAATCTTGATGCAGTCAAAATCAGACAGATTTCCGAATGGAATGGGAAATGATTCTGGAGAGTTGGGTCATAATTTGATGGATCATCATTTCCAAGTTGGAGCGACAGGCACATCAGATCTTCACAGAGATAAATATTATGTTGGCTCAAGACCTAATGGTCACTATTTACCTAGATTTAGAAACCTTGGTGGTAAAACAGATCAAAAAGATTTTATAAGAGGTTACGGATACCAGGGAGGAGGAAGTAGAGGCTCATGGAATGTTGTCCCAGAAGAAGCTTATGGAGCTAAATTTAAAAAAGATATATTAACTCCCGGAGATTGGGGTATTTCTCTTGGAGGATTTGGAGAAATCTTACCTTATCACGATAATAAAATGACATTAAATTTCAAAAATATTGATAAATGGGGCTTGCCGACGGTAAACTTTGATTGTGAAATAAAAGAAAATGAACTTAATATGAGAAAGGATATGCAACAGCAGGCTGTTGAAATGCTTGAAAATTCCGGGTTTAATAATGTTAAAGGACATGATCAAAAATATAATTTTGGAAATGGAATTCATGAAATGGGTACAGCAAGAATGGGTCATGATCCGAAAACCTCTATTTTGAATAAACATAATCAACTACATAGCGTTAAGAATGTTTATGTAACTGATGGTTCAGCTATGACTTCAGGAGGCTGTACAAATCCATCAATTACATACATGGCCTTAACAGCACGTGCTGCCAGTCATGCAGTAGAACAATTAAGAAAAATGAATATTTAAAAATGAATAGAAGAAAAGCAATTAAAAAAATTGGATTATCGTTTGGTTCAATGACATTGACCCCATCCTTAGTCAGTTTATTTCAGTGTTGTCAATCTGAAACTGATTGGACTCCAAGATTTTTTTCATCAGATCAACTTGAAATTGTTTCTAAATTTCTTGAGATAATCATTCCTGAAACAATAGACATACCCGGTGCAGCCGAACTTAAACTAATAAGATATATTGATGCCTTTGCAACCTTAGCTAAAGAAGAAGAAACACGAGGAATAAAAAATTTAAATATTCTTGTTAGTAATACCTTAGACTCTGCATCTAAGTCAAGTCTGAATAAGCTAACTACAGAAGATTACGAAAATCAATTAAAGAAATATCTTTTAGCTGGAGACAACATGATTGATCAATGGACAGATTCATATGATAAGTTTTGGCTTGAAGATAGAGATGGCAAAAAAATACCTGAAGAAGCATTGGTTTATTTTTCAATTCGTACAATACGAGAATGGGCAGTATCTGCTTACAGATACAACAATGAATATATAGCAAAAAATGTCCTTGATTTTAGACCCATTCCAGGAGAACATAAAGGTTGTGTCGATCTTCAAGAAGCTACCGGTGGTTTAGTTTGGGCGGTTCAATAATTATTAACTTGTTTTTTTAATTTTAGTACTGGCAAAATAAACCCCTGAAAAAACTAAAATCATTGCAATAATTTTTATTGGATCTAAAGAGTCATTTCTAGTTAATATTGCATAAACTATAGCAATTAAAGGTTGAATATAAATAAATGCTCCTATTGTTGAAGGGGGAAGACTCTTAAGTGCGTACATATTTAACATGTATGTTAAAAAAGTTGTTCCTATTACTACAAAACCCATTCTCCAAATAGCATAAAACGGAAGAGCCGTCCATTCGACTGCTCTAAATTCACCATAAGTCACAGGAAAAGACATTATGATACCAATTAAAAACATCCACTTCATAATAGTAACAGTATGATATTTTTCAGTAAGAGGTTTTGAAATAACTAAATAGCCCGCAAAAGCAGAGGCATTTATTAAAAACATTATATTTCCTAACATAATATTTGGTGCATTGTTTGCAATTTTTTTTCCATAAATAATTAATATTAAGGCTCCAGTAAAGCCCATCATAATCCCAAAAAGCTTGGTAAAGCTAATTTTTTCTTTTAAAAATATATATGAAAGAATTAATACCATTATGGGTGTAAGAGTTATTATTACACTACTGTTTATAGGTGTTGAAAGTTCTAAGCCTTTAAAAAACATTAACATATTTATACACATACCAAGAAGAGCAGCAAAGAAGAAACGTAGATAGTCTGCGGTATCAATCTTTTGACTTGGAAGAAATAAACTAATTATGAAAAAAATTAAACCAGCACCAATTAGCCTTAGTTGAATAAATCCGAAACCTGCTATATAGTTTGGCATAACTACTTTTGCAATTGTATGATTTAATCCATATATGGTGGTTGCAGCTAGAGCAGCCAAAATAGCTAGAAATTTAGATTTTTCCATTTAAAAATTTTTTTGCTTGTTCGATTACTTTTGATGAATTACCAATAAATATTTTTTCATCAACAACCAAAATTGGTCTTTTTAAAAAGGTGTAATGTTCCAAAATAAGATCTTTAAAGTCTTTTTCACTAAGATTGATTTTTTTTAAATCTCTTTTTTTATAGAGTAGAGATCTTTTACTAAACAATGATTCATAGCTTCCAGAAAGGGAAAATAAAAATTCAAGTTTATTTTTAGTAATAGGGTGTTTTTTAATATCTATCAGGCCACTAGACTTAATTAAACCTAATTCCTTGATAATTCTTTTACAGGTAGAACAATTATTTAAATAGTAAAAAGATAACATTAAGCTTAATTTTATATGCAAAGAAAATGTATTTTGATTATATGAGATTATATTTATTATAAATTCAAATACATTTGTTAAAAATTTAAGCTCAAATTTGAT
Source organism: Flavobacteriaceae bacterium (assembly GCA_002690805.1). Classification (GTDB taxonomy): domain Bacteria; phylum Bacteroidota; class Bacteroidia; order Flavobacteriales; family Flavobacteriaceae; genus Marivariicella. The sequence goes on from NZFW01000014.1 coordinate 42,781, forward strand.
GAATAAAAAAATGCATTTTAACTCAAAAGTAATTCATGGGGGTCAAATACTTGACAAATCCTTTGGATCAGTTATGCCTCCCATATACCAAACCTCCACATATGCTCAGACCACACCTGGAGGTCATAAAGGGTATGAATATAGTAGGACACATAATCCAACAAGAACAGCTCTTGAAAATGCATTAGCTAGTATTGAGTCCGGAAAATATGGACTTGCTTTCGGTTCAGGGCTTGCTGCCATGGATGCTGTGCTTAAATTACTTAAGCCCGGTGATGAAATTATTGCAACTCATGATCTATATGGAGGTTCTTATAGACTATTTACTAAAATATTTGAAACTTTTAACTTAAAATTTCATTTTGTTGATTTACAAAAAATCAATATAATTAAATCTAAAATTAATAAAAGCACAAAATTAATTTGGGTTGAAACTCCTACTAACCCAATGATGAATGTAATTGATATTAAAGCAGTAAGCAAAATATCCAAAGAAAATAATATTATGTTAGCTGTTGATAATACATTTGCATCACCTTACTTACAAAACCCACTTTTACTAGGTGCTGATATTGTAATGCACTCTGCAACCAAATATATTGCAGGACATAGTGATGTGATTTTAGGAGCATTAATTGTTAATTCTAACAAGCTGGAAGAACAACTTCGATTTATTCAAAATGCAAGTGGTGCTGTTCCAGGACCAATGGATTGTTTCCTTACTTTGAGGGGAATTAAAACTTTGGCTGTAAGAATGGAAAGGCATTGCCTGAATGCAAAAAAAATATCTAAATTTTTAGTTGACAATCCTCTAATTGAAAAAGTATTTTGGCCCGGTTTATCAGACCATCCAAATCATCTAATTGCAAAAAAACAAATGAATGATTTTGGAGGGATGATTTCTTTTATTCCAAAAGGATCAAGCTATAAAAATGCAATAAAAATAATTGAAAATCTAAAAATATTTACATTAGCAGAATCGTTGGGGGGAGTTGAAAGTTTAGCGGGTCACCCTGCTAGTATGACACATGCCTCAATACCAAAGAATGTAAGAGAAAAAAGTGGAGTTTCAGATTCTTTAATTAGACTTAGTGTAGGTATAGAAGATTATCAGGATCTGATTGACGATATTCAACAGGCTATTACTTATTAACCTTTAGTATATTTACATTTAATGAAAACTTTAACTTTTTCAAAACCTAAAAAAGTATACTTCGCTTCAGATCAGCATTTTGGAGCCCCATCTAATGAGCTAAGCAAGATTAGAGAAAAAAAGTTTCTTGATTGGATCAACTTCATTGAAAAAGATGTTGGAGCTCTATTTTTATTGGGAGATCTGTTTGATTTTTGGTTTGAATATAATACGGTTGTTCCCAAGGGTTTTGTAAGAGTTCTTGGAAAATTAGCTAGTATGTCAGATGACAATATTCCTATTTACTTTTTTACCGGCAATCATGATTTATGGATGGTTGATTATTTTAAAAAAGAACTTGGCATTAAAGTTTTTCATAAACCCCAAGAGTTTTATATTAACGGTAAATCTTTTTTAATAGGTCATGGAGATGGCTTAGGCCCGGGAGATTATGGGTATAAGAGAATGAAAAAAGTTTTTACAAATCCCCTCTCAAAATTTTTATTTAAATGGATTCATCCAGATATTGGAGTTAAAATTGCTCAATATTTATCTATTAATAATAAGTTGATTTCTGGAGATGAGAATATCAAATATGATGGTCCTGATAATGAAATTATTTTTCAATATATTAAAAATGAAAATAATCAAATATCAAGGGATTTTTATGTTTTTGGACATAGACATCTTCCGTTAGAACTGCCATTAAACAATTCTATGTACATTAATCTTGGGGACTGGATAAGTCATTATACATATGCTGAATTTAATCTTGATGAACTATTGTTAAAAACATGGAACCCTAATAATGATTGAAAAAAAATCATTTGATTTTGAGAAAACTGTTTTAGTTGGAGTTATTAATCTTGGACAAAATGAAGAAAAATCGATTGAATATTTGGATGAACTTGATTTTTTAACACTTACTGCAGGCGGCAAAGTAATAAATAGATTTACACAAAAAATAGATATTCCAAATCCAAAAACTTTTATTGGAAAGGGAAAGTTGTTTGAAATTGAATCTTTTGTTTCTGAAAACAACATAAGTACAGTTATTTTTGATGATGAATTATCTCCAGCTCAACAAAATAATATAGAGAAAATTTTAAGATGTAAAATTTTAGATAGAACTGGTTTGATTCTTGATATTTTTGCTCAAAGAGCAAAAACCAGTTATGCTAGGACCCAGGTAGAGTTAGCACAATATCAGTATCTACTACCAAGGCTAAAGGGGCTTTGGACTCACCTAGAAAGACAAAAAGGTGGAATAGGAATGAGAGGCCCTGGAGAAACAGAAATTGAAACAGATAGAAGAATAGTAAGAGATAAAATTTCACTTCTAAAAAAAAAGCTCACAGTTATAGACAAGCAAATGTCTACTCAAAGAAGTAATAGAGGAGATTTAGTGAGAGTAGCTTTAGTAGGTTATACAAATGTTGGAAAATCAACATTAATGAATGTTATTTCAAAAAGTAATGTTTTTGCTGAAAATAAGCTATTTGCTACTTTAGATACTACAGTGCGTAAAGTTGTTATTGGTAATCTCCCATTTCTTATAAGTGATACAGTAGGGTTTATAAGAAAACTTCCAACTCAGTTAATTGAATCATTTAAAAGCACTCTCGATGAAGTTCAAGAGGCAGATTTGTTATTACATGTTGTTGATGTTTCTCATCCAAATTTTGAAGATCATATTGATTCTGTAAATCAAATACTTAATGAAATAAATAGTAGAGATAAACCTATACTTATGGTTTTTAATAAAATTGATATTTACACTCCTTATCTTTTAGATCCGGATGATCTAATTACCAAAAAAACCAATAAAAATTTTACAATTGAAGAAATAGAAAATTCATGGTTAAATAGAAATAATATAAAAACAGTATTTATATCTGCTATTAAAAAAGACAATTTTCAAAAATTTAGGGAAGAAACCTATAAATCTGTTCGAGAAATTCATATTACAAGGTTTCCATATAATAATTTTTTATATCCGGAAGGTCTTGATCAATACTAATTAATTTGATTTATTTAGTACGTAAGCTCCTGCCTGATCAGTAGGTAAAACAGTCAAATCAGCGATGTTCACATGTTTAGGAGCATTGATCATATAAGATATACATTCAGCAATATCATTTGGAGATAATGGTTTGTAGCCATCATAGACTTTTTTAGCTCTTTCTTTATTTCCTTTGAATCTCACGCTTGAAAAATTAGTCTCAACTAAACCAGGATGAATAGCTCCAACTCTAATACCAAAAGGATTTAGGTCTAGTCGAAGGCCTTCAGTAAATTTTTCAACTGCAGCTTTACTTGCACAATACACATTTCCCTTTGGATAAGTTTCTTTTCCTGCAATAGATCCAACATTTATTATTTGACCTGATTTATTAGCAACCATGCCGTCTAATATTGATTTTGTAACATAAAAAACTCCCTTAACATTTCCATCGATCATTTCCTCCCAATCAGATATATTTGATTCGTGAGCAAAATCTAATCCATGAGCATTTCCAGCATTATTAATTAAAACATCGATTTTTTTAAATTCTTTTGGAATTGATGAAATTGCTTGGAAAACTTCTTTTTTATTTCTGACGTCAAAATTCAAAAAATGAGTTTTATTATTTAATTCTTTTGATAAATCTGAAAGTTTTTTCTTATTTCTTCCGCATAAGATTAAAGAGTGACCTTGATTATAAAGTAATTTTGAAGTAGATAATCCAATTCCACTAGTTGCTCCAGTTATTAATATTATTTTTGACATAAGTTTTAGGGTATTTCTTTTCCATTACTGGCCTCTAAAATTTCGAACCAATCAACTATTTCTATATTTATCAATAAAGCCTTTACTGAAGATAAAAGTCTTTTTTTTCTGGTCGTTCCAATTACTGGACTGATTCCTGTTGGGTGTTTTAATAACCAGGCTAAAAGAAGTTGGCTCTCATTACATGAATATTTTTGACAATGCTTTTCTAAAATATTTTTGAGTCTCAATCTTTTTTCATTATTGTTTTTAAAATACTCTCCTAATGGAGCCCAAGCCATTATTTTTATTTTTTTTAATTGACAATAATCAATAGTTCCATTAGTAAATGAATCATTTTTGGATACGGAGCATTCAATTTGATTATATTTTATGTCAGAACAGCTTTTTAAGAGTTCAATTTGAGACTCTTTGAAATTTGACACACCAAATTCAAGAATTTTACCTTCATCAATTAAATCTGAAATTATTGAACCAATTTCATAAGGATTCATCAAAGGACTTGGCCTATGAAGTAAGAAAACATCGATGTAATCAGTTTTTAAATTTTTAAGAGAGTTTTCAACTGAAAATCTGATATGTTTTTTTGAATAATCATAATGTTTGATTTTCCCAGGTCTTAATTCACAAGGATACTGAATTCCACATTTAGTAATTAATTTTATTTTTTCTCTTTGGATAGTCGAAAGTTTTAAAGCATCTCCAAATTCAGCTTCAGTCGTATAGCCTCCATAAATATCAGCATGATCAAAAGAATTTATCCCTATTTCGACATTATATTCAATTAAATCCATCATTTCAGAAGGGGAAAGGTTCATCCCCCACTTTCCCCAAGTCATTGTTCCTGAAATTATTTGAGACTTAAACTCCTCACCCATAACAATTTATTATTTCTTCTAAATTAGTAATACTTTATACTTGTATTTAATGGGATAGTTCTATTTTTTAACCAATTATTAACAACATTTACTGAAATTAATCTTCATTTTTGTACTCCAATTTAAATCTTATTATATATCATGGAAAATAATAACATAGATATAAATTCAATTAATGAAACTATCGAGAAAGAAAGTGCTTTTGTAGACCTCTTAACTAGAGAAATAAATAAAGTTATAGTAGGACAAAAAACTATGATAGAAAGACTTCTGATTGGTCTTTTAGGAAAGGGACACGTCTTACTTGAAGGAGTCCCTGGTCTAGCAAAAACACTGGCAATAAACACATTAAGTCAAGCAGTAAAAGCTGATTTTAGTAGAATACAATTTACTCCCGACCTTTTACCAGCGGATGTTATTGGAACGATGATTTTTAACATGAAAGAAAATGATTTCTCAATTAAAAAAGGACCAATTTTTGCCAATTTTGTGTTAGCTGACGAAATTAATCGTGCTCCTGCTAAGGTTCAATCTGCCCTACTTGAGGCTATGCAGGAAAAACAGGTTAC
>NZFW01000015.1 GCA_002690805.1 Flavobacteriaceae bacterium
CACAATCTCCATTAAGGTCATGAATTTGCCATGCAATTTGAACACACCTTGGCCAATTTTCACTGTCAGACAGCGGTGCTTTCCAATTTTTTGGCAAACCAGTTGTTTCTGTGTCAAAAATTAGATACATAATTTATTTTATAATTTAAAAATAAATCTTTATTCTAAAGAAACTCAAGTTAATTATAATCACTTATTAACTTATATGAAAATTGATCTTAACAAGATTTAAAAAACGGAAAGAACAAACTATATTTGATGAAATTTTTAATAAAGTCTTGTTTAAAATTTCCTTTAATGACAAAAACCAAGTATATCTTGGTGATTCTTTAAAACAAAATAAAAACTTTTTAATAAAAGGATTAGTTGGTTCAGGGCTAAGCTTTCGTTTATTAGATGAATTTAACAAATACCCCAAAACCTTTCTTTTAATTTTTTCAGAGGCTGAAGAAGCAGCCTATTACTTAAATGATTTAGAGTACTTGATTGGAGAAAAAAATGTATTATTTTTTCCGTCAAGTTATCGAAAGGCATATTCCACGCAAGATACAGACAATTCAAATGTTCTCCTAAGATCCACTGTTTTAAAGGGTCTAGTAAAAAACAAACCAAAGATAATAGTTACGTATTCTGATGCTATTTCTGAAAAAATAATATCTGAACACACTTTAAAAAAAAATACTCTGACAATTAGTATCGGAATGAGTATTTCAATGGATTTTATAAATGAAAGTTTATTTGAATATGGTTTTGAAAGAGTAGACTTTGTAACTACTCCAGGCGAGTTTGCATTAAGAGGAGGGATAATAGACGTATTTTCTTTTTCTAATAATCATCCATATAGAATTGAGTTTTTTGGTGATGAAGTTCAAAGTCTCAGAACTTTTAATATAAAAAATCAACTATCAATCTCTAGTCTTGACAAAATTGATTTACTGCCAAACACATCAAAAATATCTTTTACTGATAAAAGAAAAACTATCATTGACATTCTTCCTGAATCGAGCTCAATAATAAGCTCTAATATTGATAAAATATTAAATAGACTTAATCTCCTATTCAAAAAAGCAGAAAATATTTATAAGGAAGGGAATAGTATTTTACAATACCCTCCGGATAAATTATTTGTCAATTCAAACCAACTAATAAAAAGTCTTGAAAGTTATAATCATTTGTTACTTTTTAGAAGTGAATTTATTAAAACAGATGAGGTCTTAACATTTAAACAATCTCCACACCCAATATTTAATAAAAGGTTTGATCTTCTTGTTGAACATCTTAATAAAAACCACAATGATGGATTTGACAATTATATCCTGTGCACAAATAATCAACAAGTAAAAAGATTGAATGATATCTTTCAAGAGATGGAAATAACAGTACACTATAAAATATTAGAATGTCCCATTCATTCTGGTTTTGAAGATCTTGATTCAAAAATTGCCTGTTTTACAGACCATCAGATTTTTGGAAGATATCATAAATACAGTTTAAAATCTGATAATACTCGAAAAAATTCTTTAAGCCTTAAAGAATTGACATCTATGCAAATAGGTGATTATGTGACTCATACGGATCATGGTGTTGGAAAATTTGGAGGCCTTCAAAAGATTAAGGTTGAAGAATCTAATCAAGAAGTCATAAAGATTATTTATGCTGAAGGAGATATTCTTTACCTGAGCATTCATTCTTTATATAAAATATCAAAATTTAGAGGCAAAGATGGCTATCTACCAAAAATATATAAGTTAGGTTCAAAATCCTGGAAAATTCTTAAACAAAAAACTAAAAGTAAAGTTAAATCTGTCGCATTTGATCTTATTAAGCTTTATGCCAAAAGAAGAGAAAAAATAGGATATTCCTGCTCCCCTGATAGTTATTTACAGTGGGAATTAGAGGCGTCTTTTTTATATGAAGACACTCCCGACCAGAGTAAAGCAACTAAGGAAGTTAAATTGGATATGGAAAGTGAAAGAACTATGGATCGATTAATTTGTGGAGATGTTGGGTTTGGAAAAACTGAAGTTGCTATTCGATCAGCTTTTAAAGCTGTTGATAATTCAAAGCAAGTAGCAGTTTTAGTTCCCACAACCATTCTGACATTTCAACATTTCAAAACCTTCTCCAAACGTTTAGATAAATTACCTGTTCGACTAGATTATTTAAATAGATTTAGGAGTTCCAAAGACAAGAAAAAAATTCTGGAAGATCTTGAAAATGGTAAAATAGATATATTAATTGGAACTCATCAATTGGCTAATAAATCTGTCAAATTTAAAGATCTTGGTCTTTTAATTGTAGATGAGGAGCAAAAGTTTGGAGTATCCGTTAAAGAACAAATTCGTTCTTTGAAAACAAATATTGATGTGCTGAGCCTTACAGCAACACCCATACCAAGAACTCTTCAGTTTAGTTTGATGTCTGCGAGAGATCTTTCAATTATTGCAACACCGCCTCCTAATAGATATCCAATTGAAACTGAGGTGATTCGTTTTAATGAATCTATAATTAGAGATGCAATAATGTATGAGCTAAAAAGGTCAGGACAGATATTTTTTATTCATAATCGTGTTGAAAACATCAATGAAGTTTCTGGAATGCTTCAGCGTTTAATTCCTGATGCGAGAATTTGCATTGGCCATGGACAAATGGATGGTAAGAAATTAGAAAAAACTTTAATTGGTTTTATGGAAGGTGAGTATGATATTTTAATTGCCACAACAATAATTGAAAATGGTCTTGACGTTCCAAATGCAAATACAATTTTTATAAATAATGCAAATAATTTTGGGCTAAGTGATTTACATCAAATGCGAGGTAGAGTTGGAAGAAGTAATAAAAAAGCTTTTTGTTTTTTTATTACTCCACCCTTTACCTCAATATCCTCTGAAGCTCAAAAACGAATTAATGCAATACAACAATATTCAGAACTAGGCTCTGGAATGCAAATAGCAATGAAAGATCTTGAAATTCGTGGAGCAGGAGATCTTCTCGGAGGAGAACAAAGTGGATTCATAAATGAAATAGGTTATGATACTTATCACAAAATCCTTGAAGAAGCTGTTCAAGAACTTAAAGAAAAGGAATTTAAAAATCTTTACAAAGGAATTGAATCTAGTTCAATAAAAAAACCCATAAAAGAAGTTCAAATAGACACAGACCTAGAGGTTCTTTTACCTGAAACATATATCAATATTGTAAGTGAACGTTTATCATTATATACCAAGTTGAGTAAAGTGAAAAATGAAAATGAACTTGATGATTTTAGAAAAAATCTAATCGATCGCTTTGGCGAAATACCAGATCAAGGAAATGAATTATTAAATAGTGTAAAATTGAAATGGATAGCTTTAAAAATTGGAATTGAGCGTTACGTGATTAAACAAGGTAAATGTATTGGATATTTTATTGAAGATCAAGGAGATAGTATTTTCAAATCCAAAATTTTTGGAATTTTTCTGTCAAATATTCAAAAAGAAAAATCAAAAATAATTTTAAAAGAAAAACAAACTAATAAAGGATTAAAACTAGTTTTAGAAATTAAGAATATAAATAGAATAGATCAATTATATAATTATATTAAATTTCTAACTAAAGATTCTTTAAGTCTTTAATTACCTGAAAAGCAATATTTACTGAATCTTCATCCATCAAAATAGTGAATTCATTGGATGTAGAAATTACCTCATTTATATTTACTCCCTCCCAGGATAACCTCTGGAATATAAAATAATAAATACCGGGAATTGTAACATTTTCAGTAGGAAGCTTAATCGAAATAGCCGAAAGATTATAAGTCTTCTCAAGACAAACTTCGTTTGAAAAAACCGATTCTATAACTGGAGATAATTCTTGGCTAACTATTATATTAGACTCTCCTACACCCCTAGATGTGGTAAAAAAAGTATTTTTAGATGCTTCTATTTGATTTAAAAATTTTGCTTGTGCAAGTAATAAAGTTTCAGATAGCTTAAAACAATAATCTGCCAAAGATGATCGAACAGTTATATCTCCCATACTTTTTAATACTCTAACAATTTTATGTGTAGTGACAAACTCTTGTGTGTCAGAAATTCTCTTTAAAGCCATAACAATTGCTCCACTTTTTGCAGACTTTCCTAGAGATCTTTCAATCTCTGGCTGAATTTGTCTTGCCAAAGATGTTAAGTTTATTATGTCTTGAGATAAAGCACTTGATAAAAAAGGTTTTTTCTTTATATAAATAGAAACTTCAGACGCAATAGTTTTCATTTATTTTTATTTTTGTTTTAAATATAAAAACTTGTTATAAAAACAACAAATAGTTTGAATATCAATATTATATTATTATTCTTTCCTTTGTAATGATATATGATTTCATCGTATTTTTGAATAAAATTAATAAATGAGTAAAGCTAAACGTTATACTTTGACCGCCGCTCTCCCCTATACAAATGGTCCGATACATATCGGTCATCTTGCTGGTGTATATATTCCTGCTGATACATATGCCAGGTATCTTCGAAATAGGGAAAAAGATGTTGCTTTTATTTGTGGAAGTGATGAACACGGGGTCGCGATAGCTATTAAAGCTAAAAATGAAAAAAAAACTCCCAAGGAAGTTATTGATAAGTATGATAACATAATTCGAAGTTCGTTTGATAGTTTTGGGATTTCATTTGATAATTATTCAAGAACATCCTCGAAAATTCATCACGAAACGGCTCAAAATTTTTTTAAAGACTTGAACGAAAAAAATATTTTTATTCAAAAAAATTCAGAACAGTTGTTTGATGAACAAGCCAATCAGTTTTTAGCTGATAGATTTGTAACGGGTACTTGTCCAATATGTAAAAATATTGAAGCTTACGGTGATCAGTGTGAAAGCTGTGGAAGCAGTCTAAATTCTTCAGACCTTATCAATCCAAAATCCACTCTCTCTGGTGCTGTTCCTGTTAAAAAGAAAACAAATCATTGGTATCTTCCACTTAATGATTATGAAGATTTTATAAAAAAATGGATTTTAGACGGTCATAAAAAAGATTGGAAGTCAAATGTTTATGGACAAGTTAAATCTTGGATTGAAAATGGTCTTCAGCCTAGAGCAGTTACTAGAGATTTAGAATGGGGTATTCCAGTTCCTGTTAAAAATAATAAAGGAAAAGTACTTTATGTTTGGTTTGATGCTCCTATAGGTTATATTTCATCTACAAAAGAATGGGCGCTAAGAAAAGGAATTGATTGGCAACCATATTGGAAGGATAAAAACACAGAGTTAATTCACTTTATAGGAAAAGATAATATTGTCTTTCATTGTATAATTTTTCCAGTAATGTTAAAGGCTTCTGGAAAATATATTTTACCAAAAAATGTTCCAGCAAATGAGTTTTTGAATCTTGAAGGAAATAAAATCTCTACATCTAAGAACTGGGCAGTATGGCTTCATGAATATTTAATTGATTTTCCTAACCAACAAGATGTATTAAGATATGTTTTAACTGCTAATGCACCAGAATCAAAAGACAATGATTTTACCTGGAAAGAGTTTCAGGCTAGAAATAATAATGAATTAGTCGCCATTTACGGAAATTTTATAAATAGAGTTGTTGTGCTAACCCATAAATACTATGATGGAAAAGTTCCAAGTCCTGGAAAACTTAATAATGAAGATCAAATTGTATTAGATTCGGTAGTTAATTTTCAAAAAAAAATTAGTGACAAAATAGAGAGTTTCAAATTTAGAGAATCAATTAAAGAATTAATGAACTTAGCAAGACTCGGTAATAAATATCTTGCAGATCATGAGCCTTGGAAATTAATCAAGACATCTCCTGAAAGAGTTAACTCTATTATTTATGTGAGCCTTCAATTAGTTGCACACATAGCATACCTAAGCGAACCATTTCTTCCTTTTACATCACATAAACTTTTAAAAATTTTAAATCTAAAAAAATCAAACTGGAGTATTCTGAGAAAAGAATCAATTTTGATGGAAGACCATACTATCAATCAACAAGAACTTTTATTTTCTAAAATTGAAGATTCACAAATAGATCAACAACTTAATAAGCTTAATAATTATAAAAATACTAATGATTTGGATATGATTTCAAAACCCAAACCATCTGTTGATTATGAGATTTTTCAAAGTCTAGATATAAAAGTTGGAGAAATTATTAATGCAGAAAGAATACCTAAAACTAAAAACATTCTTAAGCTCAAAGTTTCAATCAAAGATAAAAACTTAATAATTGTTTCGGGCATTGCAAATGATTATGATTTAAAAGAAATTTTGGGACAAAAAGTAACTGTATTAGTAAATTTAAAACCAAAAAAAATAAAGGGAGTTGAAAGTCAAGGTATGATTTTAATGGGTAAGGGAGTTTCTGGAAAAAATATTTTTATAAGTCCCGATCAAAAATCAGTATCTAACGGATCTCAAATATATTAACGCCAAGTTTGACTTTTTAAATTAATCGCAGCAATTACAATATCTTTTCTGCTAACCTGACCTACCAGATTGTCCTTATCAAGCACAGGAAATCTTCGTCTTTTGGTTTTTGAAAATAGTGAGGCCGCATCAAATATACTTGTATGGGCATCAATGGTTTGGACATTTCTAGTCATAAAGTGAAAAACAGTTTTATCTAGTATAGGCATATTAAAATATCTACTTTCAGAAATTTCTTTCATGCAGTCAGCTTCTGAGATTATACCCATCAATTTTCCATATTTATTAACCACGGGGCCTCCTGAAATTTTATATTTTATAAAGTCCTTCATTACTTCATCAATAGTTTGTTTTGGATAAAAAAGTATTAATTTCTTTGACATTATATCCTTAACTAAAATATTTTTTAAAATTTTTCTTTTTGCTGTAACTCTAGGTCCTTGAAAACTCTTGATTGCCATATATTTACAATATAATGATTATAAGGTAGTTAATTTAAATTAAATTTTTAAAGATTTTAAAAATATATGCTTTCTAAATTGTTTAATTTTATAAAATTATGAGGCGAATTGGAATTTTAGGTTGCGGCTGGTTAGGTCTTCCTCTTGCTAAACTTTTATTACTCAATGGTTACAAAATTAAAGGCACTTCAACCTCCCCTGAAAAGAAATTAAAACTATCTAAGCTTGGAGTCGAATCTTTCTATTATTTAATGGGTAAAAACAACTTGAATTCTTCTTTTTTTGAGTCACTTGACACATTAGTAATTACTATTCCTTTTGTTAAAAGAGGAGAAAGAATAAATAATTTATACGAATCAATTAATGAATTAATAAGTCAAATTGAAAGTGAATCAATTAAAAATATAATATATTTAAGTAGTATAAGTGTATATGATTCTTTACAAGGGATTGTTGATGAATCATTTATCTGTAATCCAAAATCATTTTCTGGAATAAGTACATTAAAGATTGAAAACCTATTTAACCAAGGGAATTTTATAACAACTTTAATTCGTTTAGGGGGGTTAATTGGAGAGGATCGAAACCCAGTCTATTCATTAAGTGGAAAAGAGTTTGATAAAGGAAATGAATTAATTAACCTTATTCATCAAGATGATGCAATAGGAATTATTAAAGCGGCAATTAAAAATATTAGTTCAAAAAATTTAATTTATAATGCTGTTACTCCTTTCCATCCAACCAAAAAAGACTACTACTCATATATTGCCTCAAGAAAAAAAATATTACCACCAATATTTATAGAAACTAAAAGCAAAAAAAAGGTTATAAATTCCAAAAAGGTTGTCAGAGATTTAAATTATATATTTAAAAAAGATTTAAACAAAGTCTAATTAAATTCTTTGTTAAATAGATTAACCTCTTCGTTTATGGATTTAATTCTTTTAATAAGTGAGTTATAACTTAAATATAGTTCCTGAAGGCTAAGATCTAAATTTTCCCAACTTTTATTTTTTGAATGAAACTTTGTCTGTAAAAGCTTAGTCCTAACTACTTTAAGTCTGCTTTTAATATCAGGTAAATCAAGATGTTGTGGATAGCTTGACTTTGATAAAGCTTTTAATTTCAAATCTAAATCGTCAATAAAAACTTCAATTCCTTCAGGGTTGAGTATTGATAAATTTTCAAAAGCATCAATGAAAACAGTAAGTTCAGACCAATTAAATATATTGTTTTTGATTCTGTAGGCAACGGGCAAAGAATCTAATTTAATTGGAGGAGAGAACATAAAATTAATTATTGAATCATTATTATTACGAACAATTAAATCAGTTTTGACCTCTTTACATGAATTTAATAAAGTAAAAATTATCACAATTTTCAACATTGATTTAAACATATGATTTTTATTTACGACTTAAACTTTATTAAAAGTAATACAAAGAAAAATATTTGAAGGAAATAAAGGTGGTTTGAAAAGCTATTATTCTTTTTAATCTTTAATTTATGATAAACTAGGTGTAATGGAAGGGCAACACAGACCCAGCCAATATAATTTTGAAAAGGAGCTTTTCCGGAATCAAATTCCCAAAAACCTAAACTAGGTGCAACTGGCTCCATCAATAAATCCAGTATTAGCATAAGTATAACCCCTGTAAGAATTCTAGCAAATGATTTTTTAAATATTTTTTGTGCAATACTCGCAGTTATTATTACTACCATTGCCCAGTTATACCCAATTAGAATTGGAACTCCAAGAAACTTAGGTCCGAGAGCTTCTCCATAAATATAACTGCCGAATATAAGACCATAATTTACACCCAAAATCTCAGTTAACATTCCAACAATAAAAGAAATACATGCTACCATTATTATTTTATTTGAGTCCGTTGAATTAAGTAATAATAAAACCAATGATATGATTAAGTTTAAGGGTGTAGCTGATATAAACCAATCACTATTACCATAAATTATTCCAAAAGCTCCTGATAAATGAAATAGCCATATTACTATAATTGAAACTAAAGAAAATGATAATTTTATTTTATTAATCATCTTGTTTTTTTTACAATGTCAGTAGTTATCTTTGCTGATAATAAGCAAAGTGGTATTCCTCCCCCAGGATGAACACTTCCGCCACAAAAGAAAAGGTTTTTGATTTTTTTAGAAAAATTTGGATGTCTAAAAAAAGCAGATAATCTATTATTGCTTGAAGGACCATAAAGAGAACCACAGTGTGACTGAGTTTTAAATTGAATAGTTTTTGGAGTCAATACTTCTTCAATTTCAATATATTTTGAAATATCAATACCTAAATTATGTGATATTTTAATTTTAATATCCTCACGTAATTGATCTACCAATTTAGACCAATCTTGTCCTTTATCATGTGGGGCGTTAATCATTACAAACCAGTTTTCTGAGTTTTTTGGAGCATCTGTTGCAATATCTTTTGAGGTTATATTTATATATATTGTAGGATCTTTTGAAATTTTTCCTTTATTAAAAATAGAATCAAATTCCTTAAAGTAATCCTTTGAAAAAAGAATATTATGAAGATCAAGTTCTTCAAATTTTTTAGAAATACCCCAATAAAAAATAACAGCTGAACTTGAAGGTTCGGAACTTAGAATTTTTTTAGGTTTCCTTTGATTTGGCATCAACATATTATAAGTAGGATTTATATCCATATTACTTATTACGATATCTGAATCATAAAAATTACTTTTACATTTTACTCCTTTGATTTTTTTATCTTCAACAACAATCTCATCAACTTTAGTGTTTAATATGAACTCCACACCTTGTCTTTTTGCTAAACCAACTAAAGAATTTGTTATATCAACCATTCCTAGTTTGGGTAAAAAAGTCCCAAAGTGTTGCTCTAAATGATTTATTAAACTCATCATTCCTGAGGTTTTATATGGATTTGAACCATTATAAGTTGCAAAACGATCAAATAATTGAATCAAATGGTCCTCCTCTAGTAACTCTTCGTTTACCTTATGAAGACTTTTAAAAATATCATATTTTCCTAAGGAAAAAATAGCTTTGATGGTGTCTTTAGAAAAATATGTTTCTAATTTATGGAGGGATTTTTCCAAAAAAAGAGGAGCAGTTAAGTCATATTTATTTTTGGAGCGATTAAAATAATTTATTAATTTTTGTTTTGGTACTCCAAGTTTTTCCTCAACTTCATCAATAAATTTATTTTTATCACCATAAGCAGTTAAACGAACTCCATCCTCCCAAAAATAATTACATGCAATATTTTTTTTGAAATATAAAAAGTGATCTTTAGGGTTTTCTCCACATAATTCAAATAATTCATCAACATAATTGGGCATAGTAAACAATGAAGGGCCTGCATCAAATCTATATCCAGATTTTTCAAATGCATGCAGTTTTCCGCCATAAAAAGAGTTTGATTCAAAAACCTTAACAGAATAACCATTTTTTGCAAGTCGTATACTACTAGCAATGCCAGCAATACCTGAACCAATAATTATTACTTTATTCAATTTTTAAATTTATTTTTTGAATTGGATAATACAATAAATCTTGAGAAAAGATCTTCCTTATACCAATTGTTTTTTCTTGTTTTTTTTATGATTTCAGTATGTTCTTTTTGATTATAGGCAAAATCATTAATCGCATCATTGTTTTTCCATATACTTATTGTGGCTTGTTGAATAAATGGTAATTCACCGATACCTTTATAAAAGGTCACTCCTTTGGCATTTTTAATTGCTGAGCTTGCCTCAGGGACAGACTTCCAAAAAGAAATTAACCTATTCAAATTAAGAGTAGCTCGGGTAATTACAGCTACTGAATTGTCCTTATCAATTTGATTAATTTCTTGAGATTTAAATGGTTCTTTTCCATCCCAGAAGCCATGACTTTTAATTGCTTTTAACTCAAGATGTCTAAATGAATTTGAATTATTGATGTATTCATTAAATTTTTTATGGTTTTTAAAAAATAAATCTGCATAATCTCTAGTAGTCCAAACGGATAAAATCGCATATGTACTAAAATCAGGAATTAAACTAAATCCATCTCCACTACCAGTACCCAAAACTTTATTAAACTCAAGTCCTTTAACATTTGAAAAATTAGAATTAGCATAAGCCATTTCTTTAAATGGCCAAAACCATTTTTTACCAAAATCAAATAAAGTTAAAGTAGTAAAAGATTGGTTATTTAAATTAATCACTAAAATAAGTAGAGTTTAATTATTAGATTGTAAATGTCGAAAAATTATGTTTTTTAATCAATTTTTAAAATAACTTTATTTCATAATTTTATTAATCTTATCTAAACTTATAAATAGTATGTTATAGTTTATTCTTATAACTTTTATTTAATTTAGTAAAAAAAAAAATATGAGTCCAAAATCTGTTGCTGTTATAGTCATCATAACTACCGTTATTGTTATGATTTGGATATTTATCGACATGAATAAAAATAATATTGATGAAGATTCATAAATCGATAGATAAATTCATTTATATTTTAATTATTGCAAACATCGCAGCAATGATAGCAGAATCGCATGTTTCTGTAAGAGCTGTATTCGCTTATGAGTTTTATGTTTTTGAAGCAATTTCAATTGGAATCTTTTCATTAGAATATTTATACAGGATAATTTACGCATATAAAAAATCAAAAATTAAAGGAGCATTTGAATACGTTACAAGTGTTTTTGGTATAATTGATTTAATCTCGATCGTTCCTTTTTTCCTTAATCAATTTACAAAAGTTGACGGAAGATTTTTTAGAATATTAAGACTCTTTAGATTGACTCGTATTTTTAAATTAGGAAGAGATTCATCTTCATTAAAGCTTTTCGTAAAAGCTCTATCAGCTGTAAAAGGTGAATTAAAATTTACACTTTTTTTATCGGTATTAACTATTTTATTTTCAGCATCTGCTATTTATTACCTCGAAAATGGTGCTCAACCTGAAAAATTTTCAAGTATTTCAGAGTCTATTTGGTGGGCAACTGTTTCACTTGCAACTGTCGGTTACGGCGATGTATACCCTATAACTGTTGGGGGTAAAATATTTGCTTCAATTATTTCTTTAGTTGGAATTGGAGTTGTTGCAATTCCCACAGGTATAATTAGTGCATCTTTTGTTGAAGAGATTATTAAATCGGGAGGAAGAAAAAAAATTGATAATTCTCAATATAAATAGTTTAGTTTAAACAACATTTAAATTCAATTTCGTTTACATGAAAGAAAAAGTTATTGTAATAGGTTCTGGGTTTTCTTCTATATCAGCCGCATGTTATTTAGCAAAAAAAGGATTCAAAATAGAAGTTTTTGAAAAAAACAAAAGTTTAGGTGGAAGAGCAAGACAATTAAAACGTGATGGTTTTACCTTTGATATGGGTCCTTCATGGTATTGGATGCCAGATATTTTTGAAAGATTTTTTAATGACTTCAATAAAAAACCGAGCGACTATTATAAACTAGAAAGACTTGATCCCGCTTATGAAGTTTATTTCGGATCAAATGATAAAATTACAATTGATGGTGATTTAAAAAAAATTTGTTTAGCATTCGAAAATGAAGAAAAAGGAGCTGGAAAAAAGCTTAAAAAATTTATTAAAGATGCTCAAATAAACTATGATATTGCGATTAAGGAAGTTGTTTATAGACCTGGAAAGTCTCCTCTAGAATTAATTACACCTGAAACTATAAAAAAATTAAATTACTTTATCAGAAATATCAGACAAGATGTTTACAAGGAATTTAAAAATTCTAAACTAAGACAGTTACTTCAATTTCCTGTTTTATTTCTTGGAGCAAAACCCAAAGACACTCCTGCATTTTATAATTTTATGAATTTTGCAGATTATGGTCTTGGAACTTGGCATCCTAAAGGTGGAATGTATTCTGTTATAGATGGAATGGTAAGTTTAGCAAAATCATTAGGTGTGAATTTTCACGTTGACTCCCCAGTAGAAAAAATTATTGTTGAAAATAAAAAAGCTTGTGGGGTAATAATTAATGGCATTGAATATAGATCTGAAGCAATATTAAGTGGTGCAGATTACCATCATACAGAAACTCTTTTGAATTCAAGTTTGAGAGCCTACAGTGAAAAATACTGGAATAAAAAAACCTTCGCA
>NZFW01000016.1 GCA_002690805.1 Flavobacteriaceae bacterium
CAAGATTTTATTTATTATCATTTCTTTATGCCTCATCATCCATATGAATTTATGGGCAACTCATTTTCTTTTGACTTAAATGGTTATTTCAAATATTATCAATATGTATCATTAGATATACTTTTAGATAAAATCAAATGTTTTCCCAAGGAAAATTTAAAAATAATTATAACAGGTGATCATGGTTATAGACAAAATCCAAAAGTCAATCCATATAATACTTTTTCTGCTTTTTATGGTTTTGAAAATAATGAAGTTGATAAAATTAAAAAGGTTCAAGACATTGGTTTGTTCATAAAAAATCAAATATTAAAAAACAATTAAAATTCCTTCAAACCATATAATATGAAAAAATATAAAAATTTCTATTCGTCACCTTCAATTTCAATAATTTTTATACCATATTTTCTTATCTATTTTTATAATAAATTTTATTTAGAAAATTTTATACTAATAGGTCTTATTTTGTTAATAGATAAGTTTTTATATAAAAACTTAAAATATTATTTTAAAATAGTCATACTATTATTAATAAATATTTCTTTCTACTGTCTTACTTTTTACTATGATTCTTTTCATGTAATTCATGAGCTCAGACTTAGATATTTTTTTATTTTGTATTTATTAATTGTGACCATTTTATATTTTCTACTCTATAGAAAAAAAAATTTAATCGAATTCCATAATGTTTTCTTCATAGCTCTTTCGTTTACATATATATTTCGTTTTTCAGTTGAACTATATAACGATTTAAACTTTTCAAAAAAAGAATTTTTAGAAAGAATAGGTTTTAATTATAAAGATATTGACTTCGATTACTCAAAGTCTGATCTTCCAATTGTATTAATTGTATTAGATGAATATGCAAATTCTGATGAAGTATTCGAGTATTCCGAAAATATTATTGATAAAAAATTCGATAATAATCTACTAAAAATGGGTTATTCAATTAAAACTAAATTTAAAACTGAAACTCAAAGAACAACTTTTTCTCTTCCTTCAATTTTCAATTTTAATCTACACAATAATAAAGTTGATAGTATTCAAGACCTTGATGTAGATTTTAAAAGAATAAAGGGTTTTGATGATTTATTAAAAGATAATCTGCTAGTAGATTCATTAAACAATAAATCAATTAAGTCATATTCATATGGATTAATGTCTTTTAAAAATGGTGAAAAATTAGATTCAGATTTTTATCATTGGTGGGATGATCAAAACCCTGATTCTAACTTTTTGAGTGATTTCTTTCGATTTTCAATTTTTTATTTCATTCAAGATGAATTTTTTAGAAAAAATACTTTTATAGATGTATTCAGAAAAGATGGTATTAATAGTCTAGAAAATATTCATTTTCAGGAACGATCTTTTTATTATTTTCATTTATATTTTCCTCATGATCCATACTCCTATTATGATGAATATCCATATGTTGATTTGAATTATCCTTTGATTTCACAGGAAAAATATACTAATGAGTACATTAAATTTAGAAGATGGTTTTTATATAAGTTTGAGAAAATATTAAAAAACGAAAAATTTGAAAATGTAAGATTAATTATTGTAGGAGATCATGGTTTTAGACATCACGAAAAATTTGATCCATACCTCACTAGCGGTTACTTTAAAGGTTTTAATAAAAAGAATATTTCAAAGATTAAAACAGTACAAGATTTAGGATACCTTATTAACGCTTCGTTTTGAATTATTTACATTTAAAATATAACTCCGATCTATCCAAAAACTTTGGTTCAATAATTTCAACAGTTTTAAAAAATTTTTTTAAATAACTATATAATTCTTGCTTAGATTTAAATTCATATTTATGATGAGAAATTTTTTTATTATCCTTTCTTCGTTTAACTGTCATTCCAGTAAAAATACCATCAGCCTTAAGGCATTTGACTGACTTTTCTATGAAAGAATCGATGGTTTTCTTATCAAAGTATTGAATAACTGCATCGGCAATTATTACATTATATTTTTTTTTAAAATTGTATGTTAAAAAATCATTTAAAATCAAATTAATTTTTTTCGAGCTTTTATAATAGCTTATTGCATTTTTTGAATTCTCAATACAGTCAACAGAATTTGCAGGTTTTGAGTAGAAATAATATGAAAAAAAACCATCTCCTGATCCTATTTCAAGCACATCGTCTCCAAGAGCTATTGAACTAATATTATGAAACCCTCTGAGCATAAAAAAATAATTTTTATCTCTTATAGAAAGAAAGTTTAAGTCAATCTGGTGGTTAAAGAATTTAGGAACTGGCTTAATATGCCATTCTACAAAAAAAATAATTTTAAAAAAAAAATAAGTGATATTTAAAAAAAACCTTGAAATAATTTTCAAAAAAAATAAAAGAATTATTTTCATAATTTTAATTTAATTTAATAAAAAAGGTTTTTATAATATATTATAACAAAGTTAATTATATAATAATTATATTTTATAAACTAATTCTGATATATTTTGGTATATGAAAGTATCTATAATTACTATTTCTTTAAATTCTGCCAAAACGATAGATGAAACTCTCAGCTCAGTTTCAAATCAAACTTATGGAAACATCCAGCATATAATTATTGATGGTGGATCGTCAGATAAAACCTTACACATATGTAAAAAATATTCACATATTTCCAAAATTATTTCTGAAAAAGATAAAGGTGTTTATGATGCTTTCAATAAAGGAATTAAACATTCAACTGGGGATATTATTGGTTTTTTAAACTCAGATGACACCTTTGATAATAATAATTCAATCGAACAAATTGTTAATGGTTTTGAGAAAAATACTGATGCTGTTTTCGGAAATTTGAAATTTTACAATGAAAATGATAAAATAGTTCGTAGATGGGTTTCAAAATCTTTTAAAAAAGGAATGTTTAAAATAGCATGGATGCCCCCACACCCCACCTTTTATTGTAGAAAAAAAGTATATGATAAATATGGGTATTACAATGATTCATTTAAAATTGCTGGTGATTTTGAATTAATGTTAAGGTTTATGGAATGCTATAGTATAAATACTAGGTTTTTAAATCAGAGTTTAATTAGAATGAAACCAGGAGGACTGAGTAATTCTGGCTTGATGAGTAAAATTCAAATTCTTAAAGAAGAATTTGAAGCTTTTAAAATCAATAAATTAAATGTAAATAGATTTACTTATTTATTTAATAAAGTCTTAAAAATTAAAGAGTTTTTATGATTATAGTATATTTGATTAAATTCAAAATTTAATGAAAGGAATAATTTTAGCAGGTGGAAAAGGGTCAAGATTATTTCCAGTAACGACAGGTGTCTCTAAGCAATTACTCCCAGTCTATGATAAGCCTATGGTCTATTACCCTTTATCTGTTCTAATGCAGGCTAAAATCAAAGATATTTTATTAATAAGTACACCTCATGACTTGGATCAATATAAAAGATTACTTGGAGATGGAAGCCAGTGGGGGATTAATCTTAGCTATTTAAAACAGGATCAGCCCAATGGATTAGCTGAAGCGTTTATTATTGGTGAGTCATTCATTAAAGATGATCCAATATGTCTAGTATTGGGAGATAATATTTTTCATGGACCAAGTTTTTCTAAATATTTAAAAGATGCGATACATCAATCCACCCGAAACCAAAAGGCAACTATTTTTGGAGTTAAAGTCAAGGATCCTCAAAGATATGGCGTAATTAAATTTGACAAAAATGGTGATGCACTTAAAATAGAAGAAAAACCCGATTTACCTAAAAGTGATTTCGCGGTTGCTGGTTTATATTTTTATCCAAACTCAGTTATTGAAATTTCAAAGAAGATTAAACCATCAAAAAGAGGAGAGTTAGAGATATCTTCTGTAAATCAAATTTATTTAAATGAACTTAAGCTTCATGTTGAAAAGCTTGGAAGTGGTTTTACATGGCTAGATACTGGCACTCATGAGTCATTGTTAGAAGCAAGCCAATTTATACAAACAATTGAAAAAAGACAAGGTATAAAAGTTGGATGTCTAGAAGAAATTGCTTTTGAAAATAAATGGATTTCAAAAGAAACTGTTATTAAAAATGCTAACTTATTAAAGCACACTGATTATGGTGAATTTCTAATTAAAAAATATTTAAATGTTGGAGATTGAATCAACTTTTTTTAAAGATGTTCTCATATTTAAGAATCAATCATATGAAGATTCACGAGGGTCATTTAAAGAAAGTTTTCGTGCAGACTTAATTGAAAAAGCAATAGGAGTTAAGATTTTATTTTGTCAAGAGAATATTGCAAAATCTAGAAAAGGAGTGATAAGGGGAATGCATTATCAGATGCCACCACATAGTCAATCTAAATTAGTTTCAGTAGTTAAAGGAAAGGTTTTAGATGTTATAATAGATATTAGAAAAGGTTCTCCAACTTTTGGAAAACATTTATCTGTTGAATTAAGTGAAGCTAATCAAAAATATATTTTTATTCCAAGGGGATATGCTCATGGATACATAACCTTGAGTGAAGAATCTATCTTTCATTACAAGGTTGATAACTATTACAGTAAAGGAAGTGAAGGAAGTATCGCTTTTGACGATCCAAAACTGGGAATTGATTGGATATTACCAAAGTCTAAGTGGATATTATCTGATAAGGACAAAAATCATCCATCATTAAAAGAAGCTATTTTGTTTGATTTTAAAACCAATCTGTATGACTAGGATTTTAGTTACGGGAGGAAGTGGTCAATTGGGAAAGTGCTTTAATTACATCAAGAAGGATTATCCTAAAATCCTTTTTCATTTTTTAGATATTGATCAACTAGACATCACTGATTATGAGTCAATTTTGATTTATATTAAAAAATTAAATATCAAATTTATTATTAACTGTGCTGCATATACTCAAGTTGATTTGGCAGAAGATGAACCTGATAAAGCAAAAATGATTAATGTTTTGGCAATAGAAAACTTAGTTAAAATCTCAAAATCATTTAGGATTAAGATTATTCATATTTCAACAGACTATGTTTTTAATGGATTTGCTGATGAAGAGATAAAAGAAGATCATGAACCAAATCCGTTGGGAGTTTATGGAAAAACAAAACTTGAAGGTGAAAATGTAATTTTAAACTCAAAATCTAAATCAATAATTGTTAGGACATCTTGGTTGTACAGTCCTTATGGAAAAAATTTTTTTAAAACAATTTTAAACCTATCGAAATCTAATAAAAAAATATCTGTTATTAACGATCAATGGGGTAAACCTACTTCTGGGTTAGATTTAGCTAAAGCAATTTTAAAATTAATTAATTCACCAAAATCTTTTGACAATAAAATATATCATTATTCTAATAAGGGAATAACTACTTGGCACAACTTTGCTAAAGAAATCCTAGAATTAATCAACTCTAAAAGTATTTTGGTCCCCATTAAAAGTATTGATTATTCATTTAAAGCCATAAGACCAAAAAATGTAGCTTTAAATACTAATCTAATAGAAACTACTCTTAACTTGAAAATTCCTTATTGGAAAGATTCGTTAAAAAAGTGTTTAAAAATAGTTGAATGAGTAATAAAAAAAATATACTGATTACAGGAGGTGCAGGCTTTATAGGCTCACACTTAGTAATTCATTTTGTGAAAAAATATTCTAATTATAGAATTATTAATGTTGATGCATTAACATATGCTTCAAATCTTAAAAATTTAGATGAAATTAAAAATTCACAAAATTATATTTTTGAAAAAGCAGATATAAGAGATAAAAAAGCAATTTCTAAAATCCTTACTAAGTATGAAATCAATAACATAATTCATCTAGCTGCAGAATCTCACGTAGATAATTCAATTACTAACCCTTTGGGTTTTGCAGAAACAAATGTGCTAGGCACATTAACTCTTTTAGATTCGACTAGAAATTATTGGAATAATAATTTTAATAATAAATCCTTTTATCATGTATCTACAGATGAAGTATATGGTAGTTTGGGTATTGAGGGATCATTTTGTGAAACAACTAGATATGACCCAAGATCTCCCTATTCTGCATCTAAAGCTTCTTCGGATCATTTTGTGAAAGCATACTTTCACACATATTCAATGCCGGTAATTATTTCTAATTGCTCAAATAATTATGGGCCAAATCAGCATATTGAAAAACTGATTCCTATTATGGTAAGTAAAATATTTAATGAGCAAAAGTTACCAATTTATGGTGATGGAAAAAATATTCGAGATTGGTTGTATGTAAAAGATCATGTAGATGCAATTGATTTAATTTTTCACAAAGGAATAAAAGGTGAGACTTATAATATTGGAGGTGGAAATGAGCTTACAAATATTAACCTTATAGACAAGTTAATAATACAAGCTGATAAATTTCTTAAAAATCCGAGAGGCTATTCAAAAAAATTAATTTCATTCGTTTCTGATAGGAAAGGTCATGACTTTAGGTACTCTATTGATTTCACAAAATTAAAAAATGAATTAGGTTGGTATCCAAAAACACCATTTGATAAAGGTCTTGAGTTGACATTAGAACATTATTTAAAAATTTTGATGAAAAATAATTAATAAATTTGTAAAAATTAATGTTATGAACCTATCGGATTTTGGAAAACTTATTTTAAGAGTTTCTTTTTCACTCTTAATGTTAACCCATGGATGGGGAAAAATTAGTCGGTTATTTGCAGATGAGGTTAAATTTGGAGACCCATTAGGAATAGGATCTGTTCCAACACTTATTCTAGCAGCATTGGCTGAGTTTTTTGCTCCAATATTGATCATGATTGGATTTAAAACAAGATGGATTTCAATGTTACCCATTATTACAATGCTAGTAGCAGCTTTTATTGTTCACGGAGGTGATCAATTTAAAAGGCAAGAATTAGCCTTATTATACCTTTCAGGTTTTGTAGCAATTGCTTTTGTTGGTCCCGGAAAATATTCAATTGATAAAAGATAGTTAGAAAAGTATAAGTTTTTGTTTTGATTAATTCTTAAAAAACATATCTTTGCCGTCCGAAATAATGTATAATGTACGCAATTGTAGACATAGCTGGACAACAATACAAAGTTGAAAAAGATCAAAAGATTTTTGTTCATCGCTTACAAGATAAAGAAGGATCTAAAGTTTCTTTTAAAAAAATCTTATTATTAGATGATGGTAAAAATGTTAAAATTGGTTCTCCAAATTTAGATGGAGCATCTGTAGATGCCAAAGTTATCAGTCATTTGAAAGATGATAAAGTAATTGTTTTTAAGAAAAAAAGAAGAAAAGGTTATCGCGTAAAAAATGGTCACCGTCAACTCTTATCTGAAATTCAAATTTCAAATATTTCTTCTTCTGGATCAAAGGTTAAAACAAAGGCTTTAGAGACTAAGATTGATGTTAAATCTGAAACTAATTCAAAAGCTAAACAAAAAAAAGTAACAAAGGTAAAAGCTCCCAAAGAAGATTTTTCCTCAATGAGTGTTACAGATCTTAAAAATATGGCAAAAGAAAAAGGCTTAACAGGTATTTCTAAAATGAAAAAAGCTGACTTAATAAAAGCACTAAGTTAAATACTAAAGAAATTAATCATGGCACATAAAAAGGGAGTAGGTAGTTCAAAAAACGGAAGAGAATCAGAATCGAAACGCCTTGGAGTAAAAATATTTGGAGGCCAAGCAGCTCGAGCAGGAAATATTATAGTTCGTCAAAGAGGCACATCTCATAATCCCGGAGATAATGTTTATCTAGGGAAAGATCATACATTACATGCTCAAGTCGATGGTGTTGTTGAGTTCACTAAAAAAAGAAACAATAAATCATATGTTTCCATTGTTCCATTTGAGGGTTAATAACACTTATCATTTATAGTAAAAACCTTCTTGTTTATAAGAAGGTTTTACTTAATACCTGTAATAGTCTGGCTTGAAGGGACCTTTAACTTTAACACCAATATATTTTGCTTGATCCTCTGTTAATGATTCTAATTCAACATCCAAGTGTTTTAAGTGAAGTTCTGCTACCTTTTCATCCAAATGTTTAGGAAGCATATAGACTTTATTTTCATATTTTTCGGGAAACTGCCATAACTCTAACTGAGCTAAAACTTGATTTGTAAATGAATTACTCATTACAAAGCTAGGATGACCTGTAGCACATCCAAGATTAACTAGACGACCTTCTGCTAATATAATTATTTCATTTCCATTTTTTAAAGTATAAAGATCTACTTGTGGTTTAATTTCAGTTTTTGAAAAACCATATTCTTTGTTAAGCCAATCCATATCAATCTCATTATCAAAATGACCTATGTTACAAATAATAGATTTATCCTTCATTTTCAAAAAGGCTTTTTCCCCAATTATATCTTTATTTCCTGTAGCTGTTACAATTATGTCAGCCTTATCTATAACTGACATTATTTTTTTTACTTCAAAACCATCCATTGCGGCTTGAAGGGCACATATTGGATCAATTTCACTAATTGTAACTATAGATCCAGCTCCAGCAAAAGATGCAGCTGTTCCTTTTCCAACATCTCCGTAACCAGCAACAAGTACTCTTTTTCCAGCTAACATAATATCAGTAGCTCTTCTTACAGCATCGACAGCACTTTCTTTACAACCATACTTATTGTCAAATTTTGATTTAGTAACTGAGTCATTTACATTTATAGCAGGAAGTGGTAAAGTTCCATTTTTCATTCTTTCATATAATCTATGTACGCCAGTAGTGGTCTCTTCGGAAAGCCCTTTAATTTCATCAATTAATTCAGGATATTCATCCAAGATCATATTTGTAAGATCTCCTCCATCATCTAGAATTAAATTTAAAGGCTTTCTATCTTTACCAAAAAACAGTGTTTGTTCAATACACCAGTTAAACTCTTCCTCAGTCATTCCTTTCCATGCATAAACAGCAATTCCTTTAGCTGCAATTGCTGCCGCAGCATGATCTTGTGTGGAAAATATATTACAAGAACTCCAAGTCACCTCAGCACCCATTTCTACGAGTGTTTCTATTAAAACTGCGGTTTGGATTGTCATGTGGAGACATCCGGCAATTCTTGCTCCTTTTAAAGGTTTTGTTTCGCTATACTGTTTTCTCAATGACATTAGTCCAGGCATTTCAGCCTCAGCTAATTTTATTTCTTTTCTTCCCCAATCTGAAAGGTTAATGTCTTTTACTTTGTATGGAGAATAATTAACTTGTGATTTAAATTCCATGTTATTTTTATACTTATTTTTGACAAAAATACATACAAAAACAACTATTTACAATGCCTTTTGTATCTAAATTTAATTTTGAGAAATTTAATCTCTATTTATGGAAAATTCTGGAGAGTGAAGATACTTTAAAAGTAGGAATTAAAATGAATTTCTCACTAAAAGAAAGATTAAATTGTTCTGGAAACCTTGAGCATAGAAAGAGAATTCTGTCAATTTACCAGTTATTAAAGACCGCTGGTATTTCAGAGGCTGATCTTTCTCATAATTCTTTAGGTGCTCCTGTTTTGAAATCTGGTTTAAATATTTCTATTTCACATTCAAAATTATATTCAGGAATAGTTCTAAGTAGTTTTAAAGTAGGTATTGATATTGAATATTTTAGAAGTAAAATAATTAACATCAGCCCAAAATTCCTCAACTCTAATGAAAACTCTGCAAGAGGAAATATTGAGAAATTAACGATAATATGGACATCAAAAGAAGCGATTTATAAGGCATATAGTAAAAAAGAATTAAGTTTTTCAAAACAAATTAAGATTGATAAACCTTTTGTGGTTGATAAAATCTGCTCTGGATCGGTAATGCTCAATGATGAAGTTAAAATATATGGTTTATCAACTTTTAAATTAGATTCACATATAGTTTCAGTTGCGTATGAAAAAAAATAATTTATACTATGCTAATTTCATTCTACAAAAGTAAATGTATTCCATATTAGATTTTTTATATCACCCTTACAGCCAGTACCCACCTTTATATATTTTACTGGAAGCTACAGCTGTTTTTTTAGGATTTGTAAGTGTTTGGTGTTCCAAAAATAATAATATTTTAGTTTATCCAACTGGTATGATTTCAACCTCCATTTATGTTTTTCTTCTATTCAAATTTGACTTAATAGGAGATATGCTAATCAACGGGTATTATTTTTTGATGAGTATTTATGGTTGGTACTTTTGGACTCAATCTAAAAATGGAATAATTTTAAATAAAATTTCAAGAATGAATATACTTGATTTAAAAACGAGTTTAGCCTTATTCATTTCTGCAATACTTTTTGTTTTCATTATATATTATTATTTCAATATGTGGAATAATATTATCGCATATGTTGACACAATTACAACTGCCATTTTTTTTGTTGGAATGTGGTTAATGGCGAGAAGAAAAATTGAAAATTGGCTATTTTGGATAATTGGTAATGTAATTTCAGTCCCTATCTATTTATATAAAGGTTTGGCACTAACTAGTTTCCAATATTTGGTTTTTACTTTTATTGCCATAGCAGGATATTTTGCTTGGAAAAAAGAAATTACATATGTCAAATAAAAATTGCTTAAAAGTTGTTTTATTTGGACCTGAATCTACAGGAAAGACTACTCTTGCAAATCATTTAGCACAACATTATAAGACAAACTATGTTCCTGAATATGCAAGAGGTTATCTTCAAGAAAAGTGGGATAAATATAAAGACATCTGTTCATTAGAAGACTTACCAATTATTGTCAAGGGACAAAAGATTCTTGAGAAAAATATTTTAAAAGATTCAAATAAAATTATTTTTTGTGACACCAATGTTGTTGTAACTCAAATATGGTCCCAAACACATTTTGATGGATATTGTTCGCCAAAAATATTAGAAGCAGCAAGAAAATCCAGATATGATTATTACTTGCTTACTGATATAGATATTCCATGGCAAAAAGATGACTTGAGAGATCGACCTAATGATCGAAAAAATACATTTAAATTTTTTAAAGAAACTTTAGATTTTTATAAGTTCCCTTATAAAAAAATTTCAGGAGACATATCAACTAGATTAAAAGACTCAATAAAAATAATAGACGAGCTTCTTTTAAGAAAAAACATTTTTATATGAGACTTTTCATTTATATCTTTATATAATCTCGAAGGGGTGCTTAATAAGCTGAGATCATACCCATAGAACCTGGACAGGTAATGCTGTCAAGGAATTAATTTTTAATCCACAAAATAATTACCCCTTTTATTTAAATAAATGAATTTAAATGAAAACAATAATTAAAGGATTTATATTTTTAACATTTTTGAGTAGTTTTTCACAAAATAAGGATGAATCTTCAGATTCAATAAAAGTTTTTATTTTGGAGGAAGTAAGAGTTTCATCTATAAGAGCAAAATCAACTGATCCAGTAACACATACAAATATTAATAAAGAAGATCTAAAGTCTCGTAATTTAGGACAGGATATACCTATTTTATTAAATTATTTGCCAGGTGTTGTCACCACTAGTGATGCAGGAGCAGGTATTGGTTACACAGGAATTCGTGTAAGAGGAAGTGATGCTTCAAGAGTTAACGTAACATTAAATGGAATACCTTTTAATGATTCTGAATCACAAGGAACATTTTGGGTAAATCTCCCAGACTTTGCAAGCTCAATAGAGAGTATTCAACTTCAAAGAGGGGTGGGAACATCAACGAATGGCTCAGGAGCTTTTGGAGCAAGTTTAAATATACTAACTGATGCGATGCAAAATAAGGCCTCATCTTCCTTAAGCACTAGTTTTGGGAGCTTCAATTCGGTAAGAAATACATTAAAGTTCTCAACAGGTTTGTTAAATAATCATTTTGAATTATCTGGTCGCCTATCTAAAATTACTTCTGATGGTTATATTGACAGAGCTAGTTCTGACTTAAAGTCTTATTTTTTACAAGGTGCATATAAAGATGAAAATACACTAATTAAAGCAATTATTTTCGGAGGACATGAAGTAACTTATCAGTCATGGTATGGAATTGAAGACTTATCTAATAGAACCTATAATCCAGCTGGAGCAATTTATGATGAGAACGGAGTCTTAACTAGTTTTTATGATTCACAAGAAGATAATTATCGCCAAGATCATTATCAAATTCACTGGAACGAACAAATTAACCGATCATGGAGTACATCTATAGGTTTAAATTACACATATGGAAGAGGCTACTATGAAGAGTATAATGATTCTGGAGCAGACACAAGCTTTTCATATTTACAACTAAATCCATTTTCAATTGGAAATGAAACTATTTCATCAACAGAAAATGTTACCAGAAAATGGTTAGATAATGATTATTATGTTTTTACATCTAGTGCTAATTATTTTAAGAATAAAACTCGAGTCGACATAGGAATTCTACTTAGTAAATACATTGGAGATCATTTTGGAACTATATTATGGGCTCAAACCCCTGGAGATATAATTCCGAAAAAAAGATTTTATGAAAATCAAGGTAATAAAAAGGAAATAAATTTTTATACAAAATTAGAGCAGGTGTTGTCTAACCGAATTACTGGATTTATAGATCTTCAATATAGAAAAGTAAATTATGACATTGATGGAATTCTTGGAGGTCCAAAACTTTTTAATGTTGAGAGTAAGTACGATTTTTTCAACCCTAAAGCAGGTTTAACATATCAAATGTTTAATAATCAACAGATTTATTTCTCATATTCAAAAGCACAAAGGGAGCCGACTAGATCTGATTTTGAGAATGGAAATCCAAAACCTGAAAAATTAAATAATTTTGAATTAGGATGGAGAATTAATAAAAATTCTTTTTATGTATATTCTAACATATACATAATGCTATATAAGGATCAATTATCTCTAACGGGAGCATTAGATGATGTAGGAACTCCAATAAGAGAAAATATTGGAGAAAGTAGTAGGTTAGGGCTAGAAATTGAGGCTAAGATTAGTTTATCAGATAAATGGATTTTTCAGCCAAATATCGCATTAAGTAAAAATACTAACAAAGATTTTTATTTTAAAAGAGATGGTATTTTAAGCTACCTTGGAAATACTCGTTTGTCTTACTCTCCTGAAATAGTTTTTGGTAATATTCTAACATTTAAACCTCAACCAAACTTAAATTTATCGTTACTGACTAAATTTGTTGGTGAACAATATATGAGTAATATTCAGGCAAGAGGCTCAAAATTAGATTCTTATTCTGTAAATGACCTTAATATTAGCTATAATTGGAAACCTAAATCAGCAATAAGTCAAATATCAATTAGCCTATTAATAAATAATATTTTAGATAAAGAGTATATTTCAAATGGATATTTCTATACTTACGATGACAATTGGTCTTCATCAAATCAGATTACAACAATTGAAGGAGCAGGATATTATCCTCAAGCTGGCATCAACTTTCTTTCGGGTATAACTATTAGTTTTTAATTTGAAATAATAACTGTATTTCCTGATCTTTCGACTCTATAATTTAAAAGAGGATATTGTGATGAATTTCCAATCTCTTCTATGAGTAATTGTCCAGTTGCGAGACTATACTTGTAGTTATTGCATTGACAAACTGCCAAAAGGCCCTCAATTGAAAGCTGTGAGCAGGTTTTTAATTCGTGATTAGGGCAACTAGCTTCCCACGCAAAAATATCATTACCGTTTATATTAAAAACTAAAAGTCCATTAATCCCTCCATATGGAATATATTTACTTCCCCCTGCAAAATTTAAATTATCGTATTCAGGTAAATTAAAATTGATTGTATGAGTGAAAGAAACTTCATATAAATATGGGTTTCTATCAAATTCATCATTAGAGCAATAAAATATATTTATTAAAATAAACAGCACTATGAATTTTTTAAAAGTTTGAAATTCCAAAAGGACCTCGTTTTTCATATATTTGTTAATTACCTAATCATTGCATAGGTATTCATTTTTATAAAAGTACAAAGTTATGAGTAAGGTTTCATATTATACAGAAGAAGGGTTAAAAAAACTTCGCAATGAATTAAACCAATTAAAAGATATTGAAAGACCTAAAGCTTCACAGGCGATTGCAGAAGCCAGAGATAAGGGTGATTTGAGTGAGAATGCCGAATATGATGCTGCAAAAGAAGCCCAGGGAATGTTAGAGTTGCAAATCTCTAAAATGGAAGAAGTTCTCTCAAATTCTAGAATTATTGATGAGTCACAGTTAGATACATCAAAAGTTCTAGTTTTATCCATTGTTAAAGTAAAAATTAAAAAGACTGGTCAATTAATGAAGTACACTTTGGTTGCTCAAACTGAAGCAGATTTAAAAAGTGGAAAAATTTCAGTTGAATCACCTATTGGAAGGGGTTTGTTAGGAAAAGGGGTTGGTGATATTGCGGTAATTTCAGTACCAAGTGGGAAAATAGAATTAGAAATAATCAGTATTGATCGATAATAATGAGTAGTATTTTTTCTAAACTAATTAACGGAGAATTACCATGTTATAAAGTTGCTGAATCAAAAGATTTTTTCGCATTTTTAGATATATTTCCTAATACTCTTGGACATACTCTTTGTGTTCCGAAAAAAGTAGAAGATAAGATATTTGACCTCTCAGAAATAGAATACTTAAATTTAATGAAGTTTAGCAGAAAGGTAGCTCTGGCTATTAGAAAAGAAGTTAAATGTAAGAGAGTTGGTATGTCTGTTATTGGCTTAGAGGTTCCGCATGTTCATGTACATTTAATACCAATAAATAAGTCTGAAGATATGACTTTTCAAACTAAAGTAAAAGTTGATCATAAGAAAATGGCTTTATTAGCAGCAAATATTTCGAATTCTTTTAGTCTTCTTTAATTAACTCAATTGCAAGGATGGTTGATTTTTTTGGTAAAGATTCTTTTACATAAATTTTACCTTTATGATAATCTCTAATTATCCTTTTTGCTAATGAAAGTCCTAAACCCCATCCTCTTTTTTTCGTTGTGAAACCAGGTAAAAATATTTTTTTAAAATTATCAGGATCAATCCCATTTCCGTTGTCTTGGATTAAAATAATTAACTTCTTATTTTTTAGTTTTGAGGAAACAACTATTTCACCCACTCCTTTTAAAGAATCAATACCATTTTTAATTAGATTTTCGAGGGTCCAACTTAAAAGCTGAGTGTTAATTGGTACAATTGATGATTTTTTTGTTAATGAGGTTTTAATCTTAATTAAATTTGAGCTTCTTTTTTGAATATAATTGACGGTCTGTATAATTATTGAATTTACTTCATGTAACTCTAGAATTGGATCTGAGCCAATTTTAGAGAAACGTTCAGTTATTATTCTGAGTCTATCAATATCTTTTTCCATTTCCATAACACTAACTTTTGGATTTTGCCCATCTTTTATTAATGTTGTCCAGCCAATTAAAGAAGATAGAGGAGTTCCAATTTGATGAGCAGTTTCTTTTGCCATAGCAGCCCAAAGTTTATTTTGTTCTGATATTTTATTTGTTTTAAAAATAAAATAAAGTAGCAAACCGAAGAGCACAATAATAAGAAATAAAGACAATGGATAATATTGAAGTTTTTTAAGTATTAAAGAATCTCCATAATATAGTTTTTGATCAATTAAAAGACGACCTGAAATAGGATCTTTATATTGAATTATGATTGGCTTGTTTTCTTTTCGAATTTTCTCTAAACTTCTATAAAGGCTAATAGAGTCATTAAAAACCTCGTCTAAATTCTTATGATCAATAATCTTACCTTTTGAATCTACTCTAATTATGGGATTAATTCCCGTCTGTTGTAAAACTTGAAATGTGAGACTATTAGGGTTTTTATTTTCAATTATATCTTTTTGGGCCTTAGCCCATAATTCCATTTTGAGCCTTTGTTCATTTTTAAATTTTTGAAAAAGAATATTAGTATTCCATAATATTAGAACTACAAACACAAATGCCAAAAAAGGCCATATAAGTTTTAAGTATGTGGTTATTTTTTCTTTCACAAAATCTATTTCTTACAAGATAATCGAATTTAAATTATCTATTAGTTTTGTTCAAATAAGGAAAAAAGTTTTACTATTTTTAAATAAAAATAAATTTCATGGAAATTATTGGTAAAATAAAGTGGATTGATGAAATAAAAGAATACGGCTCAAACGGTTTTCGAAAGCGAGAAGTCGTAGTAACTACAGAAGAACAATACCC
>NZFW01000017.1 GCA_002690805.1 Flavobacteriaceae bacterium
GAAAGTTGAGCTCTAATTTGATGATGTCTTCCTGTTTCAATAATAACTTCAAGTAAGGAATAGTTGTTTAATTCTTTAATAAGAGAATATCTGAGTATGGCAATTTTACTTCCAGGTATTGGACTAGAATGTATATAAGATTTATTTTGTTTTGTGTTTTTAATAATCCAATTTTTTAACTTATCTGAACTTAGGCAGTTGATATTATTTGTTATAGCTAAATATTTTTTATTAACTTTTCTATCTACGAATTGTTTATTCAACCTTGATAGAGCTTTTGAAGTTTTAGCAAAAACAATAACACCGCTGGTTGGTCTGTCAATTCTATGAACAACTCCTAAAAAAACATTTCCAGGTTTTTTATTTTTAACTTTTATGTAACTTTTAATATGGTCAGATAGTGACTTGTCCCCGGTTTTGTCTTTTTGGACTAAAACTCCTGACATTTTATTAACAACAATCAAATGGTTGTCTTCAAATAAAATATCTTTTTGTTTAAAACTCAAATCTAATATTGCTCTTTTTTATTGGGGAAGTCTCCTGATTTGACATCTGAGGAATAAGATTTTATTGCTGTTGATATTTCATTATCTAGATCTAAATATCTTCTTAAAAATCTCGGACTAAACTCCTTGGTCATTCCAAGCATATCATGTAAAACTAATACTTGTCCATCAACTTTATTTCCTGCACCAATCCCGATAATTGGAGTAGAAATTTTTTTAGCAACTTCACCTGCCAAAATTGAAGGAATTTTTTCTAAAACTATGCCAAAACAACCCATTTGTTCTAATAGTTTTGCATCTTCTAATAATTCTAGAGCTTCATTTTCTTCTTTAGCTCGCACTGTGTATGTTCCAAATTTATATATTGATTGAGGTGTTAATCCAAGATGACCCATGACAGGTATTCCAGCTTGGAGTATTCTGTCAATTGAGTCTTTTGCTAATTTTCCTCCTTCAAGTTTTACAGCATGAGCACCTGACTCTTTCATTATTTTGATAGCAGAACGTAATGCCTCTTTTGAATCAGCTTGATATGTACCAAAAGGTAGGTCAACAACAACTAGAGCTCTTTTGGTTCCCCTAACTACTGATGCTGCGTGATATATCATGTGATCGAGTGTAATTGGGAGAGTAGTTTCGTGACCAGCCATCACATTAGAGGCCGAATCACCAACTAAAATAATGTCTATGCCAGCTCTATCAATTATGTTAGCAAGAGTATAGTCGTAAGCTGTAAGCATAGCAATTTTCTCTCCATTTTGTTTCATTTCAGAGAGGCTATTTGTTGTTATGCGGGAGTATTCTTTTTTTGGAGTTGACATAATAATTTTTGTATTAGCAAAAATAACATCTTTTTTTAATGTATACATTATGATTATAAAACCTATACTCGTAAAAAGTATAAAAATGACAACATGTCACATAATTTATATTGGCATAAACCTTGGACAATCATATGTAAATTAATTAAAGAACTTAGAAATGAGTAAAATTATAGGAATTGATTTGGGAACTACAAATTCATGTGTATCTGTTATGGAAGGAAATGAACCTGTTGTAATCCCAAATGCCGAAGGAAAAAGAACAACACCATCCGTAATAGCTTTTGTTGAAGGTGGTGAAATTAAAGTAGGAGATCCTGCAAAAAGACAAGCAGTTACGAATCCCACAAAAACTATTTCCTCAATCAAACGTTTTATGGGAAATAAGTTTACCGACTCAAAGAATGATCTTAGTACAACTGCTTACAAAGTTGTTAAAGGTGACAATGACACGCCCAGAGTAGACATTGATGGAAGACTGTATACTCCTCAAGAGCTTTCAGCCATGACTCTGCAAAAAATGAAAAAAACAGCTGAAGATTATCTTGGTCAGAATGTTTCAGAAGCTGTGATTACTGTCCCTGCCTATTTTAATGATGCGCAAAGACAAGCAACCAAAGAAGCTGGAGAAATTGCAGGTCTTAAAGTTCAAAGAATAATTAATGAGCCAACTGCTGCTGCTCTTGCATATGGATTGGATAAAGGAGGATCAGACAGAAAAATTGCAGTCTATGATTTGGGTGGTGGAACCTTTGATATATCAATACTTGAACTTGGAGATGGTGTTTTTGAGGTTTTATCTACAAACGGAGACACTCACTTAGGTGGAGATGATTTTGATCAGGTAATTATTAATTTTTTAGCAGATGATTTTATGTCTTCTGAAAAAATTGATTTAAGAAAAGATCCAATGGCTCTTCAACGTTTAAAAGAGGCTGCGGAAAAAGCAAAGATAGAGCTATCGTCCTCTACCCAGACAGAAATTAATTTACCATATGTAACTGCAACAGACAGTGGACCAAAGCATTTAGTTACAAGCTTGACAAGGGCTAAGTTCCAGCAATTATCAGACAAATTAGTTAAGCGGTCTATGAGTCCTGTGAAGAAAGCGTTAGATGATGCTGGTTTAAGTAAATCTGATATTGATGAAGTTATCTTGGTTGGAGGTTCAACAAGGATACCAGTTATTCAAGAAGAGGTTGAAAAGTTTTTTGGAAAAAAACCATCAAAAGGAGTTAACCCAGATGAAGTTGTTGCCATTGGAGCTGCAATTCAAGGAGGTGTTCTTACGGGAGATGTGAAAGATGTATTATTGTTGGATGTTACACCTCTGTCCCTTGGTATAGAAACAATGGGAAGTGTAATGACTAAATTAATTGACTCAAATACTACAATTCCAAGTAAAAAATCTCAAGTTTTTTCAACTGCTGCAGATAATCAACCCTCTGTAGAAATTCATGTTTTACAGGGAGAGAGATCGATGGCTGCTGATAATAAGACTATTGGACGCTTTCACTTAGATGGTATTCCTCCTGCACCAAGAGGGACTCCTCAGATAGAGGTTACATTTGACATAGATGCCAATGGAATCATAAAAGTAAGTGCACAAGATAAAGCAACTGGAAAAAGTCAAGATATACGTATAGAAGCTTCTTCTGGATTAACAGAAGATGAAATAGAAAAAATGAAGCAAGAAGCAGAAGCTAATGCTGAATCTGATAAGAAGGCTAAAGAGCAAGTTGACAAGATGAATAGTGCTGATCAATTAATTTTTCAAACTGAAAAACAACTCTCAGAGTTTGGAGAAAAATTATCTGAAGACAAAAAAAAGTCAGTTGAAAGTGCACTGCAAGACCTAAAGAAAGCTTATGAAACTAAGGATCTTAAGCTTATAGAACCTGAACTTGATAAATTAAATGAAGCATGGAAAAATGCCTCAGAAGAAATGTATAAAGCACAAGCAGAGGCAGCTCAAAAAGATGGGGGAACATCTGCTGAATCAAGTCCTAAATCTGATTCTAACAAATCAGGTGGTGATGATGTCCAAGATGTAGATTTCGAAGAAGTTAAATAAATTATAAATTTTAATTCAATTATCTAAATAACCTTACATTTCGTAAGGTTATTTTATTTTATATATGGACAAAGAAAAAATTTTAAGTATCTGTAATGACAATACTAACACGTTAATGGAAACATTAGATATCGAGTTTACTGACATAGGAGATGATTATGTGACAGCCAGAATGCCAGTGACTTCAAAAGTATATCAACCAAACGGTATTCTTCATGGTGGGGCAACTGTTGCCTTAGCCGAAACAGTTGGTAGTTCTGCTTCTTTTTTATTAAATAAAAATGGAAGCGTATCTGTTAGAGGAATTGAAATTTCTGCAAATCATTTGAAAAGTATTTCAGAAGGATTTATTTATGCAACAGCAAGACCAATTAAACAAGGAAAAACTATTCAATTGTGGGAAATTAAAGTAATAAATGAAAAAAATGAATTAATTACACTTTGTAAATTAACAACTTACACGAAAAAAATTAATTAATATTAAAAGTGTTATTATTGTGATATAGCAAGTGTTATTCAGATTCATAATAAAGTTTTTGAAAAACTTTGTTTTATTTAAGTATATTCGAAAATTAAACTCAAGATATGTTTTTAAAATATGAAGAAGGTAGAGTGTTTAGATTTGGATACTATTTATTAGGGTCTTTTATAATAATCCTATTTAATATTATTGGTCAAATCCCTCTTTTAATAGTATTTATAAGTTCGCTAGCCACTAAGTCAGATGAAGTTGACACCTCTGCGTTAAATCCAATGGAACTGCTAAATATAATACCATCTAATACTCGCTTATTCCTAATGCTTTTTCCTTTTGCCTTTACCTTTATTGGTTTATGGCTAGTTGTAAAAAAAATTCATGAAAAATCGATGAGAAGTATCGTCACTAGCCGAAATAAGCTAGACTTTGGTAGAATATTTTTTGCTTTTACTTTGTGGGCATCTATAACATTATGTATGGTTTCTTATGATTATCTGACTTCTCCTGAGAATTATATATGGAATTTTAAACCCATTCCCTTTCTAATAATGTTTTTTATAGCTATAATTTTTGTACCACTACAAACGAGTCTTGAGGAGTATGTTTTTAGAGGTTATTTAATGCAAGGTTTTGGAAACCTATTTAGAAATAGATGGGCACCGTTATTATTCACCTCTGTAATTTTTGGTAGTTTACATATAGCAAATCCTGAAGTCGGCAAATTAGGATATGGTATAATGGTATATTATATCGGAACGGGCTTATTTTTGGGTATTATGACTTTGATGGATGAAGGTGTTGAGCTCGCGATCGGGTGGCATGCCGCAAATAACCTTGTCGGAGCACTTCTTGTCACAGCTGATTGGACAGCTTTTCAAACAAATTCTGTTTTAAAAGATATTTCTGAGCCTAATTTATATCCAGAAATGTTAATTAGTATTTTGTTCTTCTACCCAATAATACTTTTTATTTTTTCAAAAAAATATAAATGGAAGAATTCAGTGGAACAATTAATAACCAAATTTTAATTTATGAGTTTAAATAAAAATAAAATATTTGGGTATGCAGCTTTAATTCTTATGATATTAGGAAGTTCTTTAATTCTCCTTGGAGTTTTTCTATACAAGGAATATACAATTGGTTTTACTGTCATGGGTTTAGGTTTTAACGCTGTTGCCTGGGCATTTAATGCTCTTAGAGGTAGAATTTAAATGTCCGAGGATAAAAAAATAATTTTTTCAATGTCGGGTGTCTCCAAGATATACCCCGGAGCTCAAAAGGAAGTTTTAAAAAACATTCACCTTAGTTTTTTTTACGGTGCCAAAATTGGGATTTTAGGTTTGAATGGTTCTGGTAAGTCTTCACTTTTGAAAATTATAGCTGGAGTTGATAAAAACCATAGAGGTGATGTGAATTTTAACCAAGATTATACAATTGGGTATCTTGAGCAAGAACCAATAATTGATAATACTAAAACTGTAATTGATATAATAAAAGAAGGGGTTTCTGATACAGTTAATATTCTTGACGAGTTCAATTCAATTAATGACCAATATGCACTTCCAGAAGTATATGAAAATGCTGAAAAAATGCAAAAATTAATGGATAAACAAGCTGCTTTGCAAGATGAAATTGATTCTAGAAATGCATGGGAACTTGATACTCAATTAGAAATTGCCATGGATGCATTAAGAACTCCAGATGGAAATGAAAGTATATCTGTCCTATCAGGTGGAGAGTTAAGAAGGGTTGCTTTGTGTAGATTACTCCTTCAAAAGCCAGATGTATTGTTGTTGGATGAGCCTACAAATCATCTAGATGCTGAATCTGTTCATTGGCTTGAACATCATTTAGCTCAATATAAGGGGACTGTTATTGCCGTAACTCATGACAGATATTTTCTAGATAATGTTGCTGGATGGATATTGGAATTAGACAGGGGTGAAGGAATTCCTTGGAAAGGTAATTATTCATCATGGCTTGATCAAAAATCAAGGCGCTTATCAAATGAGCAAAAAAATGCAAGTAAAAGACAAAAAACCTTAGAACGAGAACTTGAGTGGGTAAGAATGTCTCCAAAAGGAAGACAGACTAAACAAAAAGCTAGATTATCAAATTATGATAAATTGCTTAATCAAGACTATAAAATTATTGATGAAAAGTTAGAAATCTATATTCCTTCAGGTCCAAGACTTGGAAATGAAGTCATAGAAGCTAAAGGGGTTAGTAAATCTTTTGGTGATAAGCTTTTATATGAAGATCTCAGTTTTAGATTACCCCCGGCAGGTATTGTTGGAGTTATTGGTCCAAATGGAGCTGGAAAAACAACATTGTTTAAGCTAATAATGGGAGAGTTGTCCCCAGATAGTGGTTCTTTTAAATCAGGAGAAACTGTTAAAGTTGCATACGTTGATCAGGCACATAGTAATATCGATTCTGAAAAATCAATATGGGCAAATTTTTGTGATGAACAGGATATAATTGTTATTGGAAATCAACAAGTAAATTCTAGAGCATATCTTAGTCGTTTTAATTTCAGTGGAAATGAGCAGAGTAAGAAAGTTTCAACTCTATCTGGAGGTGAAAGAAATAGACTTCACCTAGCTATGACTTTAAAAGAAGAAGGGAATGTTTTGTTATTAGATGAACCAACTAATGATTTAGATATCAATACTTTAAGGGCTTTAGAAGAAGGTCTTGAGAACTTTGCAGGTTGCGCAGTTGTAATTTCTCATGATAGATGGTTTTTAGACAGAATATGCACACATATTTTAGCGTTTGAGGGAAATTCCCAAGCTTATTTTTTTGAAGGCTCATACTCTGATTATGAGGAAAATAAAAAAAACAGATTAGGATCAGAACTTCTTCCAAAAAAAATTCAATACAAAAAATTATCAAGGAATTAAGTTTAATTAACTCAAAATTTATATTCCATTTTTATATCTCCTCTTTTATATGGACTGCTTTTAAGTTCAGTTTTTTTAAAACCATATTTTTTATAAAGGTATATAGAGTTCTTTAATTTAGAACTTGTGTATAGGTATATTTCTTTCCAATTATTTTCTTGTCCAAATATAATTGCAAATTCAAGCATTTTACTTCCATACCCCAGTCCTCTCTGATTTTTTTCTATTGCCATTTTTGATAGCTCATATGAATTATTATTATTTTTAATAAAAGCAAAAGTTCCAATTATAATATTATTTATCTCTCCAAAAAAAATGTGACCTCCATTATTAATGATTAATTTTTCGGAGTATTTTAAAATATCAAGATCATAGGGTTCTACTTCAAAATATGACTCCAGCCATTCAATATTTAAATCATAAAAAAAATGATTAAATTTTTTATTGTATGGAATGATTTGAAAATTATTTTTCATTACCAGTCATTAACTCTGGCCTAACCCATTTGTCAAATTCACTTTCTGTTAAATAACCAAGCGATAGAGAGGCTTTTTTTAGACTTGTCCCATCTTTATGAGCTTTATTTGCTATTTCTGCTGCTTTGTAATATCCTATTTTAGTATTTAATGCAGTAACTAGCATTAAAGAGTTATTTAATAGCTCATCAATTCGTTTTTTATTTACTGTAATCCCTTCCACACAATTTTTGGCAAAACTTTCACAAGATTCACCTATTAGTGTTGCTGATTCAATTAAATTAGAGCCCATTAAAGGTTTGAATACATTTAACTCAAAATGTCCTTGAGTTCCAGCAATAGTAACCCCTACATCATTTCCCATTACTTTTGCACAAACCATTGTTAGTGCTTCTGATTGTGTTGGATTAATTTTACCCGGCATTATTGAGCTTCCGGGTTCGTTCGCTGGCAATAAAATTTCCCCAATACCTGACCTTGGTCCTGATGATAACATTCTAATATCATTAGCTATTTTATTTAAGGCAACTGCAAGTTGTTTTAAAGCTCCATGAGTTTCCACTACAGCATCATGAGCAGCTAATGATTCAAACTTGTTTTTAGCAGTAATGAATGGTTGTCCAGTAAATTTTGAAATGTACTTAGCAACTTTTTTAGCATAACCTTTGGGTGTATTTATTCCAGTTCCAACTGCTGTTCCACCTATTGCAAGTTCAGATAAGTGAGATAGAGTGTTTTTAATAGCTTTAATACTGTGATTAATCTGAGAACAATAACCTGAGAATTCTTGACCCAGGGTAAGTGGAGTTGCATCCATCAAATGGGTTCGTCCAATTTTCACTATAGATTTAAATTCATTTGCTTTTTTATTCAAGGCCTTTTCTAATTTTTCTACCCCAGGAATAGTTACTTCAATAATTTTTTTATAAGCTGCTATATGCATGGCTGTTGGAAATGTGTCATTAGAAGATTGTGATTTATTAACATCATCATTAGGGTTTAATAATTTTACTCCTTTACCTAATTCGTTACCAGCAATAACATGTGCTCTATTGGCAATAACCTCATTAATATTCATGTTAGACTGTGTTCCTGATCCTGTTTGCCATATTACAAGTGGAAATT
Source organism: Flavobacteriaceae bacterium (assembly GCA_002690805.1). Taxonomy (GTDB): domain Bacteria; phylum Bacteroidota; class Bacteroidia; order Flavobacteriales; family Flavobacteriaceae; genus Marivariicella. The sequence goes on from NZFW01000017.1 coordinate 8,387, forward strand.
GAGAATCGTGAATACCTTCAATAATTTCATCGCATACATTAGATATTAAATCTCTTTTTTTAGCAGAAAGAACCCCAAGGTCATGATTTGTATAAGCAGCAGATTTTTTCAGGTATGCAAATCCATAAATTATCTCTAATGGCATTGAGGAGGGAGCTCCAATCTTAAAATTATTTCTTGAGCGTTCAGTTTGGGCACCCCAATAAACATTTATCGGAACTTTAACATCCCCTAACGTGTCTTTTTCTATTCTGTATTCCATATTCGAAAAATTATATTACAAAAATACATAAATCAAAACTTAGAAAATATTTCTAAAAATAGATAATTATTGTACTTTTGAAAAAACAAATCTAATTTATGTTTGAATTTGATCAATATCTAGGTTTTTTGGCTTTTCTATCCGTTGTTACTATTGGCTTCTGGCTTATGATATTTTTAATAACTTTCGTAATACCATATTGGCTTTTTGGATCAGCACTCGAATCTTTTAATGAGTGGAGAGCATCTAAAAAAAGCAAAAGTTAGTTCAGTTAAAAATCAAATTCACTATTTCCTGATTGATTTATTTGATCTCTATTTCGCTGGTTTTTCTTTTGTTTAATTCTATATGTAAAAGTTAATATATATGTTGGTTGTCTCCATTGAAATTCACCATAACTAATAAAGGTAGGTGTGATGGTTTTAGAAATTCTTTTTGATGAATTAAAAATATCACTTGCTCTAAATGAAATTGTTCCTTTGTTATTCAAAATATCTTTATTTATAGCACTACTCATTGAAAATATTCCTTTACTTTTACTTTGTGCAGTAACTCTAGGACCACTATAATAAAACCTTGTTTGCCAATCAATATCTAAAGGAAGCTTAATATTTGAATTCATTCTAGCAAACCAACTTAAGTTTGTTGCATCAAAACTAGTACCATTGTATGATCCGATTATTTCTGAATTAAATAAATTAAAATTTCCATTTATTCTTACTTTTTTTGAAGGTGTGTAGGCTAAGTTAAATTCAGTTCCTATTCTATTGTTTTCAGACAAATTAATTGGGCTCAATTTTAATACAGGAACCTCTAAAATTTCACTTTCAGAATCGTTAATATCTCCAGATATAACAACCGTCATTCCAGTATCTTGTGTAATAAAAGTAAAGACGCTAGTTGATCTTTGAAAGTATAAGGAACTGTTAAAAGTTAATTTATCCCACCTTTTAAGATATCCTAAATCAAAGGTATTTGAATAACTTGGGTTTATATTAGGATTACCCTGAAAAATATTAGTAACACTACTTCTTGAAGGGAAGGGGTTTATATATCTAGATCTAGGTCTACGAATTCTCCTGCTGTATCCTAGGGTAAAGTTTTCTTTATCATTAAATTCATAAGATATATTTACAGTTGGAAAACCATCTATGTATTTTTTTTGAGAATACTCTGATGTGGTTTGTTGATCAATTTGAATATTGGAGCTCTCAAGACGAAGTCCTATTAGATATGAGAATTTATTAATTTTTTTTCCAAACTGAGAATAAAATGCATTCACATATTCTTTATAAGTTAATGTGTTAGATAGATTTGTGTCCAATATATAAGTTGGAGATAATGAACTAACAGTGGATTGGTTCATATAACCAACTTCATAATCTGTTGTTTGAGTATTGAATCTTCCTCGATAACCTATTTCAAATCGAGTATGTTCATCTATTGGCCATACATAGTCTGTTTGTAATAAAAACCTTTTTTGATCTTCTAAATTTGAAACTTTTTCAAATAAAGAAGGTAGTAAAAAAGGTAATTTTGTCATTGATTCAATTTCCCCTAATTCATCTTCTGTACTTTCTTCATATTGAATTCTTGCAGTTATTTTTTTTCCATTATCATCAAATTCATTGTCATAATCTAAAGAATATTGAAATGAATTATCTTTTTCATTTTCATTTTCAATTCTTTGGATATAGCTATCAATATCACCTGTTACATTTAATTCATTTAAGTTATTTATGGTATTGTTTGAATTATCACTTGTTCTATAAAAACCGCTTAAAATAAGAGAGCTTTTATCATTTATGTAATACTCCAACCCTAAACTATTGAAAATACTTTTACGATTACGATAACTATTTCTTTTCTCATTTAAATAAGTGCTACCTCTTTCAAGATCTAAATATTCATTATTGTTCAAGTAATTACCTTTAGTTTGAGTATCTCCAATGGTAGTTGTATTAAAAATATTCAATTTTTTTGTTCTCCAGTTTAGTGATGTGGAACCCCTGTTACTTCTGGGTATACCAGCATTTAAAGAAAAATTACCATTAAGACCGATTAATTCTTGTTTTTTTAAAATAATATTTAAAATACCAGCTGTACCTTCAGCATCATATCTGGCTGAAGGAGAAGTTACAACTTCAACTTTTTCGATAGACTCAGCTGGAAGTTGTCTAAGACCTTGAGGCCCAGAAATACCAACTAAACCAGATGGCTTTCCGTTAATGAGTATCCGCACATTACTATTGCCTCTTAATGCAACAGCACCATCAACATTAACAGAAACAGATGGAACATTATCAAGAACATCAGCAACCGAACCACCTCTAACGGTTATATCCTTGCCAACATTATAAATACGTTTATCTAATTTAATTTCTACTTCTGTTCTTTCCCCTATCACTTCAACTTCATTAAGAGTATTGACCTCAATTTCAAGTTCAATCTCACCAATATCAATAGAACTTTTTATAATTAAATCTTGCTGAATATATTTTTTAAAGGAAATAAATTCAATTATAAGTAAATATACTCCTGGACTAACTTTAATATTAAACTTACCATCTACATCACTAATTCCTCCTTGAAAATTTTCTGGATTCTTGAGGTTAGTCAAAGAAATTGTAGCATATTCAAGTGGTTGCCTTGTCTCCTTATCTATTACTTTACCTACAAGATTAATTTTTTGTAAGTTTTTGTTAGGATTTATTTGTGCACTTGAATAAAATATAGCACCAAATAAAAGAAGTAAACAAGTTAATTTACTCATTGAATATGAAAATAATGAAGCACTAGACAATAGCTAAATGAAAAGGTTTAAGAGTCAATGATAAATTTTTTCAAGTTTTCAATTGGTCTACCTATCACACCTTTTTGATTTTTTGTTATAATTGGGCGTTCAATAAGCTTTGGATGTTTAACTAATATTTCTATTAGTTGATCATTAGTTAAATCTTCATTTTTAAATAACTCTTTCCATATTTTTTCCTGTCTTCTTATTAATTTATCAGGGGAAGTTTTAAGTTGAGATAGTATTTCTATAATATCATTTTTTACAAGTTTATTTTTTAAATAATAAACAATTTCAAACTTAATATTTTGATCTTTTAATAGATCAAGTGCTTCTCTTGATTTTCTGCATCTGGGATTGTGATATATTTTGAACATGGATTTAAAATAAAAAAAACTGCTATTAGCAGGTTTAATTTATACTAAAAGCTTTATTTAATTTTTTTTACAATCGCATTAAAGGCATCAGGATTGTTCATAGCTAAGTCAGCTAAAACTTTTCTATTTAAATCAATTTTATTTGACTTAATTTTGTACATGAATTGACTGTAAGACATTCCATTTAATCTTGCTGCTGCGTTTATCCTTGAAATCCACAAACTTCTGAAATTTCTTTTGTTATTTTTCCTATCTCTGTAGGCGTAGGACATAGCCTTCTCAACTGCATTTTTTGCGATTGTCCAGACATTTTTTCTACGTCCAAAATATCCTTTTGCTTGTTTTAATATTTTTTTTCTTCTAGCTCTTGAAGCTACTGAGTTTACTGATCTAGGCATGATTATTTGTTTTTTGAATTAGGCGACTATTAAAAGTTCTTAAAGCCTATATTCAGGGTTATTAATTTTTGACCATTAACTTACAATTATTTTAAGCGTAATTGTACTTTAATATTATCTTCATCACTTTTATGAACTAATCCAGAATGAGTTAATGCAAGTTTTCTTTTTTTGGACTTTTTTGTCAGGATGTGACTTTTAAATGCATGCTTTCGTTTAATTTTACCTGATCCGGTAACTTTAAACCTCTTTTTTGCACTTGATTTTGTTTTCATTTTTGGCATAACCTAAGTTTAAATTTGTTTATTTTTTCTTTGGTGTTATGAACATGATCATTCTTTTACCTTCCAATTCGGGCAATTGTTCAACTTTCCCCCATTCTTCTAGATCTTGAGCTAATCTAAGTAATAATATATGACCTTGTTCTTTAAATATTATTGATCTTCCTTTAAAAAAAACAAAAGCTTTGAGCTTTGCACCATCTTTTAAAAATTTTTCAGCATGTTTCTTTTTAAACTCATAGTCATGGTCATCAGTATTGGGACCAAATCTTATTTCTTTAATTACTACTTTTGTAGCTTTCGATTTTAAGGATTTTTCTCTTTTTTTCTGTTCGTATAAAAACTTTTTGTATTCAAGAATCTTACAAACAGGTGGGACGGCTTTTGGAGAAATTTCTACTAAATCTAGCCCTTGGTTTCTTGCAAGAATAAGTGCTTGAGGAAGCTTATAAACCCCAACTTCAACATTGTTTCCAACCAACCTAATTTCATGAGCTGTAATTTTCTCATTGATTAAATGAGGATTTTCCTTGATAACTCTACCAGGACGATTTGTTCTTCTTCTTCGAATTGCTATGGCTTCTATTTTTAAATTACAGTTTTAGATAGGACATACTATTGTCAATATCTTTTTTAATTATTTCAATCAACTCTTTCGTTGATTTAGTTCCCAAATCACCCTCTTTATGTTTTCTTACAGAAACAGACTGATTCTCATATTCTTTTTCTCCTAAAATAAGCATAAAAGGAATTTTATTCATTTCTGCTTGTCGTATTTTTTTTCCTATTGTCTCATTTCGAGTATCCAACGAGGCGCGAATTTCGTTATTTTCTAAGTAATTTAAAACTTTTTTAGCGTATTTTTCATGTTTTTGACTAACACACAAAATTATTACTTGATCTGGGGCTAACCATATAGGAAAGTTTCCTGCAGTATGCTCAAGTAAAATAGCAACAAATCTTTCTAGACTTCCAAATGGAGCTCTATGGATCATGATAGGTCTATGAAACTCATTATTAGAGCCTTTATAGTTTAATTCAAATCTTTCCGGAAGATTGTAATCGACTTGAATTGTACCCAATTGCCATTTTCTTCCTAATGCATCTTTAACCATAAAATCAAGCTTTGGTCCATAAAATGCGGCTTCCCCATATTCAATTACATATTTTAGATTTTTTTCTTTTGTGGCATTAATTATTGCATTTTCAGCTAATTCCCAATTTTTATCACTTCCAATATATTTTTCAGGATTACTTTTATCCCTCAATGAAACTTGTACAATAAAATCATTAAAACCTAATGAATTAAATACATACAAAACAAGATCAATAACATTTTTAAATTCATCATTTAATTGATTGGGCATGCAAAAAATATGAGCATCGTCTTGAGTAAAACTTCTTACTCTTGTTAAACCATGAAGTTCACCACTTTGTTCATATCTGTAGACAGTTCCAAACTCAGCATATCTAACTGGGAGATCCTTATAGCTCCATTGTTTTGCTTTATAAATTTCGCAATGATGTGGACAATTCATAGGTTTTAGAAGAAAGCTTTCACCATCTGCGGGAGTTTCAATTGGTTGAAAACTATCTGAACCATATTTTTGGAAATGACCAGATGTCATATAAAGCTCTTTATTACCTATATGAGGAGAGATTACCTGTTCATATCCTGCTTTCTTTTGGGCTTTTTTTAAAAAGTTTTCTAATCTTTCTCTTAAAGCAGCTCCTTTTGGGAGCCAAAGTGGAAGTCCGATACCAACTTTTTGAGAAAATGTAAATAATTCTAATTCTTTTCCTAGTTTTCGATGGTCTCTTTTTTTTGCTTCTTCAATTAACTCAAGATATTTTTTTAGTTCATTATTTTTAGGAAATGAAATTCCATAGATACGAGTAAGTTGATTTCTAGTTTCATCTCCTCTCCAATAAGCTCCTGCAACAGAAGTTAGTTTTACGGCCTTAATTAGTCCAGTATTTGGTATGTGACCACCTCTGCACAAATCAGTAAAATTTGAATGATCACAAAAAGTTATACTACCATCTTCTAGACCATTAATTAATTCTATTTTATACTCATTATTAATATCTCTGTAATAACTTAGAGCATCTGATTTTGTAGATGATCTCATTTTAAAAACAGATTTTTTTCTAGCAAGCTCCATAAATTTTGTTTCAAGACCCATTAAGTCTTTTTCTGAAAAACTAATATCTCCAAAATCCGCATCGTAATAAAATCCATTTTCAATTGAGGGGCCAATTGTTAGTTTTGCGTGTGGATATATATCCATTATTGCTTCAGCTAGAACATGAGCTGAGGAATGCCAAAAAGCAGATTTGCCCTCATCATCATTCCATGTATAAAAAGTTATGTCACCATCACTTTCTAATAAAGTTGAGGTTTCAACCGTTCTATTATTAAATTTTGCCGTAAGAACATTCCTAGATAACCCTTCACTAATACTTTTTGCAACCTCAATAACCGAAATACCGTTTTCGTAGTTTTTGTTTGCACCATCGGGAAAAGTAATATTGATCATATTAAAATTGTAATCATTTGTAAAGATAAGCTGACTGTCAATTGTGGCAAAGGGTAGAGTTAATAATCTGTTTATTTTTTATCATCACTCAATAATGATTTTACTAAATTAGATATTCCCAAAAATCCTAAAATGATTGAAATAGCAGCTATTATAATACCTAAAGATAAGACATAAAGATAAAATTCGTGATTTTTATTTTGAAATGCTTGATGTATCAAATATGGTCCAACAAAGGCAAAACTGATTGCTAAAGCAATTTTTTTTATGCCATTTATAAAATTTTCTTTATTCATTATCGTAAAAAGCAATAGCATTTCTGACACTTCTATGTTTTTTTAATAAATTTAGTGCATCCGAGTAATCAATATTTAAATTTTCTTGAATTATTCTGCATGCTCGATCTTTAAGTTTTTCATTAGTAATTTGAATGTCAATCATTTTATTTCCTTTCACATGACCTAATTTGATCATTGTTGTCGTGGAAATCATATTGAGTATGAGCTTTTGAGCTGTGCCAGCTTTCATTCTTGAGCTTCCAGTTATGTATTCTGGCCCAACAATTACTTCAATTGGATAATCTGAGTATTGAGTTATTGGACTTTTTGGGTTTGAACAAATACAGGCAGTTGGAATATTATTTTCTTGACACATCTTTAAGCTACCAACTACAAAAGGGGTCGATCCAGAAGCTGCAATTCCAATTACAAAATCATTAGAGTTTACAGAATTTAATTGCAATTGTTCCCAACCTGCCGAAAAATCATCTTCCGCATCTTCAACAGAATTTCTTAAAGCATTGTCACCTCCAGCAATCAAACCTATGACGGAACTAGGGTCCGTTCCAAATGTTGGAGGGCATTCTGAGGCGTCCAACACTCCAAGTCTACCACTAGTTCCAGCACCAATATAAAAAAGACGTCCTTTTTTTTCAAGTTGAATAACAATTTTCTTAATAATTTTTTCTATTTCAGGAATGACCTTTTTTACTGATTGTAGGGCTTTAAAATCCTCTTGATTAATATCTGTGATTATTTCATGTATACTTTTACTCTCTATATTATTGTATATAGAATCTTGTTCAGTAACTTTTCTATATTTCATAATTTATGATCTTATGAAAGTTTTTTGTCAAGATTAAGTTTAATTTCATTAAGAAATTTTTGTGTAGACATATAATCATTTTCGGTTAAATTCTCATTGTGTATTAATATGGCTAAGTCTTTTGTCATTTTACCACTTTCAACTGTATTTATACAGACATTTTCTAATAATTCGCAAAAATTTATTAAATCAAGATTATTATCTAATTTACCCCTGAAAGCTAAACCTCTTGTCCATGCAAAAATTGAAGCAATGGGATTGGTTGATGTTGACTCTCCTTTTAGATGTTTTCTGTAGTGCCTTGTAACAGTTCCATGAGCAGCTTCTGCTTCCATTGTTTTACCATCTGGAGTAACTAGTGTAGAAGTCATTAAGCCAAGAGAACCAAACCCTTGTGCAACAGTATCAGATTGAACATCCCCATCATAATTTTTACAAGCCCAAACAAATCCTCCTTTCCACTTCATTGCAGCTGCAACCATATCATCAATTAATCTGTGTTCATATGAGATGCCGGTAGAATTGAAAACATCTTCAAATTCATTTTCAAAAACTTCTTGAAATATATCTTTAAACCTTCCGTCGTAAGCTTTGAGAATTGTATTTTTTGTTGATAGAAATAGCGGCCATTTTTTATCAAGAGCTCTATTCATACATGACCTGGCAAAACCATAAATTGAGGAATCAATATTATACATTCCCATAGCTACACCATCTTCCTTAAAATCATATATTTCCCATGATTTAGGTTGATCACCATTTTTTGGAGTAAACGTCATCGTAAGTTTTCCTTTACCATGTGTTACAATATCAGTTGCCTTGTATTGGTCTCCAAAAGCATGTCTGCCAATACATATAGGTTTTGTCCAACCTTGAACATATCTGGGAACATTTTTCATAATTATTGGCTCCCTAAAAACAGTACCTCCAACAATATTTCTTATTGTTCCATTTGGAGATCTCCACATTTTTTTTAAAGTATATTCTTTTACTCTTTCTTCATCAGGAGTTATAGTCGCACACTTAATCCCAACATTATATTTATTAATTGCTTTAGCTGATTCAATGGTTACTTGATCATCAGTAAAATCTCTGTTTTTGATACTTAAATCAAAGTATTTTAAATCAACATCAATGTAAGGTAAAATCAGTTTTTGTTTTATAAAATCCCATATAATTCTCGTCATCTCATCTCCATCAATTTCAACTACAGGATTTTTAACTTTTATTTTGGACATTTTAAAAGGTGTTTATGTTTTGGCAAATATACATAACATTGTATTTGATAAATTTAAAAAACCGCTTGAAAAGCGGTTTTAATTTATTATTTGATTACTTCTTTAATTCTTGCTTTTTTACCACGTAGATTTTTAAAATAATAAATTCGTGATCGTCTAACTTTACCTTGTTTGTTGATTTCTATTTTTTCAATGGTAGGGAGGTTTATTGGAAAAATTCTTTCGACACCAATAGTACCAGACATTTTTCTGATAGTAAAAGTTTTTGACTCGCCTTTACCTTTTATTTGTATTACTACCCCTTTGAAAAATTGAGTTCTAACTTTTTCTCCTTCACGAATTTGGTAGTAAACAGTTATTGTATCTCCTGAAGAAAATTTTGGAAAATCATTCTTTTTAATAAATTCCTTTTGGACATAGTCAATTAATGTTTCCATTATAAATTATTTCAAATTTTAAAAAAGTAACATTCACGTTTTTCGTCAGAGGTTAAATTTCAATGCAAAAATACTTTATTTTTTTTTAAAAGAAAAATTCAATTAAATTTAATCTTTGAAAAGATCTGGTCTAAGCTTTTTTGTTATTTCAATTGATTTATCTTCTCTCCAACTTTCAATTTTGGGTGTATTTCCTGATAAAAGTATTTCAGGCACCTTCAATCCTTCATAATCTGAAGGTCTGGTATATATTGGTGGAGCTAAAATATTATCTTGAAAGCTGTCATTTAATGCGGAGGATTCATCACCTAGAACACCTGGAATTAATCTAACTATTGAATCACATAATACTGCTGCAGCTAATTCTCCTCCCGACAAGACAAAATCTCCAATTGATATTTCTTGTGTTATAAAATTATCTCTTATTCTTTGATCAACTCCTTTGTAATGACCACACAATAGAATTAGGTTTTTATAATTTGATAATTTATTAGCCATTTTTTGATTAAATGTTTTTCCATCTGGGGTAAGAAATATAACCTCATTATAATTTCTTTTTGATTTTAGACTATTTATACATTTTGCAATTGGCTCAATCATTAGAACCATTCCTGGTCCACCGCCATATTGATAATCATCTATTTGTTTAAATTTATTGGATGTAAAATCTCTAGGGTTGTGAAAAACAATTTTGACATGTTTAGATTCTTTGGCTCTTTTAACAATTGATGCATTGAAAGGACTTTCAAGTAGTTCAGGAAAAATAGTTATAATATCAATTCGCATAATAAAAATTAGAACAATAATATAAAAAAGACTCGATTATTAAGCTTTTAAAAACAATAAAAACCTTATTCAAAAATTATTCTTTCTTTTTCGCCTTTAGGACTCATAAATAAAATAGATTTTATTGATTCAATATTTATTCTTTCAATTTCACCTATGTCATTAATTTCTTTGTCATTTATTTTTAAAAGTAAATAGTTTTGATCTATTCCTAAATTATATAATCTTGGGTTCTGAATTTTTGTAATTATAACTCCTGAATTTGATTTATCAATAGACTTATTTTTTAATTCCATTCCTAAAAAATTTGTTCTAATAACTTTTTTTAGAATGACATTAGTTGTTAAAACTTTACCATTTCTTATGTATTTGACTTTAACTTTATCTCCAGGGCGTTTCGTTGATAAATATCCTGACATATCAGAAAATTTATTAATTTTAATTTTATCAATTTCCGTAATAATATCATTTTTAGTAATCCCAGCTTCTTCTGCACCGAGACTGGGTTCAACTCCATTTACATAGAAGCCCTCAGTTTGGCTGATTTCAAGTTTTTCTGCTAAATTTTGATCCAATGCATTTCCTGTTACACCTAACAAGCCTTTTTGAACATTCCCATATTCTAAAAGATCTTCAAAAACTTTTCTAGCAAGATTACTTGGAACAGCAAAAGAGTAACCGACAAAACCTCCAGTCATTGATGTAATTGCGGTATTAATTCCAATAAGTTCTCCTTTGGTGTTAATTAATGCTCCGCCACTATTTCCCTGATTTACGGCTGCATCTGTTTGAATAAATGATTGATTCTTCCTATCTAATTTATTTAAGTCTCTCGATTTTGCGCTAACAATTCCTGCAGTAACTGTTGAGTTTAAATTAAAAGGATTCCCAACAGCTAAAACCCATTCACCAATTTTAACAGACTCTGAATTTCCAAATGGAATATAATTTAAAGGTGTTTTGGGATCAATTTTTAGGACAGCTATGTCGGTGTATGGATCTGAACCAATTAAAATGGCTTTGTAGGCTTGATTATTATTAATTGTAACTTCTATTTCAGCAGCACCATCAATAACATGATCATTAGTAATTATGTAACCATCAGGAGAAATAATAACTCCTGAGCCACTTCCAACTTTTTTTGGAGCTGATTCTCCATATAAATTATACAACCAGTTTCTAGAGTTTTCAATATAATTACTTGTATTTTTTATGTGTACTACTGCATTGATAGTTTTACTAGCGGCTAAAGTAAAGTCAGTTTCTTCAACATCGGTATTAAAGCTAACATAATTTGAAGGAAATATTTTTTCATAACTACTAATTTCAGGTTGAGTAATATCAGTTTTGAGTTTGTCATATATAAACAAAGAAAAAAGACTACTTAAAAAAGCAACAATTGTTAATTTTAAATATGATTTCATTTTTGATTATTATTTTCATCAAAATTAATAAGATCATTTAATGTCAGTAAATCTTTAACTAGTTTTTAACTATTTTTGATTAAATGAAGATTAATTTTTTTAAATATCAAGGTACAGGAAATGATTTTGTAATTGTTGATAATAGATTAAATAATTTGAGTTTTTCATCCAATCAAATCAATGAAATTTGTGACAGAAAATATGGGGTAGGAGGTGATGGTTTTATTTTGCTGAATAATCATAATAAATTTGATTTTGAGATGAAATATTTTAATTCAAATGGAGAAATTAGCTCAATGTGTGGAAATGGAGCTAGATGTGTTGTTCACCTCGCTTATTCATTAAAAATAATTAAATCTAGTACAGAATTCTTAGCCGCTGATGGTCCTCACAAAGCAAAAATTAAAAATGAGTCATCAATAATTATAAGTATGAACGATATTCATCAAATATCAACAAATGAAAAATATTCATTAATTAATTCTGGATCCCCACACCATATTATAGAAAAAACTAATATTAAATCTATTAATGTGAATGAAGTTGGATCAAAAATAAGATATTCAAAAAAATATCACCCCAGTGGAGTTAATGTCAATTTTATAAAAAAAAATTCATCAAAAGAATTTGAAATTCGAACCTATGAAAGAGGTGTGGAAAAGGAAACTTTATCTTGTGGTACAGGAGCAGTTGCATCTGCGATTGCTATGCACTCACTAGGAAGAACATCAAATAATAAAATTAGAATCTTAACTGCTGGTGGCAGATTATACATTTCTTTTAAATTTGAAGGTCATTATTCTGAAATATTTTTAGAAGGACCGGTAAAGAAGGTATACATAGGACAAATCAATTTATGATGAAGATTAAACTTAGAAATTTGAAAAGCTCTGACCTTGAAGTTTTACTAAAAACTGAGAATGATAAAAACTTATGGATTCACTCAGTCCAAGATAAACCTTTCTCCAAATCAACAATAAAGAATTACATAAAAAATGCATCCATACAAAGTATTCTTGAAGCTAAACAAAAAAGATTTGTAATAACTTCAAATAAAGATCAGACGTTGGGTTTCATTGATTTATTCGAGTATCAATTTTATCTTAATAAAGCGTCTATTGGTATAGTTGTTTTGGATCAATATAGAAGGACCGGAATAGGCTATGAGTCAATTAAACTTTTAGAGTCGTATTGTTTAAATATTTTTGGTATAAAAAAGCTGTGTGCTTCAATAAATCCAAATAATAAAAAAAGTATTAAATTGTTTCAAAAGTGTGGTTTTGTCAAAACAAGCTTTAAGTTATATGAAAAAAATATTAAATGAATAAATTTTTTCAGAGACTGCTTTCAATTTTTATACCAATTGGTATTGTCCTAGTAATTTTCTTTTGTATTAATCTTTATAATGTTTTTTATGTAGTAAATACAAATTTTGATTCTGAAAATATTAAGTTATACGTTAAACCTAACACAAATTTTGTTGAATTAAAAAAACAAATTACCCCATTTGTAAAATCTTCATATTATTTTAATATTGCTGCAGATCAAAAGGGGTATTCTTCTAGGGTTAAATCTGGACTATATATAATTCCAAAAAAAAGTAATAATAATGATATAATTAATATATTAAGAGGTAGAAGTCAGGCTGTTAAGGTAACCTTTAATAACCATGAAAGATTAGAAAATTTAGCTGGTAGAGTTTCTAAACAGATCTTTCTTGATAGTTTATCGTTAATTAATGCTTTTTATGATAAAACATTTATTCTTCAACATGGTTTTGACAGCCAAAATGCAATTTCTATGTATTTGCCTGATACTTATGAGTTTTTTTGGGATACTAGTGTTGTTGTTTTTAGACAAAAAATGTTAGAGTCTTATAATAGTTTTTGGAATAAAGATAGAATCCAAAAAGCAAAAAAAATCGGATTATCTAAGAAAGATATTTCCATTCTTGCATCTATTGTTCAAAAAGAGTCTGTGATGAAAGATGAAAGACCAAGAATTGCTGGAGTTTATCTAAATAGATTAAAAAAACAAATGAGACTCCAAGCTGATCCCACAGTAATTTTTGCTTTAAAGGATCAAAATGATAATTTTGATAGAAAAATTAGAAGAGTCTTATACAAAGATTTAAAAATCAAGTCTCCATATAATACATACAAATATAGAGGCTTACCCCCAGGCCCAATATGTATGCCTGATCTTGATGCGATTGATGCTGTTTTAAATGCAGAAAATCATAAGTTTTTATTTTTTGTAGCTGATCCTCAAAATAGAGGGTATCACCTTTTTGGAAGAAATTTAAAAGAACATAATTTTAATAAAAAAAAATATATTCGTTGGATTAATAAAAAGAAAATATATCGTTGAGACTAACCTTTGTCAATTATAAAAATCGTTGGGCGTTTGTTTATGTTAATGAGGTTTTTATTTCTCCAATTTCCTACTGAATCAGAAACAATTTCTTCAGTATCTAGACTTAAGTCAGTTGCCAAGCAAAGTTTAGTTGTGCTCGATAAGGTTTTAATTAGATCTTTTACTAATGTATCATTTCTGTATGGAGTTTCGATAAATATTTGTGATTGATTTTCTTTAATTGCTTTTTTTTCAAAAAATTTAATTTTTTTTATTTTTTGAGCTTTATCAATTGGGAGGTATCCATTAAATGCAAAATTTTGACCATTCATTCCTGAAGCCATAAGAGATAAAATTATAGATGATGGACCTACTAAAGGTCTGATTTTTATTTTTAGTTGATGTGCTTTTGCAACTATATTACTGCCTGGGTCAGCAATACTTGGACATCCAGCATCAGAAATTAATCCTGTAGATTCGCCCTCAAGACATTTTTTTAGGAAAGTATCTGCATCAAATAATGATGTGTGTTTGTTTAAAGTAAAAAATACTAATTTTTCTTGATTCTTATTAGGAGAAACTAGCTTGATAAATTTTCTAGCAGCTTTTTGATTTTCAACAATAAAATAATCTAATTTTTCTATTATAAACTTAATATTATTTGGGATGTTATTATCAATAATATCATTACCAATAGTGTTGGGAATTAGAAATAGCTCACCCTTATTAATCATTCTTTAAAAGTTTGTTAGCAATTTTAACACATGCTTTATCTATTAAATCGTAGCAGTCTTTAAACTCTTTTATTCCGCCGTAGTAAGGATCAGGAACATCCTTATTTTTTATAAGAAGCTTGACTTTTGAGTAATTTTTAGGATTAGTTGATAATGATAATATGTCTTTTAAGTTTGTATTATCCATAACATAAATATGATCGAAGTTCTCAAAATCCTTAACATTAAATTGTCTAGATTTTTGACTACTAATATCAATTTTATTTTTTTTTGTTATATCAATGCTTCTTAAATCAGGTTTTTCTCCATGATGAAGTGAAGAGATACCAGCAGAGTCAACTTTAAATAGGGATTTTGGAAGATATTTTGTAAGTATGCCCTCCGCAATTGGAGATCGACATATATTACCTAAACAGACCATTAGGATTCGTATAGAATTTTTTGTTAGATTTATATAGTTAATTTTTGATTTAAATCTTCAACATATTTTCTAAACTGCTTGTCAGTAAAGCTTAAATTATCAACAGTTTTACAGGCATGTAAAACTGTAGCGTGATCTCTTTTACCAATTTGAGAACCTATACTAGCAAGAGATGCTTTTGTGAACTTCTTTGCAAAATACATTGCTAATTGTCTTGCCTGAACAATGTGTCGCTTTCTTGTTTTTGACTGAAGGGTTGATACATCCATTTGAAAATATTCTGAAACTATTTTTTGGATGTAATCAATTGAAACTTCTCTCTTTGTATTTTTCACGAATTTATTTACAATTTCTTTAGCTAATTGAATTGTAATTTCTACCTTATTAAATGAAGATTGAGCTATTAGTGAAATAATTGCACCTTCAAGTTCTCTTATGTTTGTTTTGATATTTTTAGCAACATACTCAATAATACTTTCTTCAATTGATACTCCATCTCTAAAAAGCTTATTTTTAATGATGGAAACTCGGGTTTCATAATCTGGAGATTGAAGCTCAGCTGATAGTCCCCATTTAAACCTAGATAATAATCTTTGTTCTATATCCTGCATATCTACAGGTGCTTTGTCTGAAGTTAGAATCACTTGCTTTCCGTTTTGATGTAAATGATTAAAAATGTGAAAGAAAACATCTTGAGTTCCTGATTTTCCTGACAAGAACTGAACATCATCAATAATTAAAATATCAATTACTTGGTAAAAATGTATGAAATCATTTCTAGAGTTTTTCTTGATGGATTCTATATATTGTTGTGTAAATTTTTCGGCTGAAATGTATAATACAGTTTTGTCTGGATACTTATCTTTAATGTCAACTCCTATTGCGTGTGCTAAATGTGTTTTACCTAGTCCAACTCCACCAAAAATTAATAATGGATTAAATGATGTCCCTCCAGGTTTACTAGCTACAGCAAGACCTGCAGATCTAGCTAGTCTGTTAGCATCGCCTTCTAAAAAGTTATCAAAACTGTAGTTTGGGTTTAGTTGAGATTCAATTTCAAGATTTCTTATTCCTGGAATTACAAAAGGATTTTTTAATTTTTCACTTCTAGAATATATTGGAGCAGAAACTTCCTGGGGTTTTAAAGAGTCTCTATTATTACTTGGAATACTTTCAGTAAAGGGTTGTTTGTTTCCAAAGGTATTTTCCATTTTTATCACATATAATAAACGAGCATCTGGCCCCAATTGTTTAATCAAAGCTGATTTTAAAAGACCCACATAGTGTTCTTCTAACCATTCGTAAAAAAACTTACTAGGAACTTGAATACTTATTACATTTTTGGAAAGTTTAATCACTTCGATAGGTTCAAACCAAGTTTTGAAAGCTTGTGGTGGAATATTATCTTTGATAAAAGATAGACAGTTGTTCCAGACCTCAGATTTTATAGAATTCATCTATTTGGTTAATGTGAAATGTTTAAAAAAATGTTTTTTTACTAATTAATCAGTCATTGCAAATATTAATTAAAAAAAAATAAAAAAAAAGACGATTTTCTATTGACTTTTACAAAATATTTTTTGACATTATAGACCTTGATTATTTAATAATTAAATCTAACGCAATATATAATTTTTGTGATATAAATGAAATATTTTTCTGAACCATTTAGAGTTAAATATTCAGATACAGATCAAATGGGTTATATGCATCATTCAAATTATCTTCGTTTTTTTGAAAATGCAAGAATTTCATGGCTGAGAGATCTTGGTGTTTCGTATAAAAATATGGAAAAAGATGGCATCTTGATGCCTGTTGTTGCATCCTCTCTTAAACATATAAAACCTGCTTTTTTTGATGATCAATTATACATACAAATAATTCTTGAAAGATTACCAAAAGCATCTTTAGAGTTCTCCTATGTAGTCCTAAATCAAAATGAAGATACTATTTGTAGAGGATACACTAAATTAGCGTTTTTAAAATCTAATTCACAAAAACCAATTAGGTGTCCAGATTTCATTTATAAATTGTTTGATAAATGATTTCTTGAAATATATAACTTATCCACATTTATTTTTTTTTCTATCCATGAAATACCTCTAATTGATGGAGATTTAATACCATTTTCAATTTTCTTTTCTCCAACAAGTAATCTTGCCTCATCCCAAAAATTTGAATCTATAAATTTTTGAATTGTTATTCTTCCTCCCTCGATTAAGATGGAACTAATATTATCTTTATATAAATTAGACAAAAGTTCCTTTATACTATTATTAAAATCTATTTTAATACTTCGATGGTTGCTTTCAACGATTTTTTTATCAATAAAATGATAAATTTTTTTATGCCTTTTTAAAAGTTTTGAATTTAGGTTTAATTTATTTTTTGGATCAATTACCACTGGATATGGAGATTTGCCTGTCCAAAATCTATTAGTTAGTTCAGGGTCGTCATTATTAATAGTATTTATACCAACTGCAATCGTATCTTCTTCAGATCTCCATTTATGTGAAATAATATTAGTTTGTTTAGATGTAATCCAAAATATCGAACCTTTAATTTGATTATGAGGAGAGATGTAACCGTCAGCAGATTCTGCCCATTTTAGAATTATATATGGACGCTTTTTTAAATGATAACAAAAAAATCTTTTGTTTAGCTCCATACATTCTTTCTCTAAGACCCCTAACGTAATATTTATTTTATTTTTTTTTAATTTTTCAATTCCTTTTCCTGAAACTTTTGAATTTGGATCAATTGATCCAATAACTACATTTGGTATATTTTCTTCAATTATTAAATCTGTGCAAGGTGGGGTTTTACCATAATGGTTACATGGCTCTAAATTTACATATAGAGTAGATTTTTTTAAAAGTTTCTTATCCTTTACATTCTTAATGGCTTCAACCTCAGCATGACTATAACCAAAACCTTTATGATACCCCTCGCCAATAATTCTATTGTTAAATACAATAACACATCCTACCATTGGGTTTGGAGAAGTTTTACCTTTTCCTTTTTTTGCAAGAAGCAAACATCTACTCATTAATAACTTTTGATTCATTAGTATTTAGATATTGTTTCAGTAATTTTATAGTTATAAAATTAAATTAAAATTTGATTTAATGAATATTAGAGAAATAAAACTTGAAGACAACATTCATATATCAACAGTTATAAGAAAAGTAATTGTTGAGTTAAAAGCACCTAAAACTGGAACTGCTTTCGCAGATCCTGAACTAGACCATTTAAGTATTGCTTATAAAGGAAACAGATCAATATACTTTATCATTGAAAATAATGATAAAATTTTAGGAGGTGCAGGAATAAATCCTTTAAGAAATTCTGATGAATTCATATGTGAGTTGCAAAAAATGTATTTTATTGAAACTGCTAGAGGAAAGGGTTGGGGAGAAAAAATGATTGATAAATGTTTGACTTATGCTATTGATAAAGGATATAAATTTTGTTACATAGAAACTATGGATTTTATGAAGGCAGCTCAAAAACTTTATTTAAAAAAGGGTTTTGATTTTATAAGCAAACCCATGGGTAATACGGGTCACACTAATTGTAATGTTTGGATGATAAAAAAACTAAAATGAACATTTTAGAATTTAGAAGCCTTTTTCGTAAAAACTTATTTTCAAAATTTGAGTTAAATGAAATTGATTTTATATACAAAAATCTATTAAAATCATTTTTTTGTTTTGAGCCTACAGTTTTGGGGCTAAACCCGAAGACGAATTTGAATAAAACTCAACAATCAAAATTAAATCATGCGCTGTCATTAATAAAAAAAGACTATCCTATACAGTACATTACAGGCACTACAAAATTCCATGACATAGAAATTCTTGTAAACTCTAATGTTTTAATACCAAGACCTGAAACAGAGGAGTTGGTTAATTGGGCTATTGAATCCATTAAGGATGATTATAATATATATGATTTATGCACTGGAAGTGGTTGTATTGCATTAGCTTTAAAAAAAAATAATCCAAGCATAACTTTGACTGGAATTGACATATCTAAAAAAGCTATATCTGTTGCAAAAAAAAATTCTCAAAATTTAAATTTACAAGTGAATTGGATTATTCAAGACATTAATAAAATTAATACAAACAAATCCTCTATTGATTTAATTATATCCAACCCTCCTTATGTCTATCCTACTGAAAGAAAGAACATGCATCCTAGAGTCTTAGATTACGAACCAAGTATTGCTCTTTTTACTCCAATTAGTGATCCAATTTACTATTATCGCTTTTGTATTTCTTTTGCAAAGAAAAGCTTAAGAACAGGAGGAAAGCTTTTTTTAGAAATAAATCCAAACTATATTGATGAAATTGAAAATTTACTTATGAAATCTAATTTTTCAAATGTAATTTTAAAAAGAGATTTTAATGGTAAAAAAAGAATGATTAGAGCAGAAAAATATGAATGAAGATATTAAAAGATATATTTTTAAACTTAGAAAGGAAATTCACTATCACAATCATTTATATTATATAAAAGATAGCCCAGTTATTTCTGATTATGAATTTGATCAAAAGTTAAAAAATCTTAATTCTTTAGAATTAAAATACCCAGAATTAAACGACCCTAATTCACCGACAAAGAGAGTAGGAGGGGGTGTTTTAAAAAGTTTTGAAGCTAAAAATCACAAACATCCAATGTATTCTCTTCAAAATACTTATTCAAGACAAGAAGTTGAAAACTGGATAATTAAAATTAAGAAAATATTAGGTGACAAAGTCCCAATTAGTTTTACATGTGAATTGAAGTACGATGGAGCATCTATAAGTTTGACATATGAAAATGGTGTTTTGATAAAAGCATTGACAAGAGGAGATGGAATTCAAGGTGATGATATAACTAATAATGTGAGAACGATTAAAACAGTACCTCTTATTTTAGATGGGGATTATCCCAACTTTTTTGAAATTAGGGGTGAAATTTTAATGACAAAAAGAGTATTTAAAGATCTTAATGAAAAAAGAAAACTCAATAAATTACCTCTTTTTAAAAATCCAAGAAATACTGCTTCTGGGTCATTAAAAACTCAGGATAGTAAAATTGTAGCTAATAGAAAACTGATTTGTTACTCTTATAGCGTAATTTGTGAAAATAGAGAGATAAATTCTCAATTTGAAGGTCTTGAAAAAGCAAAGTCTTGGGGCTTTAATGTTTCTGGAAAATCAATTTTAGCAAAGGATGTCGATTCCATTTTTGTTTTTCTTGATTATTGGAATAATCATAGGTATGATTTACCATATGAAATTGATGGAGCAGTTATTAAAGTTAATAATATTAATCTTCAAAATAAATTAGGTTTTACATCTAAATTTCCAAGATGGGCTATAGCATATAAATATAATGCTGAGCAAACAATGACAAAATTAAAATCAGTTACATTTCAAGTAGGTAGAACTGGAGCAATTACCCCAGTAGCTGAATTAGAACCAGTCGTTATTTCAGGGACATTAGTTAAAAGAGCTTCTCTTCACAATTCAGATCAAATTGAAAAATTTGGATTAAGAGTTGGGGATTTGGTCAAAGTTGAAAAAGGAGGAGAGATTATCCCTAAAATTGTTGGAATTGATGAGTTAATTAGAGGGAATAAATCGTCAAAAATATCATTTATTGAAAAATGTCCTGACTGTGATAGTTTATTGTCAAGGGAAGATGGTGAAGCAATACATTATTGTTTAAATATTGATGGTTGCAAACAACAAATCATAGGCTTAATTCAGCATTTTATATCTAGAAATGCAATGGATATTAGAGGTTTAGGTAGTGAAACTATAACGATGTTATACGAAAATGGTAAAATCAATTCAATTGCTGACTTATATGATTTAAAAACAAGTGACCTAATTCGATTAGATAGGATGGGAGAAAAATCCATTAAAAATATTTTTGAAGGATTAAAAGAATCAAAAACAAAGCCATTTAATAAAGTTTTATTTGGATTGGGAATAAGATATGTTGGTGATACAGTTGCAAAAAAAATAACCAATTCAATTCATAATATTGATGAACTTCAAGATTCTACTTTTGAAGATCTTGTTATAATTGACGAAATAGGTGAGAGAATTGCTAAAAGTATAATTAGTTATTTTAAAAATTTTAAAAATCTAAATCTTATTAAAAGATTGAAAAAATCTGGTCTAACTTTTTCATCCTCATTTAATGAAAATATTAATAAAACTAAGTTTAGCGAATTTAAGTTTGTTATTTCAGGTGTGTTCAATGCATATTCTAGAAATAAAATCAAGGAATTAATAACTGAAAACGGTGGTCAAGTAGTTTCAAGTATATCTAAAAAAACTAGTTTTGTTCTTGCAGGAGAAAATATGGGCCCCTCTAAATTAAAAAAAGCAACTGATCTGGATATTTCAATTATTAGTGAAAATCAATTTATTAAAATGTTAAATGATTGATCCCTTAAAAAAAATTCTGAAAAAACTTGTTCTTAACTTTATATACAAGAAAGAGTTATATAAGATGCAAAAGAAAAAGTTGTATGTCAAAAAAAAGTCTTCTCCATCTATTGCCGTAATAGTTGATTCAAGATTAAAGATAAATAAGAGTGATCTTAATTTTTTAGCTTCTGTTTTTTTAATTCCAATAGAAAAAATTAATTTTTTATGGTATAAATCTCCAATTGTTCATGACTATCCTAATCACTTGGGTATTGACATTCATGATTTTAGCATATACGGTAAAATAAATAAAGAGTTTTCTTCATTTTTTAATCAACAATATGATATTTTAATCAACGTTTACAATAAAGATTCTATTTTATTAAAATTTTTAAGCTTAAAAGTAAAACATGACTTTGCAATTGGTTTTACTCCTGTTGACCTAAAATTAAATGATTTAGTTTTTGATTTTTATCCCAATGAAATTGATATTTTTTCTAATGAATTATCAAAATATTTAAAAATAATATTTAAAAAATGAATTTAATTCACACGGTGTTGCCCTCATAACTCCATTTGATAAGACAGTCAAAATTTTTGTAAAAATTATTATGGATTACTACTTATGTCAGTTTTTAACATCACAATCAATAAAATTAAAAAAGAGTTAATTTTTTTTAAATAGTTAATCTAGTATTTTTATTTGCTATAATACATATAGATTTGTTATTTTTGCAAAATGATCAATTTTCATAAATACTTCATAATTTTTTCTTTCACAATAATATTTTTTAGTTGTAGTGAATATCAAAAGCTTTTAAATAGTGAGGATGTATCTGTCAAATACAAAGCTGCTGAGAAGTTATATAATGAAGCTGAGTACAGAAAAGCAAACAGGTTATTTGAAATGATAGCACCAAAATATAGAGGAAAGCCCCAAGCAGAAAGAGTTATTTTTTTTTTAGCAGACACCTATATGAAAACGAAGAGTTATCTTTTGTCAGCTTATGAATTTGAAAAATTTACCAAATCCTATCCTAAAAGCCAAAAAGTTCAGGAGGCCCTATTTTTAGAAGCAAAATCCTATTACTTTTTATCACCTGAGTTTAGTTTAGATCAGGATGACACTCAAACAGCACTCGATAAACTCCAAATATTCATTAATAAATTTCCAAAATCTAAATTTATTGAAGAGGCGAACATTCTTGTCATTGAAATGCAAACTAAATTAGAAAAAAAAGATTTTGAGATTTCAAAACAATATTACACCATAAGAGATTATAAATCTGCAATTAAAGCTTTAGATAATTTTATTGCTAATTATCCGGGAACACCATTTAGAGAAGGCGCCATGTATTACGAGTTTTTGGCTTCTTACGAAATTGCAATTAATAGTATCTATGAAAAACAAGAGAAAAGACTTCAAGACCTTTTGCTTCTTTATGCGAATATCATGAGATATTATCCTGAAACAATATATTCTGAAGATTTAAATAGTAAATACAAAAAAATAAATGACATTTTACAATCACTCCAAAATAAAAATTCAATAACAATTTAAAATTATGAATAAGTATAGAAATTCCAAGGCAGCTGTCAGCTCAAAAACTTATGATAGAAACTCCATAGAGTCTCAAACCCATAATATTTATGAAGCATTATCGATAATTGCTAAAAGATCAAATCAGATTAATGTAGACATAAAAAAAGAACTTCATGAAAAGCTTGAAGAATTTGCAACTCACAATGATAGTTTAGAAGAAATTTTTGAAAATAAAGAACAAATTGAGGTTTCTCGTTTTTATGAAAGATTACCAAAGCCACACGCAATTGCTGTTGAGGAGTGGTTAAATGAAAATATTTATCATCGCAAGTCAGACGATCCTAAAATTTAATTTAGATGTTATCGCTAGAATCTAAGAAAATACTTTTAGGGATTTCAGGAGGTATAGCGGCCTACAAAACACCAATTTTAGTCAGACTTTTAAAAAAGAGTGGTGCAAATGTTCGTGTAATAATGACTGAATCTGCAAAAGATTTTGTTTCACCTCTAACTCTTCAGGTACTTTCACAAAATCCTGTTTTATCCAGCTTTAAAAATGAAACATTTGATAACCCTCAATGGAACAATCATGTTGAACTTGCAAATTGGGCTGATCTATTTGTTATAGCTCCAGCTACATCAAACACATTATCATCAATGGCAAATGCAAAATGTAATAATTTGCTTATAGCTTCATATTTATCAGCTGTTTGTCCAGTAATCGTTGCTCCCGCAATGGATCTAGATATGTATTATCATCCAGCAAACAAAAAAAACATTCAAAAACTTATTACCTATGGAAATACGGTTCTTCCTGTTGCTGAAGGATTTTTAGCTAGTGGTTTAAACGGCAAGGGTAGAATGTTGGAACCTGAGCTCATAGTTAAAAAAATTACATCCTATTTTAAAGAATCTCTACCACTTAAAGGAAAAAAAATAATTGTAACTGCAGGACCAACATACGAATCTATTGATCCAGTACGTTTTATTGGCAATTACTCTTCTGGTAAAATGGGATATGAAATTGCAAAACAAGCAATAAGACTTGGTGCTAAAGTTAAATTAATAATCGGACCAAATACTTTAAATTTTGATAATTTTGATGGAGAATTGACAAGAATTGTATCTGCACTTGATATGTACAATGAATCTATTTCTGCTTTCAAAGAGTGTGATATTTTTATAGGAGCAGCAGCTGTATCTGATTTTTTACCTAAAAATATAATGCCATCAAAAATAAAAAAAGAAAATGATTTAAAATCAATTGATTTAATTCAAACCAAGGACATATTATTTGAACTTGGTCAAATAAAAAAAAAGAGTCAATTATTAATTGGCTTTGCACTTGAAACTGAAAATGAAATTATTAACGCACAAAAAAAAATTAAATCAAAAAATTTAAATGCAATTGTTTTAAATTCACTTAAAGATAAAAATGCAGGATTTACTTTTGACACAAATAAAATTACATTTATAAATAACAATGGTAAGTCAAAATCTTTTGATTTAAAGAGTAAATCTGATGTTGCAATAGATATAATGAAGGAAATAATTAATATAAATGAATAAGCTTTTATTTTTTATAATTTGTTCTTTTGCTTCTTATGCTCAAGAACTAAGGTGTGAAGTGATTATAAATTCAGATCTAGTTAATCAAACTAACCAGCAGATTTTTTCAACTCTGCAACAATCAATCCAAGAGTTTATGAATTCACAAGTTTGGACTTCACAAAATTGGAACTCTGAAGAAAAAATTAATTGTAGTTTAATTCTAAATTTAACAGATTACAATGATGATAAATTTAAAGGAACTTTACAGGTTCAATCTCAAAGGACTGTTTATGATACTAATTACAGCAGTCCAATTCTTAATTTTCAGGATCTTGACATAAGTTTTAATTACCAAGAGTTTCAACCCTTATTTTATAATTCTAATGTTTATGAATCAAATTTAATTTCAATCCTCAGTTTTTATGCATATATTATCATTGGTCTAGATGCTGACACTTTTAAACTCAAAGGAGGTGAGTTGTTTTTTTCATTTGCCCAAAAAATATCAAATTTAGCTCAACAAAGCAATAATAGTGGCTGGCTTTCTTCTGGAAATAGAAAAAATAGATATTGGTTAGTTGACTCAATTCTTTCTAATGCATTTTTGGACTTTAGAATAACTTACTATAAATATCATAGAAATGGTCTTGATCTCATGACTAAAGATCAAATTAAAGCTAAAACTAATTTAGCAGGTAGTTTAATTCATTTAAGTGATTTAAACAATAGAAGACCGAATTCTTTTTTAATCCAAATGTTTTTTGATGCTAAATCTCAAGAGATTGTAAATGTTTTTTCGGAAGGTCCTACGGTTGACATTATATCAACAAGGAATATATTAAAAAATATTGCTCCTTTTTTTAATAATAAATGGAAGGAAATTAAGAGTTAAATTATAAATTAATCTTTATCTAGATTATATTTGACATTTAAATATTTATTTTGTTAAAAAACTTATCAATATCAAATTTTGCTATAATTGATGTTTTAGAAGTCTCTTTTAATGAAGGCATGACATCAATTACAGGTGAAACAGGGACAGGTAAGTCAATACTTCTTGGTGCTTTGTCTCTTATAACAGGAAAAAGGGCAGATTTAAAATTATTAAAAGACCCATTTAAGAAATGTGTTATTGAGGCTTCTTTTGATATTACTCGGTATGAATTAAAATATTTTTTTGACAAAGAAGATTTAGACTATCATAAAACAACAATTCTCCGAAGAGAATTAATACCCTCTGGAAAATCTAGAGCATTTATAAATGATACACCTGTAAATCTCGATAAATTAAATAAGATTACTAATCTATTAATTGATATACATTCTCAAAACGATTCTTTTTCTCTCTTTTCAAATTCTTTTCTTTTTAAATTTTTGGATTCACTTTCAGGTAATACTCAAAAATCAATGGAATTTAAATTACAATTTGAAGAATACAAATCGTTAATTTCTTTACACAAAGATCTTAAAGAAACAAGTCTTATAAATTTAAAGGAGCTAGATTATAATAATTTTTTGTTATCAGAATTAAAATCTATTAATCTAGAACATGGCATTTTAACAAAATTAGAAGATGAAGTTTTGGAGCTCTCAAACATTGATGAATTAAGAAATAAATTATCATTTTCAATTGATTTAATGAGTTCTGATGAGAATGGAGTTATAAATAAACTTACCGAAATAATAAATCAGATAAAATCAATTGAAAAGTTTTCAAAAAAATTTTTAAATCATAAAGACAGAATTGAATCTTCATTAATTGATTTAAAAGATGTTACAGATGATTTTGAGAACCATTTAATGTCTTTAGAATTTAACAATGAATTATTTAATTCAAAAAATTCTGAGCTTGAAAATTTATATTCAATTTTAAAAAAACATAATGTTTCAAATATTGAGGATCTACTTAAAATTAAAGAGAAATTGTCTAAAGATTTCTTTAATTCAAAATCTTTGAATGAAAAGATTAATAATATCGAAGACTCTATTGAAGTTAAGAATAAATTATTATCAAAATTATCATCTGAAATCCATGATAAAAGATTAAAAGCCATACCGGAAATTGAAAATAAACTTAAAAATATTGTTCATAAATTGGGAATGAGGAATGCTACTTTTAAAATAAAATTAAAAGATATTGAAGGTTTTAATGAATTTGGAAATGAAAGATTAGAATTGTTATTTTCTTCCAATCTTGGGTCAACCCCTAAACCTATTAAAAATTCAATCTCTGGCGGAGAAATGTCAAGGATTATGCTTTCAATTAAATATCTAATATCGAAATTTTATAATTTACCAACAATTATTTTTGATGAAATAGATGGGGGTGTTTCTGGAACTGTTGCAAATGAAATCGCTATTTTAATGCAAGAAATGTCTAATTCAACACAGGTTATAACAATCACTCATATTCCTCAGGTTGCAGCGAAGGGAAAAAATCATATAAAAGTTTACAAAGAAATTAGTAAATCAAATACTTATACAAGATTAAAGGAGCTAAATATGTTTGAAAGAGAGAATGAAATAGCTTCAATGCTGTCAGGAAAAAAAATGACAATGACAGCAAAGAAACATGCAAGAGAGTTATTAGATTAATATATCTTTGTATAAAATTTTAATATGAGTCATAAAATTTTAAATGGAAAAAAAGGAATCATTTTTGGGGCCTTAGATCATAATTCAATTGCTTGGAAAACTGCTGAGGCTGTTGTAGAAGCAGGTGCTAAAATTGTTTTAACAAATGCACCTATTGCATTAAGGATGGGTTCCATAAATGAACTTGCAGAAAAAACTAACTCACCACTAATTCCTGCAGATGCTACTTCTATTGAGGACCTTGAAAGTCTTATTATTAAATCAACGGAATATTTTGGTGGTAAGATAGATTTTGTTCTTCATTCAATTGGAATGTCAATAAATGTCAGAAAAGGTAAGCATTATACTGACCTAAACCATTCATGGATGACTAAGGGATGGGATATTTCTGCAGTATCTTTTCACAAGTTAATGCAAGTTCTGTTTAAAAATAATGCAATGAATGAATGGGGGAGTATAATCGCTTTAACATACATTGCAGCTCAGAGAACTTTTCCAAATTACAATGATATGGCAGATAATAAAGCCTATTTAGAATCAATAGCTCGAAGTTTTGGGTATTTTTTTGGTAAGGAAAAAAATGTAAGAGTAAATACTATATCTCAGTCTCCAACTTTAACAAAAGCTGGTGAGGGAGTAAAAGGGCTTCAAAGTTTTTTAAAATATGCTGAAAAAACATCCCCATTAGGCAATGCTACAGCTGAAGATTGTGCAAAATATACTGTTATGATGTTTTCTGATTATTCAAAAAAAGTAACATTACAAAATTTATTCCATGACGGTGGTTTTTCAAATGTCGGAGTTAGTCAAGAAATAATTGATTCTTTGGAATAAAATTGAATGAATTCAAATATTAGTTCTTCGAACTTAGTAAAGAAAAAACAAAAAATTAAATTGTTTTTAATTTTTAATGTTGTTTCTTTTTTGTTTTGGGGAATAACTAAGTTTTCCAAGAACTATTCTGAATTAGTTTTTTTTGATGTACGTTTTGTTAATTCACCAAATCTCATGAAAATTGAATCTGATTATAAAACTATTGATGGCTATATTAATGCATCAGGATTTCAAATACTATTTTATAGATTTTTTCCAAAAGAAATATTTGTAGATGCTTCAACTGCTGAGTTTAATAATAATAATAATGGAGTGATAGATTTACTCTCTCAAAGAAGATCTTTAGATGATCAGATAAAAGGAAATTTTTTAAGTTTTGAAAATGACAAACTTTTTTTTAAATATTTTAAATTAAAATCAAAAAAAGTTAAGGTTAATATTAATACTGAATTTAAATTCCAATCTGGTTATAGTAGTATTAATGATTTTAAAATAGAACCTGATTCCGTAACTATTTCTGGACCTGAACATTTAATTAAAGACATTAATTATGTTAATACTGTTCTTGTGGAAATGGATAAAATTTCAAAAGACATAGAATTTTTTGCACAAATAATAAATAATGATCTGAATAATATAAATCTTCATCCAAAAAAAGTTTTATATAAAGAATCAGTTAAAAGGTTTACAGAACAAGATTTTGAAATATTTATTAATGTTATCAATAAGCCTGATAGTATAAAAATTAAATTGTTTCCTGAAAAAGTGAAATTGACTTCTTCATATCCATTTGAACTTATTAATGAAATTAAAAATGGTGATTTTGAATTAGTTTTTGATTATTTAAAAACCGAAAATGCAAAATTTGAAAGTATTCCAATCGATATAATAAGATATCCCATATTTTCAAGAAATATTCGTTGGACACCAACAACAATATCTTACCTTATTAAAAAATGATTATAGTTGGTTTAACAGGTGGAATTGGAAGTGGAAAATCTAAAATTTTAAATTTTCTCAAAAAAAAAGGATTTCCCTGCTACGATTCTGATAAAAGAGCAAAACAATTAGTTAATTCTAATTTAGAGCTTAAAAATAAAATTAAAAAAGAATTTGGAAATGACATATATAAGTTAGAGGAAATTGATTCTAAAACCTTGTCAAATATAGTTTTTAATAAGCCTGATAAATTAAAACTTTTAAACTCAATTATTCATCCATATGTACGTAATGACTTTAATGAATTTAAACTAAAAACAAAAGCTTCATTAGTTTTCAAGGAATCAGCAATAATGTTTGAGTCAAAAACAAATTTACTGTGTGATTTTATTGTATTAATAAAGGCTCCTATCCAAGTTAGAATTAATAGAATCACAAAAAGAGATTTGATTGACGAAAGTATAGTTAAGTCTATAATGTTAAATCAATGGTCAGATGAAAAAAAAGAAGTTTTATCAGATAAAATAATTGAAAATATAGATTGGAAACAAACAATTTTATTGGTTGAAAAGTTGTTGGTTGAATTAAAAATTCAATTTAATATTACAGATTAACAATACATTAGTATTAATTTTCTAAAATTTTATTGATTTTTGTAAATAAATAATCTAATAAATTTGAGTAAGAATTACTTCATTATTTTAGTTACATTAATGATTCTGTCCATTATCGGTGTTTTAGGTGCACAAGCTTATTGGATTAAAACATCGTGGAATAATAAAGAAGAAGCATTTTCTTTGGCTATTAATCAAGTACTAGAATCAGTTGCAAATGAAGTTCAAAATAGAGAACTTAATGATTATATTTTAGCATATGAAAGACTTATTGATTCTGTTGGCAAACCGGATGATTCAAATATTACTGATGTCTTTTTGTTCCTTCCTGAGGAAAACACAACCAATCTGTCTACTTTTTTTGCATATGGGATTTTACAAGAAGATTATAATATTGATGGATCAAATTTAGACCCCAGATTTAGTAACTTGACTGATATCTCTGATTATAAAAGTATAAATACAACAGCTATTATTAGTAATGATGTTTTTAATCGAGAAAATAATATGATTACTTCCGTCTCTAAATTAAAATCTGTTGAAAAAAGAAATCCTTTTGAGGTTGCTAAGTATAGATCAATTTTTATGCAGTATATGGCCAATCTCCCTATACATAAAAGGGTAACCACTGAAGAAATATCATTTTTATTAGAGAATAGTTTGAGTTCAAAAAGTATTAGCACTCCATTTGAATTTGGAGTTTACAATAACAATTTAGCTACTAGAATAAGGAAAAATAATTATTCAGAAAAACTAATTGGCCCAAGTTATTCTATTCCTATTTTAGTAGATGATACCGGTAATAGTCCATATGAATTGGTTGTTTTCTTTCCAAAAAAAGAAAATTTTGTTTTGTCCTCTTTAATCGGAGTTACCGGTCTATCCATTATACTTACCATCTTTATAGTTTTGGTTTCATTCAGTGCCCTCTATCAGATTATTCAACAAAAAAAAGTAGCAGTTATGAAAACTGACTTTATTAATAATATGTCTCATGAATTCAAAACTCCAATAGCAACAATCGGATTAGCAGTTGATGCAATTAATAATAAAAAAACAATTAAGGAGCCTCTTAAAATTAAGGAGTATATAAAAATGATTAAAGAAGAGAATCAGAGAATGTTAAAACAAGTGGAAGATGTATTAAGGATTTCTCAATTAGAAAGAGGAACTCTTATGATAGAAAAGAAAGTAATTAAATTAAATGATGTTATTAAATTAGCAATTAATCATGTCTCATTAATTGTTAAAAGTAGAAAAGGTAATATAAATCTTAATTTGAACGCTGAACCAGATATAATTAGAGGTAATGTAAATCATTTAACAAATGTTTTTATTAATATCTTAGACAATGCTATCAAGTATTCTGTGGATTCCCCTGAAATTATTGTAAATACTTTTATTGCCAATAATAAAATTTTCACAACCATAGAAGA
The DNA here is from genome assembly GCA_002690805.1 of Flavobacteriaceae bacterium. GTDB lineage: Bacteria > Bacteroidota > Bacteroidia > Flavobacteriales > Flavobacteriaceae > Marivariicella. Next base: position 39,481 of record NZFW01000017.1, read on the forward strand.
TAAGGGGGTTGGTATGGATTTGAAATCACAAAAATTAATTTTTCAAAAGTTTTATAGAGCTCAAACAGGAAATATCCATGATATCAAAGGTCATGGACTTGGTTTAACCTATGTTAAAAAAATTATTCAAAATCATAATGGTCAAATCAATTTAAAAAGTAAAAAAGGGATTGGAACTAAATTTGAAATTTCCATTCCTATAAGTTAAATTATAAACTAATCATGGATAATAAAAAAATTTTAATAGTAGAAGACGATCCAAATTTCGGGAGTATTTTAAGAGACTATCTTTCCTTAAATAACTACAAAATTACTCTTGCTAAAAATGGCATTGAAGGGTTTCAGAAATTTAAAAAAGATGACTTTGATCTATGTATTCTTGACGTAATGATGCCCTATAAAGATGGTTTTACACTAGCTAAAGAGATCAGAGAAAAAAATAATCAGGTTCCTATAGTCTTTTTAACAGCTAAAAATCTTAAAGAAGATGTTTTAAAGGGTTTTAAATTGGGTGGAGATGATTATATTTCAAAGCCTTTTGATTCTGATGTTCTTTTGGCCAAAATAAAGGCAATCTTAAATCGTCAAAATTTTGTTGAAATTCCAGATTCAGAGGAATTTGAGTTTACAATTAGTGAATTTAAATTCAATTCAAAACTTAGATTTTTGTCTCATAAAAATAAAGATAGTATAAAACTATCCCCAAAAGAAAATCAACTACTTAGGTTATTAGTAATCCATTTTAATGATCTTTTACCCAGAGAAATAGCTTTAAATAAAATATGGAGAGATGATAACTATTTTACCTCCAGAAGTATGGATGTTTATATTGCTAAACTTAGAAAATATTTGAGTATTGATACTAATATTGAAATCGTAAATATTCATGGCGAGGGTTTCAGATTGCTAGTAAAAAGCTAACTTTTTCGAGGATGAAAATTCTTCATAACTGATTTTAAATATTTTGTATCCATATGTGTATAAATTTCTGTTGTAGTTATGCTTTCATGTCCCATCATAACTTGAATTGTTCTTAAGTCTGCTCCATTTTCTAATAGATGAGTTGCAAATGAATGTCTTAGGGTGTGAGGACTTACTTTCTTCAAAATTTTAGCTTCTAAGCTATATTTTTTTATGAGAGTGAAAATCATGGCTCTTGTAAGTCGTTTTCCATTTTGGTTTAAAAACAATACATCTTCATATGAAGGATGGATTTTATTTTTTGATCTAAAACAATCTACATAAATTTGAATTTGTTTTTTTGCATATTCACCCATTGGAACTAATCTTTGTTTATTTCCCTTTCCAATAACTTTAATTATGTCTTCTTTAAAAAACAAGTTTGATAAATTCAAGTTAATTAACTCACTAACTCTTAGTCCCGACCCATAAAGAGTCTCTACTATGGCTTTATTTCTTTGACCCTGGGTGTGAGATAAATCTATTGCTAATAAAATCTTTTCAACTTCACTAATGGACAATACCTCAGGTAGTTTTCTCCCTATTTTCGGCATCTCAATTAAATCTGTGGGATCATCACTTCTAATTTTTTCAAAGATTAAATAATTAAAAAAAGATTTTAATCCAGAAATTCTTCTGGCCATCGAATGAGAGCTTTTATATTTTGCTTCCTCGTAAATAAATGATTGAATTTGATCACTGTCTATATCTTTAGTATTCATTATTTCAATATCTATTTTATAATATTTGATAATGGAGTTTATATCAAATAAATAATTTGTAATTGAATTTTTTGACAAACCTCTTTCAATTTTGAGATAGTTTTCATATTTTTTTATCGCAGATTTCCAAATCATTACTTAATTAAATGAATTTTTAAGTTAAAAACTTAAATGTAGTATTTTTGTAAAAAAGAAATAAATGAATGTTTCTATAATTAACGGTCCGAATTTAAATTTACTTGGAAAAAGAGAACCAAATATATATGGTTCGTTAACTTTTGAAGAATATTTAAAATCTTTGAAAAAAGAATTTAAAAATATAACATTTGACTATTATCAATCAAATATTGAAGGTAAAATTATTGATCGAATTCAAGAAGTTGGGTTTTCTTCTGATTATATTTTGTTAAATGCAGCTGCTTATACTCACACATCTATCGGAATCGGTGATGCTATAAAATCTGTTGATTCACCAGTTATCGAAATTCACATTTCAAATACCTTTTCCAGGGAAGACTTTAGACATAAATCATACATTACGCCTGTAGCTAAAGGATTAATTATTGGATTTGGGATAGATAGCTACAGATTAGGGGTATTAAGCCTATTAAAGAAAAATTAGTTGTATAATATTATTAATATCAAAGATGTATTACCTCACCATAAGCTGCAGCTACTGATTCCATAACAGCTTCACTCATAGTTGGATGTGGATGAACTGCTTTTAAAACTTCATGCCCTGTAGTTTCAAGTTTTCTTGCTAAAACTGCTTCAGCTATCATATCTGTTACACCAGCACCAATCATGTGACAACCAAGCCATTCCCCATATTTCGAATCAAAAATAACTTTTACGAAACCTTCAGATTTTCCACTTGCCTGAGCTTTACCTGATGCAGAAAAAGGAAATTTACCTATTTTAACTTCATAACCTTTTTCGATGGCTTGATCTTCTGTTAAACCAACTGAGGCAATCTCAGGAAAAGAATATGTGCATCCAGGGATATTGCCATAGTCTAATGGCTCAACATTTTGTCCAGCTAATTTTTCGACACACAATATTCCTTCAGCAGATGCAACATGTGCAAGAGCCTGTCCTTTAGTTATATCGCCAATTGCAAAATAACCTGGAATATTAGTTTGGTAAAAGCTATCCACTAACACCTTATCATTATCAGTAACTATACCTACATCCTCCAGGCCAATATTTTCAATATTTGATTTAATTCCGACTGCAGATAGAATTACATCCGCTTCTAATTTTTCTACTTTGTTTTTAGATTTAATAGTTGCAGTAACAACTTTCCCTTTAACTACAGTATCCGTTAACTCTGAACTTGTTAATATTTTTATTCCATTTTTTTTAAAATTAATTTCTAAAGCTTTAGATATTTCTTTGTCTTCAACTGGAACAATTCTATCTAAATATTCCACTATGGTTACATTTGAACCCATGGCGTTAAAAAAATATGCAAATTCGATACCTATGGCACCTGACCCAACAATAATTATATTTTTAGGTTGACTTTTCAAGGTCATTGCTTCTCTGTAGCCTATTATTTTTTTTCCATCTTGGGGTAGTGAGGGTAATGTCCTAGATTTAGCACCTGTTGCTATTATAATATATTTTGCTTCAAAATCAGTTATTTCTCCTTTTTCATTTTTAACTGAAATCTTTTTTCCTGGTTTTACTTTACCAAATCCTTTAATTACATCAATCTTATTTTTTTTCATTAAAAAATTAACTCCTTTGCTCATTCCTGCAGCGACATTTCTACTTCTATTTACAACAGCGCTAAAATCTTTATCATAATCATTAATAGTTAAACCATAATCCTCCGCATGTTTTAAATAGTCAAAAACTTGAGCAGATTTAATTAAAGCTTTTGTAGGAATACATCCCCAATTTAAGCATACACCACCTAAACTTTCTTTTTCAATAATGGCAGTTTTGAAACCAAGTTGTGATGCTCGAATTGCTGTAACATATCCTCCTGGACCACTTCCGAGAACTATAACGTCGTATGAAATCATTTCTTAAATATTGGATTACAAATGTAATTAAAACTAATTATTTATTTTAATTTGATTTTTGGTTTAAATTCAATACTAGCCGAATTAACACAATATCTTTTTTTGGATTTAGTTGAATCATCATTAAAAACATGACCTTGATGAGAACCACATTTCGAACAAAGAATTTCAGTCCTAATCATTCCGTGAGTTAAATCCTCTTCATAATCTAAAGAATTTGCTATCGAACTCTCGTAACTAGGCCAACCACATTCACTTTTAAATTTAGTAGAGCTCTCATATAGTTCCTGTTTACAACTTTTACATACATAAACTCCATCATCAAAATGAAGGTTATATTTTCCACTGAAAGGCCTTTCAGTTCCTTTTTCTCTCATTATCCGAAATTCTTCAGGTGATAAAATTTTCTTCCATTCTTGGATTGATTTATGAATAGGATATTTTTTCATTTCTTTGAAATAAAAATTAAAGCAGCAGAGTTTATACAATGTCTTTTTCCAGTTGTGCTTTTTGGTCCATCATTAAAAAGATGTCCTAAGTGCCCCCCACAAGAAGAGCATTTTAGCTCTGATCTAGCATACCCTAGCTTGTAGTCTACATCATACTCAATATTCTCAGTAATACCTCTATCAAAGCTAGGCCACCCAGATTTTGAATCGTATTTGTAACTTGATTCATAAAGTGGAGATTGGCATGCTGCACACACATAAATACCTTCACTAAAATTCTTATCATACTTGCCTGTAAAAGCTCTTTCTGTTCCGGCTTGTCTTAAAACATAGTATTGAAGTGAGTTTAATTCATTTTTCCATTCTATATCAGATTTACTAATTTTATATTTACTTCGTTTTTGGTCAGTTTTTGAATTGCTATTGTTTTGAGAATTGCAGCCAATGCATATGAGTAAAATATAAATTAGATTGTATTTTTTCATTTTTATTAAAAATAATTTCACTAAACTTGTTGTTGAATTACACATCAAATTTTTTTTCGAAACTAATAATAAATTAAATAGTTTTTCAATAATATTATTTAAATTTTTATTTTTTTAAAATACTAATAAAATTATGTTTTCTAAAACAGTTCCGTTAGAAAAAGGAAGTAAGAAACTTATAAATGCTTGGGCTTCATATGATTGGGCCAATTCAGTATATTCACTTGTTATTTCATCTTCAATTTTCCCTATTTATTATGGTTCATTGTTTCAAGAAATTAAAACCATTAATTTTTTTGGTTCCCCAATTAAGTATACTGCAATGATAAGCTTTATTACTGCTTTTGCTTTCATAATTATTTCAATTATTACACCCATTTTATCAGGAATAGCAGATTATACAGGGAATAAGAAAAAATTCATGAAATTTTTTGTTTATTTAGGTTCATTTTCATGTATAGGATTATACTGGTTTGATTTAAAAACAATTTATTTAGGTTTGACCTTTTATTTTTTTGCATTAATTGGACTTTGGTCAAGTTTAACTTTTTATAATTCTTATTTACCTGATATTGCATATCCTGAACAACAGAATAGAGCAAGTGCCAGAGGTTATTCTATGGGTTACATTGGTAGTGTTATTTTATTACTTTTTAATTTGTCAATGGTTATGAACCCTGAACTATATGGAATTGATGGTTCCAAGGCTGATGCTTCAATGTTAGCAATGAAATATTCATTTATTTCAGTAGGAATATGGTGGGCATTATTTAGTCAGATTTCATTTTTTTACTTACCTAAAGGCAATCTTATTAATAAAATCACTAAAGATGTGCTTTGGAATGGATTTAAAGAATTAAAAATAGTTTTGGATCAATTAATGGAAAATATCAGATTAAAAAGATTTTTAATAGCCTTTTTTTTATACAGTATGTCTTTACAAACAGTTCTTTTAATTGCTACTTATTTTGGTGAGGCTGAGATTCAATGGTCAAATTCTTCAGAAAAAACTATCGGATTGATTGTTGCAATTTTACTTATACAAATTGTTGCAATTTTTGGGGCCATACTAACCGCCAGAGCTTCAGAACGTTTTGGAAATTTGACAGTTTTAATAGTTATAAATATAATTTGGGCTTTTTTATGTATTAGAGCTTTTTACATACATACACCAACTGAATTTTATTTAATAGCTGGACTAGTTGGGATGGTAATGGGGGGGCTGCAATCACTTTCTAGAGCTACTTATTCAAAATATCTTCCAACAACAAACGATACTGCATCATTTTTTAGTTTCTATTCAGTTACTGAAAAAATCGCAATAATTTTTGGAATGATTATGTTTGGAACAATTGATCAAATTACAGGAAGTATGAGAAATAGTATATTATTTTTTGCTGTTCTATTTATTGCAGGTGTTATATTACTTTTGAGAGTTCCCAGGCATAATTAATTGAGAAAAACTTATAATTCTCTATTTTTTTAATTATTGGCACAACTATTGAAATTATTATTATAGATAACTGTTAATTATACGATGTGTATGTATTTTTTAATAAGAGACCATGGTATAAATGACAAAATGACATAAATCTAAAATGGCAAAATCAATTTTTACTAGTTTTGACAGTATTTCCCTTAGAGAAATTGAATCAGAGGCAGATTTAATACCACTTATGACTGCAGAGGATGAAGAGGCTTTAAATAAAGAGGCGCTTCCTGATTCAATTCCAATACTACCTTTAAAAAATACTGTATTGTTTCCAGGAGTTGTTATTCCGATAACTGCGGGTAGAGATAAATCTATTGAATTAATAAATGATGCAAATAAAGGAGACAAAGTTATAGGTGTTGTTGCTCAAAAAGATCAAACTGTAGAAAATCCAGAGTTAAAAGACATATATAGTTTGGGAACTGTGGCTCAAATTTTAAGGGTTTTAAAAATGCCAGATGGAAATACTACAGTAATAATTCAGGGAAAAAAAAGATTTCTAATCGAAGAAATATTATCTGACAAACCTTATTTCAAAGCTAAAATAAAATCTGTAAATGATACAGCAATTGATACTACCAATAAAGAGTTTACAGCTGTAGTTGATTCTATTAGAGATTTAGCCCTTCAAATTATTCAAGAAAACCCTAATATCCCATCTGAAGCATCATTTGCTATCAAAAATATTAACAGCAATTCATTTTTAATAAATTTTGTTTCCTCTAATATGAATCTTTCAGTAAGTGATAAACAAAAAATTTTATCATTAACTAGTCTTAACGAAAGAGCCCTTCTGTGTTTAAAATTTATGAATACAGAATATCAAAAATTAGCACTCAAAAATGATATTAGATCTAGAGTTAGGTTAGACATGGATCAGCAACAAAGAGAGTATTACTTAAATCAACAACTAAAAACTATACAAGAAGAGTTAGGTGGAATTTCTTACGAAGAAGAGGTAGACGAATTGAAAGAACTGTCTAAATCTAAAAAGTGGAGTGACGAAGTTAAAAATCACTTTGATAAAGAGTGGGGAAAATTACAGAGAATGAATCCTCAGGTTGCTGAATACTCAGTCCAGAGAAATTATTTAGAATTATTGTTAGATCTCCCATGGGATGAATATTCAATTGATAAATTTGATCTGCAAAAGGCTCAAAAAATATTAGACAGGGATCATTATGGTCTTGAAGAGGTAAAAAAAAGAATAATAGAATATTTAGCTGTTTTAAAATTAAGAAATGATATGAAATCGCCTATTCTTTGTCTTTATGGTCCTCCAGGTGTTGGAAAAACTTCATTAGGAAAATCTGTTGCTGAATCCCTAGGAAGATCTTACGTTAGAATATCATTAGGAGGAATGAGAGATGAGTCAGAAATAAGAGGACACAGAAAAACATATATCGGGGCTATGCCAGGAAGAATTATTCAGAGTTTAAAAAAAGCTAAAAAATCAAATCCTGTTTTCGTGTTAGACGAAATTGATAAGCTTACACAAGGTTCTCAGGGTGATCCTTCAGCAGCACTTCTTGAGGTCCTAGATCCCGAACAAAATAATTCATTTTATGATAACTTTCTAGAAATGGGATATGATTTATCAAAAGTTATGTTTATTGCTACTGCTAATAATATTAATAATATTCCCTATGCTCTAAGAGATAGAATGGAAATTATTAATGTTAGTGGTTATACTGTTGAAGAAAAAACTGAAATTGCACATAAGCACCTTATACCAAAACAACTATCAGAACATGGTTTAAATAAAAAGTATTTAAATCTTAAAAAATCAATAATCATGAAGATAGTAGAAGGCTACACAAGAGAGTCTGGTGTTCGAGGTCTAGATAAGCAAATGGCAAAAATGACCAGATATATTGCTAAGTCAATTGCTTTGAAAGAAAGTTATAAAGTTTCCCCCGGTTTAGAAGATTTATCAGATATATTAGGTCCTGTAAAAATTAGTCGAGATATGGTTGAAAATAACTCTATCGCAGGAGTTGTTACTGGTCTTGCTTGGACATCTGTTGGTGGAGATATTTTGTTTATAGAATCCTCAGTTTCAAAAGGGAAAGGGAATCTTAGCATTACAGGAAACCTTGGAAAGGTTATGAAGGAATCAGCAACAATTGCTCTAGAATACTTGAAATCAAACTCTAAGAGATTAGGAATTGAAAATTTTAGATTTGATAAATATAATATTCATATCCATGTTCCAGAGGGTTCAACACCCAAAGATGGCCCTAGTGCAGGAATTACAATGTTAACATCCCTAATGTCTTTATTTACTCAAAAAAGAGTTAAAAAGAGTCTAGCAATGACCGGTGAAATAACCTTAAGAGGTAAAGTTCTTCCTGTTGGTGGAATTAAAGAAAAAATTTTAGCAGCTAAACGATCTAAGATTAAAGAAATAATTTTATGTGATCAAAACAAAAAAGATATTGAGGAGATTAAAAAGGAGTATTTAAAAGGTCTAAAATTCTATTATGTGAAAGAAATGAGTGAAGTTTTGTCTATTGCTATAACTGAGAAAAAAGTAGTTCATCAAAAAGAATTTACAGAAGTTTATTAATGAAAAAGATAATTGCAATTGACGGTCATGCTGCCTCTGGTAAAAGTACACAGGCAAAAAGGATTGCAAAAGTTCTTGACTATACTTATATTGATTCTGGTTCTATGTATAGAGCTTTGACATATTATTTTATTAAAAATAATATGTTAGTAGACCCAATAAATATTAAGTTAATTATTGAAAATCTTAAAAATGTTGTATTTGATTTTAAAACTACTGGAAATTCACAAGTTATACTATTAAACGGGGAGGATGTTGAACCATATATCAGAAATATGGATGTTTCTGAACATGTTAGCAAAATCGCAGCAATTCCTGAAATAAGAACCTTTTTAATTAAGATTCAAAGAGAAGTTTCTGAAAATTTAAACATAGTTATGGATGGAAGAGATATTGGAACAGTTGTATTTCCCCACGCTAATAAAAAGTTTTTCTTGAAAGCTTCAGATTCAATTAGAGCGAGGCGAAGGTACGAGGAACTAAAAAAAGTTGACAAAGACATTAAATTTTCAAAAGTTCTTGAAAATATTATATCCAGAGATTTTGAAGACACCTCAAGATCAACTTCCCCTCTTAAGCCAGCAAATGATGCAATAATTATTGACACATCGAAATACAATGAGACTCAAGTTTTCAATAAACTAATTTCTATAATTAAAGGTTAATATTTAAAAAAGAATTATTTTCGATCTCAAATAGTTCTTTGAAAATGCTAACTAGGAGACACATTCGGGTAAAAGTAATGCAATCATTATATTCTATTTCTCATGATGGGGAACAGAGTCTTGAAAAACAAGTATTTTTTTTTAAAGAAAGTGTTAAAAAGTCATATGATTTATATTATTTACTAATTTCATTATTTAAGAGTGTTTATTCTCATGCGCAGAGAAAAAAAATATTAGAGAAGAAGTTGCAATATGAATTGTCTAATTCTCCAACAGATAAAATTTTAAAAAACCCATATTTCAAATTTTTTGCTCAAAACAAAAATATTCATGATTACTTAAAAAAAAGTAAATTAAATAATTGGGAAACTGACTCAGAATATATAAATCAATTTTATTTGGATTTGATAAATAATCAATTTCACAAAGATTATTTAATTGGTGTTAGTGATGAAATTGATAATAAATTTTGCCTAAATTTTTATAAAGAATGTATAGCTAGTTCTGATAGATTATACGACTATTTAGAAGACAATCAATTAACATGGATTGATGATCTTCCAGTTGTTAACACTCATATTTTAAAACAAATTAAATCTGTTAAAATTGAAAATATTAAAAGTTTGGATCTTCCTTCTTTTAATATTGATTCTGAGGAAACCAAATTTGGTATCGAACTTTTAGCTAATATTATTTCGAAAACTGATTCACTTGAGACTGAAATCATTGGAAAAACACCAAACTGGGAATCTGATAGAATAGCAGATATAGATTTTATTTTATTAAAAATGGCTATTTCAGAGCTACTATTTTTTAATGAGATACCAGTTAGAGTAACGATAAATGAATATATAGAAATTGCAAAAGATTACTCTACCCCAAAAAGTAATATTTTTATTAATGGTGTTCTTGATAATATTTCTAAAGATTTTAAAGTTAAAGGTAGATTAAACAAGGAAGGTAGGGGGCTATTGTAAGGAATTTTATTTACTTTTGATTTTAGAAATATAATTAACAACTCATGAAAAATATTTTTTATTCGATTCTATCTTTAGCTTTTATTACTGCTTCTTGTGGTGAAACCGCCGCAAAAAAAATTAATCAAGATAACGTTGATGCTACTGAGGCTCAAGCACAGGCTACAACTTCAAACTCTCCGGTCATGACATTTAATAAAATGTCTCACGATTTTGGAAACATAAATGAAGGAGATGTAGTTACAACAACTTTTTCTTTTAAAAATACTGGAAAAAGCGATCTAATAATCGTTGATGCCCGAGGAAGTTGCGGTTGTACTGTTCCTCAGTATCCTAAAAATGTTCCAATTGCTCCAGGTGCGACTGGTGAAATAATGGTTAGTTTTGATTCTAATAATAAACCCAGTCTTCAACAAAAAGCAGTCACTATTTCTGCAAATACTGAAAGCGGTAGAGAAATGTTAAGAATTAAAGCTATGGTTGCTCCAGATCCTGTTAAAGAAAAACAAAGACAGGCTCAAGCTAAAGCACGCCAAGCTCAAAATTAGGACATGCAGGGAGGATTTTCAGATCAAATACCCTTTTTGCTTTTAATGTTAGTAGTTTTTTTCTTTTTTATAATTCTTCCTCAAACGAGAAGACAAAAAAAAGAAAAAAATTTTATGAACAATCTAAAAAGGGGAGATCGTATCATAACTAAAAGTGGTATACATGCCAAAGTCGTTGATATTAATAATAAAGACAATACATGTACAATAGAAACACTTGCTGGAAAACTTAAAGTGGAACGTACAGCTATCTCTCTTGATATGAGTTCTAAGTTGATGAAGTCTTCATCAAAATAGTTAATAAACCCTTGATTTTTCAAGGGTTTCTAATTGAATATTAATTTTCAAATGTATAAGACTTTTATTAAACCAATACTTTTTTTGTTTGATCCAGAAAATATTCATCACACAGTTTTCAAAACTATTAAACTTATTCATTTTATACCTGGAATAAACATCGTTATAAGATTTATTTATAAATTTAGTCATCCAGGTTTAAAGCGAAATATTTTTGGTTTAAAATTTCAAAACCCAGTTGGACTTGCAGCAGGTTTTGATAAAGATGCTAAACTTTACAAAGAGCTAAATAATTTTGGATTTGGTTTTATAGAGATTGGCACAGTCACTCCAAAAAGTCAATTAGGAAACCCCAAAAAGAGATTGTTTAGATTGAAAAAAGATTCAGCTTTAATTAATAGGATGGGATTTAATAATGATGGTGTTTTAAAAGTTGTTGATAGATTAAGAAATAATAATAATAATGTAATAATCGGTGGTAATATTGGAAAAAATAAGTTTACACCAAATGACAAAGCTGTAGATGATTATAACTATTGTTTTGATATATTATTTGATTATGTAGATTATTTTGTTGTTAATGTGAGCTCCCCAAATACTCCAAAACTGAGGGATCTTCAGGAAAAAAAACCTTTAACGTTGATTTTGGAAAGTTTACAAAACTTAAATTCACATAAGAAAGAAAGAAAACCCATTTTACTTAAGATTTCTCCTGATCTAAGTAAAAATGCACTATTGGATATAATTGATATTGTTAATTTAACAAAAATTGATGGAGTTATTGCAACCAATACTACTCTTGACAGAAATGGTCTTATTTCAAAAAACAAAAATCAGAATGGTGGACTTAGTGGTAAACCACTTTGTGATAGGAGTACAGAGGTCATAAAGTTTCTATCTGAAAAAAGTAATAAAAAGTTTACTATAATTGGGGTTGGGGGTATTCACTCTGCAGAAGACGCCATAAAAAAAATTAATGCTGGAGCTGATCTGATACAATTATACACTGGTTTTATTTATGAAGGACCTAGTTTAGTAAAAGAAATTAATAAAGCAATAGCAAAAATTTAGTTTTAATAAATTTAATACGATTTAAATATGAAAAAAAGTCTCCTTACTACATTTCTAATTATTATTTTCTCTTGTCAAAATGAGAAGTCACTTATATATCCGAAAACAAAAAAAATAAACGTAATAAGCAATTATTTTGATTCCGAGATCATTGATCCATATAGATGGCTTGAGGATGATAGATCTGATGAAACAGAGCGGTGGGTAAAAAAACAAAATGAAGTTACTTTTAAATATTTAAACAAAATACCTTATAAAAATAAACTTAAAGAGAGGTTAGAAAAATTATGGAACTATGAGAAAGTTTCAGCTCCCTTTGAAGAAGGAGAATACACATACTTTTATAAAAACGATGGGTTACAGGACCAGTATGTTGTTTATAGAAAAGATTCTAACGATGTAATAGAGACTTTTATTAACCCTAATCTTTTTTCGAAAGATAAAACTACTTCACTGGCTGGTTTAAGTTTTTCTAAAAGCGGGAAAATATGTGCTTATAGTGTTTCAGAGGGTGGAAGTGATTGGAGAAAAATTATAGTAATGGATGTTGCTAGTAAAAAAATAATTGAGGATACCCTTGTTGATATTAAGTTTAGTGGAATATCTTGGAAAAATGATGAAGGGTTTTTTTATTCATCCTATGATAAACCAAAAGGAAGCGAACTTTCTGACAAAACAGATCAACATAAATTATACTTTCATAAATTAAATACATCTCAACAAGATGATGTCATATTTTATGGAGGTATAAAAGAGCAAAAAAATAGATATGTTGGAGGAAGTGTATCTGAAGATGGTCGTTTTTTATTTATTTCTGCAAGTAAATCAACGTCAGGAAATAAGCTTTTAGTAAAAGATCTATTAAATGATAAATCACCATTAAAAAGTATTATTGATAATTATGATTCTGATACGTATGTTTTAGAAACAATCAATGATGATTTTTTTCTTGTAACTAATATAAATGCCCCTAATAAAAAAGTAGTAAAAACTAACTTTAATAATTTAAGTCTAAATGAATGGGAAGAAATAATTCCTAATACTAAGAATGTTCTAAATGCCTCTTCTGGAGGAGGTTTTTTATTTGCAGAATATATGATTGATGCATTTTCTCAAGTATATCAATATGACTTTGAAGGTAATAAAATACGTAAAATTAATCTACCTGGAATTGGCTCGGTCGGCGGTTTTAGTGGTAAAATAAATAAAAAATCTCTTTACTTTTCATTTACAAATTATCATACACCTAGCTCAATATATGAATATGATATTAAGACAGGTAATTTTGATTTGTATTGGAGTCCAAAAATTGATTTTAATTCTACAAATTACATTTCAAAACAAGTTTTTTATAATTCTAAAGATGGTACAAAAGTTCCAATGATAATTACTCATAAAAAAGGACTTGAGTTAGATGGCAAAAATCCAACTATTTTATATGGATACGGTGGATTTAATATTAGTTTAACTCCAGGGTTTAGTGTGACAAATATTTTATGGATGGAGTATGGAGGAGTTTATGCAGTACCAAATATCAGAGGTGGAGGAGAATATGGAAAATCATGGCATATAGCTGGAACTCAATTAAATAAACAAAATGTTTTTGATGATTTTATTTCAGCTGCAGAATTTTTAATTTCTGAAAAATATACTAGTTCAGATTATCTAGCAATTCGTGGTGGGTCTAATGGTGGACTTTTGGTTGGAGCTACAATGACGCAAAGACCTGATCTTATGAGAGTGGCTTTACCAGCTGTTGGTGTTTTAGATATGTTAAGATATCATACATTTACAGCTGGTGCTGGATGGGCTTATGACTATGGTACTTCAGAAGATTCTGAAAAGATGTTTAAATACCTTTTAGGGTATTCTCCTGTTCATAATGTAAAGAATGGAATTAAATACCCTGCTACACTAATTACAACAGGAGATCACGATGATAGAGTTGTTCCAGCGCATTCATTTAAATTTGCAGCAGAACTACAGGACAAACAAATAGGTGTTTCTCCAACACTCATAAGGATTGAAACAAATGCCGGACATGGAGCAGGAACCCCAATTTCTAAAACTATTGAGCAATATGCTGATATTTATGGATTTACCTTTTATAATATGGGATATGAAAAATTACCTAATTAAAAATAGTTAAAACTTTCTCCAGGCTTAATTTTTTGGATACTCTCATAAATTAATCTAATTACATTTTCTAAATCTTCTTTCTGAATCATTTCAACTGTAGTATGCATGTACCTGAGTGGTAAAGAGATAAGAGCAGATGCAACTCCACCATTACTGTAGGCAAATGCATCTGTATCAGTTCCTGTGTAACGAGACGAAGCTAACCTTTGAAAAGGAATTTTATTCTTTTTGGCAACTGAAATTATTCTTTCTCTAAGTTTATTGTGTACAGCTGGTGCGTATGATATTACGGGGCCATCACCAATTTGTGTTTTACCTTGTTCTTTTTGATTTATCATTGGTGTAGAAGTATCATGACAGACATCTGTAACAATAGCAACATTTGGTTTAATTGTTTGTGTAATCATTTCAGCACCGCGAAGTCCTACTTCCTCCTGAACGGAATTTGTTATATACAATCCAAAAGGTAATTTTATATTATTTTCATTTAGTAATCTGGCAACCTCTGCTATCATAAATCCACCAGCTCTATTATCAATAGCTCTACAAACAAATTTATTTTTATTCAAAATTTGAAAAGTATCTGGATATGTAATTACACACCCAACGTGAACTCCCATTCTTTCAACTTCTTTTTTGTCCTTAGCCCCAATATCAATACAAATATTATCAAGCTTTGGTACTTCTTCCTTTCCTGGTTTTCGGGTATGAATTGCTGGCCATCCAAAAACTCCTTTTACTATCCCTTTTTCAGTATGAATATTTACCCATTTAGATGGAGCAATTTGATGATCACTTCCACCATTTCTAATAACATAAATTAAACCATTATCTGTTATAAAATTAACATACCATGATATTTCATCAGAATGCCCTTCAATTACTACCTTATATTCAGCCTTGGGGTTTATAACTCCGACTGCTGTTCCATAGACATCAGTAATGAATTCATCAACATATGGTTTTAAGTATTCCATCCAAATTTTTTGACCATTAGCTTCATAGCCCGTAGGCGCTGAATTATTTAAATATTTTTCTAAAAAATCAATTGACTTCTGATTTAAAATTTTCATTTATTTTATTTTTTAAGAATTATTAAAAATAATAATTTATGATCATTAAACCGTTTGAAAATACAGGTTTTTATACCTTTGAATTGAATGAGTAACAAGATATTATATTTAATAATTTTCCAATCAATTGTAAGTTGGTCTCAATCTACAGAAATTGAAAAATCATTATTTGTAGTCGGGGATGACTCAATCCCAAATTCATCAATAAACCTAAAGGAAGTGGTTGTTTATCAACCACTTATATTTGAATCCTATGACTCTGCAAAAAGTTATGCAATACTAAGAAATAGAACCTATAAAGTTTATCCGTACGCTAAGTTGGCAAGTGATCGCTTGCAGATATTAAACAGAAGACTTAAAAATATTGAGGGTAAAAGAAAAAAAAGAAAATATTTAAAACGTTTAGAAAAATTTATATACGAAGAATTTGAGCAAGATTTAAAAAAACTCTCACGCTCACAAGGTAAAATATTAATCAAGTTAGTTCATAGACAAACAGGTGAGACAACCCATAGTTTAATTAAAGCTTTAAGAAATGGGTGGAGAGCAACGATATATCAAGCAACTGCTTCTTTTTTTAAACTTTCACTCAAGGAGACTTATGATCCAAAAAATAATTATCAAGATTATTTAATCGAAGATATTTTATTAAGAGCATTTTCTTCAGAGAAATTAGTTGAACAAAAAACAGCCTTAGAATACGACTTAAATCAGCTTTATTATTTGTGGAAAGAAAAAATGAAAAAGCCTAAAAATGTGCCAGGGCAAGTGAAATATAGATTAATAAATTAAATTTTAAAACTATCTCCTTGAATTTAGCTTTGATAGCAACCTTAGGATTTCTAGATAAAGCCAAATTAAAGTTACTAATAGTCCAAATGCACCATACCACTCCATGTACTTTGGGGCTTTTTTCTCAGCAGCTTCCTCAATAAAGTCAAAATCTAATACTAGATTTAGCGACGCAACGACAACAATTACTATACTAAAACCAATACTCATTAAAGATGCATTAGTCGGATCCATGACCCCCATGCTTAATCCAAAAAAACTCATTATGAAGTTAGCGACATAAATTAGTGCTATTCCACCTGTAGCAGCTACAACTCCTAACTTGAAGTTTTCTGTTGCCTTTACTAACCCAGATTTATAAGCCATTAGTAGTGATAATAATATTCCAACAGTCAGATAGATTGCATTTGTAACGATCCCATCGTAAACACTATTATACATAAAAGATATTCCTCCTAATAAACCTCCTTCCAAAATAGAATATATGGGAACTGTGATTGGAGCCCATTCTTTTTTAAAAATTGTAATTAATGCAAAAACAAATCCCCCTAATCCACAGAAAATTAATATTGTGGGATTCACTACTGAAAAAGTAAAGTATCCAGTCCCAGCTAATAAGACTAGACTAATAGCTGTTTTATTTACAGTACCGTCTATAGTCATTGTTTCAGAAGTTAAACTTCTGGAGTTATTAAAGGAGTCTTTGTTTAACACTGGATTGCCTGATCTAAATGAAAGATGTCTACTCATGATTTAAATTTAAAATTAAGATTTGAAAGCATTTATTATAAATATTAACCAACCAATAATTAAAAGTGATCCTCCAATTGGAGTTATTGGACCTAACCATTTTAAATTCAATTTGATTATTGATTGAATTGATAAAAGAAATATACTGAAGGAAAAAATAAGTGTTCCACTTACAAAAAGCCTGTAAACCCATTTTTTTCCTTCAATTGGAATTACTGAAAGAAATAATAATGCTAAGCCATGATACATTAGATAACGAACTCCAACTTCAAAAGATTGCAGAGCTGAATCATTTAGGAGATTTTTTAATGAATGACTGGCAAAAGCACCAAGAATGACTGATAATAGAGCAAAAAGCCCACCAAAAATTCTAATTTTTTCCATAATGATTAAATTAGAAGTAATTACTCATTCATACCTAAATTATATGCTGTGGGGTCAAAGGCATTATACATTTCGAAGACTTTATCATCTTTCCATCTAAACCATGCATAACCTTTTACAATCAGATCCTCCTGTGTTTTTATATTTCTTCCATGCCAAACATACCAATAGTTTGTATAAACTTCTCCATCATCATAATGCATGGTATATGTATCTGTATCCATATGGTGAATATTTTCATAGTACTTGAAACCTTCTGAAAACCCGGCCACTAGCTCATCAAATGTTAGTACAGCATCATTAACCATAATTTTAGCATCTTCGGTAAAAAGATCTGATACACTTGCTAAATCATTTTGCATATATGCTTTTGAAAAACTTTGGGCTGCTAGTGATTTCGCATCTCCTTTTTCAATAGTACCAAAATGATTTTTGGATTTATTTAAAGTTTTTAGATCTTGTTTGTTTTCTCCACAACTTAGAGTAGAAAAAAGACAAAGAATTATAAATAATTTTTTCATGAATAATAATTTTTATTTGAAATCAAATTTATGACTTATAATTGTCTATTGAAATTTATAATTATAAAAATTATGAAAAAAATAGGCTTAGTTATTTTATTTTTGATATTATTTCTAAAAATGCAAGGACAAAGTGTATCTTTTTATGAGAAAAATGATGAAAGTTTTGCAGATGTTAAAATCAGTGAAAATTTAATTTTTACTTGTAGAGTAGGGGGACTTAAAAACAATGGTGAGACTGTTGTTTTACTTCATGGTTTCCCAGAAACCTCTCATATGTGGAAAGGTTTAATTAAATTACTGAGTCAAAATGGTTTTAAGGTTATAGCACCTGATCAAAGAGGCTACAGTAGCGGTGCTAGACCGAAAAGAATTGAAGATTATAAAATTGGAATGCTTTCCAAGGATGTAATCGATATTGTCAATGCATTTGGATCAGAGAAATTTCATCTTGTTGGGCATGATTGGGGTGCCGCTGTAGGATGGGCACTAAGTGCATTTCATAGCGATAAAATAATCAGCTATACAGCACTTTCAGTTCCTCATTTAGACTCCTTTGGTAACGCAATAAAAAATGATAAAGTGCAGAAGAAGAAAAGTTATTACATGGATCTTTTTAAAATCCAGTACTTACCTGAGTTTTATTTTAAAATATTTAATTATAGATATTTGAGAAAATTATGGACAAGTAGTAACCAAAATGAAATTGATAGTTATATTGAAGTTTTTAGTCAAGATAATGCATTAAAAAGTGCTTTAAACTGGTATAGGGCAACAAACTTAGAAGGTTCTAAACAAATTGGAGACATATTTGTTCCGACATTAATGATATATGGAACAAATGATATGGCAATTGGTATACAAGGAGTTGATGAAACTGAAAAGTACATGAAGTCTTTTTATAGTTTAAAAAAAATTAATGCCTCTCATTGGTTAATACAGGAATCATTTGATTTCGTTTCTAACGAAATCTTAAATCATTTGAAAAAATTTAAATTTATTAAATAGATGTCTTTAACTCCATCAAGTATGCTCCCAATAGGAACAATTGCCCCTAATTTTACTCTGCCTTGCGTTACTACTAATTCTTATGTGTCATTAAATGATAATATAGGTAGATTTGGTACAGTTATTATGTTTATATGCAATCATTGCCCATATGTCAAACATGTTAACTCAACTATTTCAAAAATTTCTAAAAAATATTCTCAGGAAATATCTTTTATAGCAATATCAAGTAACGATATTGTAAATTATCCAGATGATAGTCCAGAAAATTTAAAAAAACAAGCGATTGATAATCAATTCAATTTTCCTTATCTATATGATAAGACGCAGAATATAGCCAAACAATATAATGCAGCGTGTACACCAGACATATATTTATTTGATTCCAAATTAAGTTTAGTTTATAGAGGTCAGCTAGACGATTCAAGACCAGGAAATAATATCAAGTGTACTGGAAATGATCTAATATATGCCATTAATTGCATAATTAATGGCAAAATTAATGAGAGAAATCAAAAACCAAGTATTGGCTGTAATATTAAATGGAAATAAGAATGTTCAATTACATATTTATATTAAATTTATTGTATGAATCCCATCGAAAAGTATTTAAGATCTAATCCCAAAATAGCATCAATAATCTATTTTTCTACCCTAGGATTTATAGTCCTTACAATTTATTCTGATATTATTTCAACTGAACCAATCCTATATATTCCTGATGAGATTGACACTTTGGTATTCTTTTTTTTTCTTTATATAACATATATAGCTATCATGATTCAAAAAGATAAAAAAGATAAAAATGATAAAAATGATAAAAAATAATCAATAAGAATTAAAAAATTAAATGGCTATTTTAAATAAAATAAATCAATCTTCTAGTCAAAAAAAAAAGAGATTTAATATTAGGTACATTCTCGCAGAAATTTTTTTAATTACCGCTGGGATACTTATAGCTCTCGCAATAGATAATTGGAATACTGATAGAGCAGAGCAAAAGATGATAAAAAAGTATCTAATTGAAATGTACAAAGAGTATAATAATGAAATTAAAAGACTTCAAGAAAGTAAAAATAATTTAAAGTTATCAACTGAAAGAAATGCAAGAGCCCTTAACATTATAAAAAATTCACAACATGATTCAATATCAGTTTTAGAAGAATTATTAATCGGAATAGGAAACCCTGTAAATGTTGAAAATCAATTCCCAATAACAAAAGAGTTTTTAGACCAAAATCTTCTTTATAAGATTAAGAATGAAAAAATAAAGAATCAAATTAAAAATTTCTCTTTCTATCTTGGATTTAATAATAAAATAAATGAATTTGAAACAAATCAGTATATCAATACCATAGAGCCGTTTATAAAAGATAACATTAACTACAGTAAAATATGTTGTCCAAATTTAAAATCATTTATGATTCAAGGTGGATTAAAAACAAACTTCAAATCATTAATGAAAAATATGGAATTTTGGAATATTTTAAGTTTTAAAAGAGAATGGTTACTTCTTAATTCAGGAGTTATTGATTATACAATTTATTTTTTAGAGACTATAATTGAAGAGATTGATAATGAGTTGTTAGAAGAAATAAAATTAGCTGAAATGTCTGATACAGGAAGATTAGGTATTTCAGCAATAAAAGAGGTAGAAGGATTTAAACTTACTATAATCGAATCTGGAGGACCGGCATTTAAAGCTGGTTTAAAAAAAGGTGATTTAATTATTATGGTTACTCAACCCGATGCAGATCCAGTCGATATTAGTGAAATGGACTTTTTTGATGCAATGAAGCTTATTGTTGGACCAATTGGAACAACTGTGGTTCTAACTGTTAAAAGAACTGATGGAACTATTGAAGATATATCTGTAGTAAGAGATGTTGTTAAATAATATATAAATTATGAAAAAACTTGCTTTAAGATATTCTTTAGAATTCATAGTGATAGTTTTTGGAATTTCAATTTCTTTTTATTTGGAAAAACAAAATGCTTTATCTTATAAAGAAGATTTGAAAAACGAATCTCTTTCAAAGTTAAAAGATAATATTAATGCAGAAATTGATGGATTAATATTTGATATAAAAGTTCACAGTAATGCTTCCAAATATGGAGATATTATATATGATAGAGGTGAAGATTTATATATGAAAAATAAGGACTCTCTGGGTTTTTATCTTTCATATGTAATTTATGCTACAACAATTTACGTTGATAATAATGAAGAGTATTCTTCGCTAAAAAATTCTGGATTAATTGAATTAATAGAAAATAGAAATTTAATTAGTTTACTTCAGAATAAATATTCACAACATAGTTATTATAAAGAAGCAGGTAATATGTTTACTGAACTTTATTTTGACAATAATTCTTTAAGAAAATATTTAGATTCTAAAAACAGAAAAAAGCATTGGGGTTTACCAGCATATTCAACTTCATTTAAAAGTGATATGAAATATATAAATGATACTGAAATTAATATGATTTCAAGTAAATCAATTCTTCACAAGTTATATTCAAATCTCTTAAAAGAGGCTTTAAAAACGGATTCTTTGATTTTAAAAGAAATTTCCAAGGAGATATCAATAAATTTATAAATGAAAACAATTCTGTTTGTGATTTTGATAATTTGGGGTATTCCAAGTTCATATTTTAGAAGTAAGTTTAGAAAAATTATATATCAAACGGATGATTGGAAGATTAATATTAAACCTCTTTTTAAAAAAGAAATTGTAGGACTATTGTCTAATATATACCCTAACAACAAGCAATATCTTAAGGCCAGGAAGTATTATGTGATATATTTATTGGTTTATTTTTTTTTATTTCTAGTATATTTAAAATATTAAACTTAATTATTTAATTAATTTGAATGATATGTTGTCTTGATGATGAAATTTGTTTTTTAGTTGATTTCTTCTAAAATTTTAGATATTAAAACCTCATCAGTTTTAGTCAAGTTATTAATTCGTTTTATGTAAAGTGAATGCCACCATCTCTTATCTCTAAGAGCTTGAATAATTCCTGTTGGAAAAGTATAATTACCAACATATGATACATCAACTGGGTAGCCCCTAGAATTGGTATTATTGCTTTTCAAAAATATATTTTCATATCTAAATTCTTTTAAAAAAAAGACATACTTATCTATTTCGTCCTCGAGATGCTTCATATACTCATGATCAACATATTTATTTTGCAAACCAATTACAATATCTTCATTATCAATGAACTCTATTAATCCTGAATTTTGAAGACTTCTATATTCTTCCTGATTGTCATAAAAAGTAGTACTTATAAACATAGCATTTTGAATATAATACCCGATTGAATCTTTGGGGTAATTTTCAAGAGACTTGTAATTTAATGTTATCCAGTCAATAGCATTAATCGCATCTAAATGTGCATTAGTATTAAAGCTGTAATCTAAATTATCAACTTCCAAATTTTTTAAAATTCTATTTAATGATTGAGTTTTTAAATTTTCTTTGTAACCAACCTCACGTTGGTATTCAATTAAAAATGACAATGATAAACCAAGGGTTATAATTATTAGTTCAATACCATAATAGATTATTTTATTTTTCTTCTTTTTCATTTTATAAAGTTTTAAAAATAGATATCTAAAAATTATTAAAATAAAATTATTAGAAACCAGTTTTTTTTAATAAAATACTTTTAAAGTTATCACTATTTATAATAATCTAAAGGTCGCATTTGTTTTTTAAAATTTTATATATTGTTATTTATTAAAAATTATAAATTATGAAAAAAGGATACTGGTCTGGTCAAGTTATGGAAGTGAAGAATGCCGAAAAATGGAATAAATATCTTGAGAAATATACTGCTATTGCTCAAAATGAAGCTCAAAATAACACAGGTAATTATAAGCCCATTGGTATGGGTGTTCCAGCAAAAATTATTCAAGGAGAAAACCTCATGTATGCAGCTCTTGTCGAATTTAACAGTCTACAAGATGCTTTAGATTGTTATAATAGCGAAAGTTATCAAGAGGCCCTAAAGGAACTTGGTGAGAATCCTGAAGACACTGTCATTAGAAATTTATCTATTGTTGAAGGGGTTTAAATTGGATTTTCAATATAGTTAGTTAAACACATTTTTATATAATTTTCAATGGCTATTTCGAATAAAATTAATGAAGCTTTAAGTCCCACTAATAAAAGATTTAACATAAAGTTTATTCTTGCTGAAGTTTTTTTAATTACAGCAGGGATACTTATAGCTCTGGCTATTGATAACTGGAATACAGACAGAGCAGAACAGGAAATGATTGAAAAGTATCTTATTCAAATGCATAAAGAATTTTATAATGAGATAGATAGAATTGAAGGTGAAAGAAAACAATTTTATAAATCTTCCTTAGATAAAAACCTAAGAGCATTAAAAATCATAAAAAATAATCAAATTGATTCAATATCAGTTTTAGAAAATTTGTTAGTTGGAATTAGTAATCCATTAAGTACTAGTGCAAATATTCCTATTACTAAAGAGTTTTTAAAACAAAACTTATTATATAAAATCAAAAATGAAAATTTAAAAAATGAGCTTAAAATGTTTCCAACTTATTTAGAAGGGAATGATTATTTAATTGATTTTGAAACTAATCAATATATAAACACTATTGAACCTTTTGTTACATCAAATATGAATTATACTCAACTTTTAACATCTTATAGAAAACCTTACATGGTTGATGGAGGACCTAAAACAGATTTTAAGAGATTGATGAAAGGATATGAGCTTTGGAATATAGTTAGTTATAAAAGGGAGTGGCTTTTGGCTTATTCTGGAGCTCTAGATGGTATTGGTTTTGTATTAAATAAATTAAAAAAAGAAATTGAAAATGAATTGGGAGATAAGCTTACTATAAAAAATCAATAAAAACTATATTATAAAATGGCTATATCAAATAAAATAAATCAATCTTTTGATGAAAAAAAAAGTAGATTTAGTATTAAATATATTCTTGCTGAAGTTTTTCTCATAACTGCAGGTATACTTATAGCTTTAGCAATTGATAATTGGAATACTGACAGGTCAGATCAAAAAAAAATTCATACATATTTAATTGAAATAAAAAAAGAATTTGAACAAGAACAAAAATATTTATCAGAACAATTCATACCAGCACAAAAAAAACGAATTGAATTAAATAAAAGAGCGTTGTCTATAATTCAAAATAAGCAAGTTGACTCTACAGATGTTCTTCAGGATTTATTATATACTATGACTCATTTTTTTGTATATCTTCCAACCGGACCAATGTATGATGAGTTTATG
This sequence comes from Flavobacteriaceae bacterium, assembly GCA_002690805.1. Taxonomy (GTDB): domain Bacteria; phylum Bacteroidota; class Bacteroidia; order Flavobacteriales; family Flavobacteriaceae; genus Marivariicella. Next base: position 63,720 of record NZFW01000017.1, read on the forward strand.
GATCAAAATTTACTATATAAAATTAAAAATGAAGATTTAAAATTTTATTTAAAACAAGGAAATGAAGCTGGTAAAGATTTTGAAAGATGGTTTGAATTTTATAAAGTAGAATACGAAAATATTTATAAACCATTTATGGTTAAAAATCTCAATTACAGTGAAATTGTTTTGGATGAAGATGGTTATTTCAAAGGAGGTACCCCTACAAACTATAAAAAATTATTTAATAATTTAGAATTTTGGAATATAGTCAATTTTAAGGGGGAAAGAATGAGAAAAATGTTGCAAAGGTGTGAGAGTATTTTACCAGCTTATAAATACGGAATTGATCTTCTTGATAAAGAGTTAGGTTCAAAATAATATATATTAAAATGGCTATTTCAAATAAAATAAATCATTACTCTAATTCGGGAAATAGAAGAAAATTTAATTTTAAATATGTTCTTGCTGAAATTTTCCTTATTACCGCAGGAATTTTAATAGCGTTAGGTATAGACAATTGGAACAATAATCGAATTGAGCAAAATGAGGTTGATAAATATCTAATAGAAATAAAAAAGGAACTAGAAAATAATATCAAATGGAGTACTAAAAGAAAAATAAATTTTGAAAAAAAAATTAAAGAAAATAAAAGAGTTTTAAATATTTTAAACGAAAACAATAAAGATTCTATAGTTATATTAAAAAAATTATTAGATCATATAAATAGAGCATCTTCTCAGAAACCCAATGTTCCAATTTTTGAAGAGTTTCTCAATCAAGATTTTTTACCTAAAATCAATGATGATGAATTGAGACAAAATCTAAAAGCATATAAAATAGGTCTTGAGATGGCTGAAATTTATGACGAATTTGATAGAGAAGAAGTAAGAGATGTTGTTAAACCCTTTATGTTAGAAAATATAAATTATGGTCAGATATATTATTCTACACTTAAGTTTGAGGAAGGTGGACCTGTCACAGATTTTAGCAATCTCTTTGATAATTTAAAATTTTATAACATAGTTAATTTTCGAGGTGCAAGGCTAAAGAGTCAGTTAGAGGCAATAAATTTCCAATCAATCTGGATGAAAAAGACTATTTCCCTTTTGGATAAAGAATTAAAAAATAAATAAAATATCTAATGGCTATTTCAAATAAAATAAATCAATCCTATAATTCAGGAAACAGGAAATTTAATTTAAAGTATATTCTTGCTGAAGTTTTCCTAATTACAGCAGGAATTCTTATTGCTCTTGCGATAGATAATTGGAATACAGAGCGAATTGAACAAAAAGAAATAAATGAATACTTGGTTCAAATTAAGAACGAACTTGAATTTAACTTGAAGTATAGTGATCGTTGGACAAAACCTTTTGAGCAAAAAATTAATCACAATAAAAGAGTCATAAATATTCTTGACAAAAATCAAAGAGATTCTATTGGTGTATTAAAAGATATTTTATTTCATATCCAAACTGTTTCAAATTTAAAGCCAAATATTCCAATTTTTGAGGAATTTCTTAACCAAGATTTCCTCCCAAAAATTAAAGATGACAGCCTAAGACAAAACCTTAAAACATATAAATTTGGTCTTGAGATGGCAGAGACTATGAATAGCTTTGATAGAGAGGAACAAAGGGATGTAGTTAAGCCTTTTTTA
>NZFW01000018.1 GCA_002690805.1 Flavobacteriaceae bacterium
AAATTTTCAATGCTATTTTTATCTTTCAATTTATATTCATTAGAATAAAATTGATCCAAAATGTTTTTTACGCTTTTAGATATTAAATATTTAAACGAATAATTAAAAATGAGAAATGAAATTGAAAAAATAAAAATAACCAAAAAAACAGATACAATATTGGATAGATTACCAAAATAATTCAAAATAAAACCCGTAAATAAAGAAAAAAAGAAAGATATTAGAATTGATAAGACAATATCATGTTTACTTTTCACTATATTAAATTTTTTAGTTTACTGTAAATTTGTATCCAACTCCTTTTATTGTTTTAAAGTATTTATTTCCAAATTTTTCTCTAAGTTTTCTAATATGGACATCAATAGTTCGATCTCCAACAACAACATCAACACCCCAAACCTTATCCATTATTTTTTCGCGTGTAATTACTTTTTCAGGTTTTGAAGCTAATAAATATAATAATTCGAATTCTTTTCTTGGAAGTAAATACTTTTCATCACTAAAATAAATAACATAACTTTCTCGGTCAATTTTAAAATTCTCAAAAGTAATAACTTCTTCTTTATTTTCATTTTCATCTAACCTTCTCAATAAAGATTTTACTTTGGACATAAAAACTTTCGGCTTTATAGGCTTAGTAATATAATCATCCGCACCCGCTTCATATGCTGCAATATGAGAATAGTCTTCTCCCCTTGCTGTCAAGAACATTATTAAAGTGCTATTAAATTTATTATCTTTCCTAAGAATTTCACAGGCTTCAATCCCATCCATATTTGGCATCATAACATCCATTATAATTAAATGAGGGCTACATTCCTTAGATTTTCTAACAGCTTCAAGTCCGTCATTAGCAGTAAATATTTTATACCCATCATTAGAAAGATTATAAGTTAAAACTTCTATAACATCTTTATCATCATCAACTAATAAAATTTTTGTTGTTGTTTTTTTCAATTAATTAATTTTTAACAATCTAAAAATAAAATTTAATACTTACATTAAATTAATATTAAATTAAATGTCTATTTAAAATGTAAAGTTTTAAAAATGAAATACAATGCAGATAAATTATTTTATAATATTAAGTCAGATTATGAGTTTGAAAAGGTTTGTTTTAAATTACTAAATAAACATTATAAATTAAATACTGTTTACCGAAGTTATTGTGACTTAATTAATAGACCCCCAGAATCAATTAATTCTATTAAAGAAATTCCTTTTCTACCTATTTCGTTTTTTAAAACACATGAAATCAAAACATTTTCTGAAAAACCAAAAGTTATTTTTCAATCTAGCGGAACAACAAACAAAACCTTATCTAAACATTTTTTAAAAAACACAATAAATTATAAAAAAAGTTTTTTTAAGTCATTTGAGATGTTTTATGGTAATGTCAGTAACTGGACTATTTTAGCTCTCCTTCCAGGATATTCAATAAAAAATAATTCATCTCTTATTTTTATGATAACTGAATTAATAAAAAAAACAAAATCTGAATTAAGTGGCTTTTATCTCGAAGATTATAAAAAACTCCGTGAAACACTCATCAGTCTTGAGTCAAAAAAACAAAAAACTATTTTAATAGGTGTCTCTTTTGCTCTACTAGATTTTATCAAAACAAATAAATTAAAATTAGAACATACAACAATAGTTGAAACAGGTGGTATGAAAGGAAATAGAAAAGAGCTAGTTAGAAAAGAACTTCATGAAAAACTTTGCAGTGGATTTGGAGTTGAAATTATTCACTCTGAGTATGGTATGACTGAACTTCTCTCACAAGCATACTCAAAAAAAGATGGAAAATTTGAATGTCCTCCATGGATGAGGGTTTTTACAAGAGAAATTGAAGATCCTTTAACAGTTTGTCCCCCTAACAGAATTGGAAGTTTAAATATTATTGATTTAGCAAATACCGATAGTTGTCCTTTTATAGCAACTGAAGACATAGGAAAAGTTGATTCTAAAGGAAACTTTGAAGTTCTTGGAAGACTTGATCAGGCTGAAGTGAGAGGCTGTAACTTATTAGTGTCTAATTAAATTTTAATATAAAATAATTTTTTTTACCCCTTTGAAGTAGAATAAATTGATTTCCTATGAGATCATTTGAGGTTAAAATGTATTTTTCTGAAACCTTTAATTTATTTACCGAAATAGCATTTTCCTTTAGTGATCTTCTGGCCTCACTGATGGATTTTAAAAAGCCTGAATCCTGAGATAGGGCAGATAAAATATCCAAACCATTTTCAAGAATATTTCTAGATAATTGTGATTGAGGAACACCGTCAAATATTTCTAAAAAAGTTTTTGGATTTATTTTCATTAAATCATTCGAAGTATTTTTTCCAAATAAAATATTTGAAGCTTTTTTAACATTATCAAGCTCTTCTTTACCATGAACTAGGTCTGTAACTGCGTCTGCTAGTTTGGTTTGTAAAACTCTTAAATGAGGATTTTTTTTATGACTATTAATTATTTTTTTTATTGAGTTGAAATCTAAAAATGTAAAAATTTTAATATATGATGAAGCATCCTCATCTGAAGTATTTAGCCAATATTGATAAAATTTATATACGGAGGTTTTATTTTTATCTAACCATATATTACCTTCTTCAGTCTTTCCAAATTTAGTGCCATCTGCTTTTGTTATTAAAGGGCAAGTTATTGCATATGCTTTACCTTTTGATTTTCGTCGAATTAGTTCTGTTCCTGTTGTAATATTTCCCCATTGATCACTACCCCCCAATTGAATTTTACAATTATAATTATCATACAGATAAAGAAAATCATAACCTTGAATTAATTGATATGTAAATTCAGTAAATGACATGCCGTCTTTTGTTTCTCCCTTAAGCCTTTTTTTTACTGAATCCTTAGCCATCATATAATTCACAGTAATATTTTTTCCAATTTGTCTTGAAAAATCAATTAAACTGAAATTTTTCATCCAACTGTAATTATTAATTAAAATCGCAAAGTTTTTTTTATCATTTTCAAAGTTTAAAAATGTTTTAAATTGAGATAATATGGAGCTTATATTTATTTCTAATGTTTCTGCATCCAATAGCTTTCTTTCGTTAGCCTTTCCTGCAGGATCACCTATCATCCCAGTAGCGCCACCCAGAAGAACAATAGGTTTATGTCCAAAATTTTGAAAATGAATTAAAATAATAATTTGAACTAAGCTTCCTATGTGTAGTGAGTTAGCTGTTGGATCAAAGCCTATATACCCAGTGGTTTTATTTGATAATAAAAATTCCTCGGTTTCAGGTGTGATGTCATGTAGCATACCACGCCATCTCAGTTCCTCAACAAAATTTTTTAACATAATTTAATAGTTGAAGTACAAAGATATATTTATAGTATGAAACAAAAAATGAATCTCAAAAATTGTATTTTTATAAAATGATATTAATAACAGGGTCAACTGGTTTTATAGGCATTAACTTACTAGTAAAGCTGTCAAAAAATAAAGTTGTTGCACTTTATAGGTCTGAAGAAAAAAAAAAAGATGCTCAAAAATTTTTAGAAACAACAGATTCATGCATTGGAAATATCATTTGGAAAAAATCAAACACAAATAATGTTGCGAGTTTAGAAGATTGTTTTAAAGATATTACCCATGTTTACCATTGTTCAGGATTAATATCTTTTTCAGTAAGTGATAAAGAAAAATTAAATAATAATAATACAGAGAGCACTAAAAATATTGTAAATCTTTGCATTGATAAAAAAATACAAAAATTAGTTTATATAAGCTCAATTTCTGCTTTAGGTAATGAAATAAATAATAGGAAAATTAATGAATCTTCAAATTATGAATATACTAAACATGTAACACCTTACTCCTTTTCAAAATATAATTCTGAAATAGAGGTTTGGAGAGGGATTGAAGAGGGTTTAAAAGCGATAATAATTAACCCTGGCGTAGTGTTGGGAGAAAGTATCAAAAATGATGCTCCTGAAGTTAAGTTAAGTAAAACAATAAAAAAATATCCATTTTGTTTTTTTACTAGAGGAGGAAGTGGATTTGTAAATATCAATGATGTAATTAAGTTGTCAATAAAATTAATGGAAAGTCCAATTTATAATGAAAGATTTATTTTGGTTGCTAAAAATTATAGTTATTTAAGTCTAATCAAAAAATTAATGAAAAAACTTAAAATTAAAAAAGTATTGATTCCTGTTGAAAAACAATTTATATATTGTTTGTATTACTTAGATTTTATTTTTTCACTAATTGGAATAAAAAATAGATACATGAGTATTGGTTTAATATATTCACTAATAGATAAAAAAAAATATGATGGAAGTAAGATAATTAAATTCTTTCCAGAATTTAATTACAGTAAATTATTCTAACTTTTAACTTTGTTTAATTCTAATTAGTCTCTATTTTTTAGTTCTAATTCCTTTGCTTTTCTGATTTGTTCTTTTGACAATACATCAATACTATCAATCAATTTTTCAAGATTTTTATAAATATCTTCATGAATTTTTAAATATCTTTTAGGAGATTTGGCATAATATTTTTCACTCTCTAGCAGTTGAATAGAATCAACTTTATACTTTTCATAAATATATTTATCCCCTAACCAGTTTTTATATTCAACAAGATTATTGTAGTTTTTTTCAATTACTCGAATTAAAATAATATCCTGCATTATTAATTCCATTTTTTTTTCACTTATAAGATTTTTAGGTTTTTTGGTGCTTGAAGAGCATCCACTAAAAAAAATTAGTAATAAAATGAGTTTAAATATTAATATTTTCATCTATTGAAAGTAAGTTGTCTGCCTGCATCTGTTTTTAAAATTTTTCTATTTTCATAAACTTTTATTCCATTAACAAAAGTTTTTTCAATTTTAGCATCAAAAGTAATTCCCTCAAACGGAGACCATCCACATTTATAAAGTAATGATTTTTTTGTTACTTTAGTTTTTGCGTCGAGGTTAATGATTACAAGATCAGCGAAATATCCCTCTTTTATAAATCCTCTTTTACTTATTTCAAACAAAATTGCAGGATTATGACATGCCTTTTGAACTAATTTCTCAATTGAAATTTTTCCTTTTTTTACTGCAGTAAGAAGTGCTAAAAGAGAATGTTGGACAAGAGGTCCTCCTGAAGGAGAGTTTAAATACGAATTGTTTTTTTCTGAAATGGTATGAGGTGCGTGGTCCGAGGCAATTATATCAATCCGATCGTCGTTTAAAGCTTTCCAAAGCTCATTCTGATCTGATTTTGATTTAATAGCTGGATTCCATTTGATAAATGAACCCTTTTTTTTATAATCTTTATCACTAAACCAAAGGTGATGAATGCATACTTCAGAAGTTATTTTCTTATTGATCAATTCTGCATTTGAAAATAATTTTGTTTCCTTTCCTGTGGATAAATGAAATACATGAAGTCTCGCTCCAGTCTCTTTTGCTAGGGAAATTGCTTTAGAGGATGATATATAACATGCATCTTCAGATCTTATACTTGGATGCTTTGAGACAGGAATATCTTCTCCAAACTCAAGCAAATATTTTTCTAAATTATTTTTAATTGTTTCCTCATCTTCACAATGGACTGCAATTAATAAATCTGTTGAACTAAATATTTTTTTTAAAGTATCTGGATTATCAACCAGCATATTTCCTGTTGAAGAACCCAAAAAAAGTTTAATCCCTGCAACTTGATTTTTATCTAACTTCAAGATTTCATCGATATTATCATTCGTGCCACCAAATAAAAATGAATAATTAGCAGCAGAGTTTTTAGATGCAATTTTAAATTTTTTATCTAATTCTTTTTTTGATGTAGTTTGTGGTATTGTATTTGGCATTTCAATGTAAGAAGTAATTCCACCTGCAATTGCTGAAATAGACTCACTACGAATATTTCCTTTATGAGTAAGGCCAGGCTCTCTAAAATGAACCTGGTCATCAATTAACCCTGGAAGGACAAACAAGCCTTTGGATTCAATTATTTCCATTTCAGGCTCCGGGGTAATATTTGATTCAACTTTAATTATTATATCCCCTTCAATTAAAATGTCTTTTTGTGACTTGAATCCATTATTCACAACAATTCCATCACGAATTAAAGTTTTTTTCATTATTTAAATTTAATAAACCGCATCTTAATTACTCCAATTATTGCCTCCCAAAATATACTTTTGTCCATTTTTGACTCCCCTTTTTCTCGATTTTTAAAAATGATTGGATATTCAGTTATTCTAAAATTTTTTTTCCATGATTTATACTTCATTTCAATTTGAAATGCATAACCAACAAATTGAATTTTATCTAAATTTATATTTTCTAATACTTTTCTTTTATATCCTACATATCCAGCAGTTGGATCTTTTACAGGTAACCCTGTGATCAAACGCACATACTTTGATGCAAAATATGAAATTAGAATTCTTCCTAAAGGCCAATTAAGAACATTAACCCCGTGGATATATCTTGATCCTATAATAACATCAGAATTCTTTGCTAGAGAATTTTCCATATTTGGGAGACAAGCTGGGTCGTGAGAAAAGTCTGCATCCATTTCAAAAATAAAATCATATTTTTTATTTATTGCCCAATGAAAACCTTCAACGTATGCTGCGCCAAGACCTGTTTTGTTCTCTCTCTCAATAATAAAAAGATTTTTTCCATTTTTCTTGATCATTTTATTCACAAAATTAGAAGTACCATCTGGAGAATTATCGTCAATAATTAATACATGGCAATGGGGTAAAGAATTAAATACACTTGAAATAATTTGAACTATATTTTCTGACTCATTATAGGTTGGGATTATTACTAGTGTGTTTTTCATAATTTACAAATTTATAGAATTTTTTAACGAACTTGTAAATCTTAATTAGATTAGTAAACTAAAAAAATTAACTAAATTTTATGCAGTTCTGGTCAGAAAAATCTTACTTAATTAAAGATTGGATATTAATTTTATTTATTTTCTATTCCATTCTTTTACTGGGTCTAAAATTTATTGATCCAATTCAGTTTAGATTAATAATTATATCTAGAAGTTTCAAACAATACGTTCAAAGATATAGTATCGATAAAAAATTTGATGTTTTCAAACCATTTTATCTAATTATTTTTTTTAAAATAATAATAAGTTTTTCCTTTATAGTTACAATTTATAATAATAAAATTCCAAATACTTTAATTAGTTTAGAACAGTATTTTAAAACGTTTATAATTATAATAACTTTTTTAATATTAAGATTTTTTTTAATAAATTTTTTAAATAAAAAATTAAACATAATTAATAATATAAATATCTATTTTTTTAAGATTCTTATTTTTTATGGATTAATATCTTTCATTTTAATGGTTATTTGTTCTTGTTTATACATAACAAATTCAATAAACTCAATCATTTTAAATGGTATTATTATTTCTTTAATAACTATTATCTCATTGTTTCATTTCTTTATATATAAAGAAAATATTGAGGGAGATTATACAAATGTTCTTTATTTATTTTACTATCTTTGTGCCTTTAAAATTGCACCTTGGCTATGGATTGCAAATTCTCTTTAGCTTCACAAAAAAAAAATAGTATGAAATTAAAAACAATTTTAGTTTCCCAGCCAGAACCTGCTAGCGACAAATCCCCCTTTACAATTTTAAAAGAAAAATATAAACTTAAAATTGACTTTAGACCATTTATTCATGTAGAAGGTGTTGATCCCAAAACTGTTAGAGCCCAAAAAATAGATTTTGCAAATTTTGATAATATAATACTAACAAGTAGAAACGCTGTAGATCACTTCTTTAGACTTACT
>NZFW01000019.1 GCA_002690805.1 Flavobacteriaceae bacterium
CTTGGCTTCAAGCCTTGTAAGCGGTGCGGTTTCACTTCTTAGAAAGTAAAACCAACCCTTCAGAGATTGACCAAATACAGATAGTGAAAACAAGGTGAAAATATGAAATACAAAGTTAGGAAATTTGGTAACACCTATTACAGGACAAGTCAAAAGCCTACGACCAAAAAAACTGCTTCTAGCAATACAAAATTTAGAAAATCTAAAGGTCAATTAGCAAGGACTGTTAAAGTAAAAGGCGGCTATGATACTTTTTGGGCTTATCCTGCTCCATCTAAATCCTCATCTACTAAGGCAAAAAAAGAATATAGAGATTACCAAAAGAAAATCAAAAAGCTGAAAAAAAATTAAGTTGATAAATATGAGAGAAAGAAAATCATACGAAGGGCCGGTATTTGCTTTTTTGATATTCATTCTAATCGGTTCAATATTGGTTGGCACTCCTTCAGATAATACAATCACCAACCCTTCTTATGTTTATATGGATGATGAATGTTTTAATGATAATCAAGATAATGATAATAACGGCGATATAGATTTTATAGAAGATTCAGAGTGCCATGCTTTTCCTTATGAAAATGGATTAGGGGAAATAGGTACAATGCCGGGTTCATTTGATGTAAATCTAGAATATCAACCTTATTATGATTTAAGCGTTGATTATGTAAGAGATTTTATTCAAAAACAATGCGGGGGCAATTTGGCCGGTTGCATTGGTACAAATTTCCAAAATGAAGTTCAATTTTATTGCTTCTTTTCCGATAATATAATGTTCTCAACTTTCGATTCTATTTTTGATAAATTTTTCAATTTGCACCACACTAATATGCAAAATGACGGTTCATTTAATGCATTTATCAACACTTGCAACATGATTGGCCCTTCTCCTACTACGCTATTGATTATTGAGCATCAACAATCAAGTCCAATAGCTGAAAATCCAGGAGGCTCGGGCGGGGGCAAATAGGTAAATTGAGGGGTTGAAAATGTGGCGGGAAAACCAAAAATAACGGGTGCGGGTTTCAATACCTTCGCAATAATAGCATTATTTTTGATTCTACCTTTTTCAATCGCCCAATTGACTACACTTTCCGCCGTTTCAGAGAGCCAACCTTATGATAATTTAACCGAAGGAAATCCAATTAATACCGGCAATTATGCCGATTGGCATGATTATTATGGCGTTACAGTAAATAATATCGGTGATAATGTAACATCGGCTTACATAGCCGACCCAAACAACGGAATTAATCAATTTTCAGCTAATGACCCTTATTATTGTATGTGGTTAGTTGAAGAATATGCCCCTCAAGACCCAAATAGACCCTATGAAAGAACGGTTTGCAATTTTGGGTATGATACTAGATATGACACCGATAGAGTGGATGATTACGAAGGCGAAAAATGGATAAAAGCCGGTCAATCTCATTCTTGGCTTGATTATTATTTCGGAACTGTCCCATATATCGGCTATTCAGGAGATAAGTTTTCTTTTACTTTGAACCCATCATTTTTTAATAATTTAGATGATAGAGATTTAGGTAAATTATCAATAGACATGAAAGACACTTCAACCGCTTGGTATGGTAATCCCGATTACGCACCTAGAACTAATATATCATTTGATTATTCAATAGAATTTTTTTATGGGAATGATGTGATTTCTCACCCAAATAATATTGAAAATTTATCTTCTATAAAATTTGATGATTTTGTTTATGACGGTGATAATGTTGATTGTGGATATTTTGACCCCTACAATTTTGGCATTGTTTTGGGTTGTTATAGTGGTTTAACAATGCATTATGATTTTACCAATTTTGAAGTTATTGAACTTTCAGAGTGGTTGAAGTCCAATGGAGGGAATAAAAGTGAAATTTCAGCTATTATTAATATTGAAAATATAAAAAATGAAGATTCTTATGATGGTTTGGCAAATGTAGATTTGCCTTTTTATGGCGATTCAAAATTTGATATGAGAGTTAAAGCAAAATATTCAAACCCTCAACAAATAAATTTCATCTTGAAAGGTGGTACTTTTATTTTAGGTGCGGGGTTATTCTTTTTGGCGGTGGCTTCAACTCCATATTATGACCCCGTTAAAAATTTCTTTGAGGGGGCGAAATAATGGCCGATTTAACTATCTTAATTTATTTGGGTGCTTTATTATCTAGCGTTTCGGTTGTGGGTATGGCTCAAGCAAACGGGGCGTTTAGTGGCTCATTAAGTAGGACAATTGCGGGGGGTGCAACTTCAATAACTTCGGCGACTTTCTTAGTTGGCTATACTAACCTTGAATCTTTCATTAATGCATGTGCAATTGGTAATTTAGGTTTAAGCGGTTATGTATTCATTGGGGGTCTTTCAGCTTTAGTAATAACTTGGGTTACGAATTTAATAGAATATAGGAAGGTGATTTTGTGAGTGAAAATATAGAATTACCAAGCATTACTATAAATAATTCTTCAGATGGTAATAAATCAGCATTCGATAGAATTTTTGATATAGGATTTAAAATTTTAATTCCCGCATTATTAGTTGGTGCATTGATTTTAATATATATCGTTGTGAAATTAGTTTTACCTTTTATTAGTGGCGTAATCGACATATTTTCACAAGATACAATAAATCCTTTCTTAATTTTTGGCCCTCTTGGTGGGATTTTGAGTTTTGTTTTTGGTCGGTGATAATATGATAAAAGGAAGGTATAAAAATGGAAAAAGAAGCAAAAATAAAAAATAAAATTCATGGTTTGGCGGTGGCTCATTTATGGCTCATTCTCGGGGTTATCCTTCTTCCCCTCATATCACCCACCACCACCGCCGAACCTCCTTATTCAGAGACAAAAGAATGCATCGCTTATGGCTATACCGAAAGCAACCGGCATTTTTTTCTAATTAATGAGAACTCTTTAGTGTTTGGAACTAATGTGACATTTGAACATAATTGCGAATCATTACAACTCAATATAAATAATAATATTTCAGCTTTTGACCAAACCGGAAAGTTCACAATTATTCTTGAAGTAGGTTTTCAAAATTTAACAATTACCAATAATGAAAATTATACAAGAAATTATTCAAATGTTCAAGTCTTACCGGACAGATTAACTTGGGAATTTGAATATTATGAATGGGAAGGAAGGAATGATTTCGGGGTTGATGAATTAATTTCTTTAACTTCTTCAGAGGCTAGAGAAAATTGGGCTTCCATCTTATCTATTGTGGTTGTTTTTTCTCTTGTAACTATGGTTTATTGGCACTTAATTAATTCTTACATTGACCGAAATTATTGTGAGGAAGTGAAAAAATGAAGTTCAATAAATCTTATTTTATTTTTCTGGCGTTTTATTTTGAAGCCTATGCTTTGAGTAGGGGGTTCTAAAATGACAGAAAACTCAAGCAATAGCCAAAACACCCCTATTATTGGCCGAACTATTTGGGATATTGCGGTGGCTTCATCTTATGTTATTGGTGGGGGTCTTTTTGTTCTAATTGTTGGGCTTTGTCTTTATCTTTATCTTGATAAAGTCCCGACTTGGTTTTTTATATCGGTTTTTGGGTCTTTGGCCTTTATTCCGTTTTTGATTGATAGGGCAAAAGAAGATGCTGATTTATTCTTGGTTAGTAAAGGCCCATTGAATTTAACAGAGTATAGAATCGGGAAAAGATACGGGCTTATGATTGATGGTAATGGGGTTTTATTTTCCTCGGATTCGGGCGCATATAGAACAGTCTTGACCGATTTTGATGAAAATCAAAGAATTGGAAGAGGTTCAACTTTCGGCTCATATACTCAAATCGACCAAGTTAGAGATATGAATACCTTAAATCAATTGACCGAATTGCTAGAAGAAACCCTAAGAGAAACTAGGATTTCAGCTCAAACAGTAGGAATAGAAGTAGAAAAACAATCAAAAGTCATTGTTGATTGGGCATTGAAGACGATTTACGGTTCAATTATTCCTTCAGAGATAAGCGAAATCTTTGGGGTTGAAGTTGAAGAAGAAGATAAAAAATTTGAACATAAAACCGTTGATGAAATAATTGAAGGTGAAATTTATGATTGAGAAAAATATGTTTCCACCTTCGATAACTAATTTATTACTTCAAGAAGGACAGAGATTCAAAAACGGTGATTATTTTGAAGAGGCTTTAGGAACGGGAGTTATACCAATAGTTGCAACGGCTAGGGGTGGGAAAACTTCACTTGCTTATGTTATGCTTGATTATGTTATTAGATATACCAAAAGGCCGGTTATCTTGGACTCTTTCCCCCAAAAGGTATTGGATGAGGGAATACCCGAGCATTGGAAAGATAGAGTCAATAACACGGGGTTTGAAGATATTGCAAAAGTCAAAGGACCGGCGGTTTGGTTAGTTGATGATACGGGAACTTCTTTCAATTCTCGTGATGCTATGGGAAGGGGTAAATTATTAGCCAGGGTGGCAGGTGTTTTATCGCACTTTGGCGGTGGAATGACTGTTATATTTACTACCCAATTATTAAGCGGGGTTGATGTGTCTTTTTTCAGATATACAAACATAAGCCCCGTTATTAGATTTGTTGATAATGATGTTCTAAGACATGAACGCCCCGAATGGAAAGAGTTGATACTTGAAGGTCAATATCAATTAAAGAGGGTCACGGGTGGTAGATGTTTAGACTATTTTTATTCAGCTAAAGACTCAACTTTAGTTAAAACAGTTTTTCCGGAATGGTTAGACAAAAAGCATAATCCCGTTAAAGCCGACTTAATGAGTCGGCCAATGCGCTATCATTCGACAGAGGATAAAGAGAGAATGATAAAATCAAATAAGGGGGTGAGCAAATCAGTTACAAACAAAAACAAAGAGAATTTGACAGAATAGCCGGTTCAAGAATAAGCAAAACAAAAGGAGGAATACCTTTGCATGTAGCAATTGGTGATATTCGTTCAATTACATTAAGAAATAAATTAAAAAGAATGGGTCTTGAAGGTGAACATATTGATGATTTAATCAGTTTGGTTGATGAAATAGGAATCCAAAAATCTCTGAATGATATGCCTTTGGGGGTTAGATATTCAACGGTTAAAGCTGAAAAGAACAAACCTAAAATTTGGAAAGGTTAAAATTAAATTTTTTTCTGAAATGCATAGAATTATTTTTGATAATTCCAAGATGAAGCCCATGAATGCGCATTTATCATCCATTTACATTTGAAGCAAATTGTAATATTATGTTCTTTGATTAATTCTAGGGTTAGTTGGTGGCAATTAGGACATTCATCAATCATAGGTCGTGCGTCGGGTAATCTTTCATAAAGTATATCCCTATAAGGAAAATCTCGGCAATGGATTATAAGGTGTATCATGGTGGCTAGGGGTGAAGGAGAGCCACGAAATGATGTGTGATTATACGACATTCCAAAGAGATTTGGTCATGTTCAGTAACATTGATTATGCGACATACCCCGATTTGATTATTGAAAATTTAATCAATTATCGTATGACGCATAACGAAACGATGCATTATGTCGGGTAATCTTTCTAAAAAGGAGGATTAAAAATGTATAAAGAAAAAGTAGAATATCTAAACGATATTGAAGCCGGAAAAAGAAAGATAAAAGATTGGTTGAGGACGGAATTATTTACTCGTGGAGTCAAAGTTCAAATGGGTGGCTGTATTGATACCCTTTCTAATTGTTGGATTACTGTAAATAAAAAAACTATTTTCAGCTATTTGGATTCATTACAAAGCCAATATAATCTCTATAAAGACTATGAATGGGTTGATTGGGTTGATTCAAGATTAGAACTTAATTTGACCGATAATCATTTAATATTTGTAAGCCATAAATTTGAAGTTGAAAGAGTAGAACATAAAGAAGATAATAATCCTTGTAATCAAATTGATGAAGATTTTGAAAGGGAGGAAGAATAATGAAAATTTGTAACTTTTGTAAATTACCGAAAGAAATTCCGGAGAGGCCGGAATTATTGAGATTTGTTTGTAGATGTGAAGAAAATCAAATTTTAGTTAGGAGTTTGGAAT
Source organism: Flavobacteriaceae bacterium (assembly GCA_002690805.1). Classification (GTDB taxonomy): domain Bacteria; phylum Bacteroidota; class Bacteroidia; order Flavobacteriales; family Flavobacteriaceae; genus Marivariicella. The sequence continues at coordinate 6,036 of NZFW01000019.1, forward strand.
AATGAACTCTTCAGAGATTCCGGTTTTTGTAGGTAAAGGCAAGCATAGAAAGCTGAAAGTTTGGAAATTTCTCAACGAATTTGGAAACTTAAACACTCAACAAATAATGCACTTTTACAATAAATCCGATAGGAATGGAGTTTCATCAAATGAAATTAGTTCTTTATTGGCTACTATGGGAAAACATATTGAGAAAGTTGGTTTTTGTGATTATACCGGTTCTAATTGTTCAAGTCGTGTAAGATGTGTTATTTGGGGTATAAAGAAGGGGGATTTAATTTGAATATATTAAATTTATACGCCGGTATTGGTGGAAATCGAAGGTTATGGGGTGATGAGCATTCTATAACGGCAGTTGAATATAATCCAAAAATAGCTGAACAATACGGTAGGCTATATCCTTCAGATAAATTGATTATTGGTGATGCAAAAGAGTATTTATTGAATAATTATCAAGATTATGATTTTATATTTGCCTCGCCACCATGTCAAAGCCATTCCAGGGCTAGGTTTTCCGCATATAGTGAATCGAAACCGGTTTATCCCGATTTCACATTATATGAAATTATAATATTTTTGAAAACGCATTTTTCTGGCAAATATTTGGTTGAAAATGTAGTTCCATATTATGAGCCATTGATTAAAGAAAATTATAAAATTTCTAGACATTTAATTTGGTCTAATATAAATTTACAATTTTTAATAAATTGGAAAGGGCCTTCTAATCTTCAAATAACAACTTGTAAAGAATTTGAACAAATGTATGATATAAAAATACCAAAACCGAAAGAAGGCAAAAGAGGTTTTGAATTAATTAGACTTTATCGTAATTGTGTTGAGCCAAAATTAGGTTTGGCAATATTGAACGAATTGAAAAGGCCGGTTGTCACTTTGGAGGCTTTTAGATGAAAGAAATTAACTTAATTGTTGATGGTTTAAGTAATAATCAAAAACTTCAAAGAGCCTATTCTTTGATTAATTCGGGTGAAGATTATTCTTTTATTCGTCAATCATTGAGAGCAATTGTTTTTTTGAGTAAAACTAAGATTGAACTTTTTTCATCGTGTGATATTTGGCAACTTCTTGATAATTCCAATATTTCAGCTAATAACCCCCGTTCAATGGGTGTTGTTATCAAATTAGCACATAAGAACGGCCTAATTCAGAGAACAGACGGTTATAGACCTTCAAGAAGAAAACAAGCGAATCAAAGGCCCGTTAGAATTTGGAGGTTTGTCAAATGAATTTTAATTATTTTTGGGCTATGCCAAACAAAGAAACATTCAAGATTAAACCAATTAAAGATATATTAGAAAAAGTAACTTCAAATCAAGATTTGAGAATTATTGACCCATTCGCAAAAAGAAAACATGAATTTGCTTTATTGACCAATGATATTAATGAAAATAATGATACTCATTTTAATGAATGTGCATCTATTTTCCTTCAGAGATTTGAAGATAATTCGGTTGATTTAATTTTATTCGACCCGCCTTATTCACTAAGACAAGTCAAAGAATGTTATGATAAAATTGGCAACTCTTTGACTCATGAAGAATCAAAAACATTTTTTTCAAATATCAAAAATATAATTTCCAAAAAGCTGAAAAAAGGAGGTTTAGTTATTTCTTTTGGTTGGTCAAGTGTGGGTATGGGTAGGTCAAGAGGTTTCGATAAAATTGAATTAAATCTTATTTGTCATGGTGGAAATCATAATGACACTATTATGTTAATGGAGGTTAAATCATGAATATAGTTTGTTTTTGTGGACATAAGTTGCTATGGTTGAACGACCATACAATTGAAGAAATGGCCGGACATGGTGAAGGAATTGTTCATTTAATGGAATGTAAAAATAAAGAATGTTCTATTTTTGAAGTTTTATTTTATAGAAGGTGGTAAAATGTCGAATAAGCATATAATGTCAATTTGTATTGATTCCGATTTAATGGATGTGGTCATTGAATTAAAATCAAGGAGGGGGTTTTCAGCTTTTATTCAAGATTGTTTAAGGTCACATAAAACCATAATTGAGGCCGAATCTTTAGAACATGAAAAGTCAAAAATTGACTCCCAATTAAAAGACCTTCAGAGAAGGCAAAATGAAATAGATTCAAGATTGGAAGAAGTAAAGGCTGAAGCGCAAACACAACAGTCAATATTTGATTTAGAAGTAGAATTAAGAAGATTAAATGAAATGAAAAAAGGTCTTGAAGTTTGGGAGTCATTGGCGGTATCTAAACGACCAAAATCCTGGCATGAATGGAATAATAAAAGGAATGCGGTTGCAAAATCTTTGAAAGATGCCGGTTTTGATTTCTCAAAATTAAGGAGTGAACTAGAAACGAAAGATAATTAATTAATTAATTAATTAAATAATAATATAATATAATATAATATAATATAATATAATAATAAAATAAAATAAATAATAATAATAATAGGAAGTGAAAAAAATGAATAAAAAAAGTATCGAGGAATTAATGATAGAATCTTATAATTTTGGTGATATGTGCAAGGGTTGTTTAATCCGTGTAATGTCACCTTTCAGCTATATATGTCCAATTCACGGTGATTCAAATGATTGAAGTTTTGATTTGTATGAATTGCGGTGAAGATTTACAGTATTGTCAAAATTATGAGGTTTGTGATTGCCATGATGAAAATTGATTTCACCCAATCTTTTAATCTTCAAGCAAAGAAATATGATTGGATAAAGATATGTTATATCCTTCAGAGAGTTAAACAACCAATTACCGCAAATCAAATAAATTATTATTTTAACCGGATTTTTCCTCAAAATTATTGTAATACTCAAAGGATTGCTCAAGTAATAAAACAAAAGAAGGGGATAATTCACAAAAAAACATTTAATGAAAATCGAACTAAAATAACAACTTTATATTATTTTTCTGGGGAAATTATACTTTCTAGGACTACTAAATTAAATTGGCAAAACAAATCCATTAATTTATTCTAACCCCCCCTTTAGGGGGGTTAAAGCTGAAAACCGTTTCAAACCTTTATACCCCTAACAACATTGAGTCAAAATAAGGTTTTATTATGACTTGGCAAAACACAACAAAAAAAGTAGCGGGGGCAATTGCTGTCCTTTCAGGAATTTGGATGGCTTTAAGCGTATCTTTGGGCGATGTATTCTCCATTATTGCATCACCCGATGATGTAAGCGCTGAAGTATTGGCTTCATTTGGTGGGACAATCGATTTTATTGATAGAATCGCCGTACTCGGGGTTCTCGTCACTATTCTTGGCGGTAGTGGATTGGCTGTGGTTTCCGTTTCTAAGGACAACCCCCCATTCATCAATACAACTTTACAATATTTACCGGTAATAGTTGGTTTCCTTGCTTTTTCAGCTTTCGGAACGGAAGTGTGGGACACAATCACCGGCGCTAGAGATTGGAGCGCATCGGATGACATTCAAAACTCATACATGCTTTTCTTGGCTTCAAGCCTTGTAAGCGGTGCGGTTTCACTTCTTAGAAAGTAAAACCAACCCTTCAGAGATTGACCAAATACAGATAGTGAAAACAAGGTGAA